>NZ_JABFAQ010000012.1:32223-200863 GCF_017168275.1 Rhodococcus sp. KRD175
AACGTTGCCCACCGCCTCAACTCCCGTCCACGCAAAACGCTCGGCTGGAAAACTCCAGCCGAGCGTTTACGTGATCTACTGACAGGCATCTGACCATCAGGTGTTGCGAGGACCCCTAGAATCCGCCCGTTCGGGTTGGGGGCTTCGTCGTACTACCCGAAAATCAGTGAGCGTGTCCGTGGCCGGTTGCGGCCTCGGACTCTTCTTCGGGCTTCTCGACGATGGAGCTCTCCGTCGTCAGGATCATGCGCGCGACGGATGCGGCGTTGACCACGGCAGATCGGGTCACCTTCACCGGATCCACCACACCGTCGGCCAGCAGGTCGCCGTACGTCAGGGTCGCAGCGTTGAAACCGTGGCCCTTCGGCAACTCGGCCACCTTGCTGACGACGACGGAACCGTCGATGCCGGCGTTGGTGGCGATCCAGAACAGCGGTGCGTTCAGTGCAGTGCGCACCACTGCGACGCCGGTGGCTTCGTCACCGGTGAGGCCGAGATCGTCGGCCAGCGACAACGCGGCCTGAGTCAGAGCGGAGCCACCGCCGGGAACGATGCCTTCTTCCACCGCAGCCTTGGCCGCTGCAACTGCATCGTCGACGCGGAACTTGCGTTCCTTGAGCTCGGTCTCGGTTGCGGCACCGACCTTGATGACGGCGATGCCTCCGGAGAGCTTCGCGAGCCGCTCTTCGAGCTTTTCACGATCCCACTCGGAGTCGGTGTTCTCGATCTCGCGACGAAGCTGGCCGACGCGGGCATCGATGTCGTCCTGCGAGCCGGCACCGTCGACGATGGTCGTCTCGTCCTTGGTGACGACGACGCGACGCGCCCGGCCGAGCAGCTCGAGGCCGGCTTCCTTCAGGCTCAGGCCGACATCTGCAGTGATGACCTGGCCCGCGGTGACGACTGCGAGGTCGTCGAGGAACGCCTTGCGACGGTCGCCGAAGAACGGAGCCTTGACGGCAACGGCCTTGATCGTCTTGCGGATGGAGTTCACGACCAGAGTCGACAGAACCTCACCCTCGGTGTCCTCGGCGATGATCAGCAACGGCTTGCCGCTCTCGGCAACCTTCTCCAACAGCGGAAGGAAGTCGGGAAGCGAGGTGATCTTCTCGCGGTACAGCAGAACGTAGGCGTCCTCGAGCACAGCTTCCTGCGTGTCGACGTCGGTGACGAAGTACGGCGAGAGGTAGCCCTTGTCGAACTGGACGCCCTCGGTGACCGACAGCTCGGTGAGCAGAGTCGAGGACTCCTCGACGGTGACTACGCCGTCTGCACCGACGCGAGTGAGCGCCTCACCGACGAGTTCGCCGATCTCGGGGTCCCGCGAGGACACGGTCGCAACCTGAGCGATGGCCTGCTTGCCCTCGACCGGGGTGGCGGCGGCGAGCAGCGCCTCGGCAACCTTGTCGGCTGCCTTGGAGATGCCGGTGCCCAGCGCGATGGGGTTGGCTCCGGCGGCGATGTTCTTCAGTCCGCCGCGGACGAGAGCCTGTGCGAGAACGGTCGCCGTGGTGGTGCCGTCGCCTGCGACGTCGTTCGTCTTGGTGGCGACGCTCTTGACCAACTGGGCGCCGAGATTCTCGAACGGATCTTCCAGGTCGATTTCACGAGCGATCGACACACCGTCGTTGGTGACCGTGGGGCCACCGAAGGCCTTGGAGAGAACGACGTGGCGACCACGCGGTCCGAGAGTGACCTTGACTGCGTCGGCGAGCTTGTCGACGCCGCGCTCGAGAGAGCGGCGTGCTTCCTCGTTGAATTGGATTTGCTTTGCCATGTTTCGGTGTTACTCCTTCGAGTAAAGAAACTCGATCGAACGCACTCCGCCCCGGGACCGACACTGAAATCGGATTCCGGGGCGGGATGCGTTGTGGCCTACTTGGCGATGACTGCCAGCACGTCGCGTGCCGACAGAATCAGGTACTCCTCGCCGGCGTACTTGATCTCGGTGCCGCCGTACTTGCTGTAGATGACGGTGTCACCTTCTTTGACGTCGACCGGGATTCGGTTGCCCTTCTCGGTGACACGGCCTTCGCCAACGGCGACGACGGTGCCCTCCTGGGGCTTCTCCTTGGCTGTGTCGGGGATGACCAGACCGGAGGCGGTCGTCGTCTCGGCCTCGTTGGCCTGGACGAGGATCTTGTCCTCGAGCGGCTTGATTTTCACGCTCGCCACGTTGAGCCCTCCAAAGTTATGGGGTACGCGTCCGGGGTCGGATCCCCGGACAGCTGTGTGTAAGTACTTCTCGTGCGGTCCTGACAAACTCGGCACGAAACTCGGTCCCGTCGTCGCGGGTGCCGGGACTTCGCTCGGTGCCAACTAGCACTCTATACACGAGAGTGCCAGCACTCAAGGGCTGGGTTCGCCAGGCTTGCGTTCGGGCGACCGACTCGGCCGGATCGCACTTCCACCCGACCCGCACCGGTCGCCTCGGCACGCGACACGGGGATTTCCACACTTTTTTCTCGACGCCGCGACACTGCCGAAGGTGCAGGTGAGGCCGCACCCGAGCCTGCGATGTAACCGACCGAGCAGATTATTACGGTCGCGCAACGGGATCGGTAACGTTACGATAACGGAGCTGTCCGAACGATAACGATCGACAGCCGTGCCACGGCTCGACAGACGAGAGGCACTGCACGACATCGGCGGAACCGAACGGTTCCCACACACGGACAACGGGGCGGAGGTACACCATGCGGGTAGGAGTCGGTGTATCCACCGGATCCGAGGGCGTGTGCGCAGCCCTGGTCACCGTCGAATCCGACGGCAGCCATGCAGTCGAGTACCGCACCGTCTCGGCGGATCGCCAGGCGAAGATCGATGTCGGTGATCTCGTGACGTCCGCGGTCGAGCTGATGGCGTCCCTCGTTCCCGGCGACCGGCAGCCCGATTCCATCGCAGTCACCTTCCGAACCGAAGAACATGCGGCGCGCATCCGCGCTGCACTCGCACACACCACGCGAGACGTTCGGCTCGTTCCGGAAGCCGCCGCCGCGTCGGCACATCTGGCCACCACCGGTCTGGTCGACGGGTACGACACCATTGCCCTGGTGGACCTGGGAGCCAGTGGACTGTCGGTGACCGTGGCCCGCCGGACCGACGGTGTCGTTCTGTCCTACGGCCGATCCGAGGCCATCGGCGGCGTCGTTCTCGACGCACTGGTCAAGGACCTCGTTCAGAACATGACGCTCGACAATCTGCGAGACGACATTCGCGACGACCGCGGAATCGGATCGGCGCGGTACCGGGCGATCAAAGAACTGCTCTCACACGAGAACGAAGCACGCATCGAGCGTTACAGCGGTGTACCGCTCACCGTGAGCCGCGCTGCTTTCGAGACCGCTGCGTCGCCCCTCTTCGACGAGGCAGCGCAGTTCGTGCGCAGCGTGTTCGACGAAAGCACCCATGAACCCGAGGCCATCGTGCTGATCGGCGGCGGTGCCCACATCCCGCTGCTGGCCACGTCTCTGACCGACACGTTCCATGCACGCATCGTTCGTCTCCCCGAGCCGGATGCCGTGCTCGCTGTGGGCGCGGCCGTCGTCGCCGCATCGGTGACCGACAACGATTACCCCCTGGTCTCGGCCGCACGCCGGACTGCGGGCCGGATGGGTCGCTACTCGGGTGCGATCGCGGCGGCCGTCGTCGCAGGCGGGCTGGTCCTCGCCTACGGGCTGCAGACGATGACCCCGGCAGACGACCCCAGCGTGTCCCCTGCCGGTAGCGCCACCGAGCCCGTCGCAGCCGGGGACGCAGGACGACCCGCAGCCGAGGGCTACTCGCCGAGCGATACGCCGACTTCGACCCGTTACTCGGCTGACCCGATCGGCCCCGCAGCGACCACAGCCGATTCCTCGCGTCCGACGTCCCGACTCCCCGCGTCCTCCGCACCGACCACCACGCCGACGCTGCGACCTGCTCCCGACCTCCCGCGGATCGACTGGCCCATGGATCCGGCACCGGAGTCGTCGTCGCCCGACGCGGGCACCAGCGTCACCGTCGAGCCGTCGACGCCGGTCTCGCCCGAGCCCACGACGACGCCCGCGCCGACCACCAGCTCGCCCGTCGAGCCGACCCCGGCCCCGGGTGAGACTCCCGAACCCACCACGCCGTCCGGCCCGATCGAGCTCAGTCCAGGACCGACACCTCGGCCCTCGGCAGGGTCGGTTCCGGAAAGCTCGGAAGTACCGACCGGATCGATCACCGTTCCCACGACGGTCGTCCGTGGCTCGGATCCCACTCCGGAATTGACCGCTCCGCCGACGGTCTGGTCACCACCACCTGCTGTGTCCGGTCAGAGCGTCGAACCCCGGACGTCACCGGACACGGCAGCGCCGCGAACCTCCGAGCCCCCTCAGGACGCTCAGCCGGGAACCTGACTGGTCGCGACCGACAGGCCGGGGTCCGTCACCGCTGTCAGAGCCGACGGTGCCGCGCCCCCGGCAACCAGGTGAGCACCGAGGGCGGCAATCATGACACCGTTGTCGGTACACAGCCGCGGCTTCGGAATTCGCAGCGTCAAACCGTTGTCGGCGCACCGTGATTCGATCAACGAGCGGATCCGCGAGTTGGCCGTTGCACCTCCACCGAGAACGACGGTATCGACGTTCACGTCGGTCGCGGCGCGAACCGCCTTCATCGTCAACACATCCGCAACGGACTCCTGGAACGACGCCGCGATGTCGGCGACCGGAATCGGATCTCCGGCCCGCTGACGGGCCTCGACGAAGCGGGCGACGGCCGTCTTGACCCCCGAGAACGAGAAGTCGTAGCGCGCGTCCCGTGGGCCGGTCATTCCGCGGGGAAAAGCAATCGCAGTCGGATCGCCTTCGCGCGCCGCATCGTCGAGCGCCGGACCGCCCGGGTAGCCCAGACCGAGCAGGCGGGCCACCTTGTCGAACGCCTCACCGGCCGCGTCGTCGACAGTGGTACCCAGCTCCGCGATGGGCTTGGACAGATCGTCGACGTGCAACAGATGAGTATGTCCACCGGAGACCAGAAGTGCCACGCACGACGGCATCGGACCGTGCTCGAGGGTGTCGACCGCGACGTGGCCGCCCAGATGATTGACGGCGTAGAAGGGGACGTCCCACGCCGCTGCGTAGGCCTTGGCAGCGGCAACTCCGACCAGCAAGGCACCGGCCAGTCCTGGTCCGATGGTCACTGCGACCGCGTCGGGACGATCGATGTCGGCGGCGGCGAGAGCGCGGCGCATCGTCGGAACCATGGCCTCGAGGTGGGCCCTCGACGCCACCTCGGGCACCACTCCGCCGTACCGGGCGTGCTCGTCGACACTGGATGCCACCTCGTCGGCCAGCAACTCGCACACACCCGAGTCGCGCCAGCGGACGATGCCGACTCCTGTTTCGTCGCAAGAGCTTTCGATACCCATGACGATCATCGGGCAGCCTCCGTCTTCTCCGGCCGACGCATGGTGAACGCATCGGCTCCGCTGGGCTGGTAGTACTTCGCCCTGGTACCCACGATCTCGAAGCCCTCACGTCGGTACAACTCGATGGCCGGGTCGTTGTCGGTGCGCACCTCGAGAAACACCGGCCCACCGTGATCGTCGGCGACGCGCAACAATTCGCTCAACAGTCGTCCGCCGATCCCCCGGCGATGGTGCGCGGGATCGACTCCGATGGTGTGCACCTCGGCCTCACCGGCGACGAATGCGCCGCGGCTCGGTTGCCCCAGCAGAGAGATTCCCGCATAACCGACGATCTCGCCGGCCTCCTTCGCCGTGACGTAATGATTGTGCGGCGCAGCCAGTTCCGCGACGAATGCGTCTGCCGACCACGGGTCGTCACCCTCGAAGAGCACCGTCTCCAGATACGCGCATCGTGCGCAGTCGTGCACCGTCATCGGTTCGATCGTCACCGTCATCGAGCGGCCTTCTCCGCAGCCCGTTCGGCGAGTGTCTTCGCGTCCGGGCGCCGTAGATAGAGCGGAACGAGCGGTCCCGGTACAGTCCCGCTGCCGATGTCGGTGGCAGCCACCCGGACCAGACCTGCCGGGGACGGGGCCTGCACGTCACGCACCGGCAACCCGAACAGTGCGGCATGCGACGCGGAACCGGCAACGGCGTCGACACCTCCGTGCTCCAGTTCGGCCGGAGCGATCACGTCGGGGCCCGCTACCCGAACCCCGGCTTCGTAACGTGCCCAATAGATTTCGCGACGACGCGCGTCCGTGACCACCAACAGCGATCCGGATTCGTCGACGTCTGCCGCGATCGCGTCGAGACTGCAGACACCGTGGACCGGCAGTCCGAGCGCATCACCGAATGCGGCCGCGGTCGCCATCCCCACCCGCAGGCCGGTGTACGGACCGGGGCCCACTCCCACGACGACGGCCGCCAGATCGGTAGCCACGATGCCGGCCTCGGCCAGGCACTCGAGGATGTGGGGAGTCAGAACCTCGGCGTGCGATCGGGCGTCGACCTTGATGCGGGTGGCGACGGTGGTGACATCGGCCCCGTCGGCAGCGGAGTCGGACAACCGCACCACACCTGCGGTGACGGCAGGGGTCGAGGTGTCCACGGCAAGTACGAGCACGAGGATCAAGGCTACCCGCCCGGTGGCCGCACCCAGCACTCCCGTAGCCGCGGCACCACGAACCCGGGATACCCGCATCGCACGCTTCGTCGAGTGCCGTTACGGGCGCGCCGGGTTTCGGTGCTCACTCGGGTAGGCGGCCGAGCGCATCGCCATTCACCCGGCGAGCACTCACCCTTCGGACGTCCGATTCCGGATCGCGTGACAAGCGCACGGAGACATGCTGATCCGTCAGGGTCTCCACCACGCCCTCGCCCCACTCGACGACGACGACGGCGTGCTCGAGATCGGTATCGAGGTCCAACGCGTCCAGCTCGTCGAACGCGGACTGCCCTGTCATACCCAGACGGTAGGCGTCGACGTGCACGAGGGCGACAGGCGGTAAACCGTTGGGGCGCACGCCTGGTCGATGCTCGCGGGCGATGACGAACGTCGGTGAGGTGACGCGACCGTGCACCCCGAGACCCGCCGCGATCCCCTTGGTCATCGCGGTCTTCCCCGCACCGAGCGGACCGTCGAGTACGACGAGATCGCCGGCGACCAGAATGTCCGCGAGCCGAGCACCGAACTCGGCAGTGTCCGTCGCCGTCGCCAGTTCGGCCTCGACGGGCAGGTCCAGCCCGGAGTTCGGTGGACTCTCGGAATCAGACAACGCCCCACCGCTTCTTCTTGGGCTCCGAGGCTCGCGCCACCAGGCGAAGGATCGCACCGTTGACCTGTTCGGGGAACTCCAACTGCACCAGGTGCCCACCTTGACGCACCCGCACCATCTCCGATTTCGGCAGCGCGTCGGTGAGTGCCTCCGAACTCGCGAAGGGAATGATCCAGTCCTCGTCGCCGCACACCACCGACACCGGAATGTTCTCGAATTCCGCCAGAGCCGCCGACTCGTCGTGCAGTTCGAGGGTCTCGAGAAAATTCACGATGGTGACAACGGAGGTGTCGTCGATCATCGACTGCGAGAATGCCACCAGCCGAGGAGACACCCGCGTTCCGTACGAGGCCGCGCGCAGCACCGGTGAAATGATGGCGCGCACCGCTCCTCGCCCGAATTGCACCAGGCCGGGTGACGTGCGTACAGCCAGTCGAAAAGCATCGACCGCCGGATTCTGCAGGCTGCGGCCGACTCCCGTCTGTGCGAGGCCGGCAGCCGTAGTGGAGATCAGCACGGCACCGATCACTCGCTGCCGGACGACGGACGACCGCTGGCGCGCCATGGAAAGAATCGACATGCCGCCCATCGAATGCCCGACCAGGACGATGCGTCCCTTGGGCACGACCGAACGGATGACCGCGTCGAGGTCGAGGCCGAGCTGACCGATGGTGCAACTGCTTGCACTGGGCACCCCGGAGCGGCCGTGACCGCGCTGGTCGTAGAACACCATGCGCACGCTCGAACCCCACTGCTGTTCGAGCGCACGTCGTTGGAAATGCCACGACGACATGCGCAGGCAGTATCCGTGCACGAACACGACGGTCAGTTGTGCATCCGCCGGCCCCACCTCACGGACCGCCAGCGGAACACCGTCGTCCGCCGTGACGATACTGCCTCGATCGGCGTCCATCAGGTCGAGATTCTCGGTTGCCAGCGGATCCTTGTTGGATCGAAACGCCGTCTCCCGCACCACTATCGCAAGACTCTCCAGCAATCCCAGCATGGTCTACTTCGTCGCCTCCCCTGAGCGCGTGCCGACGAAACGACGTCGAACACGTCCACGAACGCCGGTGACGACCTCGTAGCCAATGGTGTCGAGCGCATCCGCCCAATCCTGAGCGTGCGGCTCTCCGCTGTCCCCCGGCCCGAACAGTATCGCCTCGTCGCCGATGGCGACACCCGAGCTGTCGCCGCCGAGATCGACGACGAATTGGTCCATGCACACGCGCCCCACCGACGGGTAACGACGACCGTCGATGGTCACCTCGAAACGACCGCTGAGTCGGCGCACGACCCCGTCGGCATAACCTAGCGCTACCAGTGCGACCACGGTGTCGGTCGGAGCTGTCCAGGTGTATCCGTACGACACCGATTCACCTCGGTTCACCTTCTTGATGTGGGCCACCTGCGCGGACAATGTCATGACCGGACGCAAGCCGAAATCTCCCATATCGGGCACCGGCGACAGGCCGTACAGCGCAATACCCGGGCGCACCATGTCGAAACCGAGGTCCGGCCTGGTCAGCGTTGCCGCCGAGTTGGACAGATGCACGACGGTCGGCGAGATACCGCGCCGGCCGGCGCGCGCAACAGCGTCGCGGAGCCGCTCTGCCTGGGCGTCGTTGGCCGGGTGATTCGGTTCGTCGGCACAGGCAAGATGCGAGAACATCCCCGTCAATCGCACGGACCCCTCGGCGACGGCCGACGCGGTGGCATCCAGGACGACGTCGAGGTCCGCCCGCGCAACGCCGTTGCGATTGAGGCCGGTATCGATCTTGAGCGAGAGGTCGGCAGTGAGACCGGTCCGCCTGGCTGCGGCGATCACCGAGTTCAGCTGGCCGGCCGTGGAGACCCCGACTCCGATGTTCTCGGCGATCGCAGCACCGAAGTCCGAATCGGCCCGGTGCAGCCACGCCAGCACCGGCACGGTGATTCCGGCTGCGCGCAGTTCGAGGGCCTCGCCGATCGTCGTGACCCCGAATTCGTGCACGCCGGCCGCGACGGCAGCGTGTGCCACGGGGCCTGCCCCATGGTTGTAGGCGTCGGATTTCAGGACGGCCATCACGGCGGCGTCGCCTGCGACTTCCTGCAGAACCCGGACATTGTGGGCCACGGCATCGAGATCGACGGTTGCCAGAGCACCCGAATCCGTCCGCGGATCGGTCTCCACGTCGCCGTTACCGATAGTCACAACATTCGATAGTGCCATCCCTTCCGCACACACCACGGATCAGGTGGCACAACTCATGACACACCGTTGGGTCGGCCGGCGAGCCCAGTGCAGCTCAGACAGCGACCGAGCGGACCGTCCGGATGGCTTCTCGCAGGCTGTTCGACAACGGTGTCGCCGAGATCGGGGCGGCGAATTCGCCATCGGCTCCGTGCGCGGCATGGGCTGCGGCCAGTGCGTGCACCTTGGCCCCGCACGCGGCCGCGGTCGACGGTGCCATTCCGGTTGCGAGCAGGGCACCGAGGACGCCGGACAGCACGTCCCCGGATCCGGCGGTGGACGCGGCGGATCCGCCCGCGTCACTGACGAACGCGGTGCCGTCCGAGTCGGCGACGACCGTCGCGCGGCCCTTGAGCAGCACGGTGACGCCCCACCGAGCGGCGAGGCCTCGTACGGCCGCGACGCGGTCGGGACCGGGTTCCGATCCGGTCAGGCGGGCGAACTCAACGGCGTGCGGGGTCAACAGCGTCGGTGCAGTGCGATCGACGACCCACTGCTCGTTGTCCGCGAGGATCGTCAATGCATCGGCGTCGACGACCACCGGCAGATTCGATTCGAGAACTCGACGCACGATGTCCGCCGAGGATTCGTCAGTGCCGAAGCCGGGGCCGACGACCCACGACTGCACCCTCCCCGCTGCATCCAGATCCGGTGCGACGACGACCTCCGGGTGGTGCGAGACCACTTCTGCGCCGGCACTTCCCACGTACCGAACCATCCCGGACGTGGCGGCGACGGCTGCGCCGACACACAGCAACGCGGCCCCGGGATACGTGGCGCTGCCGGCCAACACGCCGACGACTCCCTGCGAGTACTTGTCGTCCGACGCGGTGGGAATCGGCCAGATTCGGCCTACGTCGGCCGGTTCGAAGGACTCGATCTCGGGCGACGGCAGGGTCAGCCCGATGTCGATCACGTCGATTCGGCCACAACGAGGTACGGCCAACACGTGCACCGGTTTGCGAGCGCCGAACGTGACGGTGACATCGGCGGTCACCGCCGGTCCCGACACCTCACCGGTTTCTGCATCGACGCCACTGGGGATGTCCACGGAGACGATGGGCGCGGTGATCCGGTCGACCATCCCGGCAGCGTGGGGACGTAGCGGACCCTTCCCTGATATCCCGACGATGGCGTCGATGACGAGGTCCGGATCGTCCGGCTCCGTGACGACCCGTCCCCCCGAGGCTCGCAGGGCCGCAAGACCTTCGGCGTGGGCACGGTCCGGATCGAGCAGCAGCGCGGACACCGCGACGCCGCGCCTGCGCAGGAACGCACCTGCCCACAGGCCGTCTCCGCCGTTGTCTCCCGATCCGACCAGTATCAGTACTCGTCGCCCCGCGACGCCGCCGGTTCGCGAGAAGAGCTCGCGCGCCACCACCGAGGCCAAGCCGTACGCAGCGCGGCGCATCAACGTGCCGTCGGGCAACGATTGCAGCAGCGGAGCCTCGGCGTTCCTGATCTGCTCGGGTGTGTAGTAGCCGCGCATGCCGAGGTCCTCCCGCTCGTGCCGTCGTGTGTGTCGAGCCCCGCCGGTCCTTCTACTCGACCGTGACGGACTTGGCCAGATTTCGCGGCTTGTCCACGTCGTAGCCGCGCGCCTGAGCGACCTCGGCTGCGAAGACCTGCAGCGGAATCGTCGAGAGCAACGGCTGCAGCAGTGTCGACGCCGCCGGGATCTCGATAAGGCTGTCCGCGAAAGGCCGGACCGCTTCGTCGCCCTCCTCCGCGATGACGACCGTCCGAGCGCCGCGGGCCTGGATCTCGCGGATGTTGCTGAGCATCTTCGAGTGCAGCACCGCACGGCCCTTCGGCGACGGCATGACGATGATGACCGGAACGCCGTCCTCGATCAGCGCGATCGGACCGTGCTTGAGCTCACCGGCGGCGAATCCCTCCGCATGCATGTAGGCGAGCTCCTTGAGCTTGAGCGCGCCTTCGAGAGCGACGGGGTAACCGACGTGTCGACCGAGGAACAGGATGGTCGACGACGTCGACAGCTCGCGCGCGAGCGCACGCACCGGCTCGACCGTCTCGAGCACCCGCTGCACCAACTCCGGCATCGCTTCGAGCTCGGCGAACTCGCGCGCCACCTCGTCCGGGTACTTGGTGCCGCGCGCCTGCGCCAGGGCCAAGCCGACGAGGTAGTTCGCGGTCACCTGGGCGAGAAACGCCTTGGTCGACGCGACGCCGATCTCCGGACCTGCACGCGTGTACAGAACTGCGTCGGCCTCGCGGGGAATCTGCGAGCCGTTGGTGTTGCACACCGCAAGAACGCGCGCCTTCTGGTCCTTCGCGTGCCGCACTGCTTCGAGGGTGTCGGCGGTCTCGCCGGACTGCGAGATGGCCACGACCAGGGTCGACCGATCCAGTACCGGGTCGCGATAGCGGAACTCGCTGGCCAGTTCCACTTCCACCGGCAGCCGGGTCCAGTGCTCGATGGCGTACTTGGCGAGCAGACCCGAGTGGTAGGCACTGCCACAGGCGACGACGAACACCTTGTCGACGTCACGCAGTTCCTGATCGGAGAGACGCTGCTCGTCGAGCACGATCCGGCCATTGTCGAAGTGGCCGAGCAACGTGTCGGCCACGGCGGCGGGCTGCTCCTGGATTTCCTTGAGCATGAAGTAGTCGTGGCCGCCCTTCTCGGCGGCCGCGAGGTCCCAATCGATCCGGAACGGACGCCCCTGCGCCTCGTTGCCGTCGAAATCGCTGATGTCGTAGCCATCGGCCGTGATGACGACGACCTGGTCCTGCCCGAGTTCGACGGCGTCGCGCGTGTGCTCGATGAATGCAGCGACATCGGAACCAAGGAACATCTCGCCGTCGCCGACTCCGAGCACCAGAGGGGTCGACCTACGCGCGGCGACGATCGTGTCCGCGTGATCGGAATGAGTGAAGACCAGCGTGAACGCACCCTCGAGGCGACGCAGCACTGCCTTCGCACTGGCCACGAAATCGCCCGCAGTAGGCCCGTCCGCGTATGCCCGAGCGACGAGGTGGACAGCGACCTCGGTATCGGTGTCGGACAGGAACTCCACACCCGCCGTTTCGAGTTCGGCACGCAGCGGACCGAAGTTCTCGATGATGCCGTTGTGCACCACCGCCACCGATCCGGACGCGTCGCGATGGGGGTGAGCGTTGCGGTCGGTCGGACGCCCGTGCGTCGCCCACCGCGTGTGTCCCATGCCGGTGGTCCCGACGAACGTATCGGTGCCGATGTCGTCCAATTCGGCCTCGAGGTTTGCCAGCCGCCCGGCCTTGCGCTCGACCGCGGTAGAGCCCGCGCCGTCCAGTATCGCGATTCCTGCGGAGTCGTAGCCCCGATATTCCATACGCCGAAGCGCCTCGACCACCACACCCAAAGCTGGGCGGTGGCCGACATATCCAACGATTCCGCACATGGTGCATCAGGGTACTCGGCACGACGCGCACGACCCATTCGCTCAGGTCGCCGTGTCCGGCGTCCCCACACCCGAGCACATTCGGTAGCGTCATCTCTCGTGGCGAAACCGAAGAAGCTGGCATCTGCTCTCTCCAAGCGTGGCCCGCACAAGGTACTGAGAGGGAACCTGGCCCTGGCCGGGCAACCTGGCGTCGTCTACACCCCGGCCGAAGGCTTCGGCCTGCCCGGTGTGGCGTTCGCGCACGGTTGGATGCTGCGCCCCGGCAGTTACACCGACACCCTGAAGCACCTGGCGTCGTGGGGGTTCGTCGTGGCAGCACCCGACACCGAGCGTGGCCTCGTGCCCTCGCACCGCGGACTCGCCACCGACCTGGGCACTGTGCTCGACATCATGACCGGCGTTCGCCTGGGCTCGGGCAACATCAGTGTGCATCCCGAGAATCTGGCCACAGTCGGTCACGCGATGGGCGCCGGGACCGCCGTACTCGCTGCCTCCCGACGACCGGATGTCAAAGCGGTCGCCGCCCTGTTTCCGGCACCGACGGCACCGTCGTCCGAGGACGCCGCCGCAGGCCTCGACGTGCCCGGACTGGTCGTCGGCGACAGCTCGAACGCAGATTCGCTCAACGATAATTCACTGGCTCTCGCCCAGGCCTGGCACGGACCATCCGTCCTCCGACGGATCGACGGCTCGACGGCAGACGGATTCGTCGAAGGCCGGCGAATGCTCCGCGCACTGGGAGTCAACAGCTCCGACCGCAAGACCCAGCAACGCACCCGCGCTGTACTGACCGCATTTCTGCTCTACCACCTGACCGGCGACTCCGACTACGAGGAATTGGCCGGAACGAACGGCGACATCGCCGGCACCCGTGCTGTCGATCCTCACGCGCCGCTGACCGAGCAGCCCAAGCCGAAGGCGACCGCCTCGATCAAGGCTCTACTGGGACGCGGCTGACCCTTCCGGGTTCGGCGTCGTCACACCAGCCACGATCGGGGTTGCTCGTCGGGGTCCGGTTCGACGTGTGGTGCGCCGTGCCGCCGATCCAGGTGAGCCGGGCGCAAAACCGAGCCCGCTGCCGACCGAGTGCCGTCTCCGCTCGGTTGGCCTGAAAACTCTTGTCCCGCATCGTGTCTCACTGATTCTTCTGGATGACGTAGCTGTTCTGCGGCACCCGCTATCGCCGCCCGATGCGCGTCGCGAATGCGATGCAGTTCACGACGCCACGCCGGATCCGAATTCACAGTGCACCCGCCTCGCTCAAGCCCGCGCCGGAACCCGCCGAGCTGGGCTGTGGTTCGGTGACCGGAGGGGCCACGGGAGCGGGAGGCACCTCGCTCACCTCATGAGCCTCGTTCGGGCCCTGCCGGACGGAGTGCTCCTCGTCCGAAGTTTCAGGAACGCATACCTCCGGGGTGTCTGCGGTCGATGCGGGTTGCAAGTCCGTCGGTGCACTACCCACCTGCGGCTCGTCGGCCGGTGCGACATCCACCGGCGGTGAGGTCGCTGTGTTCAGCTCGGGAGCGCCGGACTCGGCAGAAGGAGGTGCCGGTTCGATCTCGGGTTCTGCATCGGGTGTGGTTCGATCCCCCGCGGCGGGCTCCGGCGGTTCCACGGTCGCCGAAGACCGGTTCGACACCCCGACACCGCTCGGATCGACGGTCCCGGGAACTTCGACGATCTCCGGCAACCCGAAGGGACCGACGCGCAACTCGAACGTGCGCACCCCGAGGCCCGGTGTCTCGAGTCGAAGCGATACGGCCCCATCGTGTTCGAGCGCGATACGGGCACGATGGCCGTCGAGTTCGGCCTCGAGATGGCCGCGCTCGCCGACGACCTTCGATGCATCACCGAATTCCGGCGACGGGATCGAAGCGGGCGGATCATCGAGCGTTGCAGTCGGATTGGGTTCTGCGGTGGGGTCGGGTTCTGAGGCGGGGTTGGGATCTGCCCTGGGGTCGGGTTCTGCAGTGGGGTCGGCATCGGTCTCGTCGCCGAGACTCCCGTCGCCGGTCGTGTCACCGAGCGCCTCGACAACCCGGTCCACGATGACGTCCACAATGCCGTCCACGATGCCGTCGACGAGTCCGGCGACTGCATCGACCCGACTGTCTTCACGACCATTGTCGTTCTCGGTTTCGCCCCACGCCGTGGGACCGGTGGCACGTGCATCCGGAGCAGGTGCCGGTTGCGCCGGCGGAGCCGAGGCCGGCACCTCGGACGGAGGGTGGGCTGCCGATGCGGGTCCGGTGACGGCTGCCTCTCCCCCGGCTCCGCCCGTGACCGCCGCAGGGCAGTTCTCGGGCGACGACCGCTCACTCGACTTCTCGGCAACAGCCAGCGGCACCCAGCTGCGCTCGTCGAGCTCGTCGAACACGGGGTGGACGACTTCCTCGATGATCTTCACCACCAGGGCCAGGCACTCTCGAACGGCCGTGTCCGTGGCCGTGCAGGCAGACGAAACCGCTGTACACGTGCGTTGCACATGTGGCACGAACTCGCCCTCGATCCATTCTCGAGACCGGTCGGCGACCTCGGCCGCGAACTCGTCCGATACGTCTGCTCGCGCAAATCGCTCGGCCCATTCCGGAAGCGCCGGTGCCAGGCGGGCGAACACGGTTGCCCGGTCGACCGGGACGCACTCGATGCCCGAGGCCAGCAGAAGCGCATCGATTCGGTCGGGATCGTGTCCTTCCACGGCGTCGGTATCGAGGCTTCCGACGAGCTCGGCCTTGTCGGTCACAGCCTCACGCAGTACGTCCACAGCCGCGTACATCGTTTGCAGCGCATCCTCGACCGAGTCGAGAAGCACCCCTGCTCTCTCCTGCTCGGTGGCCACATATCGCTGGGCCGTCTCACCGGTGTCACCGTGCCACCGCAGTCGAAGAACGATCAGGAGCTGCGTCTGCTCGTCCAATTGTTCACCCAGCGCCGCAGCCATAGCCCCGACCGCATCTGCGTCGGACGCCAGAGCCTCCAGGTTCAGGCCGCGCTGCTCGTCGTACCGTGCACACACCTCGTCGTAGCGCGGGACTTCGCTGCCGGGAACGCGCTCGGCCAACGGCAGGAAACGCTCGAAATACAGCAGCCCGACGGCATTGGCGTCGAGAATCTCGTCGACCGATGCTGCCTTGGCGGGCGAGGTGGAAGAAACAGTCACCGCAACGAGTCGATCGCGTGGGCACCGGCGTCGTCCTGTATTTCGTACGCGCTCATCGCGGCGACGAGGGCATCCGCGATGTCGTCGACCGACGACCGCCACACCCCGACGGCTCGCCCGAGCCCGGAGTGGGCGTCGAGATAGGCCGCGCCCAGGTCTCCGTAGTTCCGTCCTGCGGCGGCGGTACCGAATGCCGGTGATGCGATCGAATCGGCTCCCGCACCCAGGGCCTCCGCCGACGCCGTCATCGAGTCCGCCACCTCGCGCACGCGGACCACGTCCACCCAGAATCCGTCGCTCATCGCCCGCCCGTTCCCGCTCGAAGTGCCCCTTTCCCACTATGACGTGCGCCGACTCCCATCGGTTCCCCGGCGAGCGGTAACGTCCCGATACGAAACGTCGGTAACAGACAACCGAGCAGCTCCACCAGCTACTCGAGAACGAGGAGTCCCATGCACATCGGAACGATGCTGAACTACAGCGGTGGTTTCACCGAGACCGTTGCCGAGGTAGCCGAACTCGAGAAGGCGGGCCTCGACATCATCTTCGTGCCCGAGGCCTATTCTTTCGACGCCGTCAGTCAACTCGGGTTCCTTGCGGCCAAGACGAGCACGATCAAGATCGCGTCGGGCATCTTCCAGATCTACACGAGAACGCCGTCGCTGACGGCCATGACGGCCGCCGGCCTCGACTACGTTTCCGACGGGCGCTTCGTTCTCGGACTCGGCGCATCCGGGCCACAGGTCGTCGAGGGTTTCCACGGCGTCAAGTACGACGCACCCATCGCCAGAACCCGTGAGGTCATCGAGATCTGCCGCCAGGTGTGGCGTCGAGAAAAAGTGCAGTATCAGGGCAAGCACTACCAGATCCCGTTGCCGGCGGACAAGGGAACCGGCTTGGGCAAACCACTCAAGCTGATCAATCACCCTGTGCGCGAACGCATTCCGGTCGTCATCGCCGCTCTCGGACCGAAGAACGTCGAGCTCACCGCAGAGATCGCAGAGGGCTGGCAGCCCATCTTCTACTTCCCGGAGAAGGCGGCCGACGTGTGGGGCGAATCGCTGGCCGCAGGCAAGGCCAAACGCGATCCGTCACTCGGCGAACTCGAGGTGTTCGCCAGTCCCACCCTGGCCATCGGCGAGGACGCCGACAAGTACCTCCCCTGGGTCAAGCCGCACCTGGCGCTCTACATCGGCGGCATGGGAGCCAAGGGAAAGAACTTCTACAACTCCCTTGCTCAGCGCTACGGCTACGAAGCCGAGGCCGAGAAGATTCAGGATCTGTACCTCGCCGGCAAGAAAGAGGAAGCAGCAGCGGCGGTTCCGGACGAGCTCGCGCGTTCGGTGAATCTCATCGGACCGGAGAGCTACGTCAAGGAGCGCGTGGCAGCCTTCGCCGAAGCCGGCGTGACGACACTCAACGTCGCACCGTTGGCCGAGGACACCGCAGGACGCGTCGCGCAGCTCACCGCGTTGCGAGAACTCACCGCCTGACGATCGGACACCGCCTGACGATCAGACCGCCGCGACCCGGCCCGCCAACTCCTCGGCGAGCCGGGTCGCGACGTCGAGTTCCGACGCTTCCACCATCACTCGCACGAGCTGTTCGGTCCCGCTGGGACGCAACAGAACTCGCCCCGATTGGCCGAGCTCGAGCTCGGCGACGGCCACGGCGTCCGACACCGACGGTGCCGACGCCACCGCAGCTTTGTCCGAGACACGTACGTTGATCAACACCTGGGGCAGCGTGCGCATCGGCGACGCCAGATCCGCCAGGGTGCGTCCGGTCCGGGCCATCCGCTCCATCACACGCAGCGCGGTCGCGATCCCGTCGCCGGTCGTCCCGATCGCAGGGAGTACGACGTGTCCGCTCTGCTCACCACCGAGTGCGTACCCTCCGCGGCGCAACTCCTCGAGGACGTATCGATCACCGACTGCGGTGGTACGCAACGTGATTCCCGCTTCGCGCATCGCGATGTGGAGCCCGAGGTTGCTCATGACGGTGGCGACCAACGTGTTGTCGGTCAGCGTGCCGTTCTCACTCATCGCGATGGCCAGCACAGCCATGATCGCGTCCCCGTCCACCACCGCACCGGAGGCATCGACCGCGAGGCAGCGGTCGGCGTCGCCGTCGTGCGCGATCCCGAGGTCGGCCCCGTGCTCGACGACAGCCTTCTGCAGCCCTTCCAGGTGCGTCGAACCACACCCGTCGTTGATGTTCAGCCCGTCTGGCTCGGCGTTGATCGCCACGACCGTCGCACCGGCCCGGCGGTAGATCTCCGGTCCGACCGTCGAGGCTGCACCGTGCGAGCAATCCACCACGACGGTGACACCGTCGAGTCGGTGCGAGAGCGGTGCGACGAGGTGCCCGGCATAGAGCTCGGCAGCGTCGGGAGCGACGTCGATGCGACCGATGGCAGCGCCGGTCACATCGACCGGCTTCTCGGTGCGGCCGTCCACCCCGAGCAACGCCTCGATGCGATCTTCCATGTCGTCGTCGAGCTTGTGCCCGCCTGCGGCGAAGATCTTGATTCCGTTGTCGGGCATCGCATTGTGCGAGGCGGAGATCATCACGCCCAGCGCCGCGCCGTATTCGCCGGTGAGGTAGGCGACCGCGGGGGTCGGCAGCACGCCCACGTCGATCACGTCGACACCCGAGGCAGTGAGCCCGGCCGACACTGCGGCACCGAGCATCGAACCGCTGATTCTGGGGTCACGGCCGACGACCGCTGTCCGTCGACCACCGTCGACATCCGGTGCCAGCACGGCGGCGGCAGCCCGGGCGATGGTCATCGCGAGCTCTGCCGTCAGGACCCCGCCTGCGAGTCCCCTCACTCCGTCGGTGCCGAACAATCGCGCCATGAATGAAGACCCCTTCGAACAGAGAGAACATCGTCGGAAAATGCCTCGAGGGCAGGCATCCGATCTTGCTGGAGCCTGCCCTCGAGGATGGAACGGGTAAGACGCGTCAGCGCTTGGAGTACTGCGACGCCTTACGGGCCTTCTTCAGGCCGTACTTCTTGCGCTCGACCGCACGCGCGTCACGCGTGAGGTAGCCGGCGGCCTTGAGAGCCGGGCGATCGTCCGGGGTGAGCTCGATCAGCGCACGCGAGATGGCCAGACGCAGCGCGCCTGCCTGTCCCGACGGTCCGCCACCGTGCAGCAGTGCCACGATGTCGAAGGACTCTGCGCGGTCGACCAGCACCAGAGGAGCCTTGATCAGCTGCTGGTGCACCTTGTTCGGGAAGTAATCCTCGAGGGTGCGGCCGTTGAGCTTGAATCCACCGGTGCCCGAGGACAACCGAACACGAGCGACGGCTTCTTTGCGGCGGCCGACGGTCTGGATCGGGCGATCGAACACGATGGGGGCCGGAGCTGCAGCAGCTTCGATTTCCGTGGCCACCTCGGGATCTTCCACTGCCACGAACTCGTCGGCGGCGATCTCTTCGATGTTCTCCTGCGACGTCACGTCATTTCCCTCCGGCGCCGTCACTGGGACACCTGCTTGATCTCGAACGGAACGGGCTGCTGAGCGGCATGCGGGTGGTTCGGTCCCGCGTAGACCTTCAGCTTGCTCGCGATGGCATTTCCGAGCTTGTTCTTCGGGATCATGCCGACAACGGCCTTCTCCACGAGACGGTCGGGGTTGTTCTCGAGCACCTGACGCGTCGAGCGCGACTTCAGACCGCCCGGATGGCCGGAGTGGTGGTGGTGGAACTTGCCATCGAGCTTGTTGCCACTGATGGCAACTTTCTCGGCGTTGATGATGACGACGAAGTCGCCACCGTCGACGTTGGGTGCGTAGGTGGGCTTGTGCTTACCGCGGAGCAGTGTCGCGGCCTGGACGGCGAGGCGTCCGAGCACGACGTCCGTGGCGTCGATCACATGCCACGTCCGGGTGGTGTCCCCGGCCTTCGGGGCGTAAGTAGACACAGAAAATTCCTGTCTTCATGATGTCGCTGCTGGCCAAGACGTGTGGATGCCCTCGGCGGCCAGTTGAGACCCGAGGACAAGAGCTCTGCGCATCGAAGAAATGCGGCGAGCCCATACACGCCAACGGGGAACGATACCGGGAGCCGGCACCCAGGTCAAAACGCCTCCGACGCGGAAGACCGGCTCAGGACAGGCGAACGCACCGCACACAGCGGCGGGCCGCAGGCAATGCCTCGAGCCTGATCGCCGGTATCGACTCTCCGCACCGCTCGCACGTGCCGTACGTCCCGAGATCCCACCGCGTGGACGCGGCGTCGAGCTCGCGCATCTCGGACTCGGTGTCGGAGATCAGGGCCGCGATCTTGGCACGCTCGAAGGCGATGGTGGAACCCTCCGGGTCGTGTTCGTCGTCGTCGGTGGTCCACCGGCTGCCTTCGATGACCGACGCGAGCTCGTCGCGAAGGGAGTGCAGGCGGTGTTCGGCGCGAGAACGCTCGGCATCGATCGCCGTCCCGAAATCCGTCATCCGTCCAGTACACACCGCCACCACAACCCGCGCCAGGTGCCGCGCCCCTCGACAGTCGTCTGCCCCGACCGACAAGTGCCGATCGGGGCATACGACGCTCGTGGTCTACGGTCAGCGCGCCATGCGCGCCTTGTTCGCCATCTCCACCCCGTGCATGGCCTCGCCGCCGGTGCGGGCGGCCGCGACGAGGCTCGACAGAATGAGATTGAGCTCGTCGGATGCGGAGTTCCACTGACGCTGGAGTTCGTAATAGGACGTCATCGCGTCGCCCTCCCACGATTCGTAGAGTCTCTTCGCAGTGCCGTCCACGTCGGCGAGAAGGTCTTTGGTCACGTTCGCCTGCTTGTTCATCGCCTCGGTCAACGCCGCGATCTGAGCGAAGTCGTACTTCATGTCGAATCAGTCTCCTAAATAGAGCTCGGTCGTGTGGTCGGTCGTTCGGTGGCCGGTCGTGCCGTCAGTTGAACGTGGTCAGTCCCGAACCGAGCGATCCCGCCACCTGGTTCACAGCCGCCACGTTGTCGTCGTCCGCATCGGAGTAGCCGTGGCCGTTGGTCTTGATGTCCGCCGAGATCTGCTCGAGCGCGCTGCGCATCTTCTGGGCACTGGTGTCCCACTGCGACATGACATCCTGAAACGACTTGCCGGCCTTGCCCACCCACGCCTCGGCGGTCTGCTCGACGATGGAACGCACGGCCGAGTTGGACGCATCGATCGACACGCTCAGGCCCTCGATCGTCGCCCCGGCAGCAACGAGCTCCTGCGGTGTGACGGTGACGCCGTTCGACGAACCCATAGATTCCGGTCCCCCTGGATATCCCACTTCGACTCCTCTGCTTCGATTTTCGTATTCACGTACGCCCGCGGCGCACATGACGCTCGACCGAGGGACCGCGTGCGGCCCGCTCACTCCCCTACATCTCCTTGGACGCAGCCACCCCTTGGTTCGGTTCCGGCATACGGCGAAAATTTGCGCGGCGGCCTCAACTCATCGGCACGATCTCCAGAGTCTGGGTGGCCAGATCACATTCGGTGTCGATCGCGGACGAGTCCGGTCCCTCGAACTGGCAGCCAATGCTCACCTGCACATCCGATTCGACCAGCACACGCCACAACACAGTGGACGCATCGGCCGGCCGCTCGACGTACGAGATCCCCACCCGACCTCCGAAATCACGGGCAGGCTCCAGCGATCCGATCGGGGAGTCGGGTCCACGCGCGTCGACTGCCGCACCGAGCTCGGACGCAACCTGTTCGAGCGTCGAGCCGGGCACCAGTTCCTGCACTGTGACGACGATGCGACGCTCGGGTGCTGTCGGCGGAATCAACACCATCCGGGCCGGGTCCTCCATCCTGGTCCAGGTCGCCGGTAGTCGCAGCGACGCCCGGCCCGAGACGAACGTCGCCGACGGGATCACCGACGGTGACTCGCTCGTCGCCGATACTGCTGTCGCCGAGGTCGTTTCGGTCGCGGGGGTCGTTTCGGTCGCGGGGGTGGCTTCGGTCGCCGATGCCGCCAGGGTGGCAGGCACCTCGAACGGCGGCGAGGTCGCGACGGCCACCTCTTGCGGAGACCGAAGGACGAACGTCAGTGCAACGACACCACCGGCAACGATGACCGATGCGGCCACCGCACCGAACACTCGAACCGGCAATCCGCTTCTTCGGGGAGGTGGCACCGCGACGGTCACTTCATCGAGCCATGCCGCCGAGCGCCCTGCCGCGGCTCGCCCTGGCGGGGCAGTTTCCACCTCAGCTCCCGCACGTCGATACAGAGACCTGGCGACGTCGAGTCCGGTCAGCCATCGTGCCGGATCTTCCGCAGCGGGGCTCGAGCTCGAACCCGACTCCGCCACGATGAAAATGTCCTCGGGACATTGCGACACCGACGATCGAAGGTAGTCGTCGGCTCGTCGTCGCCAGCTGTCGTCTCGTTCTCCGACAGCAAGTACTGCACCGATGTCGCCGCCGTGAGTTCTTGCCTCGTCCACCAGGACGACCGTCGTGTCGAGGGTGCCCACTTCGATCACCACCGCAGCAGCCGGTGCGCGTTCTCCCGCCGATGCGACCGCGGCGATCGCCGTCTCCACGACGACGACCTCGCTCGCCGACGTGGCGAACACGGCTCGGAGGAGCTCTCGACGCTCGTCGCCCCACGTCGAGGGATACGCGATCTCGAGCAGATCGAGTCGGTCGTGTATCCCGGCTCCCTGCAGCGCCGACCACACGATCCCGTGCAGGACTTCGCCGCGATCCCACACTGCGTCGCCCACGAGGATCGATCGATCGTCGAGACACAGCAGCGGAGGGACCTCGGTGTCCGCGCCCGCCCGCCCGAAGACGAGTCGACCACCCTCCGATACCGCGTATGCGGATCCGACGTGTTCGCGTGGACCCTGCAGCGTCGCACCGGACGCGACGACAGCAATCTCCGAATGACTCAGGTGCACAGCCGCGTAACGCCACTGCGGCCTCGTCAACTCGAGTGCCCGAGCTGCACGAGCGCGGGGCCGGACCGATCGACGAACACTCCACGTCCGGGCGGCATCGGGCTCGGACGCACGGTGCCGATCAAGCTCCCCTCGTCTCGGCTCCCGCTCATGACCAATCCCGGGGTCACCAGGTCGCGTAGCCGCCCGATCACCGGGTCGAACAGCACCCGCCCCGCCCGAACACTGCCGGTGACCACCGCGAGACGAATCGGCTGCATCGTGTCGGCACCGGACCCGGCGCGATCGTCGCTCATCCTTCTCCTCCACAACATTCGTCGCCGACTATTGCCGGTCGAGTCTCCCGGGTGGCAGCATTGCGCGCGGCCAACATGTCGGCGGGTGGATAGTCGACCCGCACCAGGGCAAGTCCGTGGGCCGGGGCCACTGCCACCTCGCTCGCGCGTTCTCGACGACCGAGCAGGGAACGTGCCCAGTCGGGGGTTCGTCGTCCTTCACCGACGGCCTGCATCGCCCCGACCAGACTGCGCACCATCGACCAGCAGAACGCATCGGCGCTGACGTACGCGGTCAATCGATCCCCCTCGCGTTCCCAGTCGAAGCGCTGCAGTTCTCGCACCGTCGTGGCACCGTCTCGCCTCTTGCAGAACGCTGCGAAATCGTGCAGTCCGATCAGTGCCTGCGACGCCTCGCGTACCGCGTCCAGATCGATCGGCCGAGGCCAGGACACGACTCCGGCGACATCCAGAGGATCGACGCCGTAGAGCGCTGTGCCGAATCGGTACTCGTAGTGACGGCGATATGCCGAGAACCGAGCGTCGAAGTCGGGCGAGACCCCCGTGATCGCACGAACCCGGACGTCGGCGGGAAGGAAGCGCGCCATTCTTCGAATCAACCGGTCGTGCTCGTCCGGCACACCCACGGCGTCGAAATGTGCAACCTGACCGGTCGCGTGAACTCCGGCGTCGGTTCGACCGGCCACCGTCAGCTCGACCGGTTGACGGAGCACAGTGGAGAAAGCCTCCTCGAGCACGCCGCACACGGTTCGGATACCGGGTTGCCGAGCCCAGCCGGAGAAGTGCGTGCCGTCGTACGAGATGTCGAGCCGGTATCTGGTGGGGACCGACAAAGCGGGCCCGCCATCTCCTGAGGAAATGGCGGGCCCGCTTCGGTCGTGCTCGGAGCTCACAAGGACTAGTCCTTCTTCGCATCCTCGGCCTCGGGGGCGTCCGACGCGTGAGCGTCGTTGTCCTCGATGCCTTCGATGACTGCGTCGGCGTTGGCCACCTCGGCGTCGGTCGCGTCGGCTTCGACAGCCTCGACGACGTTGTCGTCTGCCGTGTCTTCGGCCGGAGCCTCGGTTGCGGCGGGAGCAGCCTTCGATGCCTTCACGCGGCGTGCGCGGTCGGCTTCGTTGGACACCGTCTGCTCGTTGACGAGCTCGATGATGGCCATCGGCGAGTTGTCACCCTTACGGGGGACGGTCTTGATGATGCGCGTGTAGCCACCGTCGCGATCGGCGAAGAAAGGCCCGATCTCGGCGAAGAGCTTGTGCACGACATCTTTGTTGTTGATCGTCTTGAGAACCTCACGACGATGGGCCAGATCACCCTTCTTGGCATGGGTGACGAGCTTCTCGGCGTGGGGACGAAGGCGCTTGGCCTTCGACTCGGTGGTGGTGATGCGGCCGTGCTCGAAGAGTGACGTCGCCAGGTTGGCCAGGATGGCCTTCTGGTGTGACGCCGACCCGCCGAGACGGCGGCCCTTGGTGGGCTTGGGCATGATGAATCTCCTAGTAAGAGCTCCAGCGAGCTGATTACAGCTGTTCTGTCTCGGCGTAGTCCTGCTCGGCGCCTTCGGTATCGCCGAAGGAGCCTGCGTCGGTGTCACTCCACGTGCCGGTGGTGGCGTCGTAGCCAGGCACGGTGCTCGGATCGAACGACGCGGGGCTGTCCTTGAGGGAAAGGCCGAGCGAGTGCAGCTTGACCTTCACCTCGTCGATGGACTTCTGCCCGAAGTTACGGATGTCGAGCAGATCGGACTCGGTACGACCAACCAACTCACCGACGGTGTGAACACCTTCGCGCTTGAGGCAGTTGTAGGAACGAACCGTCAGGTCCAGATCCTCGATGGGGAGTCCGAAGGATGCGATGTGATCGGCCTCGGCGGGCGAGGGTCCGATCTCGATGCCTTCTGCTTCGACGTTCAGCTCACGGGCGAGGCCGAAGAGCTCAACCAGGGTCTTGCCCGCCGAAGCGAGCGCGTCCCGCGCGGTGATGGAATTCTTGGTCTCCACGTCGAGAACGAGCCGATCGAAGTCGGTGCGCTGTTCGACGCGGGTGGCCTCCACCTTGTAGGTGACCTTGAGCACGGGCGAGTAGATCGAGTCGACCGGAATACGGCCGATCTCGGCACCCGATGCCTTGTTCTGAACGGCGGGGACGTAGCCGCGACCGCGCTCGACGACGAGCTCGATCTCCAACTTGCCCTTGTCGTTCAGGGTCGCGATGTGCAGATCCGGATTGTTCACCGTGACGCCGGCCGGAGGCACGATGTCGCCTGCGGTGACAGCGCCGGGGCCCTGCTTGCGGACGTACATGGTGACCGGCTCGTCTTCTTCGGAGCTCACCACGAGTCCCTTGAGGTTCAGGATGATGTCGGTGACATCTTCCTTGACTCCGGGAACGGTGGTGAATTCGTGGAGGACGCCGTCGATACGGATGCTGGTGACAGCAGCGCCGGGGATCGACGACAGCAGGGTGCGGCGGAGCGAGTTGCCGAGTGTGTAACCGAAACCGGGCTCGAGCGGCTCGATGACGAATTTCGAGCGGTTGTCGGCGATGACCTCTTCGGTCAGCGTCGGGCGCTGTGAAATGAGCATTCTGTGTTCCTCCTGTACGGGCGTCCGCTATTTGACGCCCACGTGTGGAGGCGAAGACGCATGTGAGCCTCGCGGGGAGACTCACATGCGTGCTGCGCCTTACTTCGAGTAGTACTCGACGATGAGCTGCTCCTGGAGCGGCACATCGATCTGTGCGCGCTCCGGCACCCGGTGAACCAGGATGCGAAGACGGTTGGGGACGACCTGCAGCCACGGAGCCACCGGACGATCGCCGTAGCTCTCACGAGCGATCTGGATCGGCAGGGTCTGCGCGGACTTCTCGCGGACATCGATGATGTCGTACTGCGAGACGCGGTAGCTGGGGATGTCCACTCGCTTGTTGTTCACGAGGAAGTGGCCATGGGTGACCAGCTGGCGTGCCTGACGACGCGTACGTGCGAGACCCGCACGGTAGACGACGTTGTCGAGGCGAGTCTCGAGGATGGTCAGCAGGTTCTCACCGGTCTTGCCGGCGGCCCTGTTGGCTTCCTTGTAGTACAGACGGAACTGCTTCTCCATGACGCCGTAGGTGAAGCGAGCCTTCTGCTTCTCCTGCAGCTGGAGCAGGTACTCGCTCTCCTTGATCCGCGCGCGGCCGTGCTGGCCGGGCGGGTAGGGACGACGCTCGAACGCCTGGTCGCCTCCGACGAGGTCGACGCGCAGACGACGCGACTTGCGGGTGATAGGACCGGTATAACGTGCCATTTTCTAAACCTTTCCTTCCCGCTAGACCCGACGCCGCTTGGGCGGACGGCAGCCGTTGTGCGGCTGAGGGGTGACATCGGAGATGGTGCCGACCTCGAGGCCTGCGGCCTGAAGTGAGCGGATCGCGGTCTCACGGCCGGAGCCGGGACCCTTGACGAACACGTCGACCTTCTTGACGCCGTGCTCCTGAGCCTTGCGCGCAGCGTTCTCGGCTGCGAGCTGTGCGGCGAACGGAGTCGACTTGCGCGAGCCCTTGAAGCCCACGTGTCCCGAGGACGCCCACGAGATGACGTTTCCGGCGGGGTCGGTGATCGACACGATCGTGTTGTTGAACGTGCTCTTGATGTGCGCAGATCCGTGCGGGACGTTCTTCTTGTCCCTGCGACGCGTCTTCTGCGCCTTCTTCGGACCGGTACCGCGTGCTTTGGGGGGCATTACTTCGCCTTCTTCTTGCCGGCAATGGTGCGCTTGGGTCCCTTACGGGTACGCGCATTGGTCTTGGTGCGCTGTCCACGGACGGGCAGACCACGACGGTGGCGAAGACCCTGGTAGCAGCCGATTTCGATCTTGCGTCGGATGTCGGCCTGCACCTCGCGGCGCAGATCGCCCTCGACCTTGAGGGACTCGTTGATGTAATCGCTGAGCTTGCGCAGATCGTCGTCGCCGAGATCCTTGCTGCGCAGGTCGGGGCTGACGCCCGTTGCTGCGAGAATTTCCTTGGAGCGGGTACGGCCGACGCCGTAGATGTAAGTCAGTGCGATCTCCATGCGCTTTTCGCGCGGCAGATCCACACCTGCGAGACGTGCCATGTGGCATTTCCTTTTCTTGTCCGGAGGTCTGCTCCCAGTCCGTCCCCTGTGTCCTTCTCACCGCTGGGGTGGGAAGCGTCTTTCAACAAACTCAGTGGGGCCCCGGCCTCCGTGCCGGGGGTCTGCCGCAACGCGTGTGTTGCGGTTGGTGCTGGGAGGTCATCTTCTAGCTGTTGCCAAGCCGACGTGCGTGATGCTCGGTGGTTATCCCTGACGCTGCTTGTGACGCAGGTTGTCGCAGATCACCATGACGCGTCCGTTACGACGAATCACCTTGCACTTCTCGCAGATCTTCTTGACGCTCGGCTGAACCTTCACGTCGTTGATCTCCTGTGTGTAGCTCGGACGCGCTGCGAGCAGCGGACCGAGCATGGTTCTCCCCGACCGGACATGGCCGAGGAAGCTCTTACTTGTAGCGGTAAACGATGCGTCCACGCGTGAGGTCGTAGGGCGAAAGCTCTACCACGACGCGATCCTCGGGAAGGATGCGGATGTAGTGCTGACGCATCTTTCCGCTGATGTGGGCGAGTACCTTGTGGCCGTTTTCGAGCTCAATGCGAAACATCGCATTGGGCAGCGGTTCGACAACTCGGCCCTCTACCTCGATAGCACCGTCTTTCTTGGCCATATCCTCCGCGATCCTGGCTCTCACACCTGGTTGATTGCATCTGTTTCCGTTACCGTGATGCCCACTGACCGACTCCTCGGAACCGAGTCGGAGTATCGCCGGAGGGCCGCACAGCCCTCGAGGCATGCGAACATCCGGTACGCAGGGCGCACCGTCGATCTATGTTACCGGCAAAGACAGATCTGGCCAAATGCGCGCGAAGCGGGCACGAAACGCGTCGGATGGCGACGTTAGATTAACTGAGCTAACCTTTCGTCCGCCCGCCATCGTTCAGCCACCGAGCCCGCAAGGTGCCCTCTTGAGTTCCAACCCGTCCGGCCCAGCCGTCTCCGTGATCATTCCCGTACACAACGCCAGAGATGTGCTCGACGAGCAACTACGCGCGCTCGCACACCAGGACTACGACGCCCCGTTCGAGGTCGTCGTCAGCGACAACGGCTCGACCGACGGAGTGCGCGAGTTCGTGGAGGACCACGCGCTACGGGCCCACTTGAATCTGAAGTACGTCGATTCGTCCGGCACCCCAGGCGCGTCGCATGCCCGCAATCGCGGAGCGGAAGCAGCCGAGGGCCCGCTGCTGGCCTTCTGCGATGCCGACGACGTCGTACACCCGACATGGCTGCGGCGCATCACCGCCGAACTGGACAGCTACGACCTCGTGGGAACCGGCCTGAGCACCGAGGCGCTGAACTCCGAAGCGACGCGCGCCGCAGTTCCGTTCGCCCCACCTTCGAATCAGGGCAAGTCGCCCTTTCGCCCGTTCGTCATCGGGGCGAGTATGGCGTGCCGCGCGTCGACCTACCGAGATCTCGGCGGGATGCTCGAATTCGTTCATGCCAGCGAGGACATGGAATTCTCCTGGCGCGCACAGCAATCGGGTGCCCGCCTGCACTTCATAGCCGAGCCGCTGGTCGAATATCGTTTGCGCACCGGCCGCCGGGACAATTGGAAGCAGGCCGGGGCACTGGGATACGGATCGGCCCACGTCCGCGGAATGTATCGGGCTGCCGGATGCCCGCCGTTCCGAATCCGCACAATTTCCGTAGCGCTCCTCGCGCTCGCGGTACGAAACCCGTTGCTGCCGACCGCAGTGACTCGGATGCCGACTCGCCTCTGGCTACGCCTGACGGCCGCCCACCTCGGACTCATCCGAGGGGGCCGCCGGTACTCGTCACTCACCTGGTGAGCGTTGACCTGGTAGTTCTAACGAGGCCGAACCGTCAGGATTCGCGGGCCGTCCTCGGTCACCGCGACCGTGTGTTCCCAGTGCGCCGCACGAGAACCATCGGTGGTCACCACGGTCCACCCGTCGTCGAGAATGTCGGTCTCGTAGGTACCGAGCGTCAACATCGGTTCGATGGCCAGCGTGGAACCCACCACGAGCTCCGGTCCTTTGCCCGGCGCGCCCTCGTTCGCGAGGAACGGGTCCATATGCATTTCGCGGCCGATTCCGTGGCCGCCGTAACCGTCGACAATTCCGTATTTGCGACCGTGAGCATCCTCGGCCGCGTGCGTACCGGACTCGATGGCGTGGGAGATGTCGGTCAGACGATTGCCGGGGATCATCGCAGCGATCCCGGCCTCCATGGAAAGCCTGGTCGCGTCGCTCAGCAACGCATCGGCCTCGATGATGTCGCCGACGCCGAACGTCCACGCCGAATCTCCGTGCCAACCGTCCAGAACGGCACCGCAGTCGATGGACACGAGATCACCGGCGACCAACAACTCGTCCGCCGACGGAATGCCGTGCACGACGCGGTCGTTCACCGAGGAGCAGATGCTGCCGGTGAAACCGTGGTACCCCAGGAAAGAGGGCACCGCACCGGCATCACGGATGACCGCCTCGGCAACTCGGTCGAGTTCGAGCGTCGAGACCCCGGGCTTGGCTGCATCTCGTACGGCGACGAGAGCGGCACCTACCACGGCACCGGCTGCCGCCATCGCGTCGAGCTCACCAGCGCTCTTGAACGGGACGACTTTTCGTTTACGGCCGAACGCCATTACTTGCCGTGGTCCTCGATGGACTTCAGCGCGCGGGCGTTGACTTCGTCCACCTCACCGATCGCATCGACGGTGACCAGCTTGTCGGAGTAGTAGTCCAACAGCGGTGCCGTCTCGTCGCGGTACACCTTGAGCCGATTACGGATGACGTCCTCTTTGTCGTCCTCACGGCCGCGCGCCAGCATACGGTCCACGACGACGTCCTCGTCGACGACGAAGGACAGCACTGCATCGAGATGCGCGTTCAGGTCGGAGAGGATGTCGACCAGAGCTTCGGCCTGACCGACCGAACGCGGGAAACCGTCGAGCAGGAATCCGTTGACGGCGTCGGGCTCGGCGAGTCGACTGCGCACCATGTCCACGGTGAGTTCGCTCGGCACGAGGTCGCCCGCGTCGAGGTACTTCTTCGCTTCCAATCCGAGCGGGGTCTTCTCGCCGATGTTGGCGCGAAAGAGATCGCCTGTCGAAATGTGTGGCACGCCCAGCTTCTCGGAGAGGAGGACGGCCTGAGTGCCTTTGCCGGCACCGGGGGGACCGAGCAGAACAAGTCTCACTTGAGGAACCCTTCGTAGTTACGCTGCATCAGCTGGCTTTCGATCTGCTTCACGGTGTCGAGGCCCACGCTGACCATGATCAACACGGCGGTACCACCGAACGGAAGGTTTTGAGCTCCGCCCGAACTGCCGATGTCGAGGAACAGGTTGGGAAGCACCGCAATGGTGCCCAGGTACACCGCACCGGGCAGCGTGATGCGACTGAGAACGTAGTTGAGGTAATCGGCTGTCGGCTTACCCGGTCGGATACCCGGGATGAATCCACCGAACTTCTTCATCTCGTCGGCCCGCTCTTCGGGGTTGAACGTGATCGCCACGTAGAAGTACGTGAAGAAGACGATCAGCCCGAAGAAGATAGCGATGTACACCGGGTTCGCCGGGTTCACCAGATACTCGTTGATGATCCGCTGCCACCAGCTCGGATCGGTTGCGGTGCTGGCGGACGTGAGCTGGGCGATGAGATTGGGTAGGTAGAGGAGCGAGGACGCGAAGATCACCGGGATGACGCCGGCCTGGTTGACCTTGAGCGGCAGATACGTGGACGAGCCGCCGTACATCTTCCGGCCGACCATGCGCTTGGCGTACTGGACCGGGATTCGGCGCTGACCCTGCTCGACGAAGACCACACCGGTGATGATGAGGAACGCTGCGAAGCAGACGAACCCGAAGACCAACCCGCCGCGGCTCTCCAGAATCGAGTTGCCCTCGGACGGGATGCGCGAGGCAATTCCGGCGAAGATCAGCAGCGACATTCCGTTGCCGACACCGCGCTCGGTGATGACCTCGCCGAACCACATCACGACGGCTGCGCCTGCAGTCATGACCAGCACGATGATGACGAGCCCGAAGATGGACTGGTCGGCGATGATGTCCTGCTGACATCCCTGGAGCAATTGGCCGCGCGAAGCGAGGGCCACCAGGCCGGTCGCCTGCAGGATGGCCAGTGCGATCGACAGGTAACGCGTGTATTGCGTCATCTTGGCCTGGCCCGACTGTCCCTCCTTGCGGAGTTCCTCGAACTTGGGAATGACGACGGTGAGCAGCTGCACGATGATGCTGGCGGTGATGTACGGCATGATGCCGATCGCGAACACCGAGAGCTGGAGGAGCGCTCCACCGGAGAACAAGTTGATCAACGAGTAGATGCCCGCCGAATCTCCACCGGAGACCTGGTCGATGCATGCTCGGACATTGGCGTAGTCGACACCCGGCGACGGCAGTGTTGCACCGAAGCGATACAGGGCCACCAGACCGAGCGTGAAGAGGATCTTCCGTCTCAGGTCAGGAGTCCTGAGGGCCGACACGAAGGCGGAAAGCAAAGATCCTCCTGGCACGACTGCGTTGACGCCGCGAGTGCTTCGTCGGGAGCGACTGATGCTCCCGTGAGCCTCACGAGCATGGACTGCGGACGACATACATCGACCGCATCGGTACGAACTTCTCTGAACTCTAGAACTCTAACAGTGCGCATCGAACGGACCGACGGTCAGTGTTGGACCCTGGCCGATCGGTCGACACACACGACATTCCGTGTAGGCAACGATGGCCGCAGCTCAGCTCCGAGAGCTGTGGCTGCGGCCATCGTCACGAACTGCTGCTCGACGCGCTGCTACTCAGCACATCGAAGCAATGCTCATACCTCGGTTGCAGAACCGCCGGCAGCGGCGATCTTTTCCTTGGCGGAGCCCGTGAACTTGTTGGCCGAGATATCGACCTTCACGGTGAGGTTTCCGTCTCCGAGAACCTTGACGAGCTCGTTCTTGCGAACAGCTCCCTTGGCGATCAGCTCGGGGATACCGATCTGACCACCCTCGGGGAACAGGCGCTCGATGTCGCGCAGGTTCACGACCTGGAACACGACACGGTTGCGGTTGGTGAAGCCCTTGAGCTTCGGGAGCCGCATGTGGAGGGGCATCTGGCCACCCTCGAAGCGTGCCGGCACGTTCTTGCGTGCGCCGGTTCCCTTGGTACCGCGACCTGCGGTCTTGCCGCGCTTGCCACCTTCACCACGGCCGACGCGAATCTTCGTCGACTTGGATCCGGCTGCGGGGCGCAGGTGGTGCAGTTTGATGGTCATGGTTAGACCTCCTCAACAGTTACGAGGTGGCGCACCGTGTTGACCAGTCCGCGGTTCTGCGGGTTGTCCTCGCGGACGACCGTCTGGCGGATGCCCTTGAGCCCGAGAGTACGCAGGCTGTCACGCTGGTTCGCCTTCTGGCCGATGGTGCTCTTGATCTGAGTGACCTTCAGCTGAGCCATTACTTCACCGCTCCTGCCTGTGCGCGTGCGCGCAGCATTCCGGCGGGTGCAACCTCTTCGAGGGTCAGGCCGCGGCGAGCCGCAACTTCCTCGGGACGCTGCAGACCCTTGAGGGCTGCGACGGTCGCGTGCACGACGTTGATGGCGTTGTCGCTACCGAGCGACTTCGACAGCACGTCGTGGACACCGGCGCACTCCAACACTGCGCGAACAGCACCACCGGCGATGACGCCGGTACCGGCGCTGGCCGGACGCAACATGACGACGCCGGCAGCGGCTTCGCCCTGGATGGGGTGGGTGATGGTGCCGGCGATCATCGGGACGCGGAAGAAGCTCTTGCGAGCCTCCTCGACACCCTTCTGGATGGCCGCGGGAACTTCCTTGGCCTTGCCGTAGCCGACGCCGACCAGTCCGTTGCCGTCACCGACGATGACGAGGGCGGTGAAGCTGAAGCGTCGACCACCCTTGACCACCTTGGAGACGCGGTTGATCGTGACGACCTTCTCGATGAAGTTCGACTTGTCCGCAGCGTTGCCGCCACGGCCGTTGTCACGACGATCGCGACCGCCACCACCGCGGTTGTCGCCGCGCTGGTTGTTGTCGCCACCTGCGTTGGGGCCACTGTTCTGTCCGGCGGGGCCGCTTCCGCCGTCACGCCGTTGACGTCCCGGCATCAGGCTGTCCTTCCGTTGTCAGTCATTGTCATCATCAGAACGTCAACCCGCCTTCGCGGGCAGCGTCTGCGAGTGCCGCGATGCGGCCGCTGTAGTTGTTGCCGCCGCGGTCGAACACGACTGCCTCGACGCCGGCTGCCTTCGCACGGCTGGCGATGAGCTCGCCGACCTTCGCGCTGACGGCCTTCTTGTCGCCCTCGAGTGCGCGCACATCGGCTTCGATGCTCGACGCGCTGGCCAGCGTGTGGCCCGCCAGGTCGTCGATCAACTGCACGTGGATGTGACGCGAGGACCGGTTGACGACCAAGCGCGGACGCTCGGGCGTTCCGGAGATCTTCTTGCGAAGGCGGAAGTGACGACGTGCCTTCGACAGGCGACGCTTCGTCGAGACGTCGGTGCCGCGCGGTGTGCGCTTGACGACGTTCGCCTTGTCTGCTGTTTGCTGGCTCATATCACTTACCCGTCTTTCCGACCTTGCGGCGGATCACTTCACCCTCGTAGCGGATGCCCTTACCCTTGTACGGGTCCGGACGCCGCAGACGACGAATGTTGGCAGAGATCTGACCGACCTTCTGCTTGTCGATGCCGACAACGGTGAATCGCGTGGGCGACTCGACCGTGAACGTGATGCCCTCGGGTGCTTCGATCAGCACGGGATGGCTGTAACCGAGTGCGAACTCGAGGTCCTTGCCCTTGAGTACGACGCGGTAACCGACGCCGTGAATCTCCATCTTGGTGGTGTAACCGTTGGTGACACCGGTGATGAGGTTCGCGACGAGAGTGCGCGAGAGACCATGCAGCGAGCGGCTCTTACGCTCGTCGTCGGGCCGAGTGACGGCGATGGTGCCGTCGTCGGCGCGGGCGATCTTGATGGGCTCGGCGACTGTCAGGCTCAGGGCACCCTTGGGGCCCTTGACCGCAACGTCCTGGCCGTCGATGGTGATATCGACGCCAGCGGGGACTGCGACCGGCAATTTTCCAATACGTGACATGGTGTGGCCTCCCCTACCAGACGTAGGCGAGGACTTCTCCGCCCACACCCTGCTTGGCAGCCTGACGCTCCGTGAGCAGACCGGTGGACGTGGAGATGATCGCCACGCCCAGGCCGCCGAGAACCTTGGGCAGATTGGTGGATTTTGCGTACACCCGGAGACCGGGCTTGGAGACGCGTCGCACGCCGGCGAGGCTGCGCTCACGGCTCGGGCCGTACTTCAGATCGACGATGAGGGTCTTGCCCACCTCGGCGTCTTCCGTGCGGTAATCGGAGATGTAGCCCTCGCGCTTGAGGATCTCGGCGATGTTCGCCTTGAGCTTCGAGTGGGGAAGCTTCACCTCGTCGTGGTACGCCGAGTTGGCGTTGCGCAGACGGGTCAAGAAGTCTGCAATTGGATCGGTCATCGTCATGGTGTGACCTGTGCACCTTTCTCGCAGCGGTTCCCATGCAGCACGCGCGGGCTGGTGCCTTCCGGTTCCGGAGAACCCATCGGGCCTGGCTCGTCACATCGTGGGCCTACAGCGAAGTGAACATGTCCTGACCGACTGTTGCCGGTCAGGGGTTGCGCTCCAAGCAATGCATCGCTGCACTGCCAGGTGTTACGAGCTTCCGCATGTTCAATGCTGACGTGCGGAGAACTCGAGGTTGCGTTTGTTGTATTGCAAGGACTCGCGTGCAGGCACGACGAAGCCCGGGCAACCGCTCTAGTGTAGGCATCGCGCACCCGAAGACCAAATCGCCTTACCATTGCGGGACAGCTCGGGTCCAGTCGGACACCCCGACGAGTACTTCTTCGCTAACGTCGGACCATGACGGACTCGAAGGCAGTCGACATCGACCACCTCACCCACACTCTGCGTGACCGCAACATCGCAGGGGTGACGATCGGCTGGGTCGACAACAACGGCATCGTCCGATCACGCACCGTGCCCACCGCAGAATTGACTGCAGTCGCACGGCGTGGAGTGGGAGTCACCGCGGTGTTCGCGGTATTCGATTCGCATGACGGGATCACATTCGCCCACGAAGGACTGTCGACACCGTCCGGCGATGTGCGGTTGATTCCGGTGATCGAGAGCGCGTCGAGCGTGGTCGCCCTGTCCGGACAGCCGGGGCTGGCCTGGGCGCACGGACGACAGGTCTCGGCAGACGGCACACCGTGGCCCTACGATCAGCGCTCAGTTCTCGAGCGGCAGGTGCAGAAGGCGTCCGATGCCGGTTTCGAGGTACGGGCCGGATTCGAGATCGAGTTCGCCCTGACTCGCGAGTCGGACGGACTGTCCGCTCATCGCGGACCTGCCTACTCGGCGAACGCACTCCGCGATGTCGATCAATTCGTCGTTCTATTGCTCGAGGCGCTGTCTGCGAATGGCCTCGACATCGGGCAGATTCATGCCGAGTACGGCGGCTCCCAGCTGGAGATCGCATTGAGTCCACTCGATCCACTTGCTGCGGCCGACGCGCAGGTACTCGCGCGGCAGACCATCCACTCAGCGGCCAAAGCCCAGGGCCTGAGGGCAAGCTTCGCTCCCCTGCCCTCGTCGAGCAGTGCGGGTAACGGATGGCACCTACACACATCACTGGTTCGCGACGGTCACAACGCTCTGACCGGCGACGGAGAGTACGGACTGTCCGACACCGGGCAGGCGTACATCGCGGGCCTCGTTCGAGAACTCCCGGGACTCACTGCCATCACGGCACCGAGTTCGGGGTCACTGCTGCGTCGTCGACCGGGGTACTGGGCAGGTGCCTTCGGATTCTGGGGCGTCGAGAACCGCGAAGCTGCAGTGCGACTCGTACCGGCCACGCCCCTTCTCGGCCCGGAACACACCAACGTCGAGTTGAAGGCGTGCGACGCGTCCGCCAATCCGTACCTGGCGCTGGCCGTCACGATCGCGGCCGGTCTGGCGGGAGTGGTGGATTCGGCGCAGTTGCCGCCTCCGGTCCAGGAGGACGTAGGAGGTTGGGACGATGCTCGTCGGGATGCCGCGGGGATCTCGCCTCTCGCGACGACCCACGCGCAGCAGCGCGAAGACCTCCTGTCGTCCGCACTGGTCCGAGACGTGTTGGGCATGGAACTTCTGGGCGCGTTCGTCGCCTGCCGGGACGCCGATGCCACGTGGGCGGAGAGTCATACCGAGGACGAACTGCTCGAATCGTTGCGTTGGATCTACTGAGATGCTGCGCAGGTTCGCCGGGGCAACCACCATCGTCTCGGCCCTCGATCATGCTCTGCCGCAACCGGATCAACTCTGCGGACCGTTCTCGGCATCGGTTGCGCTGACGGCCGTCATGGGCGACGACGCACCGGGCGTGACGGCACTCGCGGTCGCGTCGAGGTCCGCGATCTGGCCGGGTGCAATCGACTCGGCCCGTCCTCCCGGAACCCCCCGAATCACCGACGGGTGGGATCTACTGCCGAGAGCCGCATCGATCGACGCAGCCGGGACCACGGCAGCAGGTCTCACGGAGGGCATCGAGACCGCGACCGATCACCGCGTCGCCGTGGTTCCCATCGTGGGGCCCTCCGTCGAGCGATTGCGTCTGCTACTCGACCGTCTTGCCGACGGGCCTTTCCGCTTCGCATCGTTGGCGAATGTACATACTGCAGAGTTGACCGACTTCGACTGGAACGTAGGACATTTCGTGACCGTCTGGGGATTCGATCCAGTCGAGGACGTAGTGGCGATTGCCGACACCTACCGGGAACTCGGAGACCCGGACATGCCGCCTGGATGTAGAACCGTCTCCACCGATGCCCTCGCGTCGGCGATGTCCGAGCGTGGCCTGCTGCTGATCGTCGACAGCCAGGATCATCATGCGGCGGTGGATCTGGTCCGCTCTCTGGATCTACGACACGACGTGTGGTAGGTGTGAAAGTCAGGACCTGAGCAACGCAAAATGGGCGTGGGTTCCTTTCGGAACCCACGCCCATCAGCGTGGTGTGGTGAAGCCCGGAGGCCTCAGATCACCAGGAGCTCTTGCGAACTCCGGGAAGCTCTCCGGCGTGTGCCATCTCGCGCACGCAGATACGGCAGAGGCCGAACTTGCGGAACACGGAATGGGGACGGCCGCAGCGGTTGCAGCGAGTGTATGCACGCACCGCGAACTTCGGCTTCTTGTTGGCCTTGTTGACCAATGCCTTCTTCGCCATGGACTCAGTTCTCCTTGAACGGGAAGCCGAGGTGCTTGAGCAGCGCGCGGCCTTCTTCGTTGTTGGTTGCGGTGGTTACTACGGTGATGTCCATGCCGCGCGGACGGTCGATCTTGTCCACGTCGATCTCGTGGAACATCGACTGCTCGTTGAGGCCGAACGTGTAGTTTCCGTTGCCGTCGAACTGCGTGCCCGAGAGGCCGCGGAAGTCCCTGATTCGGGGAAGGGCAATGGAGACCAGACGGTCGAGGAACTCCCACATGCGGTCGCCACGGAGGGTGACGCGTGCGCCGATGGGCATTCCTTCGCGCAGCTTGAACTGTGCGATGGACTTGCGCGCCTTGCGGATCTCCGGCTTCTGGCCGGTGATGGCAGCGAGGTCTGCAACTGCGCCGTTGATCAGCTTGGCGTCACGGGCGGCGTCGCCGACACCCATGTTGACGACGACCTTGACGATGCCGGGGATCTGCATGACGTTCTCGTATGCAAACTCGGTGTTCAGGGCGTCTTTGATCTCGGCGCGGTAGCGCGCCTTGAGGCGGGGCTGTTCGCCCGCGATGTTCTCGGTGGTAGTCATCTCAGATGTCCTTCCCGTTCTTGCGGGAAACACGAACGCGCTTGCCGGATTCTTCGTCGGTCCGGTAGCCCACGCGAGTGGGGTTTCCGTCCGAGTCGACAACTGCGACGTTCGATACGTGGATCGGGGCTTCCTGAGTGACGATGCCACCCGAGGATGCGCCGCGCTGGTTGGCAGAGACCGCGGTGTGCTTCTTGATGCGGTTCACGCCTTCGACCAGAACCTTGGAGTCAGCGGGGTAGGCCTGAATGACCTTGCCCTTGGCACCCTTGTCCTTGCCTGCGATCACGAGAACGGTGTCGCCCTTGTGCACCTTCATTTACAGCACCTCCGGGGCGAGCGAGACGATCTTCATGAACTTCTTCTCACGCAGCTCGCGGCCGACCGGGCCGAAGATGCGGGTTCCACGGGGGTCGTGGTCCGGCTTGATCAGCACTGCAGCGTTCTCGTCGAAACGGATGTACGAGCCATCCGGACGGCGACGCTCCTTGACGGTGCGGACGATGACGGCCTTGACGACCTCACCCTTCTTGATGTTTCCACCGGGAATGGCGTCTTTCACCGTAGCTACGATGATGTCGCCGATTCCGGCGTAGCGACGTGACGAACCACCGAGAACGCGGATGCAAAGGATTTCCTTCGCGCCCGTGTTATCAGCGACGCGTACTCGCGACTCCTGCTGAATCACTAACTTCTCCTTGACCTGGATGTACGTACGTGCCGGATTTCCGTCCCGACACGCGCGGTCGGCTGCCGAGAGCGGGCGCACGAAGACACACCGCTGCCACAGGCAACCGGTCAAGTGTAGGGGAACGGGCCTCCAGGATCCAAATCGCTCCAGACGCTTCGGCGAAAGCTCGGCGCACGCTGGAAACGAACCACCGGTATGGTTTCCCTGGTGACAGCCCAGTATCCCGCAGCGGTGGCTACATGAAGGATTCGCACGTCGATGATTGGCGGCTTCCGCTCGACCGTGCTGCATGCCTGATTGGGGCACCTGGCGATGCCATCACTGTTGCTCTCGACGACTTATCCGCAGCAGGACCGGCGGTCATCAGAGTTCACGTCGAACCCTCGAATACGCAGTCGCAATACATCGCGCAAATTCTGGGCGCTCTCACCAAAGCCGCAATCGACCTCTTCCCAGCTTGGCTGGCCGACGCGGAAACCGTGCACGGACACAGCTCGCTCGACTACGCCGCAGTTCGGATACATGCACGACGCCTGGCGGCGCGCAGCGGTCACTACGGGCCATTCCTGTCCGATCTCGCCGAACGATCACTATCCGGCGAACCAACGTCGCATCGCAGTCGCTTCTCCGATGCTGAGGTCGCGGAAGGTCTAGCCGGCGTGCTGGGAGCCAGCTGGGAAAAAGACAAGGTAGCGCTCGTGGTCAGCTCGGACCAGCTGACCACATCTCGACAGCATTCACTCGCTTCGGCATCGGAATGGCTGGCTGCCCGTGGGTTCGCCATCTGGCTCGTGGACAACCCAGTTCCAACCGTCGAGCGAATGTCCGTCGTCTACGTGACATTGCCGGAATACCTGCAGGCTGTCGACAACACCGACCACCACAGACAGCAAGAACCAACCGCCGAGTACAAGGCGGTCGCAGGAAGGCCCCATCCAGGCAGCGCCGTCGAGAAACATATCGAAAGAGAGTTATCCAATCGGGCCTGGGCCACCGGTCGGCGGCTGAACCATCCATTCCAATACAGCCCGATCGCTCAACTGTATTTTCTCGACATCGCCTGGCTCGACGACTTGTTCGTCGTCGAGCTCGATGGCTACGAACACTCCTCTCCATGGCGTCGCGCGCGCGACCGGAGGCGGGACGACTTCCTTCGCGGTCTGGGCTTTCAGGTTCTCCGCATTCCGAACGAACGCGTGCTGTCGAACATATGGCAAGTTATCGACGAGATAGAGGCCGCTCTACGACAACATCGCCACAACCGAACCTCCACGTCGAACACCCTCACCGCCGCGAAAGAAGGACAACACCCGTGACTACCGATCTGACATTCGTCGAACGGACCACACTGCTCGTACTGATGGCGGAGTCTCGACCGGTGCGGTTGACTGAGCTGTCGACCCTCGGGTCCGGACTCCCGGTGAAGCCACGCAACAAACTGGTCGACGCCGGACTGATTTCCGTCGAGAAGGTCGGTCCCGGGATGGTCGTCGAACTTACGGACGCGGGGTGGGCTCGAGGCAGCGAGGAGTTTGGTGCCGAGGCTCCCTCACAAGCGAGCCGCAGTGGTGGAAAGGCCTTGTATACGCTTCTTCGTGCCATGCGAAGGTACTTCGACCGCGTTGGGATCGAGCCGAACGAAGTCTTCCTCCCCGCCCAGGGCGAGTCCACATCCACCGAGCCGGCATCGCCTACGCCGGCGAAGGAGCCGGATGCCGCGGATGGTCGGGCGGTCGCCCCCAACACGGACGTCGACATCGAAACCCGAATTCGCTCCGCTTACTACCGACTTGCCCGCGAGCCGAAGGCATTCGTGTCGCTAACCCGACTCCGGGCCGATCTCGCCGGACTGGACCGAGGCGCAGTCGATGACGTGCTCAGCTCGCTTTACCGCGAACAGAAGATCAACCTGATTCCTGAAGCGAACCAGAAGGCTCTCACTGGCGAAGATCGTTCTGCTGCACTGCATATCGGCGGCCAGAACCGAAACAATATGGCAGTCAGATGACGATGACTTCTGCAGAACACGACGCGCTGTCTTCGATTCAGCTGACGTGGGCACCCACACCCGACGATGTGTGGCGCACCAACGACCTTCACGTCGACGGAATCAACGAAGCCGCCGTCGAGAGCGTGATCAAGTCCTTCGACAGTGCGCGCACTCGCCCCGTGTCCAAGCCCTTGGGCGTCGTGATCCAAGGGGCTGCGGGGTCTGGAAAGACGCACATGCTCGGTCAGATTCGAGAGCGAGTTCAGCAGCGCGGCGGATACTTCTTCCTCATCGAATTGTTGGACGAGAAGGCATTCTGGGATTCGGTGCTGCACGGAATTCTGACGGACCTCGAGCGGCCGACACCGAACTTCGACACTCAGCTCGAGAAACTTCTATGGGATCTCGGCACTTTGGCCGGCCTCGGTCGAGTCGAATGCCGAGCAATACAGGGTGAACGAACAGTATCGCCCGAGCTGATTACGCAGTTCATCGATTCGCTACGTCGCAAGTACCCGAAAATCAGAGACACACGCCACATCTTGCGGGCCCTGGTTCTGGCCGCCAGCGCGGATTTCGACCTCCAAGACCTCGGCGATGCATTCCTCAGATCGAACGACGCGCTCGACCACCAGCAGCGCACATTTTGGGGACTGCCAAATGCGGTGCTGACGTCGCAGCAAGTTGCCCGGGACATTTCTTGGCTGCTGTCCCTCAGCGCGCCGACAATTGTTGCGATCGACCAGATCGACACCCTCATAGCCCAATCTCGTCAGCAGACCGACGCCGAAACCGGCTCGTTCACTCCTGAGCAGGGAACACAACTGGACAGTATTGCCCACGGGCTCATGGGGTTACGTGAGAACCTGGTCAGTACTGTTCCAGTTGTCTCCTGCCTTCCGGCAGCGTGGACCTTCATTGCCGACAACACGGTCGAGTCCGTCAAAGACCGCTATCCAGTCAAGGAATACCTGAGTCAGATTCCGACCCGAGAGATCGGCGTCGAAATCGTGGCGAAGAGATTCGCGGCGCAATACGCAGAAGCCGGCTTCACTCCCCCGCATCCGACGTGGCCGATTGCGCCCGAAGCCTTCAACGACGTCATCACTTACAACCCTCGAACGCTCCTCCGGGCTGTAAACGACCACATACAATTCTGCTTGCGCAACAACAAGATCACTGAGCTCTCCGACCTCGGCAAGAGTCCCGTCAAAATCGACGAGACTACAACGCCACCGCTTGAGACGGATTTGGCGAAACTCGACGAACGGTTTGCCGAGCTCAAGGCCGATGCCGATCTCGCCGCTCTCGATGCAGATGACGAGGACGACGAGGTACCAGCGATTCTCGGTGCAGGGCTGGACGCCTGGATTGCCGAGACGGGTGTCGTCGAGCACAAGTTCACGCGCGATGCCGACCCCGGGCGCAAACCGGCCCTACACGGCCGAATCCGACGAATTCTCGACGACATCACCGACGATCAGGAACACTGGGGCTTCCGCGCAATCGCCGCTACCCATCCCATTTCGGTTCAAAACCGAATTCAAAAAGCATGTACTGCAGCAGGTTTGACCCAGGGTACCGCCAAGCGCCGTCTGGTGATTCTGCGCAACACGCCGTGGCCGGGCGGGCCCAAGACAGTTAAGACCGTGAGTGCGTTCGAGGAGGCGGGCGGGATCGTTGTCCAATTCAGCGAGGCCGACCTGCGAACCTTGTCCGCCCTGCGGACCATGAGGGACCAGAAGGTAGAGAACCTACAACAGTGGCTCGTGGCGCGGCGACCTGCTCATCAGGTGGCGTTGTTCCGTGAGGTGCTCCCGGACCGTACCGGCGATTCCAACTCAGCCGAACGGACGGCCACCCAGCCGCCGACCACCGAACTCGGCCTCTTCCCATCGAACGAGGTGGGCCCGGCGAAGGCCGAGTCCAAGAACTCATCCACAAGCGCACCGAGCCGCACACCCACTCTGTCGGACAACTCGATCCCACTGGGCACACCCGCGGACGGCGGCCCAGAGGTGAGTGTCGAGTTGGAGACCCTACGCAAGCACACTGCGATCTTCGCCGGATCCGGCTCGGGCAAAACGGTTCTGATTCGCCGACTCCTCGAGGAATGCGCATTGAAGGGAGTTTCTGCCATCGTGCTCGACCCGAACAACGACCTATCTCGATTGGGGGTCGAATGGCCCATCGGCGAACGGACGTGGGCCGATGGGGATGAGGCGAAGGCTCGCGGCTACTTCGACGGGAGTGAAGTCGTCGTGTGGACTCCGCGCCGAAATGCGGGTCGCCCATTGAGCTTTCAGCCGCTGCCGAATTTTGCGGACGTCATCGACAACCCGGACGAATTCGACTCGGCAGTCGAGAGCGCGCTGGCATCACTTGCACCTCAGGCGATGGCAATTGGCCGCACGGCCAAGGGACGCCAGATGATGGCCGTTCTCCGACAAGCACTCGTCGATTTCGGGCATCGATCGCAAGGGAGCCTCGACGATTTCATCGAACTCCTCGAAAATTTCCCGGAGGATGCGAGCACGCTCAAGAACGGGGTCAAGATTGCTTCGGACCTGGCTGAGAACCTCAAGGCATCCACGACGACGGACCCCCTGTTCGGCGGTGCGGGCGCATCGGCTGATCCGGGCATGCTGCTGACACCGAGCGCTGGCAAGCGAGCGCGGATTTCGGTGATCAACATGTCGGGATTGACGACGGCATCGCAGAAGGAGAACTTCGTCAACCAGCTTCAAATGGCGCTCTTTGCCTGGATCAAGAAGAACCCTGCCGGGGACAAGCCCTTGGGCGGGCTCTTCGTTCTCGACGAAGCACAGAATTTCGCCCCATCCGACCGCACCACGATCTGCCTACACAGCACTCTGGCGTTGGTGTCGCAGGCGCGGAAGTACGGCCTGGGAATGGTGTTCGCAACACAGGCTCCGAAGGGACTCAACAACAAGATTCCAGGTAATTGCGCGACGCAGTTCTACGGGCGACTGAACGCCCCGGTTCAGATCGAAGCCGCCAAAGAGGTAGCCCGAGTCAAGGGCGGGACCGTCCCTGATATCGGGAAACTTCCAGCCGGTGAGTTCTACACGGCCGTCGAGGAATCGGTGTTCGTTCGAACCAGGACACGGCTGTGCCTGTCGTACCACCCCAAGAGTCCTCCTACAGAGGAAGAAGTCCTCGCTCTGGCCAACCCTGCGACTGAGGCTGGGCGGATTCCAACGATGCCCAGGGACTGAGTCCAGCGATGGCGGCACGCGCGGCCGTCGCGGAATACACGTCATACGGGCCATGTACGGTTTTCGGTGACAGGTTGCAGGCTCGAACGGCGCAACTTGAGGGGCGTTGATTGTGTCCGCTAGCGGCGGCCCACAGGCTGGTGGCGTACGTTCGAGCGCCTGTCGGACAACGGAGGGAGCTACTCATGGGCGACCGGCTTACCAACTCGGAGGCGGCTGTACTACTCGTGTTGATGGCAGAAGCGAGAGCCGTTTCCAACCCGGAGCTCGCGCGCCTCGGACCACAACTTGGAAGGGCGTCGCGAGAGAAGCTCGTGCACATGGGACTCATCAAGGTCGACGCGTCCAACAGACAAGTGCGCGTCGAGCTGACCGACCGAGGCTGGAAGTACTGCACAGATCTGATGGGCACCGAACCGGCCGATAGGTCGAACGGATCCGATCGCGCGCTGTTTACCGTTCTTGCAGGCATCCAGCGGTGGTTGGATCAGTCCGGGTCTCGGCCATCCGAGATCTTCTCACCGCGGCAGCCTGAAGATAGAGCAGGCGGGCAGGCAAAAGATACCGTCGACATCGAGGCCTCGATTCGCACCGCGTACGCGTCGCTCGCACGTGAACCCGGTAGCACCGTTCGGCTGTCTCGCTTGCGAAACGAGTTGCGAGACATACCTCGTGCCGATCTCGACGATGCACTCGCACGGCTGCGCCGCGCCGCGGACGTCTCGCTGATACCCGAGGAAAACCAGAAGACGCTGACCGACGAAGAGCGCGCCGCAGCCGTCGTCGTCGGTAATCAGCAGAACCACCTTCTCTCGATCGAATCATGATGGGCGTGAACTCCACGATGACGGACAACGAGCAGATCCGGGCTCTGGAATCGGTACGGCTGAGCTGGGCCCCGACCCCCGACGACGTGTGGCGTTCGCAGTCCAACGTGCACGTTCCCGGTATGCACGAGCGGGTGTTCCTCGAGGTGATGAACGCCTACGACGACGCGGACACGTCGGATGACGCCAGCCCGCTCGGAGTCGTCGTACGCGGGCCGGCCGGATCCGGCAAGACGCATCTGCTGGGGCAGGTGCGCGAGGAGGTGCAGCAGAAGGGCGGGTACTTCTTCCTGATCAGGCTGCTCGACGCCGCGGGCTTCTGGCGGTCGACTCTCATGGGGATGCTCGACGACCTGATGCGGCCCTCCGGCCAAGGATCCGACAGCCAACTCGCACTTCTGCTGCGTCGCTTGTGCACGATCGGCGACATTCCCGACGAACAACGCGCAAAGATCATGGGCGAGAACATGATCGACGCCGAAACGCTGAACGACTTCGTCACCGCCGTATACAAGGTCCACCCTCGACATCGGCGTACCTCGCAGCACACGCTGCGCGCCTTGGTGCTGTCCATCGCCCCCGATTCGGCCGTCCAGGATCTCGGTGACGCATACCTGCAGTCGATCGACGACGTCGATGCCGAAGAATTCTCGCCCTGGGGAATCCGCCGGGCCGAGCTCGGTCACCAAGGCATCGCCGAGAACATCTCACGACTGCTGGCCATCACCGGTCCGACAATTCTTGCGATAGACCAGATCGACACGTTGGTCGCGCAATCCCGAACGGGATCGGATCAGGAGTTCGCCGACGCACAGGAAGACAAGGTCGTCGAGCAACTGGCGCACGGTCTGATGTCGCTGCGCGAAACGCTTCCTCGCACCGCGTCGGTTCTCTCGGCACTGTCGAGCGCGTGGGAGTTGATCGCTGCCCGCGGTGTGGCACCGATGCGCGACCGCTTCCGAGTGACGCAGCCTCTCAAGCCGATTCCGTCGTCCGACATCGGACGCCTGTTACTGGGCCGCCGTCTGGCGGCGTGCTTTCTCGAGGCCGGCTTCACCCCGCCGCATCCGACGTGGCCGGTGGCACCCGACGCATTCGAGCAGGCCCCGGACTTCACTCCGCGGCAGCTGCTGATCGCGGTCGACCGTCACATCAGGCACTGCCTCGACACCGGCGTCGCGTCGGAGTTGGAGAGTTTCACGGACAAGTCCGGGCCCGCGGATGCGCAGGACCTCCCCAAAGCACGGGTCGACGAACTCGACATACTCGACGATCGCTACGCAGAACTGCGCAAACAGGTCGACGTCTCCATTCCGCTGAAGCCCGACAGTGAGGACTCGATCGTCCCCGCACTCCTGTCTGCGGGCCTGACCGCGTGGATCCACGAGCATCAGTCCTCGGACGACAGCCTTGCCCAGGACCCACCTCCGAGCGGCAAGCCTGCCCTGCATGCCAGGCTGCGACATACCGTCGACACCGATACGGACGACGAGGAGCACTGGTGCTTCCGCGCGGTCACCTCCGGCAACGCCAGGGCCGCGTTGGCCCGTGTGGAGCGTGCAGTGACCACGGCCGGCCTCAGGGCAGACATGCCGAAACGGCGACTGATCCTCATCAGAAACGACCCGTGGCCGAATGGCGCGAAGACCGAGCAGACCGTCGCCGCTCTGCGACGTGCCGGCGGCATTGTCGTTCCGTTCGGCGACGAGGACCGCAGGGCCTTGGCGGCTCTGTCGGTCCTGCTGGCCGAGAACTCCCCCGCTCTCACGTCGTGGTTGCTCGCGCGCAAGCCCGCACACGAGGTCGAACTGTTCTCCTCCGTGTTGCCTGCAGTCAGCGTCGTCGACGACGACACCGCATTGATCGAACCCGAGAACACCGTCGCGGCCGAACCGATTGCGAGCCGCCGGCCGTCGATCGTCGCCGGGTCGGAAGTGAGCACCGGTGCGGACGTCGCAATCCAACTCGAGGCGCTCCGTAAGCACACAGCGATCTTCGCGGGTTCCGGATCAGGGAAGACGGTACTGATTCGCCGACTGGTGGAAGAATGTGCGCTGCAAGGTGTTTCGGCGATCGTGTTGGACGTCAACAACGACCTGGCTCGCCTCGGCACCGCGTGGCCCGAGGACGAACGGACGTGGCCGCCGGGCGACGAGGCCAAGGCGGCGGCGTATCTACGCGACACCGACGTCGTGGTGTGGACGCCCCGCAAGTCGGCGGGCCGACCGCTGAGCTTTCAGCCACTGCCCGATTTCGTCAGCGTTCTCGGTGATGCCGACGAGTTCGATTCCTCCGTCGAATCCGCATTGGCGTCGCTCGAGCCCGCCGCCGGCGTCCTGGGTACTTCCCAGAAGGCGAAACACGGCCGCGCAGTGCTGAAGTCGGCGCTCGATCTCTTCGGTCGACGCCCACAGGGCGGCACGCTGGCGGACTTCATCGACCTGCTCGAAGAATTGCCCGAGGACACCAGCGACCTGCGCGATGCCGTACGGATCGCGCAGGGACTGGCCGAAAATCTGAAGGCTGCCGTGGCCAACGACCCCATGTTCGCAGGGGCGGGCACCCCGGTCGACCCGGCAGTGCTGCTGACTCCGGCCGACGGAAAGAAGGCCCGAGTATCGGTGATCAATCTGGCGGGCCTGACCACCGACGAGCAGAAGCAGAGCTTCGTCAATCAGCTGCAGATGGGCCTGTTCTCCTGGATCAAGAAGAACCCCGCGGGTGACCGGCCGCTCGGCGGACTGTTCGTGATGGACGAGGCGCAGAACTTCGCCCCCTCCGATCGCACGACCGCAGCGACACACAGCACACTTGCGCTGGCGTCGCAGGCGCGGAAGTACGGTCTCGGTCTCGTATTTGCCACGCAGGCACCGAAGGGGTTGCACAACCGCATCGCCGGAAACGCGTCGACGCAGTTCTACGGACTGCTCAACAGCCCGTCCCAGGTCGAGGCGGCCAAGGAGATGGCCCGCGTCAAAGGCGGCTCGGTACCCGATGTCGGCCGTTTGCCCGCGGGGCAGTTCTACGCTGCCGTCGAGGGCGCAGAGTTCCGGCGAACCGCCACTCCCCTGTGCCTGTCCTACCACCCGAAGAGCCCGCCGACCGAGGAAGAAGTCATCGAACTCGCGCGTTCCTGACAGCACGCGTCGACACTGGCACACTGGATCCGATGAAAAACCTCGCTCGCGGGGAGAACTGCCCCGCTCCGACCGGCCGGCTGACGGTGACACTTGCCGCCTCGACGTCGGTCGACGTCTCCGCGCTGCTGTTGGGGCCGGACGGACGGGTGCGTTCGGACGCGGATCTGGTGTTCTACAACCAACCCGAGGGCGCGGGCCTCGAGTACCAGCGCGGACCTTCCGGCCATCTCGTCCTGATCGATCCCTCCGCGATTCCAGCCGATATCGAGACCGTTGCCATCGCGGCATCGCTGGACGGTACCGGTCCGGCAACGTTCGCTGCCGCCGGCCCGACATCGGTGACCGTCTCCGACGCGTCGGGCGGTGCGATCGTCGGATTCACCGCCGACGCACTCGGCGACGAGAGTGCTCTCGTCATCCTGGAGTTCTATCGCCGCAACCAGCAATGGAAAATTCGGGCGGTGGGCCAGGGGTACGCCGATGGGTTGGCGGGCCTGGCCACCGCGTTCGGTATCAGCGTCGAGGACGACGATCCGCCCACACCCGAGGCACCGACGGCACCGCCCTCGCACCGAAGCGAAGCGATCGTGAATTCACCTGTCCCACAAGGAGTCCTGGCCATGAGAAGTGAACTGTTCGCGCCCGCCCACGCCGAAGTTCCCGGATCGGGGATTCAGAAACAGGGCAGCAAGATGTGCCGGGTCGGCATGAACGGCGAGATCATGGCTCGGGCCGGCTCGATGGTCGCGTACCAGGGCACTCTGCAGTTCGAGGCCAAGGGCTCCGGGGGTATAGGTCGAGCCCTCAAACAAGCCCTGTCCGGCGAAGGCGTCCCCCTGATGAAGGTCACGGGCCAGGGCGACCTGTTCCTCGCCAACGCCGCACAGGACGTTCATCTGATCGATCTCGACGGTACGGACGGGCTGACCATCAACGGGGCCAACGTTCTCGCGTTCGACTCCTCGCTGAGTTACGACATCAAGCGTGTCCAGGGTGCCGCTGCGGGTGGAAACGCGGGGTTCTTCAACTGTGTGTTCACCGGTCGGGGCCGTATCGCCATCACCACCGACGGAGTGCCGGTCGTCCTGAACGTCGACCAGCCGACGTTCGCCGACCCGCAGGCAGCAGTTGCGTGGTCATCGTCTCTGCAGACGAGAGTGAAGAAGAACGACTCGTTCGGGCTCGGAACGTTGATCGGCCGCTCGACCGGAGAGAGGTTCACGCTGGAATTCGCCGGCCAGGGGTTCGTGGTGGTGCAGCCGTCGGAACAGCCGCCGGGTGGACTGGTCGGCGGTACCGGTGGCGGCGAGCAAGCAGGCGTCGGCGGAGCGCTGGGCGGCTTGCTGGGCAGGTAGGCCGCACGCTTCGGAAAGCACAAATGCCCGCCCCCGGGAAGGGAGCGGGCATTTTTGTGCAGGTCCTACTTGGCCTTTTCGAGAACCTCGACCAGTCGCCAGTGCTTCGTGGCGGACAGCGGACGGGTCTCCATGAGCTGAACGCGATCGCCTACGCCGGCGTCGCCCTTCTCGTCATGTGCCTTGACCTTGGTGGTGCGACGAATGATCTTGCTGTAGAGGGGGTGCTTGACCCTGTCCTCGAGCTCGACGACGATCGTCTTCTCCATCTTGTCGGATACGACGTAGCCGATCCGAGTCTTGCGGTTGTTGCGCTCTTCAGTCACAGTCTTTTCCTCGCTCATGCCGCGTCACCTGCAGTGTCCTCGGAAGGACCAGATGCCAAGCCGAGCTCACGCTCGCGCAGGACGGTGTAGATGCGCGCGATCTCGTGACGGACGGTGCGCAGTCGACGGTTGTTGTCCAACTGGCCGGTAGCCATCTGGAAACGAAGGTTGAACAGCTCTTCCTTCGACTCACGCAGCTTGGTGACCAGCTCTTCACCGGTGAGCTCGCGGAGCTCTGCGGCTGGGGTTCCGGTAGCCATCAGAACTGCTCCTCCCTGGTGATGATGCGTGCCTTGATGGGCAGCTTGTGGATGGCGCGAGTCAGTGCCTCACGCGCAATGGTCTCGTCGGGGTACGACAGCTCGAAGAGCACGCGACCCGGCTTGACGTTCGCGATCCACCACTCGGGCGAACCCTTACCGGAACCCATGCGGGTCTCGGCAGGCTTCTTGGTGAGCGGGCGGTCCGGGAAGATGTTGATCCAGACCTTGCCGCCACGCTTGATGTGGCGAGTGATCGCGATACGAGCGGACTCGATCTGACGGTTGGTGATGTAGGCGGGCTCGAGAGCCTGAATACCGTAGTCACCGAATGTCACCTGAGTTCCGCCCTTGGCGGCACCCGAACGCTTCGGGTGGTGCTGCTTGCGGTGCTTGACCCGGCGGGGGATCAACATGCGTCAGCCCTCCTGAGTGGGCTCGGTCGGGGCCGGAGCCTCGGTTGCGGATGCCGCGCGGCCGGCCTCGGTGCTGGTCGCCGTGGTGCCCGAGGCACCGCTGCGACGCGGACGAGTGGGACGCTCACGACGGGGACGGTCTGCACCGGCGGCCGGAGCCGCAGCGGCAGCGAGTTCACGCCGTCCGCCGACGATGTCGCCCTTGTAGATCCAGACCTTGACGCCGATGCGGCCGAAGGTGGTCTTGGCCTCGTACAGCCCGTAGTCGATGTCGGCGCGGAGCGTGTGCAGGGGAACGCGTCCCTCGCGGTAGAACTCCGAGCGAGACATTTCAGCGCCACCGAGACGGCCGGAGCACTGAACACGGATGCCCTTGACGTTCGGCTGACGCATGGCCGACTGGATAGCCTTACGCATTGCGCGACGGAATGCGACGCGGTTGCTGAGCTGCTCGGCAACACCCTGCGCCACGAGCTGAGCCTCGGACTCGGCGTTCTTGACCTCGAGGATGTTGAGCTGAACCTGCTTGCCGGTCAGCTTCTCGAGAGCTCCGCGGATGCGGTCGGCCTCGGCGCCACGGCGACCGATGACGATGCCCGGACGTGCCGTGTGGATGTCCACGCGAACACGGTCACGAGTGCGCTCGATCTCGACCTTGGCGATACCCGCGCGCTCCATGCCGGTGGCGAGGAGCTTGCGGATCTCGACGTCTTCCTTGACGTACTCCGAGTACTGCTTGTCTGCGTACCAACGCGACTTCCAGTCAGTGGTGATACCCAAGCGGAAGCCGTGCGGGTTGATTTTCTGACCCACTACTGAGCCCCTTCCTTGGACGCCTGGCCCTTACGACGGTTACGAGACGTTCCGCCGGTCTTGGGCAGGCTTTCGACGATCACCGTGATGTGGCTGGTGCGCTTGCGGATCCGGAATGCCCGGCCCTGAGCACGCGGCTGGAATCGCTTGAGGGTGGTGCCCTCGTCGACGAATGCAGTGGCGACGATCAGCGTGCTGGGATCGAGATCCAGGTTGTTCTCGGCGTTGGCGGCTGCGGACGCGATCACCTTGGCGACCGGCTCGCTCGCTGCCTGCGGCGCGAACTTGAGGATGTTGAGCGCGTCCTCGACGGAGCGCCCACGAACCAGATCCACGACGCGACGTGCCTTCATCGGCGTGACGCGAACGTGTTTCGCTACGGCCTTGGCAGTCGGATTGGCGGTGGGGGTGAAGTTGGTCATCGCCTCTTCGCCTTCCGGTCGTCCTTGATGTGACCCTTGAACGTGCGGGTCGGTGCGAACTCTCCGAGCTTGTGGCCGACCATCGAGTCGGACACGAACACCGGTACGTGCTTGCGACCGTCGTGGACGGCGAAAGTGTGACCGATGAAGTCGGGGAGGATTGTTGATCGACGGGACCAGGTCTTGATGACCTGCTTGGTTCCCTTGTCGTTCTGGACGTCAACCTTCGCGAGGAGGTGATCGTCTACGAACGGGCCTTTCTTCAGGCTGCGTGGCATTCTGAACTCCCTCCTAGCGCTTGTTCTTGCCGGTACGACGACGACGGACGATGAGCTTGTCGCTCGCCTTGTTCTTGCGGGTACGGCCTTCAGGCTGTCCCCAGGGGCTGACCGGGTGGCGTCCACCGGAGGTCTTGCCCTCGCCGCCACCGTGCGGGTGGTCGACCGGGTTCATCACGACACCACGAACGGTCGGGCGCTTGCCCTTCCAGCGCATGCGGCCGGCCTTGCCCCAGTTGATGTTCGACTGCTCGGCGTTGCCGACCTCGCCGACGGTTGCGCGGCAGCGCACGTCGACGCGACGGATTTCACCGGACGGCATACGCAGCGTGGCGTAGGGGCCTTCCTTACCGAGGAGCTGGATGCTCGCTCCGGCGGAGCGGGCCATCTTCGCGCCACCACCCGGACGGAGCTCGACCGCGTGAATGGTCGTACCCGTCGGGATGTTGCGCAGGGGCAGGTTGTTGCCGGGCTTGATGTCGGCATTGGCACCCTGCTCGATCGGCGAGCCCTGGGCGATGCCCTTGGGTGCGACGATGTAGCGCTTCTCGCCGTCTGCGAAGTGCAGCAGTGCGATGTTCGCGGTGCGGTTGGGGTCGTACTCGATGTGAGCGACCTTGGCCGGCACGCCGTCCTTGTCGTTGCGACGGAAATCGATGAGACGGTACGCACGCTTGTGACCGCCACCCTTGTGCCGGGTGGTGATACGACCGTGTGCGTTACGTCCACCGCGACCGTGCAGCGGGCGGATCAGCGACTTCTCGGGGGTCGAACGCGTGATCTCAGCGAAGTCGGACACGCTGGAGCCACGACGGCCCGGGGTTGTCGGCTTGTATTTACGGATTGCCATGAGTCTTCTCGTCCTCTATATCCGAAGAGTCCCAGTCGCTTACGCGACCGGACCTCCGAAGATCTCGATGGGCTTGCTGTCGGCGGAGAGCGTTACGAGCGCGCGCTTGGTGTCCTTGCGCTTGCCGTAACCGAACCGGGTCCGCTTACGCTTGCCCTGACGGTTCATCGTGTTGACGCTGGTCACGGTGACGTCGAAGATCTTCTCGACGGCAATCTTGATCTGCGTCTTGTTCGAGTCCGGGTGCACCAGGAACGTGTACGTGCCTTCTTCGATCAGTCCGTAGGACTTCTCGGAGATGACCGGTGCCAGCAAGATGTCGCGGGGATCGGCGATCGTGGTCACTTGCTTGCCTCCTCGTTCTTTGCAGGCCCAGCGATGAAGGTGTTCAGCGCTTCCACGCTGAAAACGACATCATCGGCGTTGAGCACGTCGTACGTGTTGAGCTGGTCGGGTGCAATGGGGTGCACGCCGTCCAGGTTCTGAACGCTCTTCCAGGCTGCGATGTCCTCGCGGCCGACGACGAGCAGGACCTTCTTGCGGTCCGAGATCTCGGCGAGGAACGTCTTCGCACCCTTGGTGGACGGAACCTGTCCGGCAACCAATTCGGTGATGACGTGCAGGCGCTCGCTGCGGGCCCGATCGGAGAGGGCTCCGCGCAGTGCGGCGGCCTTCATCTTCTTGGGGGTCCGCTGGCTGTAGTCGCGCGGCTGCGGTCCGTGGACCGTGCCACCGCCGACGAACTGAGGAGCGCGGGTCGAGCCCTGACGGGCGCGGCCGGTGCCCTTCTGCCGGTACGGCTTCTTGCCGCCGCCGCGAACCTCGCCACGAGTCTTCGTGGAGTGAGTTCCCTGACGAGCAGCTGCCAGCTGTGCGATGACGACCTGGTGCAGCAGCGCGATGTTCGCCGGTGCGTCGAAGATCTCCGCGGGGAGATCGACGGTGCCGTTGGTCTTGCCGCCGGCTTCCTTGACATCGAGCGTCAGCTTGGTCTCGGTGTTCTTCTCGAGGCTGGTCATGCCCGTGCACCACCCTTCAATGCAGACTTGACGATCACGACGTTGCCGCGACGGCCCGGGATCGCTCCCTTGATCAGCAGCAGACCGTTCTCGCTGTCCACCTTGTGGACCGAGAGGTTCTGCGTCGTGACGCGGTCGCCACCCATACGTCCGGACATGCGCATTCCCTTGAACACGCGACCCGGCGTTGCACAGCCACCGATGGATCCGGGACGACGGTGCACAGCCTGTGCACCGTGGCTCGCGCCCTGTCCCTTGAAGCCGTGACGCTTCATGGTTCCGGCGAAGCCCTTGCCCTTGCTGGTGCCGGTGACGTCGACGTATGCGCCGTCCTCGAACACCGCAGCCGTGAGCTCCTGGCCGACCTCGAACTGCGAGGCGTCGGCAACGCGAATCTCCACGATGTGGCGACGCGGCGTGACACCTGCCTTCTCGAACTGGCCGGTGGTGGGCTTGTTCACCTTGCGCGGGTCGATCGCACCGAATGCGACCTGGACGGCGCTGTAGCCGTCACGTTCCTGGGTGCGGATCTGGGTGACCACGTTGGGGCCTGCCTTGATCACGGTCACCGGAACGACGCGGTTGTTCTCGTCGAAGACCTGGGTCATTCCGAGCTTGGTGCCCAGAATTCCTGTCGCAGGCCGGTTCTTGTTATCAGTCATCGTTGTCTCCGCGCTCACTGGATGTTGACGTCGACACTGGCCGGGAGGTCGATGCGCATGAGCGCGTCCACCGTCTTCGGTGTCGGGTCGAGGATGTCAATGAGCCGCTTGTGAGTACGCATCTCGAAGTGTTCGCGCGAGTCCTTGTACTTGTGCGGCGAACGGATGACGCAGTACACGTTCTTTTCTGTCGGCAACGGCACCGGTCCGACGACGCGGGCACCCGTACGGGTGACCGTTTCGACGATCTTGCGCGCTGACGCGTCGATCGCCTCATGGTCGTAGGCCTTGAGCCTGATGCGGATCTTTTGTCCCGCCACGCTTAGTGTCCTTTTCTTGCCGCTTGGTCGTAGAACGGGCCGTTCGGCCTGCTCCACCTCGTCTGCACAGTCCCCGAGCCGGGGGAATCCCTCCGACTCGAACTGCCTTCGTGCACACACGACAGTGAAAAACGTTGACGACCAGGCGTGACCTGTATCCGTTGCCGCTCTTCATCTGTCATGGTTCTCCGGTCCACGCGGTCGGGCGTGTCGCGATTCCGCTCATTCTTCTGCGCTGAAACTTTCGCTTCAACCATCCGAGGGAGGGAACCCACACCGATCGAGCTGGTGGTCCGGACGCGCTCACGTGGAGCGCTGGTCTCATGTTCTGCTCAGCCGATCTCTCGATCGACTCACCTGGTTCAGGCCGCACGCAAGCGCGTCCCGTGTCCAGGCAACCCGACCAGTATGCCGCAGTATGCGCGACAGATCAACTCGGGGTCGATCCATACGCTCCGCACGACCTTACTCAGCAGTAAGGTAAGCCCATGAACACAGTCGCAACCACCACCGGGGCCACGTATCGAGCCTGGTCGAAGCTCCCGAACAACACTATCGGATCCACCGTGTTCTCCATCGGCATGTGTCTACGTGTGCCCTACTTCGCGTCCGTGCTGCCGCGGGTGGTTGCGCTGGAACCGGGGCGCTGCGAGGTCACGGCCCCGAAATGGCTGGGGATCCGCAACCACCTCGGCACGTTCCACGCGATCGCCGCGTGCAACCTCGCCGAGGTTGCGATGGGGATGCTCGCCGAGGCCACCGTTCCGACGTCGCACCGCTGGATCCCCAAGTCGATGACCGTCCAGTACCTGACGAAGGCGACCACGTCGCTGCGCGCGGTGGCAGAAGTGGAGACCATTCCCGACTTCGCGACCGTCACCGACGGATGCGAGATCGTCGTGCCGGTTGCCATCCGTGACACCGCGGGCGTCGAGGTGGTGCACGCCGACATCACGATCTGGGTATCTGCAGCCTCTCGTTGACATACTCGACCGATGGACACGGTGACGCGGTCGGAGCAGCAGAACTCGGTAGTGGTGGTCGGGGGCTCCGGAGCCGTCGGCCGGCTACTGGTCGACCTCCTGCGCAGCGACGGCGTGCAGGTCACCGTCGTCGACGCTCGAGCCGCTTCGACATCGGTCGACGCCGCGACGCTCGTCGGCGACATCACCGCACCCGACCACCGCGTCACAGCTGCATTGTCGACTGCGTCGACGATCGTGCTCGCTGTGCCCGAGTCCGTGGCACTGTCGGCCGATCTGAGCGCGGTACGCCCCGACGCACTGCTGGTGGAGACGTTGTCGGTCAAGTCCGGCTACTCGCAGTACGCCGGCCGCGGCGGACACCTCGGCCCGACGCTGGGCATAAACCCGATGTTCGCACCGTCCCTGGGCATGAACGGACGCCCCGTTGCCGTCGTCGTGCACCGACCCGGCACCTCGGCCGACGCGTTCGTCGACAGACTGCAGCACTGGGGTGGCCGGACCGTTCTCCTCGACGCCGAGCGTCACGACCGACTCGCTGCGGCGACCCAAGCGCTCACCCACGCCAGTGTTCTCGCGTTCGGGCTCGCCCTGGCCGAGCTCGATCTGCCGTTCGCCGACATCGACGCCGTCGCTCCTCCCCCACACACGACGATGCTCTCCGTCCTCGCACGCATCACCGGTGGGGAGCCCGAGGTGTACTGGGACGTTCAGGCAGGTAACCCACACGCCGCGGAGGCGCGGGCGGCGCTGCGCCGCGCGACGCAACTGCTCGGCGAGACCGTCGAATCCGGCTCGGAGTCCGAGTTCGCCGAACTGATGAACCGAGCAGGCAGCGCCCTCGGCAGCTCCGCCGATCGCTATCGATCCGTCTGTGCCGAGTTGTTCGGTATCGTTCGAGGTTCCGGCGACAATTCGTGATCGCCGGTCCGGACGCGGAGGCGGGGCACACGATGTTGGAACAGCCGACCTTGCCGGAGCACGACCCCCACGATGTCGTCGAGAGCGCGGTCGTAGCGCGGTTGGCGAAAAACTGGTCGCAGCGTGCCACCGTCAAGAAGCCCGAACCCCAGTTGGACGATTTGTTCGACACGACCAAGCGAGATTTTCCCGACGCCTTGATCCCGTTCGGAGAACACGACACATTCCTCGGTGCCGAACCGGAACAGCAGGATCGGCTGCGCGCCTGGGGCTGGATCGCGTTCAACAAGAACGTGATGGATGTCGAGCAGCACGTCGTTCACCCGGGGTTTTCGCTGCTCGCCCAGGATGTGTTCGAGACCGGGATGGGCGACACCCTTGCGGTCGCGGTGACTCAGGCCATGGTGGACGAGCAGTACCACACGCTGATGCACCTCAACGCCAGTGCGGCGACCCGTCGCGGTCGCGGTTGGGCGTTGTCCGAACGATCCCTGCCGTTCAGTTCCACCGTCCGTCGCCAGCGGACCGCTCAGGCGAAGAGCGACGACCCGTGGTCTGCGGCGATCAGCTCGCTCGCCTTCATGACGGTCGCAGAGATCTCCATCACGTCCTACCTCGATCTGATCGAGGACGACGACGTCATTCAGCCGATCAATCGGGCGACGGTCAAGCTCCACAATCGCGACGAGTACTGCCACGCATCGATTGCCGACGACATGGCGGCGATCGTCTTCGACAGGCTCGGATCCAACGATCGACAGAAGTTTCTCGACGGTCTCGTCGACGGCATGGATGCGTTCTCGAGCAGCGACTTCTCGACGTGGGCGCGCATTCTCGAACTCGAAGGTGTCCGCGGAGCCGAGGCCATGATCGCCGACGTCGAGGCCGACAAGAGCCGTCGAGCGCTGGTTCAGGACTACAGCGGACTGCGATCCCTGTGCCGAAAGCTGGACGTCGAGGACAGTATCGATATCGATTGGGGCTGACGGCAGAACATCTGCGACTGCAATCCACAGGTAACATTTCCCGGCAGTTCCCGTATCAAGTAGTGGCCCTCCCCTCCACGGGCCCCGGCACCCCTGCGGTGCGGGCGGGGGAGCGAAAGCAGGCGGCGGCGGAAGGATGCAGAACTGAGCCGAGCCGGCACCGCACAGGAAATCGGTGATCGGATCCGCCGAAGCGAGGGCGGGGGTGGTGACCATGGCTGCCGCAGCGATCGCGCTTCCGATGCCGATTCTGACCAGCAGGTTCTTCGTCTTCATGTTGCTCCAATTCGAGGGGGTGCGATGGAGCTTCCTCGCCGGATCCTTGAACTGTCAACGAAGTCATTCGCGCGACCGACAGCCGTGCTGAGCAGGGCGGCACCGTAATGCGCAGGGTCGACGCGTTTGGAAACCGTCACGAGGGCGTATTTACGAACGTATGAGCGAAAACGAGCAGGTCAACCAGAACCCCGAGAAGGATCCGGACGACTGGGTCACCGGCGACGAGCCGATGACCGGTCCGCAGAAGAGCTACCTGAGCACCCTCGCTCAGGAAGCAGGGGAGGAAGTTCCCGACGGCCTGAACAAGGCGCAGGCGTCGGAAATGATCGACAAGTTGCAGGGCGAAACCGGCCGCGGTTGAGCCTGCTCCGTCAGAAGTCCACTCGATGTGACATCGACCCCCGAAAAGTCCACCGAATGTCACATTGAGTGCCTTCCGAAGCACCTCCCGGTGGCAGCATCCGACCAGGTAGACCGTTATTTCTTCGGTACATGTAACAAAGGATTACGCAGACTTTTGTACCCGGGATTTCGCGGCTACTGTGAGCGGACCCACAGCCCTCGGCGTGTCTGCGTCGCGGTGGGTACGTTGTGGAACGGATGTTGTTTGTGTTGCGCCCGCGAGGGTGCGCCTGGGGAGGATGGCAGATCAGATGCACCGTCGTGTGTTGGCAGTAGCGGGGGCTGCGCTGGCTGTGTCCTTGCTGTCGTCGGGTATCGCCGGAGCGCAGCCGCTTCCGGGTACCGGCAGTGCCGATGGTGGCGGGGCAGCACCTGGCATACAGGCGCAGTCGTTGCCGACGGCAGCGGCTCGTATCGATCGAGTCGACATGTTGACTCCGCGTCGTGCGGCCGTGTGGGTCGATTCGCCGGCGATGGGTCGGGCGATCCAGGTGCAGGTTCTTCTTCCAGCCGCGCAGGCCGTGTCCCGTCCGACGCTCTACATGCTCGACGGCGTCAGTGCCGGCAAGGAATCCGATTACAAGGAAAGCACTTGGACGCAGAAGACCGACATCGTCGATTTCTTCGCGGACAAGCAGGTCAATGTCGTGTTGCCGGTCGGCGGATCGAGTAGCTACTACACCGACTGGAATGTGCCCGACCCCGTCCTGGGCGTCAACAAGTGGGAGACGTTCCTGACGGCGGAGTTGCCGCCGCTGATCGATGCGCGGTTCTCCGGTAACGGCACCAATGCCATCGGCGGTGTGTCGATGGGTGCCCAGGCCGCGATGGATCTGATCACGCGCCACCCCGATCTCTACACCGGAGTAGCCGGTTTGAGCGGTTGCTACGACAACTCGCAGAACAACCTCAAGGACGCCGTGCGCGCCACGGTCGCCACCAACGGCGGCAACGCCACCAACATGTGGGGCGAGAACGCCGACGCGAAGTGGATCGAACACGATCCGTCACGCAACGCAGAAGCCTTGCGCGGCAAGGACGTCTACGTGTCCGTCGGCACCGGCCTACCCGGCCCGTACGAGCTGGGCCCCGGCGGCGGTGGTGTGCAGGAGGCTGCGATGGGCGGACCGCTCGAAGCTGCAGCGCTGTACTGCACCACGCTCTTCGACACACGCCTACGCTCGATCGACATACCGGCCACCTTCACCTACCGCCCGTACGGCATTCATCAGTGGCCGTACTGGCAGGACGATCTCCGTGAATCCTGGCCGACGCTCGAGCGCGCGCTAGGACTGTAGAGCGAACTTCAGAAACGCGTCGTTCTCGTGCGGGTCGCCGATGGTGACCCGCACTCCGTCGTTTCCGTAGGAACGCAACAGCACGCCCTGTTCGGCTGCGCCCGAGGCGAATTCACCCGAACGCTCGCCCAGCGGCAGCCAGATGAAATTGGACTGGGATACGCCCACGTCGTAGCCACCCGAGACCAGGGCGTCGCGTACTCGATCACGTTCGGCGATCAGCGCACCGGTCCGGGCCAGTAATTCAGCCGAGGCTTCGAGCGACGCGAGAGCCGCCTGCTGAGCGATCGTGCTGACGGCGAACGCAATTCGAACCTTCGACAGTGCCGTGATCACCTCGGGATCGGCCACGGCGTAGCCCACCCGCAGACCCGCGAGGCCGTACGCCTTCGAGAACGTCCGCAGCACGATCACGTTGCGCCGACCGCGAGCGATCTCCACCCCATTGGTGTGATTGCCTGCCGCGTCGGGCCGGGTGTACTCGAAGTAGGCCTCGTCGAGGACGACGAGGACGTTCGGCGGTACCGCGTCGAGAAAGGCCACGAGCTTGTCGCGCTGAACGACGGTTCCGCTCGGGTTGTTCGGGTTGCAGACGAAGATCAGTCGGGTGCGCTCGGTGATGGCGTCGAGCATCGCGTCGAGATCGTGCACGTGGTCCGACGTCAGCGGCACCTGAACGGGCGTCGCTCCCGTCACCCGGACGATGATCGGATAGGCCTCGAACGAGCGCCACGCGAAGATGACTTCGTCACCGGGGCCACAGGTGATCTGAACGACCTCCTGGCACAATGCGACCGAGCCGTTTCCGGCGGCCACGTTCTCCGGGGGCACTCCCAGCTTTTTCGCCAACGACTCGACGAGCGCCGTCGCGCGGATGTCGGGGTAGCGATTGACTCCGCCGGCCGCTTCCGCGATCGCCTCACGGACACTCGGCAGAGGGCCCTGTGTCGTTTCGTTACTTGCCAGCTTGATCGCACCGGGAAAGCTGCGGCCGGGTACGTAAGCGGGGATGGCGTCGAGGTCGGGGCGGATGTGCACGGTCACGCCCGTCATTATGCGCCGACCCTGTCGGCAGTCGACTTCTGCCTGTCCGCGTCAAAGCTGTGCAGGACGGCCGGAATCGTCCTATCTTCGTACAGTATGTCGGGAACTTTCAGCGACTTCGCAGTCCTTCGGTCCGCCCCCGCGCCCACAGTCGGCGCGGACGACGAGGTGGATACGGCCGCATCGAAACCCGTCTCGCAGGAGAAAGTGCCGTTGACGGCCGTCGAGCCCGATGGGTCCCCGCGCGGCGGGATCGTCGTGTTGCACGAGGCCAGGGAGATACCCGAGTCGCTGAAAGATCTCCTGCGCGCCCTCGCGTTGGAAGGGTGGCTGGCGGTAGCGCCGGACCTGTTCCATCGAGGACACGGCGACGACAAGGAAGTGTTCGGCGACGACCTCTTCGCCGATTTCGACGCCACCTCCGACTGGCTCGTCCAGCGCGGGGTGTACTCCGATTGCATCGGCGTCATCGGATTCGATGATGCCGGAACGGCCGCGTTGATCGTGGCCACCAGCCGTCCGGTCGGAGCAGCGGTCAGTGTCGCCGCAGCAGGGATCGTGGAGCCGCTCAATTCGGACGCCATCGCATTGGTCGACGCCGCGCCGAAGCTGCAGGCGCCGTGGCTCGGCCTCTATGGCGAGAACGACCCCCACACCCCACCCGAACACATCGAAGCCCTTCGCGATGCCGCCACGCGCGCCTCAGTGGCCACGAACGTCGTCAGCTACTCCGGTGTGGAGCATCGCGCCGATCATCCTCGGGAACAGCCGGGCAGCAGCGACGACACCGACCCCGCCGAGGCCGCTCTCGTCGATGCGCAGACGCGCATCTTCGACTGGTTCGACAGCTTCATGCGTTGACGAGCAACAAGCATCTTTTACGCGAACGCCGCGCGAACCTGGGGCGTCGACCAGCCGTTTTGCCTTCTGGCCCCAGCCGTGTGTAATCTCTTTCCTCGGCGGTCCGAGAGGGCCGGCAGCCTAGGAGGCGTGCCAGAGCGGCCGAATGGGAGTCACTGCTAATGACTTGACCCTTCACCGGGTCCGGAGGTTCAAATCCTCTCGCCTCCGCCACGCTGATCCGCAAGGGTCGGCACGTCGGTTCCTCGGAACCGACACAACTGAACATGCGCCCGTAGCTCAACGGATAGAGCACTTGACTACGGATCAAGAGGTTAGGGGTTCGAATCCCTTCGGGCGCACAGCGAACATCCCCCCACCAGCAGAGATGCAGGTGGGGGGATGTTCTCGTTACAGGGCTAACCGGCTCTACAACACGAATCGACACGAATCGGATTGAGGCTATCGGGGCGGCACTTTAGAGTTGAGGACAGTTCTAGACACGCGACCATCTCGAAGTCAACCCGCAGGCATACGGATATGTCCAGCGTAATTTTGGTGGGTTAGAAAATAGATCAAAAAAAGATAATCCCAGCTAGATGGCTCTTTTCTCTACTTCGGCAGGTTACTTAGGAGATACGGACTACGTCGCGTGTCTAGCCCAGAACGGTACGTAGCGCATGTGCTTGCGTCCAGCGTTCGGGTCGTACTGGGTTATCAACCCGGCGTCAAGAGTCTCCCGGATGTACGTCGATGCGGCGGAGGACTCCTTGTCGGTGAGACCGAACCGCTCGCGAACTGTGGTGTTCGTAACTTGCTCACCACTTACTGACTTTAAGCAGCTATGCAGGTAGACGGCCCGGATTCTGTCCTCTTTGTCCATATCGCTGGTCTTCTTGTGGCTGAATAAGGTAACGGTGGTGTGACCTTCGGTAACGAGGATGAGTGGTGCCGGGAGCTGGTGGAACTCGATTTCAAAAGCAATACGGTCCCAACCGCTTCCTCTTTCCTCGCAGATGTTGCAACGGCGCATCATGTAGGCCAGCTTTTCGTTTCGCGAACGAGGCGGGGCGTCTACAAACCGTGAGGGGTCGACCAAGGGTGCGCCCGGGTTGGTGATGACCATCCGATCATCAAAAATCTCAATGAGAGGACCAGTCCCACCTACCGAGAAATCTTGGTGTATGAGGGCGTTGGCCACGATCTCGCGGATTGCAGTCTGCGGAAACATACTCACTTCGGTTCGCAGCGCCTTACCGATAATCTCGTTCGCTGGCAGCAGGTTGTCGATGTAGTCGACCATCCCGGTGAAACCCGCCGCGTAGCCTCGCGTCCCCTCATGCTCGCGCTCGGCGGTCAACTTGTTCTTGCCCTTGTACTTGATGACTCGCGCCGCCTTGCGGGCAATCGACGGATAGTCGCTCAGTTGCATACCGAACAGCAGTGCCCCCATGTTCGTGATGCTGACCCGCCCATTTGGCTCTCGATCAAAAATCTTGTCCGACAGAAGCGCGTCGACCACAACGTCCCGCTCGGCCGGAACTGCAATTCCTTGGAGCTTGTAGTAAGAGGCGTGGTCTACATGCTCCAACGCCTCGTCCTCAGTCAAACCACTGAGGGCCGCTCGGTGCTCGAACGGGACAACGTCTAGGTTGCGATAGAGCTGCTTGGCTTCTACAGGATGGGCATTCAGCTTCTTCTTATGGCTACCGATGCGGATGAAGGCTGTGCCTTGGAACATGACCGGGGAGTGTGCGGCAGCCCCGATTTCAAGCACGACCGTGCGCTTCCCTTCCGCTTCTCCGTGGTGGTAAACAAGTCCAGGGTCGGGGCTGAGAGACCCGACCACCCATGGTTGGAAGGACTGGTTGCCCTTCTTGAGGGTCGTTTCGTCGAATGTGGTTCCAACGAGACTGTGCGTGCCATCCTCTACACCCCAGACTAGGTACGCCCTGGCCTCGCCATGCAGGGCCGCCGCGTTCGCCAACGCCGAGATGTATTCACCGATCTCCTGCGCATCGCTCAGGTTTTGCTTGAACTCAAGCCACTCGCTCTCGGCTGGTTGCTCGACGAGGCGGTTCACCAGCTCTTCAAACTCGGCGCGGCCTTCAGGGAGGGGAGACACGCTGTAATTCTACGGCGCACCAGCGCTTGGACCGCGGTCACTGATCCGGGAGCACGCCGAGGAATTTGGCCAATCAAACTGGACGGCCGGTGGCGCAGGCCTGTCTCACGGTTTGAAGTGGTATCTCCGACTCCGCGGTGCCAACCCGATATAGCCCGCCAAGCCGACAACACGGATAGTCCACTCGATCGACACGCTGTCAGGTAAGGTCCCCGCACGAAGAAGCCCGGCCTGATTCCAGCAGGCCGGGCTTCATTCCCAAGTGCGGACGCCCCTACTTGCGGCCCTTTCGCACAAGGTTGCGAGCAGCCGCATCATTCAGCTTGGCACCCGTCTGCTTCTCGTACTGACGCTTCACATCCGCCATCGCAGCCGACTCGCTGCCGCCCGAAGGCACCTTTACCTCGGCCGTCAACCGCTTCTCCAAGTCCCGCATTGCCTTCGCATTCACTGTGACCTTCGGTGCCATACGAAACCACCTTTCGTAGCCGGGCCGACCCATCGTCGACCACCAGTTCGATACAACACCCGAATGTCGACAAAACAGGCACAAACTCTCGGCGTGTCGCGATCATGAGGTTGGGTTTCGGGGCTTCTTCGTCGAGTATCCGAGCTGCGGCCGGCTCGGCATCTGGTCTGTCTAGAACTCGATGCCGAATTCTCGGATTTTTCGGTAGATCGTGGCCCGTGACATTCCGAGGGCATCGGCGGCGGCCTGCTTGTTGCCTCCGTTTTCCTCGAGGCTGCGGACTATCGCGTCTCGGTTCATTGCCTCTATCGGGGTGAGGGTTCTGCGGCTCACCGCCCGGACGGACGGTGGCAGCTTGTCTGCCTCGACGACCCCTGAACGTTGACTCTGCACGACCTCCTGGAGCACGTCGCGGAGCTGTCCGACATTGCCGGGCCAGCTGTATTTGGTCAGCTGACGGACCGCAGCCGCCGACAGTGACAGCTCCTGACCGCGACTGACTTGGCGCAGTAGGTAGGGAATCAATTTGTGGAGGTCTTCGATGCGGTGTCGAAGGGCGGGTACGTGCACGGTGTGGCCGAAGAAGGGAAGTATCAGTGCCTCGCTTCCGGCGCTCTGCGTACCGGTTCCGATGGTGGCTCCCATCCATCCGGCGTGTTCGCGCCCTTGAATCAGGCTCGCGATCTCTTGCTGGACAGAGTTCGGAACCAGGTCGAGGTCGCGAATGATGACGCTGAATTCGTCCTGTTCGATCTCGGTTTCGAGCGCCCGCATCCCGGCGTCCCCGTCGGCGAGTTCGGCTGCGGTGACGAAGTGTGTGCGACTGGAAATATGCTGTTGCGCCGCAGCTTTGAGGACCGCGAATCGGCCAGAGCCGGATTCGCCTGCCACCACGGCCCATTCGTGCCTGCGAACGCACTGCGACACGTCTCGGGTCGCGCGCCTCCACGATGCGCTGTCTCCCACGATGCCGGGCAGCGACCTGATGCCCTCGATGGCTATCGCCGCCGGACCGGCTGTGTCGTTGAGGTAGGCGTGGTACACCGCCACACCGTGTCGAGGTGCAAGGGCGTCGTCGTGGAACGGCGACAACCTGACGGTCTGCCCACCGGGCAGGGTCAGCAGATACTTGCTGTTGTCGGTGTGGACGCTCAGATCGACTGCGTGCTCGAGCAAGGCGGCTTGGTCTTGCGGGGTGAGGGCATTGCGTAGCTTGCGATTGAGCAGGACGATGTCGTCGCCGAGTGCCAGAACTCCGACCTGTTGGGATCGCCGGCACGCTTTGAGATAGGTGTTGAGCAGAGCGGTCTGCTCCTGACTCGATTGGGACAGCAGTCGACCTTCGATCTGTGCCGTCGCCGATTGCGCAAGTGTCACCAGGAGTGGAGCTCCGTCGTCGATCCACCCGGTCACGTCGAGAACTCCGACGACGAGTCCGGATATGGGATGAACGATGGGGACGCCGGCGCACACCAACCCGCCCAAGCTCTCGACGTAGTGTTCGGCTCCGTAGACCAGAGTCGGTTTGCGAGTCTCGAGCGCTGTGCCGATGCCGTTGGTTCCGGCATATTCTTCCGAGTAGCTGAAGCCCGGTGCGAGATTGACGTTGTCCAAATTGTCCAGCAGTGGCTTGCTACCGGCCACGCGGTCCAACACCACACCGTCGGCCGAGGTGAGGATCACCGAAATCGGCTCGTCCACCAAACCTGTTGCGAGCTGGCGAAGTACGGGTGCTGCGGCGACGACGAGAGGGCTGTCCAAGTCGGGTTCGCGAACGAAGGGCAGGTGCAGAATGTCGGGTTGGATGTTCAGTGCGCGCGATCGTTCCCACGAGAACGAGATCTGGTCTCGGACCGCGTCGTCGAACTCGTTCTCTACGAAGAACTTGTCACGCGCTCTCGAGAGATCGCGTGCGCCCTGTCTTGCCAAAGCCGCCACCTACCCACAACAATCGAGGAAACTCAATTACCGCCTGCGCGTGAATGATTCGGCGTAGGTGTTCTGCGGGGGTCGAGTCTACCCGTCGGAAAGCGTGGCGTCTGCGGTTTTTGGGACTCGGCTGCGACAGGTACCTCGGGACCGATGTGAATGCCGGTCAGAACTCGCAGCACGACTCGAAGGTCGTGATCGGTCAGCTCGCGTCGCGGCTTCGATGAGGACATCGTAGTTGGCTCCTTGGTGCGGCTCGGGGATCGGCGTCCTCACTGCGATGCCGACCCCCGAGTAGCGCGAAACTCGTTGGGATTCAGTAGATGTTCGAGGGGCGGACCATTCCTTCGGCGAGATCGCCGAATCCGGGGGCCATGATCGCGCCCGGGTTGCCGAATACCTCTTCCACCACTGCGGTTTCGGTGGTGATCAGCAGCGCTGCAATGGAAGCTGCACTTTCGAGCGCCGCACGCGTCACTTTGAAGGGATCGATCACTCCGTCGTCGAACATGTCTCCGTATTCGCCGGTGAGCGCATTGAAGCCATGGCCCAGTGGCAGTCCGGACACGATCTCCACGACGTCGTCGCCTTCGTAGCCGGCGTTGATGGCGATCCATCGAAGTGGTTCGGTGAGCGCTTTGCGGACCACTTCGGCACCGATCGCCTGGTCTCCGGTCAGCTCCAACTCGCCGAGGGCGCGATGGGACTGCGCCAACGCGGTACCCCCGCCGGAGACGATCCCGGATTCCAGAGCTGCTCGAGACGCTGCCAGGGCGTCCTCGACACGCAGCATGCGTTCCTTGAGCTCGACACTGGTGGCCCCGCCTACCTTGACCACGGCCACCCGGCCGGTCAGTCGTGCGATCCTCTGCTCGAGGCTGTCCCGGTCACCGTCGATCTTGGAGCGCTCGAATTGCGACTCGAGCTGAGCCACGCGCGCGTCGAGCAGCTTGGGATCGCCCCGGCCGCCGACAATGGTGGTCGAGTGCTCGGTGACGGTGATGCGGTCGCACGAGCCCAGTTGGTCGAGCGAGACCTCGAACAGTTCGAGGCCGGTGTCCTTGGCGATGACCTGGCCCCCGAGCGACACGGCGAGGTCCTGGAGTTCTGCGACGCGGCGATGTCCGAAGCCCGGTGCTCGCACCACGACGGACAGCATCGTGTTGTGCATGTTTCCACCGACCAACAGCTGCAGCGCCGGTCCATCGACGTCCTCGGCGATGACCACCAGGGGACGATCTGCTCGCTTCGCGGCTTCGATGCTCGGCATGATGTCCTGGACCTGGTTAATCTTCTTGTTGGTCAACAGAATGACCGGATTTTCGTGGACGGCTTCTGCTCGCTCGTGATCGGTGATCATGTAGCCGGAGATGAACCCGTGATCGAACTCGATGCCGTCGACCACGTCGACCGACATCCCGAGAGTGTCGCTTTCCTCGGTGGTGACGATGCCCGACTTACCCACGTACTCCACGGCTTTGGCCACGCACTGGCCGATGGCGTCGTCGTCGCTGGCCGCCAGTGTCGCGATGCGCTCGAGGTCTGCATTGCCGACCACTTCGACGGCTTGAGCGCGCAAGGAATCGACGACGGCCGAGACGGCGGTCTCGATGCCTCGGCGCAGACGCATCGGGTTGGCACCGGCGTCCACTGCTCGCAGCCCCTCCCGCACCATCGCTTGGGCGAGCACGGTGGCAGTGGTGGTTCCGTCGCCGACCACTCCGTTCGTCTTCATCGCCACCTCTTTGACCAGCTGCGCACCCATGTTCGCAAACGGGTTGCTGAGCTGAATCTCTTTTGCGATGGTGACGCCGTCGTTGGTGATAGTCGGTGGGCCCGTGAGCTTCTCGAGCACGGCGTTGCGCCCCTTCGGGCCCAGAGTCACCTTGACCGCGTCGGCGAGTGCGTTGACGCCTTGCTCCAGTAAAGCGCGCGCCTCAGTGTTGAACCGCAGTTCTTTGGCCATGACGTATTCCCTTCGAGTGGTGTGATGTGCGGTCGGTTCGGTTCACGGGGTCGAGAGCGTGGACTGTCCGGACGAAAGTCGAAGCCCTCTTCGGTCGTCCGGCATCATGGGTTTGCCGCTCTCGTCCACGAAGACGCGACTGTTGGGACAGATGCTCAGCCCGAGCGCGCTCCGCCGTCGCAACAATGCTGTGGTGTGTCTTTCGCCCCTGATATCGCGGAGTGTCAGGGAACGAACACGATCGGTACCTTCTCCGGTGCGCGCCAGATGCTCCTCGATGGAACGCTCCAGAACCGCGAAGTATGCTTCGAGACAGGCAGTCTCGTCGACCTCTTCGGTGTCCACCGCACCGAAGAGGTCTTGGTCGACGTCGGTTTCGTACATCTTCGAATCTCCCACTCGTGTCGGTTCGGGGCTGCGCATCGATGGCCGGCGCTCGATCGGCCGAAGCGAGGTCAGGGCCGTTCGGCGAGATCGAACCCGATATACTTGGCGGCGTCCTCGGGGCTGGCGAAGAGCATCGTCTTGTCGTCGAGGTGCACCATGCGGCCGTAATGCGTCGAGCTGATCTCCTCGAAGACCGACCCGTCGAATTCCTGGCCGAGTGCATCGGTCAGCTCGTCGTAGTCGAACGAGAGGAGTTTGGTGCCGTCGACGCGGATCATCGAGGGATACTCGGTGAGCTCGACGCCGTCCTTGTCACCCATCACCTCGGCAACCACACGTCCGACCGGCGTGTTCATCAGCGTCACGCCGCACTTGTTGGAGAACTCCGTGTCCGATCCGAAATGCATGGTCATAGTGCCAACTCCTGCGGGATGTCGAGGCCGAGTGATTCGAGCAGAACGGTGAATTTGGCGATCGCCGCGTCCAAGCTGGTCGCGAACGTCACGGCCTTGTCCGCGGGCTGCGACCAGATGGGTTGCAATGCGCGTGCGGCGGCGAGGCATCTCGGTACCCACAGCGCCATCCATTCGCCGAACAGTGCGCGATTGGCTTCGCCGTGTTCTGGATCGTGTGTGAGCAGCTGGAACAGCGTCCGGGTGTAGTTGAGGTCGCGGTCGTAGTCGTGCTCGCCGGTACCGACGATGGTCGGGGTGATGTAGTCGCCGTTGCGGGCAGAAATCTGCATCACCAGTTCGGTGCGGAACAGGGAGCCGACGAGCTGCTCGAAAACGATGTTGGTTGCGAAGAGCAATTCGCACCAATCCGGTACAGCCGTCAGCTGTTCCACGACCTCACGTGTCGGTTGCCACTCGGGTGCGCTCTTCCACACCTCCATGTGGGCCGAACCGTCGAAGGAGACATCGGCCTCGGACAGATCGAGATTGAACAATGCGAGGTCCTGTGCGAACCGCATCTTGTGGGCGGCGTTCACCGCAACGGCCGTGTTGATCATGTTCGTCGGCCCCGAACGCTGAATGGACGTGAACACATGCAGTGCCAGTCCATTTTCCGCGTGCATCCACGCCCCGATGTTCCGCTCGATGAACTTCAGCCACGGGGTGTTCCAGCCGGCGTAGGCACGGGCCCGCTTGGCGTTGCTCAGACACAGCTCGACTTGATGCACGACCGCGGAGTTGTTGCGGAAGATCGTCTGGTCCCATTCTTCGTTGGGATCCAGAAATTGGTGCCAGTTCGAGGATTTCGCGACCGTCCACTCCTGTGGGTAACCGCCCGGGCCGTCGCCGAAGCCGTAGATCCACCCTTGCGTGAGGTGCCGATCCGGGTCCGGCTGAACGTCGACGGTCACGTCCTCGTACATCGTGGCCCGACGTTTGGCCGGTGTGTAGTAGCTGTACGTACGGCTTCTCGAACTGGGGAACTCCTTGGCTCCGGCCTCGGAATCGGTGAATTCGATTGTGGGGAAGCTGCGTTGCTTCGGCTCCGTCGTGGCAGTCGAGTCTGTGGTGGCAGTCATGTCTGGCCTCTCGGTTGAGGTAGGGGCTGGTGTTCGTGATGCGCGTGCCCGGTCTCGGCGGTGAACTAGTCGAAGGCAGGGCTGGTGAACTTGTCGAAGAAGATCTGGTCCGTCGGCGTTCCGCACACGTCGAGGAGGTCCAACGCAGCGTCGACCATCGGGGGAGGTCCGCACAGGTAGACCTCGGCTTTGGCGATGTCGGGCTCGAGGCGACGTACGACGTCGGTGACGTTTCCTTCTTCGATCGACAAGGATCCCGATGATGCGACTCCCGCTGCGTCGGATACGCACGCCACGAAGGTGAAGTCGACCAAACCTGCACCGAGGGCAATGATCTCGTCGACGTAGAACAGGTCGGCCGGGGTTCTCGCGCCGTAGTAGAAGTGCACGGGACGGGTGTTGCCGGACTCGCTCATGTGCCGGACCAGCGACAGGACGGGCGCCATGCCGGCACCACCGCCGATGCAGACCACCGGCAGGACGTGACCGTCCTTGAGGGTCGAGGAGCCGTACGGGCCGGTCAGGGAAATGCTGTCGCCGACCGAAATTCCGTCGTCCAGCAAGGCTGCGAATACGCCGCCCGGATATTTCTTGATGAGGAATTCGACCTGGTTCGGCGTAGACGGTGTCGACGCCATGGAGAAGGATCTGAACTCGTCGGTGCCGGGGATCTGCAGATCGGCGTATTGGCCGGGTTTGAACTCGAACACCTCGGGCTCGATCGGTTCGAGGCGTAGGGCCACGATGTCGGCGGTGACCGACTCGACCGAGACTACGCGGGTGGTGACGTTCTGAATCGGAATTCCACCGAGTAGTTCGTCTTCGTCGAAATTGAGCAGCTCGATGGTGCAATCGCTGTAAGCCTTTGTGCGACAGAGTAGTACGAAACCCTCGTCCTGTTCTGCCTCGTTGCACGCGAAAGTGGAGTGGCCCTCCATCTGAATGTCTCCGTCGAGAACGAACGACTTGCACGCTGAGCAACGTCCTTCGCGACAGCCGTGCATCAGGTGGATTCCTTGTCGGAAGGCCGCGTCGAGAATGTGTTCGTCCTCTCGGACCTCCATCTCGATGTCGACCGGGTCGAACGTGATTCGGTGTGTGTCGGCCACGAGGGGTTCTCCTGAATCGAAAGAAAGTGATCGTGCTGGATGCGGTGGGCAGCGCCCGTGATCGGCCGCTGCCCACCGAGTCTGTGATCAGGCAGGCATGGTCGCGCCGGCTCGGTACGCGGCGATGTGTGCGTTCCGCTCCGATTCGGTCATCTGGTTCAGCAACACGTTCGGGCTCTGGAAGGTGTTCCCGCGGACATCGTCGAGTGTCCACATCTTCTTCGGATCCAGATCGAGATGTGGCTGACCGACGAGGGTCTTGCCGTCGTCGCGGACGTAGCCGAGATCGGAGACGATGTCGGCGAGATCCTTGCCGTGGTGCAGTGTCTCCCATTCACGGAAACCGGTGAGACGACCCATGTTCGGCGTCTCCTTGCCCTCGTACTCGCCGCGGAAGGCAACTGCGTCGGTCCAGTAGCACGTCTCCGAACAGTAAGTGCGCCACTGGTTGTCGACCTTCTCGACCACCATGTCCTCGCGGATGAGGGCCGGCACCATGCACGTCCAGCAGCGGTGCGGGTACTGGTAGCCGACGTCCTCGAATGCGATCGGCTTGTTGATCCCCGGGTACGCGAGCCGGTTGTACTCCTCCCACCACTTGCCGTACTTGCTGTACCAGCCGGGGTACTTGTGCTCGAACCACTCGAAGTCCGTGTCGGTCATGGTGTCGATGCGCCAGTAGTTGACCGGCCAACCGGTGGCGAAGAATCGCGCGACCTCGTGCACGTAGCCCTTGTTCGTGATCCGGTTCCACGCTTCTTCGACCAAGTCGTGGGGGATCGTCAGGCCGTACTTCTCGAGCGGGATCAGGTAGCTGCGGTAGTAGTCGTCGTAGATCCACCGCTGCCACATCTCGGCGTAGCTTTCGCGGTCCTTGCGTCGATCCTTGGTGCCGTACTCGATGAAGGTGCCGATGGCCGCGTCGACGACGCAGTGGTTGTTCCACCAGGCGTAACGCAGATCGCGTTCCAGGAGAGGACGATTCCGCTCGTCGGCGAGGGCCATGAGCAGAATCGAGTACCCGTTCGAGATGTGCCGTGATTCGTCGGACTGCACCGAGTGGAACACCGTCGGCAACAGGTAGTCGCCGTTGGCGGCGGCCTCGTCCGGCATGGCCACGAACAAGGTGTTGGTGAACGCCGTCTCCGCCACCACCGTCAGATAGATGTTTGCCGCCGTGATGGCATCACCGGTGATGAAGCCCTCGCCGAACTGCCTGCCGATAGTGCCCGCGTAGTTGTTCGCGAACGCTTTCTCGGTCATATCGAAGCCGGCCGGGTCGATGTAGTTGTTCATGTACAGCTTCTTGAGATTCATCTGAATCGTCGAGTGACGCACCTCGTCGATCATCTGAACGGCAAGGCCGTTGTGGATCTCGGGGTTCGGCACGGCGTCGATCGCCATCGGCATCGCACGGGCCGCCGAAATCTCGGGGAACGGAATGATCGAGAGGAACAACTTCTGCCACTCGAGCCAGCGTTGCTGGACCTGGCGGAACATGTTGCCGCGAATGGCACCGTCCATCGCGCCGTACACGCGGTTGTCCTTCTCCTCCTCCATGGGGAAGTAGGACCGCATGATCTGCTTGAGTGGGTCCTTCTTGGGTGCTTTCTCGAACGTGTAGTCCGTGCCGAAGCGAGTAGCAGGGGTAGCGAACGTGGGTTCCCACGTCAGCTCCGAAATCTTCGCGTGTGCCTTGGTAAGGCTTTGCCTACTCAATGTGCGCCTCCTGGATGCGAGGTCGGCAGGGGTTGTCGACCTTCTCGGGAAGATGTGCACATGATTGAACACCGTGATCTACGTCTCATCCGTCTCAGTTTGAGATTTGTGGCACTCAATGTGCGGCCTGGTAGACGGCGTGCAGATCGGTCGAAAGCACACCCGTTTAAAACAAACCGGACGTAAGGTGTGCTTGTCTCGCCATGGAGGGCACGTGAGCGATCTGCGGTCACGGTTGCTGGCGACAGTCGGTGTTGTCGCCGTCGCTGCGAGTCTGGTGTCCAACCTCTACAACGTCGAGAATCTCGTGCCGCGGGAGTGGGCACTCGACCCCCGCTTCGGTCTGTGGCCGAACATCGTGCTGACTGCAGCCGTGTTCGTGGTCGGAGCAGTGGGGTCAGCATTTGCCGAACGGTCCAGGCGGTAAAGGCTGCGACGCAGAGTGACCCGGGCGATGGGGGTCGTCGTCGGCGGTGGACACTGGCAGGATGGCAAGCCCAGGTGACCCGAAGTCGGTGTGGACGACAGTCTCGGTGATCGTCGGCACCGTGGCCGCAGGCGTCGTAGTCGCCGGTCTTCTCCACGATCCGCAACCCGACGCCGTGTCGATACCCGGCTGTGCGGAGGTCGTCCAGCCCGAGGACATGCAGAGAATCAATTACGCCTTTGTCGGACCGGATTCCGCCCCGGTGGGGTTCGACGCAGCAGCAAAGTCGGCCGCTTTGGTTGGAGCCCTCCCCGCCGGGACCACGGTAGAACCCGATGCCATGTTCCCACCGCTGACATTCGACTTCCAGGCCTCTGCGTATGGGCGAATCTCGCTGGGCGGAGCCGTGGGTGACCTGAACGTGAGGCTGTCGACATCCGACCAATCCGCCGGTCCATGTTTGGCCGGCTACGTCGATGAGCGTCGGACGCTGAGTGACGGCACCGTCGTCGATCTGAGATCATCCGCAAGGGGCAGTCGCGTAGAGGTATACGGGACCGACGGCAGCATCGTCGATGTATCCGCCGACCCTGTGTTGACGGTCCAGCAAGTGACCGACATCGCGATGACGCCCGGCCTTCGCTGGAATCCCTAGGCCCCCTTGGCCGCCGTACCTCGCACGCCGGTGTCGGCACTGCCCCAACAAGTCCGACCCTGCCGCAATGTCTGCGACGGGGTTGGGCACATTCGCGTGTATCTACGCGCGGGCGACCAGCTTTCCTGCGATTCCCGACAAGATTTCGGTCGGCCTCTGCTGCTCACCCTGCTGAGCACCCAGCACCACGAGGGTTCCGGTCAGGACCGGCAATGCCCACTGGAGGTACTTCAATTGTTTCTGTGCTGCGGCGGCCTCGCGTGGGGTGCCCGCTGATGGCTCGGTTGCCGAATCGATCGAATGGCCCTGAGCCTTGGTCGTTTTCGCGCCGAGAATACCGCTGTACGCGGTTGCGGCCAGGGCGGCCCCGGTGACGGCGATCTTGATGTTGGTGTTGGCGGTGACACCCTGCTGATGGCGAGCACGACCGCGGTTGGCCATGAGTATGCCTGCGCCGCCGATGAGATGTGCACCGATGGCCGCAGCGTTGACCGGAGCCCACTTCGCCCACCCTGCTGCGGCAACCTGTGCGCGATCACGCGGATCCTGCACCGCAGTGGCAGCACCGTTCACGCCGACGGCACCCATGAGCGAACCGCCGAACCAGGCGGCGGCACCGAGATCGTGTAGCGAACGGATGACGGTATTTCTGTTGGACATCTGCGGATCCTTCGGTTGTGTGCGCTGCTCGATCGCGAAAGCCGCGACATACGAGAGGTTTTGGCGGCCGCATGAACGGCTCCTTGTCTGTCGGTTACCCGCGTGAGCGGTTTCCACACCTGGGCCCCACGCCGACTCGAACCGGAACGCCACGGATGCGCCCTCGCTCCTCGGCGTCGACGGCGCTCGTTTGATTCGATCCGGACCGGCGACAGAGAACGTCCCACCCGAGTGAACGAAACACATCGGCAAGCCTCTGCCGATGTGTTTCGTTCTCGAACCCCGTCAGGCGTTCAGAGCAGGGAGCCGACCAGGCCTCCGTCCAGAACGAGGCTGCTCCCCGTGCACCACGACGACTGTTGCGATGCGAAGAATGCGACAGCTGCTGCTACTTCCTCCGGTGTGCCGTAGCGCCCTTGTTTCTGGGCGATGAGGGTGTCGAACCCTCCTTCCGGTAGCCCGAGAGCTGCCTCGAATTCGGGGGCTGCCTTGGTGACCAGGGCGGTATCGATGAACCCCGGCAGCACAGCGTTGACTCGAACACCCTGCGCTCTGAACTCCGTTGCGGCGGTTTCGGTCAAATTTCTCACCGCGGCCTTGCTGGCGGCGTAGGGCGCGAGCAGCGCCGAACCTGCCGTCGCGGTGATCGAGCTGATGGTGACGATGGAGCCGCCGCCGGATGCTGCGATCGCGGGTGCGGCATACCGGATGGTCAGGAACACGCCATCGAGGTTGACTGCGGTGGTACGCCGCCAATCGGCGTACGACATCTGTGCAATCGCTCTGACCTCGCCGACACCGGCGTTGGGAATTGCTACGTGCAGGTTGCCGAAGTGTTCGACGGTCTGCTCGACGAGAGAACGAACTCGATCCTCGTCGGTGACGTCTGTCGCGATGGCGATCGCACCGTCGATCGAGGACGCCACCTGGCGTGCGGCGTCGAGATCGATGTCGGAGACGACCACCTGTGCACCGTCGGAGGCCAGTCGCCGCGCGATGGCTGCGCCGAGGCCTGCCCCGGCACCGGTGACGAGTGCGACCTTGCCGTGGAGAGATTCGTCGAATGGCATTGTGTTCGGTCCTTCCGTGGGAAAGCAGTGGTAGTGCCTTCTCGCTGACGACAGAGAAGGCGAAAGGTATTGCTGTGTCGCTGTTTCAGCGCTTCAGCAGGTCATCCAGAGCTCGTCGCGCTGCATTCAGTCCCGCCATGCCGTGTGCACCGGGTCCGGGGGGAGTTGCCGCCGAGCACAGATAGAACCCCGGCGTTCCCGTGCGGTACGGGTCTCGGCCGGGCCGTGGTCCGAGGAGCAATTGTGTCGGTGATGACGTACCGCACAGAATGTCGCCGCCGACGAAATTCGCGTTTCCTTCGGCGAAGCTCTGCGGAGACGTGGTGACTGTCTCCACGATTCGCGAACGCAGGCCCGGTGCGAACTGTTCGATGCGGTCGATCACGACGTCGGTGACATCGTGATCGAGGCCGGCGGGAACATGGGCGTATGCGTACAGCGGTACGACGTCTCCGTCCGCCCGTTGAGGATCTGCGACGAACTGCTGCCCGACGAGGACGAACGGCCGATCGGGCATTCGTCCTGCAGCAACGGCCGCCTCGGCTGCGATGGTGTCCGCGGCGCTACCTCCCACGTGCACAGTGCCGGCCTGCGCGACCCGGGGGTCGGTCCACGGGACTCCACCGCGCACCGCGAGGTCGACCTTGAACGCAGCCGGGCCGTGTCGAAACCTGTTGTAGGAGCGACGTGTACGCGTCGTCAGTTCCTGGCCGAGTACGTCGGCCACCACGGACGGCGTCGTGTCGAAGATCGTGATGTCCGACGGCGGCAGATCGGCTCGCGAGGCAACCCGCGTCGAGGTCTGCACGGTTGCTCCGAGTTCGACGAGCGCGGAGTGCATCGCCAGTGAGATCGCCGCGGTTCCGCCCTCCGCCACCGGCCATCCGTTGTGGTGTCCCGCGGTCAGGATTCCTACCCCGATGGCGGAGGAGAACACTTCGGTCAACGGCCGCATCGCGTGTGCCGCTGCTCCGACGAACAGTGCCCGCGCCTGCGGCGTGGTGAACACCCGTGACAACACCGCAGCGGGCAGAGCAGTCGGCGCACCGAATCTCGCCAGCAGCAGTGGATGTCGGGGCAGGTGGACGACCGGTCCGAGTAGATCTGCGGACAGTCTGTCGTACGACGACGACGGTTGCCCGAACAGTGCCTTCCATCGTTTGCCGTCCGCACCCAGGCCCACAGCAGTCTCGTTTACCGATCGATGGAGCAGCGCTGCCGCGTCGTCGAGAAGCGGATGTGCACAATCGATCTCGGGCCACCGCCACGTCAGTCCGTGTTGCTCGAGACCGGCGAGGGCAGGTGAACCCACCGCCATCGGATGAAAACCGGCACAGTGATCGACGAGCAGATCGACGGTGGTGAAAGGCCGGTGGCTACGGGTGCCGCCGCCGATCTCGCTCTCCGCTTCCAGCACGGTGACGTGTATGCCGTCGCGTGCCAGAGCAAGTGCAGCGGCAAGCCCGTTCGGGCCGCTGCCCACTATCGTCGCGGATCGCGTCATGATGTCGATTCTCCAGCACCGGCCGTCGCTGACGACGCCTCTGGTGCCGAGTGTCGAGCGGTTGTCGAGTCTGCGCGACGCCGCCACGTCACCGACATGGGGATGGGGCCGTCGGGTAGCCACGGCTGGGCGGACACCGCGTCGTCGACGTTCCACGTACCGGTTTCGATCACGCCGAGGGCGGCATCGATGAGCTTGTACGACTGCGTCTTTCGATGGATGGGCTGCGATTCGACCCAGGCCACCACGAACTCGCCCGGCTCGAAGTTGCAGCGTCGCTGAATCGCTGCGATGAGGGAGGCGTCGTGCAGGTGGCCGTCGCCGAAGTTGAAGCCGAGAATCGAGTTGCAGGCGAATTCGCCTTCACGCACCGTCCATCGATCGATGTCGGGAACGTTGCGGATCAGAAGCGAGAACAATCCGCGACCCTGACTGTGCATCGAGCGCCATGCGATGGTCTGTTGCATCGTGATCTCGGCGACGGCAGGCGGGTAACCCATGGCTTCGAGCTGTCGTACCTGATTGCGGGTGGGGCGCACGATCTGATCGAGCTTGTCCTCGGCACCCGGTGCGAACGCCCACAGACCGGAGGCCCAGTTGCCCGCGTACTGGCGCATCGAGGGCGTGAAGGCCACGAGGTCCGGTCGTAGGTTGCCCAGAACCGGGAAGAAGAACAAGCACACCAGCGCTGTCGCCACGAACCACGGGGAGGCGTCGAAGATCGAGAATCCCTGTCCTGCAGGATGTCCGACGAAGAGGAACACCGCTGCGTAGGCGAACAACAGATTCCACTCCAGCGGCACCGCCAGCGGGAACGTCGAGATGATGAACAGGTGGAATGCCACCATGAGAAGTGCTCCGACGAGTGCGACGGTCGTGTTGGTGGTGAGTAGCAACACGACCGGTACTGCGATCTCGACGGTGGTGCCCAATACGTGCGCGATCAACTTGGCCGTTGCCGAGGGGCGAATGTCGTCCGGGAAATTCCGGTAGTGCTTGCGCCTGGCCCAGCGCGTGGGAATGCAGGGGCTGTTCGAGACCATGGGCGGAACGACGTTGGCGAAATGTGCACCGAATTTCGAGATGCCGGCCCCGACCCACACCGAGAAGATGAGCAGCTTCAGTCCGACGACGAGGTCCACGATGGCGTTGTCACCGAGAATTCCCACGAGACCGAACAGGACTATCGCCGGACCGTACTGCTCGGCGCGGGCAGCGATGAAGATCGTCTTGTCACGAAGGCCCACAACGATGGTGAGCAATACCGGCGCGATCGCCCAGCGTGGATCGACGAGGTTGCCGATGCCCTCGGGCAGGATCGAGGCAAATGCACCGGGCGGTGTTCCGGGCGCGATGACGGGGACGAACAGACTCGCCAGGAGCGCGAGATACAGCACGACGTCCAGCGGCGTCCTGGTGTCACCCGAGGTGAACGGCACCTTGCCCGGCCACGGAGGCATCCGAACGGTCCCCGGTTTCGCCCAGAACAGGATTCCGCCTGTCATCGGCTTGAACTTGCCTGCGATCGGTCCCCATGACCCCGCGAGTCCGACGGTTTCGAGCAGCATCGTCCAGTAGACCAACTTCTGGTAGACGATCATGTCGTCCCACCACGAGCCGACGTCCCACGGCATCCCGACGCCGGAAGTCAATGTCGCCAGAGTCAGGCCGATCCCGATGTAGAGCACCAGGAGCTTGACGACGTAGGTGGTGGGGATGACCTTCGGCGAGCCGAAGCCGTAGTCGACCCAATGCAGTGCAAGGGTTTTCACTCGTTCCAGTAGAGGCCGGTCGAGGAAGGTTTCGAGGTCGACAGGTGGAAACTGTCCGTTCTTGAATCCCATGAGTGAGCTTTCTGTAGCGAGCGCTGAGGATGAAGGAGCAGGAGTCAGCCCTGTCGCTCGAGGCTCGGGTCGCGGTGACGCGACCATCGGACTGTGTCCTGCACCACAGAAAGCTACGGGTGGGTATCGCTTGTCCCAATGGTTCGCCGACCCGACGCTCGCAGACGTTTTTGTGTCGCCGACACAAAGTCAGGTCAGGACTCGACCCCCGAGCCACTGACATGCGGTGAGGGCAACCTCGACGGCGAGTCGGTCGTCGGACAGTGGCCGGGGGAGCAGCTTCTCGGCATTGTCGACGCGGTAGCGAATCGAGTTCTTGTGCATCGTCATCACCGCAGCCGCCGCGGAGAGGCTCCGTTCGCACGCAAGGTAGATCCGCAACGTGGTGCGCAATCGTTCGGCATGTGTGGTGTCGGCGGCCAACTGCGGTCCCAGCACGCTCAGGACCCAGGCCTGCAATGCCGACGGGTCGCGAGCGCACAGGTCCACCACGGCCAACCCGGGGTCGTCGTAGCGTTCGATCGTTCGGCCTCGGCCACCCAGAACGGCCACGTGATGGGCGCGCTGAGCCTGCCGGTGGGATGTGACGAACCCGGCCGCGTCGAGTCCGATGGCCCCGGCCGCCAACAGGGGTGCGTCCTCGGTCCGCGGTCGAGTGTTGATGCGATCGAGAACGACGGCGAGATCTGTGTCGTTCGATGGAACCTGAATCCATCCCCACGCGGTAGCGCCGTCGCGTCCGACCACCAGAGGAGGGGCCGGACTGTCCAAGTCCGCCGCCAGAGCGCGGATGGTGGTGGTGAACCTGCGCATCCGGTCGCCGCGAACGGCGGACTCACCGACCCAGGCCACGACGGCCAGGTGTCGTCCGCGCAGTCGATACCCGGTCACTCGCTCGACGACATCCACCGACCCCTTGCCGTTCAGGAGATCGAGTACCGCATCGAGTCGAGCATTCTCGCGGTCCGCCAGCCAGGACTCCCGCTCGGTCTCGTACACCGCGGCTACCCGTTGCGAGATCCAGTCGATGTAGTCGAACACCGAATCGACGATCACGCGGTGCGCTTCCATCCGGACCGGGTCCGGCGCGGCCAGCGACATCGAGGTCTCGAACGCTCGATCGAGCAGAAATTGCTGTCCGAGTCGATAGGCGCGAACCAAGGCATTGACCGGCACGCCCCACTGAGCCAGGCGGCGCGCATATTCGATGGCCGCCGCCGGCGGCTCGAATCCGGCACCGCCGATGTCGTGCTGCAGAGCGTGCAGGATCGTGTCGACGTTGCCCTCGATACTCGATCCCAGCAGCTCGATCAGCGATGGTTCGTTGTTCAGTTCCGTGATGCGCGACGCGAGTGTCGTGCGCATCTGCGCCACGACATCTGCCAGCCGGGCATTGAGGTGCGCGGCAACCGCGGCCACGTGAGTGCGCACCGCCTCGGCGGAGGCGGGCGAGATGTCGGCAGGTGTCGGCACGGGTGTTCCTTTTCGTTTCGGGCTACAAATAATCCGCGGTTTTTGTGCTGCTGGACCGAAGTCTTTCAAATGGGCAATCCGTAACCTACGTCACATGCTGCCAATTCTCGACGCCTCCTCGCCGGTTCTGCAGGCCATGTACCGCCGGATCGACAACGACCCGGACGGCGCGTGTCTGTCCGACGACTCCACTCCGTTGAGCAATGCCGAGTTCGGGCTCGAAGTCGACGCGGTTGCCGCCGAACTCGTCGACGCGGGGGTGGGAGCGGGTGATGTGGTTGCAGTCTTGCTTCCGAATCGCATCGACATCATCACCACGATGTTCGCGGCATGGGTGCTGGGAGCTACGTTGACTCTCGTCAATCCCGCACTCACCGACGACGAGGTGCGCTATCAACTCGAGGACTCGACCGCCCGCGCGCTCGTCGGTAGCGAGCGAGCCTGCACTCTCGGCCGCGCACAGGGTATTTCGTTCATCGACGTGGACTCCCGCGATCGTCGTCCCCGCACGCCGCAGTTGGAAGGCACGCATCGTGGAGCGGGGCCTGCCGACAGCTCGGCCCCTGCCTTGATCGTCTACACCTCGGGAACGACGGGGCGGCCGAAAGGCTGTGTGCTGACTCATCGCAACGTCGACCGGATGAGCGCCGCGATCGTGACGGCCTGCGAATTGACCGATGCCGATACGAGCCTGCTGGTGCTTCCACTCTTCCACTGCAACGGACTCGTCGTCGGCTCGGTCGCTCCGCTACGAGCAGGCGGACGTGTGCACATCGCGCCTCGTTTCTCGCCGGACACGTTCTGGCACAACGTGGAGACCGTCCGGCCCACCTACTTCTCCGCAGTGCCCACCATGTACTCACTGCTTGCGGACCGCGGCTCGACCGACCGCGACATCTCGTCGCTTCGATTCGTCATCTGTGGAGCAGCGCCCATGCCTGCCGGCCTGATCGCGTCGTTCGAATCGATCTTCGGCGTGCCGGTCGTCGAGGGGTACGGCCTGTCGGAATGCACTGTGGCGGCAACGATCAACCCGCCGAACGGGATTCGCAAGCCGGGCACGGTCGGCATCGCGCTACCGGGTATCGACATCGCGATCGATACACCCGACGGCCCGAGCACCATGCCCGGCCGGACCGGCGAAGTGTTGGTGAGTGGAGAGACAGTCATGCAGGGATACCTGGGCCTGCCGGACGTGACCGCAAAGACCATTCGAGAGGGGTGGTTGCACACCGGCGACATCGGAGTCCTCGACGAGGACGGCTATCTCGTCTTGGTGGATCGACTCAAGGACATGATCATTCGCGGCGGCGAGAACATCGCGCCGAGCGAAATCGAACATGTCCTGCAATCCCATCCCGACGTCCTGGAAGTGGCCGTCGTGGGCGAAGCGCATCCGGTCTACGGGGAGGTGCCCGTCGCGCACGTCGTTGCACGAGCCGGTCGCAGTATCTCGGTCGACGAGCTGGACGCGCACTGCGCGCGGAGCCTGGCCAAGTTCAAGCGACCGACTCGGACAGTCGTCCACGACGCTCTACCGAAGAATTCCGTCGGAAAGATCGTGAAGAAGGAGCTCGGCGCGTAGTCCGATCCGACCTGCCCTGTCGCTACCGGGTCAGGACGGTCGCGGTCACATGGACGAGGCCGCGAAGGTCAGGAACACGACGAACAATCCGATGCCACCGAGCGCCGCACCGATCACGGCGTCGCGACCGTTGGACGCGTCGCCCTCGACTGCGCGGCCGAGACCGATCCAGCCACTGACCACCGCGATCACTCCGGCCGGGATGGTCACGAAGTCTCCGACGAACGGCACGAATGCGCAGACGACCGCGACGATGCCCGCAACCAACGCCAGGTTTCCGGCACCGTCACGGAACATCGACTGGGAAGCGGACTTACGTTTCACCGAGTCTCCAATCGAGTGCAGCGCGAACGCGGCGATCGAACCTGTCAGCGCGGGTAGACGATGATGCCGACTCCATAGTAGATACCCAACGGATCTTGGCGTCGGCAACTTGTCACCTGCTGTTTCGGGCCCTACGTACGAAGACCCGGTCGGCTTGGGAACGGCGGGAGGTGATCCAAGACGGGTCGAGCACGTTTTCGATAGTGGTGCAGAGCGATTCGTCGAACACGACTACTCGATCGGCTATTCGCCACTCGTTGTCCCGTCTTTCGAAGCGGTCCACGTATCGGCATTTCACAGTGGTCAGAACGTGCGTCGACGATCCGATCTCAGGTTCTTGCCGTAGGCAACACAGGCAATAGGATTCGACCTCGGCCGCCTGTCCGGACGGCTCGAGATCGATGATGACGTTGGTTATGTAGTGCATCGAGCTGTCGATGGTCCGATGTCGAACCTCGATGTCCGCGATCAGGCCGTCGATCGTGCCGATATTGCCCCCGTGTTGGTCGACGGCGTCGGGAAAGTAGCACCTTCTCAGGCTCTCGAAGTCCTTGCGATCCACGGCCCGGGCGTACCGGTACAGCACCTCGGTGATCGCTACTCGGTCCTCGATCGGCATCAGCGTCCGGCTTTCAACTCGTCGGTGATGCGGTGGTAGATGCCGCCGGAAGTCAGTCCGCCGTCGACGACGATCTCTGTGCCGGTGATGTATCGCGAAGAATCCGACAGCAAGAACGCGACCGACTCCGCGATCTCCTCGGCGTCGGCGACGCGCCCTGCGGGTACCGATTGCAGGCTTGTCTCTACGAAAGCCGTTGAGCCGGAATGTAATAGGGGTGTGTCGACCAGGCCGGGATGGATCGAATTGACGCGAACTCCGTACTGGGCGAATTCGAGTGCGCCCACCTTCGACAGGCCGCGCACTCCCCATTTGCTCGCGCCGTATCCCGCTGCGAAATAGCCGATCATTCCGGCGATGGACGAGACGTTGACGATCGAACCGCCGCCACCCTGTTTCAGAAGTGGCGCACAGGCTTTCATTCCGTAGAATACCGAGCTCAGATTGATGTTCATGACGCGGTGCCAGTCGTCGATCGTAGTATCCTCGATACCCGCTCGGTGACTGACACCGGCGTTGTTGACCAGTCCGTCGAGTTGGCCGTCGGATGTCTCGATCGATTTCGCCAGTTCGGTCCACGATTGCGGTTCGGTGACGTCGAGCTGATAGAACTCCGCTCGGCCACCGGCGTCGAGAATGTTCTTCACGACGGCGTCACCTGTGGCCGTGGAGATGTCGGTGACCCAGACCTTGGCTCCCCGGGCTGCGAGCATCTCCGATTCGACGCGGCCCATGCCGCTGCCTGCACCGGTGACGACGATCGTCTTGTTCTCGAAGTTCATGCGAGGGGGCCTCTCACTCGGTTTTCAGTTCGGTCCCCTTCGTCTCGGTCACGAAGAAGACCGTGGCGAAGGTGACGACGGCGCAGAACACGAAGTAGCCGGCGGGTGCGAGCGGGTTTCCGGTGAGCGAGATCAGGTACGTCGCGATGAAAGGCGCTGTGCCACCGAGCAACATGTTGGTGGTGTTGTTGCCCAATGCCAGACCGGTGTACCGGACCGAGGTCTTGAGCATTTCCACGTACGTCACGTACGAGGCACCGTTGACGACGGATACCGCGATGAACAACACCGACTGTCCGACGACGGCCTGCCACAGTGTGCCGCCGGCCATCATCATGAACATCGGGACGCCGAGGACGATGGCTGCGAAGCTACCCGCGAACAGAACGGGCTTTCGGCCGTACCTGTCGGCCATGTAGCCCGAGATGGGCAGGGTGATCACTCCGAGAACCAAGGCGAGCGAGGTCGACAGAAACGCTGCCTGCGAGGTCTGGCCGCCCTCGGTCCTGAGGTACGTAGCAGCATAGACCGAGGCGATGTAGTAGCCACCCGTGATGAGCGCGCCGAGCAGGATGATCTTCACGACGCTGCCGCCGGAGGTGCTCAGTAGCTCCGAGATAGGAAGCTTCTTCGTCTCTCCCTTGTCCTCGAGTTCCTTGAATTCCGGAGTGTCGTCGAGACGGTTCCTGATCCAGATGCCGACGCCGCCGATCACGAGGCTGAGAAGGAACGGGATTCGCCATGCCCAGGACAGGATCTGTTCGTCGGTGAACACCGAGTTCAGTGCCAGCGCGCAGAGTGAGGCAAGCAGGGATCCGATATATGTTCCGGTGTTGACCATCGACGTCTGGGTCGCGCGCCACCGTGTCGGCGCGGACTCGGACACGAATGCGTTCGCGCCTCCGAGTTCACCACCGGCAGCGAATCCCTGAAGGCATCTGCACAGGACGAGAACCGAGGTGGCCCAAACTCCCAGCGTGACGTACGTGGGGAGCAGTCCGATTCCGGCGGTTGCGATCACCATCAGCAGGATGGTCCAGGACAACGCATTCTTGCGGCCGTACTTGTCGCCTATGTGTCCGAAGAAGATTCCGCCTGGAACTCGCAGGAAGAAGGCGACGGCGAACGCCGCGAAGGTACCGAGAAGTGCGGCCGTCGGATCGTCGGAGACGAAGAACAGCGCGGCGATGGTGGTGGCCATGTAGCCGTAGATGCCGAAGTCGTAGTACTCGACGACGGTTCCGACGACGGCGGCTCGGATGACGGTCAAGGGAGATTGTGGCGGGTTCGTCCCGGGGGTTCGTGCGTCCGACTCGGGCTGCGCGGCGCGATCGTTCGTAGTCATCGGTGTCCTCGAGGTCAGGGGGTCAGGCCGTCAGCGGCTGAGCGTCGACGGTGTGAAGGGCAGCGTTTCGACCGGCAATCCGGCCCATGGTCAAGGCATTCGCTACAGCGTTGCCGCCACCGACGTACCGCTGCCCGAGAACTCCGGCTCCAGCCTCGCCTGCGGCGAACAGTCCGGGCACGCGGGTGCCACGTGTTGTCAGCACAGCGGAATCGGAATCGATCTCCAAACCTGCATGTGTGCAGACCAATTCGGCGGGAAGGATGCGTGCGGCATAGAAGGGGGCGGTCCCGATGGGTTCGGGATTCGATGTGCTGCCCTTGTTCTTCAATGTCCGATGGCGAAGAAAGTCAGGATCCTCGCCATGGGGCAGATGAGCATTCCATCGCTCGATCGTGGAATCGAGAGCTCTGGCAGGCACGGCCATGAGCTCGGCCAGCTCTGCGAGGGAGGATGCGCGGAGCGTCCGGCCGGCGTCCGCCTCGTCCTCGATACGATCGGGTGCCCAATCTGCATACCCCGCAGGCAGATTCTGTCGAGCGTTGTCGTCGAAGATCATCCAGGCAGAGCCGCCCTGAGCGTCGATGATTCCGGTCGAGACCGCATACGAGGCGTCTTCGTCCATGAATCGACGTCCCGCGGCGTTGACGTGGATGCGTGATTTCGGGGGAAACCCGGACTGCCAGTGGTGGTAGCGCTGAAAGTAGACGGTGGGCAGCATGAGTCCCCATCCGTCACCGGTTACGGACGCGTCCACCGATTGTGCGTAGCGAAGATGGTCACCGCGGCTGCCCTCGGCTGCAACGACGAAAAGTGAGGAACCCGCGCGGTTGGCAGCCGGGTAGTGGAGATCGACAAGCGCTGGGTCTCGGGCAAAGCCTCCCGAGGCCACGACCACTGCTGCAGAACGGAGTTCGACGTCATCGGCAACGACTCCCACGACCCGCTCGTGCTCGATCAGTAGCGCTTGGACGCGGGTGTCGAGAACGACCTCGATTCCGTGCCTGCGCCGCGCGGCGTCCAGAACCTGAACGAGGCCGAAGCCCTGGTCTTTCGGAACATGGCCTCGCCAGATGTCCTCGACGCCTGCTTGGCTCAAACCTGGTTGGTGTGCGTTGCCGGATATCCGGGCGGGAATGTCCAATCCGAGTTCGAGCAGCCACTCCAGTGTCGGTCCTGCCTGCTCGCAGAAGGTCCGGATCAGACCGGGTTTGAGCATCCACTGATTGAGATCCATGTAGTGCTGGAAGTACTTCTCGGCGCTGTCGTCGATTCCGAGTGCGCGCTGAACGCTGGTCGCTGCCGCAGTGAACAATCCGGCCGACAGGGCCGTCGATCCGCCCAGTTCCTTGCGAGCCTCGAAAAGAATGACGGATGCGCCGTTCTCGGCCGCTGTCACTGCGGCTGCGAGCCCCGCGCCGCCGCCGCCGATGACGATGACGTCGTAGTCGGTGTCAGACATGACGTGATCCGCCGTCGACCGCAATGCTGTGTCCGGTCACGTAGCGAGCACTGTCGGACAGGAGGAACAGAAGCGGCCCGAAGACTTCCTCCGGTGCCCCGAGTCTGTGCAAGGGAACCGAATCGAGTGCCTTGGCAAGAGCTTCCGGATCTTCCTGCACCCACCGAGTCATTTCGGTGTCGATGTAGCCGGGTGCGATGGAGTTGACGCGAATGCCCAGGTCACCGAATTCGACGGCGAGGGACTCCGTGAGGTGAGCAACTGCTGCTTTGGACGTGCAGTAGGCGCCGCGGCCCTTGCGGACACGAAGTGCGGACACCGAGGACATGTTGACGATCGCGCCGCCTTCGCGCATATGGCGAGCAGCTGCCTGCGAACCGAACAGAACACCTTCGACATTCACGCTGAGTGTGGCACTCATCTGCTCCGGGGTGATGTCCGCTGCGTACGCGAACGGGAAGATCCCAGCGTTGTTGATCCAGAAGTCGATCCGTCCGAATTCGGCCAGTGCAGTTCGGGCGAGGGTTTCGTGATCGTCGGAGACGGTGACGTCGGCTCGAGCGCCGATGATCGTGCCGGGCTGCTCGACCAGCGAGTCGGTGACCAGCTCCGTATTGAGTTGCTCGGCTGTCTCTTTCATACGAGCGTCGTCGATGTCGGCACCGACGACATGTACGCCGCGCGCCGCAAGTCCCTTGGCGAACACCGATCCCATTCCCTGGGCAGCCCCGGTGACGATGGCAACCTTGCCCGACAGTTCGGGGTAGACCGCAGTCATCGTGCGATCGACGACGCGTCCTGGATTGGGGTTGTTCATGGTGTTCTCCTCATACGAAAGATCTTCATCGGGCGTCCGAAGCGGCCGGTAGCGACAACTTGCGACGGCCCAAAGCGTGTGCGATAATCGCACGTGGTGTGCGATTCACCACGAACTGTAGGTGGTCCACCTCACACTCGTCAACAGGGGGTAATCCATGTCCGACGCCGGTCCGGGCCGAATGGACGGTAGAGACGCCGTGACCATCGACTCGGGGATGTCCAAAACGCTGCACCACGGCCTCGTCGTACTCGAGCTTCTGGCCGAGCATCCGAACGGCCTGTCGATCACCGAGATCGCGGACGGGATCGGTGTGCACCGCACCGTTGCGCACCGGCTGGTTCGCACGCTCGAGGCTCATCACCTGTGCAGGCGAGACGAGTTCAAGCGAATCGCGCTCGGTGCCGGCCTGGTGGCACTGGCGGAACCCGTCGAGCAGGATCTGCGCACCGTAGCGCGACCCGTTCTCGAGGAACTGGCCGATCAGTTGGGCGCGACCGTCCATCTCGTGGTTCGCGAGAACGCAACGGAAGTAAGGGCTTTGATGGTTGTCGAGCCACGAGGCGCGAAGGTGCACGTGGCATTCCGTGGGGGGCAAGTCGATCCGATCGATCGGGGATCTGCCGGCCTGGCGATGCTCGCGTCATTGCCCCCGGCAGATGGGGAACGCGCAGAAGTGACCAGGGCTCGGAGCGTCGGATATGCAGTCACTCATGGCGAAGTGATTCCATCGGTCGGCGGAGTGTCCGCCGTGGTGCCGGGTCGCCGCGGGGATGCCATGGCGAGCGTGGGTGCGTCGGTGTTCGAGATCGACGACGAAGAGCAACTCGGTGCGGCCGTCGTCGCTGCGGCGGCGCGGTTGGGGCATCTGCTTCGTTAGCCGGTGGTTGGGAGTCGTGTCAGGCGTCGTCGCGAGACACAGTCCTGTGTTGGATGCGCCACCGATCGTCCACTCTTACAACACGATCCCGGACCGACGTGAATCGGAGGAGCCGGGTCTCGCCGCCACGCGGTGTTGCCATGATCTGGAGGTAGCAGTCGACTGTCAGTTCGTCGACGCTCACGAGATCGACGGCAATGTTCGTGATGACGTGCCGACGCCTCTCGTTCGCCTCGGCCGCGCTGTCGAAGAAGCGTTGGGCGAAGGCGGTCAGCTGGTCGCCGCCGACCTGGGGCTCGGGGTAACTGGGCGAATCGAAGACGCCGTCTGCGGTGAATGTCTCCGCCCATTCCGTCGCACGTCCGGAATCGATTGCGTGGCTCTGCCTGCCGTACAGGAGTTGAACATCGGCAACGGTTGTCGAGTCGGGATCGGGCATCGACGGCTCCTTCGGTGCGCTATTCGCACGGATGGTGCGTATAGGTGCGACGTTACGTTTCGGTCCGTTCGGCCGTCGAGTCAGGGGTGCCCTCACGCGGTGGCGACCTCGTTCGTGGCCGCCGTGGATACCACCCGTACCGCCGTGCTCGCGACCTTAAAACATATACGGGCTCCAACGAATTCGACTTCGAAGACCCAGGTGAGTGAGGTTGCCCCGGCACTCGCGAGCGCATCGGCGGTGGTGCGGGCGTGGGTGATGGAGGCGCTGCGGGTCGACACGTCAGGTTCGGTCTTTAACGGCCTGGTCACGGAGGGTATCGATCTGAAGGTCGGCGAACGGGTGGTGCGGCTTCATCGAAACACGCTGAGAATGCCGAACATTAATGCCGTTCATGCCCTGAGCGGGCCAACATTCGATACTGCGAGGCTACTGAACGCGCATGGGGCAGTAGTCGATTTAACAAGGTGATGCGATTCGGCAAGGGCCCGAGGTCTTGCCCGGGGAAGTCGTTCGCGTTGTCGATGATCGCCGTTTTCGTCGCCGCGTTCCTGCGTGCGTACCCGGACGCTCACCTCGACCCGACGCAGTACGACAACCGCTACCCGATCCATACGTCCTCCGAACACGGCCTGTAAGTCGAACTTCGCACATGACCCGAATGGTCAGGGGTTGGGCGTGCTCTTGCGAACGCGGTAGTTGTGCCATGCCTGTGCCGCCAGGGGTGCCCCGATCAAGACGCAGGCGATGATCGGCAATGAAATCGGCCACGGAATCGACAGGTTGTTCGCCGCCAACAGGGCACCGGACAGCGCCATCGACGCGCCGACAGTCTCCAGTAAGTCGACCTTGCGCGGCCGGACCGGCGGGAGTCCCATCCACGGGATGCGTCGACCGGCGTTCTCTCGCGACACCCGTCGCGCCGCCGCGACGGAGAGTGCGGCTCCGACGACAAAAAGGCAGACTCCGGCGACGACGGCCCACTCGTGACCTCCGTCGATCCACATCGACGCCAGGTACAGCGCCGGGCCGCCGATATAGGCACCCCACACCTTCCATCGAGGTGCAGCCTCGCGCTCGACCCGTTGCACGTCGACCGGCCGCATCGGCTGCAGGGGCTCCATGTCTCGACCCTCCCATACAGCGGCTCTTGACCGGTCGCTGCGACTCACCGTACCCTGACCGACAGGTGATATATCAGAACCGCAGCGGACCGCCGAACCGAGGAATCGAAAGTATGACCACAGCGCTCAAGATCGACGGAACCGCGGTCAGCGCGATCGTCAAGGACGATCTGCGATACCGCGTCGAACGGCTCGCCCAGCAGGGGATTCGGCCCGGTCTGGGCACGATTCTGGTGGGCGACGATCCGGGTAGCCGTTCCTATGTCGCGGCGAAGCATCGCGACTGCGCTGAGGTGGGACTGCATTCGATTCAGGTCCGGTTGCCTGCAACCGCGAGTCAGCAGGAGATCGAAGATGCCGTGCACGCTCTCAACGAGGATCCCGAGTGCACCGGGTTCATCGTTCAGTTGCCGCTGCCCTCGCACATCGACACCCATCGGGTGATCGAGCTGATCGATCCTCGCAAGGATGCCGACGGGCTGCATCCGACCAATTTGGGTCGGCTCGTACTCGGCATGGACGGGCCGCTGCCCTGCACCCCACGCGGGATATTGGAACTGCTTCGGCACCACGATGTTCCGATCACCGGTGCTCGCTTCTGCATCATCGGATGTGGAATCACGGTGGGTCGTCCGCTCGGCTTGATGCTGACGCGTCGCAGCGAACACGCCACCGTGACGATGTGTCACGAGGCGACGGTGGACACCGCCGCGCACACTCGGGCCGCCGACGTGGTCATCGCGGCAGCGGGTGTAGCGCATCTGGTGCAACCGGACTGGATCAGTGCCGGAGCCACGGTGTTGTCGGTGGGAATCACCCGTACCGTCGAGGGCATTCTCGGCGACGTGCACCCCGGCGTCGAGCACATTGCGGGGCGGCTCAGCGGAGCGACCGGCGGGGTCGGGCCGATGACCAGGGCGATGCTGCTGACGAACGTGGTGGAGTGTGCGGAGGCCGCTCAGGCCGAGGGGATGAAGGACTCCCGGTAGCCCATTTTTTCGCTGATCTCGGCGGCGGCGGCCAGCACGTCGGGGACGATGGCCCGCATTCTGGTCTCGTCGAAGCGGTAGACCGGTCCCGAGATGCTCAGCGCGGCGGTCGTCTTGCCGGTGTAGTCGAGAATCGGGGCTGCGATGGCGTTGAGTCCGGTCTCGAACTCTTCGACGACGACGGCATATCCGAGGGATACCGCGGCATCGAGTTCGGCAGTGAGACCGGCTTTGGTGGTGAGTGTGTGCTCGGTGTACCGGTGGAGGTCGAGTCCGTCCACGACGTCCTGACGCGTATCGGAGTCGAGGGCAGCCAGCAACACCTTGCCGCTCGCGGTGGCGTGCAGCGGTGTCTGCTCCCCGATCCAGTTGTGGGTTCCCACCGAACTCGGCCCGCGGGCCTGATCCAGGTGGACCGCGGTATTGGACCGCAGCACAGCGATATTGACCGTTTCGCCGAGCTTGCCGGCGAGGCGTTCGCAGACCGCGTGGCCGTATTCGGTGATCTCCAGACGCTCGGGCACGGCCGCCGCGAGCCGGAGGACTCCGAGGCTGAGCCGGTACTTGCCGCGATTGTGCGTCTGCATCACCATGTCGTGTTCTTCGAGCGACGCCAGCAGCCTCGACACCGTGGATTTGTGCACACCGATCTCGGTGGCGATGGCGCTCACGCCGGCCTCTCCGAGCCGTGCCACGACCTCGAGCACCCGAAATGCGCGGTCGACGGACTGGACGCCACCCTCGGGGGCACGTGTCGAATCGTCGCTGGCCACCCCCGCGACTATACGTAACAGGCACTTGGCCGTGGTGTTGCCCCTCGGAGCGTGGCCCGAGCCGGCGATCTAGATGACGGCGCGCACCGCGTCGTCGAACTCGGTCACGTGTGCTCGGGCGATGGTCGCGGCCTTCTCGGCATCCCCGGCCGCGATGGCGCGCAGCAGCTCGGTGTGCGTTCCCACGTGGTCGGCCAGCGGAGGCAGACGATCCATGAACAACCAGAAGATTCGCGTCGCGAGATTGTTGTAGCGAATCAATGCGTCTTCGAGAACCGGGTTCGCCGCCAGCCGGTAGACGGTGCGATGCACTTCGGCATCCCAGTTGATCAGGTCGTGTTGGCTCGGCGGCGTCGCCTCGAACTTCTCGGTGCGGTCGGCCATGCCCAGCAGAACTTGGCGTTGGGTTGCGGTGGCCGCGGTGGCGGCCTTGGCGGCGGCAAGAGGCTCGAGCCGCTGGCGGATTTCGGAGATGTCACCCAGATCGGCGACGTCGATGGCCGTGGCGAAAGTGCCGCGGCGGGCGTGCGAGATGACGAGGCGCTCGTACTCGAGCCGTTTGAGAGCTTCCCGTACCGGCGTGCGTCCCACCCCCAGCTCGGCGGACAACGCCGATTCGACGACGGCCTCACCCGGCTTGATGGTCAGCATGATCAGTTTGTCGCGGATAGCCGAGTAGGCGACGTCGGCCATCGTCGCTCCGGGTTCGCCCGGCACCCCCGACGATCCGGGGGCGCCCGGCGATGCGACCTCGACACTCATGGTTACCGATCCTATCGGCACCGAGTGCGGTCAGGCCTCGATGCGGTTCTTCAGCCAATCGTGGAAGATGCCGATGTGGTGTTCGCTGCCCACCAGCACTCCGCCGTCGCGGTACTTCCGTGAGCTCATGGCGGGCTGGCAGCGTTCGCACGCCTCGAAGTCCTGCAGATTGACGCGGTGGAACAACTCCACCGATTTCTGCAGATCCCGTCCCGATGCGACGACGCCGGGCAGGTACAGCCAATCGCATTCCACCAGAGTGCGATCGGCGGCAAGTGGATACATCCGATGGATGATCACGTGATCCGGGACGAGGTTGACGAACACCTGTGGCCGGACGGTGATGGCGTAGTAGCGTCGGTCCTGTTCGGGTGCGATTCCGGGAATGGAGTCGTGTCCCTCGGAACCGTCGAGCGTGAATCCCTTGACGGATTCCCCGAATTCGGCTCCGTGGCCCACGTAGTACTGGGCGGCGTAACCGTCGGCGAATTCGGGAAGTACCTCGGTCAGCTCGGGGTGGATGGTGGCGCAGTGGTAGCACTCCATGAAGTTCTCGATGATGAGTTTCCAGTTGGCCTTGACGTCGTAGCTCACGCGTCGGCCGAGGCCCAGGTCTTCGATCTTGTAGCGATCGATCGACTCCACGTCGCCGAGCCGATCGCGGATATCCTGCACGACAGTGGTGTCGAAGGAGGCCGGATTGTCGCTGAGATTGACCCAGACGTACCCGAGCCATTCCTCGACCGACACCGGTGACAGGCCGTAACGAACCCGGTCGATGTCGGGCATCTTGGTGAGATTCGGTGCTGCGATGAGCTTTCCGTCGAGGTCGTAGGTCCACGCGTGGTACGGACACTGGAACGATCGCTTGACTTCGCCCTTGTCCTCCATGCAGATTCGCGCACCGCGGTGCGCGCACACGTTCAGGTAGGCCTTGATGGCCCCTGTTCTGGTGCGCGTCACGATGACGCTTTCGCGGCCGATCTGCACGGTGCGGAAAGCGCCGGGCTTGTCCAGGTCAGCGGCACGGACCGCGCAGATCCACAGCTCCTCGAAGATCTTCTCCTGCTCGAGTTCGAAGATGGCCGGATCGGTGTAGTAGCGGCCGGGAAGGGTGGAGATCAGACTTTCGGGCAGGGGAAGGGAGGTTGCGGGCGGCGTGGTGTCGGGAATGGTGGTCACTTCGGTCCTCCGTACGTGGCCGATCTTGTGGATCGGTGACGAGACGTCAACTGGGGTAATGGAATACGACGGGTGGAACAGCGGTCCGGGTGGTTTCAGACCGCGCGAGCGGGAGCCGAGAGCTGTCGGCGCCAGCGGGTGAACAACCGAACTTGGTTGACACCGAGTACGCCGACCGGGAGTCCGTCGGATCGATACACGGCGAGGAAGCTCCCGAGTTCGGGCGACCCCTCTTCGATGGTGCATTCACTGTCCGGTCCGGCGGTGCCGGCGAACTGAATACGCGACCCGTACTGGTCGGACCAGAAGTACGGAGGTTTGACGTGTTGGCCGCCGTAACTACCCGAGAGCAGGGTGGCCACCGCGACAGTGGGTCGTTCGGAGGCCCCGGCCCAATGCTCGACGCGTCGGTGGACACCGGTCGAATCCAGCCATGCGGCGCAGTCGCCGACTGCGACCACTCCGGGTACGGCAGTCGCGCCGCCGCCGTCGCACAGGATTCCGTTGCCCAGTGCGAGGCCGCTGGTGCCGAGCCAGTCGATGTTCGGAATGCCGCCGATGCCGACGACCACAACGTCGGCATCGAGGAGTCGGCCGTCCGCGAGACGAACGCCCGTCACTCGGTCGGTGCCGGTCAGGCCGTCGACGGCTGTTCCGCAGATCAGCGTGGTGCCGTTGTCGCGGTGCAGATTTCCCACCGCGCTACCCAGTCGTGCACCGAGTGGCCCGGCGAGCGGTGACGGGGCGGCTTCGACGACGGTGACGTCCAGACCGAGTTTTCTTGCGGTGGAGGCTACTTCGGCTCCGATGAAGCCGGCACCGATGACGACGAGACGTGCACCGGGCGCGAGATCTGCACGCAGCCGGTCGGCGTCGTCGATCGTACGCAATACGTGCACACCGGCGAGGTGATCGGTACCGGGAAGCGATCGCGCGCGTGAGCCGGTGGCGAGGACGACGCCGTCGGAGGTCAGTTCGGCACCGTCGTCGAGCGTGACCGTGCGACGCGACGGATCGAGGGCGGTGGCTGTCCGGCCCAGAATCCAGGTGGCATCGAGGTCTTCGTCGTCGGGTTCGAGGGCGAGAGTGCTCATGTCCACGTCGCCGGCGAGGTACTCCTTGGACAGGGGAGGGCGGTCGTAGGGGCGGTGGTGTTCGGCACCGACGATGGTGACCGAGCCGTCGAATCCGGCCGCCCGCAGTGCACGCGCAGAGCACAGGCCTGCCAGGGAGGCTCCGACGATGGTGACGCTCTTCATGAATGTCCCTCGGCGGCCAACCGGCTGCGAACGTCGGGCGGAAGATTGGGGGCCGCGGTGCTCAGCTCGACGTAGACGACGCCGTCCTCGACGACGACGGTATGCGTACGGACCGGCAATTTGGCGGGCGGAGCGTCGACAGCTCCGGTGCGCAGGTCGAAGGTGGATGCGTGGAGCGGGCATTCGACCGCGCACCCCTCGAGCCAGCCGTCGGCGAGCGACGCGTCCTGATGCGTACAGGTGTCATCGATCGCGAACAGCTCACCGTCCTCGGTGTGGAACACCGCCACGGGAGGGGTGGTGTCGACGCGCAGAGCTTCGCCGCCGGGGAGATCGGCCAAGGAACACACCTTGAGCATTCGGATCCTTTCTGTATCGCTATGCGGAACACGTCTTACTTCCCGCAACAACAGTGTGAACATCGCCACAAGAGTGTGTCAATAGGTGACGGCACTTTTCATACACGCGAAACACGACGTAACCGGAATCGGACAAATCACGCTTCGTGCCAGCTGAGCAGGTGGTTAGCCCGTACAATGACATGCGGAGCCGGTGCCGTGTCCGCTCGACTCGATGATGCCCCCGACGTCGGAATACGTCGAGGGCATCAGGAAGCGAAACGCTACCGACGGGTAAAACCGCCACTTTGATATATCAGCGATGTCGAGCCGCAGCGTACGGGCTCGAGGTGCCGAGCCTGACGACCTCCTGGACTCGGAACTGCCCGCTCACAGGACCACCACCGAACGCAGCACGGTGCCCTGATGCATCTTGTCGAACGCCGCCTCGATATCACCGAGACCGATCCGTTCGGTCACGAACTTCTCGAGCGGCAACCGACCCTGCTCGTACAGATCGACCAACATCGGAAAATCACGCTCCGGCAGGCAATCGCCGTACCACGACGACTTCAACGACCCACCCCGGGAAAAGAAATCGATCAACGGCATCTCGACGGTCATCTCCGGGGTCGGCACCCCGACGAGGACGACGGTCCCGGCGAGATCGCGGGCGTAGAACGCCTGCTTCCACGTCTCCGGGCGACCGACGGCATCGATGACCACATCCGCCCCGAACCCACCGGTCAACTCCTGGATGGCCTCGACCGCATCGACCTGCGAGGCATCGACAGTGTGCGTGGCCCCGAGATCGAGAGCCCAATCGAGTTTTTTCTTGTCGCGGTCGACGGCGATGATCGTCGACGCCCCCGCCAGGCGGGCACCGGCGATCGCAGCATCCCCGACACCGCCGCACCCGATCACCGCCACCGAATCCCCGCGAGAGACGTGGCCGGTGTTCATCGCCGCACCGAGCCCGGCCATCACCCCGCACCCGAGCAACCCGACCACCGCCGGATCGGAGTCCGGGTCGACTTTGGTGCACTGGCCTTCGTGGACGAGAGTCTTGTCGGCGAACGCCCCGATCCCCAACGCAGGAGACAGTTCGGTGCCGTCGCCGAGAGTCATCTTCTGCGACGCATTGTGGGTGTCGAAGCAGTACCAGGGGGTGCCCTTCTTGCAGGCTCGGCATTCCCCGCACACCGCACGCCAGTTCAACACCACGAAATCACCGACCTCGACATGAGTGACAGCGTCGCCGATCGCTTCGACGGTGCCTGCGGCTTCGTGGCCGAGCAGGAACGGGAACTCGTCGTTGATACCGCCCTCGCGGTAATGCAGATCGGTATGACACACCCCGCACGCCGCGATCTTCACGACGACATCGTTCGGGCCGGGATCGGGAATGGTGATCGTCTCGATCGAGACGGGCTCGCCCTTGCTCTTGGCAACGACGGCGCGGACCTGCTGCGGCATGGTGATACTCCTGAGATAGTGAAGGAGCGGCGCTCTAGGCCGCCGGCGGTAGTGGAATCGAGTTAATATATCAGTTACCGGACAGTATCGATTGTTAAATGCGAGTATCGAATTCGGGCAACTTTTCGCATTTCCACATGCTCAGTCGCTGTTCAGAGGCACTGTCAGTTTCGATCAACCGTGGCGAACGCGATGAAGTGGATTGCCATCTCTTGACATAGACCCTGGGTCGGCTCAGTCTTGTTCGGGTTCATACAAATCGAAGTTGCGCAGAGAGCAACGCGTCGCGCACCTACCCGACCATCCACGCTGCGTGCACGGGCGACACACCTATTCGGCGAGAGCCGGAGGGAGAACGATGTGACAACGAACAGCAAACCCCGGGGCGACAAAACTCGGGACGATTCATCCGAGAAACATGCCCCTCATCATTACGGCCCCCTCGAGGTCTACCACCACGGAGAGGAGGGCAAGCCGCGCACCGACAAGGTGGTGTTCGGTATCACCGCCGCCATCGTCATCGCGATTCTGGCGTGGGGCATCCTCGGCACCGAGAACATGAAGTCCGTCAACGCGTCCGTACTCGACTGGGTCGTGACCAACGTCGGCTGGCTGTTCATCTTCTCGGCCACCGGGTTCGTGATCTTCGCGCTGTGGCTCGCGCTCAGTCGCTACGGAAAGATTCCGCTCGGCAAAGACGGTGAGAAGCCCGAATTCAACACCGTCAGCTGGATCGCGATGATGTTCAGCGCCGGCATGGGAATCGGCTTGATCTTCTGGGGAGTGGCCGAGCCCCTCACTCACTTCGTCACCCCGCCGCCCGGAATCACCGATTCCACTGTGGGAACCGCACTCTCGACGGCCATCTTCCACTGGGGACTGCACCCCTGGTCGATGTACGCGGTGGTCGGATTGTCCATCGCCTACGGCACCTACCGGATGGGCCGCAAGCAGCTCATCAGCTCCTCGTTCATTCCGCTGATCGGTCGGCGCGCCGAAGGCCCCATCGGCAAGGTCATCGACATTCTGGCGATCTTCGCCACGATGTTCGGCACCGCGGCATCCCTCGGCCTCGGCGCACTCCAGATCGGTTCCGGTATCGAGGTTCTCGGCTGGGTCAACCAAGCGGGGACGCTTCTGCTCGTGGCTGTCGTCGCCATCCTGACACTTGCGTTCGTGGCCTCGGCAGTGTCCGGGGTGTCCAAGGGAATTCAGTGGCTGTCGAACATCAACATGGTGCTGGCTCTCGTGCTTGCGATCTTCGTGTTCGTCGCGGGCCCCACGGTCCTGATCCTGAATCTGCTGCCCACCACTCTCGGCGACTACGCCGCACACATCGCCGGCATGTCGGCGCGCTCGGCGGCATCCGGTGGCCCTGAGACCGAGTCCTGGCTCTCGTCCTGGACGATCTTCTACTGGGCCTGGTGGATCTCGTGGACCCCCTTCGTCGGTATGTTCCTCGCTCGCATCAGTCGCGGCCGCACCATCCGCCAGTTCGTCATCGGCGTCATTCTCATCCCGACGTCGGTGAGCTTGGTCTGGTTCTCGATTTTCGGTGGAGCGGCAATCGGCGAGCAGCAGAAGGGAACCGAGGATCTGGTGGCCCTCGGTAAGCCGGAGTCGCAGCTGTTCGCGGTTCTCGACCACTTCCCGTTGGCCGGCATCTCGTCGGTGTTGGTGATGGTATTGGTGGGCATCTTCTTCGTCAGTGGTGCCGACGCTGCCTCGATCGTGATGGGCACCCTGTCGCAACGCGGAACCCTGGATCCGTCGCGTGGGGTCGTCGCCTTCTGGGGTGTGGTCACCGGCGGCATCGCGATCCTGATGCTGTGGACGGGAGGATCGGACGCCCTCAACGGGTTGCAGACGATGACCATCATCGTGGCGGCACCGTTCGTACTGGTGATGATCGGTACGTGTGTCTCGCTGTACAAGGACGTCACGAACGATCCATTCATCGTCAAGAACCCCAAGGCCCCGCCGAAAGTCAAGGCCGGCAAGTGAAGTGAACGATGGTGCGGGACGCGAGACTATGCGTCCCGCACCATCGGTATTTCGGGGGTTGACCACATCCATCCCTGCCCATACTCTTGATATATCAATCTCTGGTTAGTTGTCGTGCAGGCCGTCGGTTGCTTCGGCCGAGCTCCATCTCTCCACCCCGATACGGAAGGACCACCATGGGTTCACCGAGAGTTGTCATCATCGGCGCCGGCATCGTCGGCACGAACGTGGCCGACGAGCTCACCGCACGCGGTTGGGATCGCATCACCGTGCTGGATCAGGGGCCGCTCCCTCTCACGGGTGGATCGACCTCGCACGCACCGGGTCTGGTGTTCCAGACGAATGCATCCAAGACCATGACCGAACTCGCCCGATACACGGTGGAGAAGTTCATGGGCCTCGAGGTGGATGGGCAGTGGTGCTTCAACCAGCTCGGCGGTCTCGAAGTGGCGACCACCGAGGAGCGACTGGCCGACCTGCATCGCAAGCAGGGTTGGGCCACGTCCTGGGGAATCGAAGGGTCGGTCATCGATCCGTCCGAATGCGCGAAACTACATCCGCTGATCGACCGTTCGCGTGTTCTCGGCGGTCTGTACGTCGAGACCGACGGTCTAGCCAAGGCGTCGCGCGCAGTGGTGGCACTGACCCGTCGCGCAGAATCGCGTGGAGCCGTCTTCCGCGGTTCCACGAAGGTCATCGGTATCGAGCAGACGGGTGGCCGAGTCACCGGTGTGGCAACCGACAACGGCGTCATCGAGGCCGACATCGTGGTGTCCTGCGCCGGCTTCTGGGGCCCCGATGTGGGCGAACTGGTCGGCATGAAGGTGCCGCTGCTGCCGCTGGCGCACCAGTACGCCAAGACCGATCAGATCCCGGAACTGGTGGGACGCAACACCGAAGCGGCCGAGGCGGGCATGCCCATCCTGCGTCACCAGGATCAGGACCTGTACTTCCGCGAGCACGTCGACCGCCTCGGCATCGGAACCTACGCGCACCGCCCGATGCCCGTCGACACCAAGACCCTGCCCGGCGGAGACGGTGTGTCCGACGAGGCGATGCCGTCCATGCTCGACTTCACGCAGGAGGACTTCGCCCCGTCGTGGGAGCAGTCCAAGTTGCTGTTGCCGTGCCTCGAAACCGCCAAGATCGACCACGGCTTCAACGGAGTCTTCTCGTTCACCCCGGACGGCGGACCGCTGCTCGGTGAGTCTCCGGACGTCAAGGGCTTCTGGATCGCCGAGGCCGTGTGGGTCACGCACTCGGCCGGAGTCGGCCGAGCCATCGCACAGTTGTTGGTCGACGGACGCTCCGAGGTGGAACTGCACGGATGCGACGTCAACCGCTTCGAGGACTTCCAGCTCGATCCGGCATACGTCAGCGAAACCTCGCAGCAGAACTTCGTCGAGATCTACGACGTGCTGCATCCTTCGCAGCCGCGGTTGTCCCCGCGTGACGTTCGGGTCAGCCCTTTCAACGCGCGGCAGCATCAACTCGGTGCCGTGTTCCTCGAAGGCGGCGGGTGGGAACGCCCGCACTGGTACGAGGCCAATGCCGATCTGGTGCAACAGCTTCCGGCCGAGTGGCAGCCACCCAAGCGCGACGAGTGGGCCTCGATGTTCCATTCGCCCATCGCCGCAGCCGAGGCCTGGAAGACCCGTACCTCCGTCGCCATGTACGACATGACCCCGCTCAAGCGGCTACGCGTACGTGGACCCGGTGCGCTGGCACTCTTGGAGGGTTTGACGTCCGGCAAGATGGACAAGTCCATCGGGGCCGTCACGTACACGCTGGCTCTCGACGAGAAGGGCGGCGTCCGAAGCGATCTCACCGTGGCGAGGTTGTCCGCCGACGAGTTCCAGGTCGGAGCCAACGGCAACCTCGACTTCGACTACCTTCGCCGCGAAGCACCGAGCGACGGCAGCGTCACCGTCGACGACATCACCGGATCCACGTGCTGCATCGGTCTGTGGGGTCCGCACGCCCGCGAGGTCGTCGAAAAGCTGACCCAGGACGACTTCTCGAACGAGAACTTCAAGTACTTCCGCTGCAAGCAGGTTCGTATCGGGGGAGTGCCCGTCACCGCGATGCGGTTGTCATACGTGGGCGAGCTCGGGTGGGAGCTGTACACCACCGCCGATTACGGCCAGCGACTGTGGGACATGTTGTGGCAGGCCGGTTCCGAGTTCGGGATCATCGCCGGCGGGCGCGCTGCGTTCAACAGCCTGCGCATGGAGAAGGGCTACCGGTCGTGGGGTTCGGACATGACCACCGAGCACAACCCCTACGAGGCAGGCCTCGGCTTCGCGGTACGCCCACAGAAGGGCGAATTCCGCGGCCGCGACGCCGTACTCGAGATGTCCGACGACACCGTCTCGAAGAAGTTGGTCTGCTTGAAGATCGACGACGGCACGTCGGTGGTACTCGGCCACGAGCCCGTCCTGGTGGACGGTGAACCCGCCGGCTACGTCACCAGCGCCTCGTTCGGTCACACCGTCGGTGCGCCGATCGCCTACGCCTGGGTTCCTGCCGGTAGCGCAGAACCAGGTGCAGCAGTACAGATTCGATACTTCGATCGGCTCGTGTCCGCCACCGTCGTGGCCGAGCCCCTCGTCGACCCCGAGATGGCCAAGATCCGCAGCTGACGACCCACCAGTACCAGGAGATTCGATGACCGAGAACTTCACCCTCACGCTCAGCTGCGGCCAGCGGCCGGGCATCGTCCGGGCCGTCAGTGCGTTCCTCTTCGACAACGACTGCGACATCGCCGAACACCAACAGTTCGACGACTCCACGGACGGCTCGTTCTTCCTTCGCACGTCGTTCGTGGCCAGCGGTGCCACCGACATCGAGAAGCTGACGGACAGCTTCCGCGAGGTGGCCGATCGATTCGCGATGACGTATACCTTCAACGGCTGCAGCCAGCCGCGTGTGCTCGTCATGGTGTCCAAGATGGGGCATTGCCTCAACGACCTCATCTTCCGTTGGCGCTCACAGAATCTCGGCGGCGAACTGGTGGCCGTGGTGAGCAATCACGAGGTGCTGCGGCCGATAGCCGAGGCTGCCGGGCTGCCGTTCGTCCACGTTCCCGTCACCCCGGGTACCAAGGCCGAGGCCGAGCAACGCCTGCTGGACCTCGTCGCCGAGTACGAGGTCGACCTGGTGGTGCTGGCCCGCTACATGCAGGTGCTTTCCGACGAGACGTGTCGAGCGCTGCACGGCAAGGCGATCAACATCCATCACTCGTTCCTGCCCGGCTTCAAGGGCGCGAAGCCCTACCACCAGGCATTCGACCGGGGCGTCAAGCAGGTCGGGGCGACGGCGCACTACGTCACCCCCGACCTGGACGAGGGCCCGATCATCGAGCAGCAGGTCATTCGTATCGACCACACTCACGACCCTTCTCGTCTGGCCACCGTCGGTCAGGACGCCGAGGCCCTCGCACTCTCGCGGGCGGTGCGCTGGCATTGCGAGAATCGCGTCCTGCTGCACGGACACCGGACGGTTATCTTCAGCTGAACCGACACAGGACGAGGGGCCCGTACCGAATCGGTACGGGCCCCTCGTCGTTGTGTGGCGGTGGAGAAAGTTCTCGGCCTCTAGCACTCCACGAAGTTCACCGGCACGTTGATCGCGAGGCCGCCGCTGGAGGTCTCCTTGTACTTCGAATGCATGTCGGCCCCGGTGGAGCGCATCGTCTCGATCACCTGGTCCAGGCTGACGCGGTGGGTGCCGTTGCCGCGCAATGCCATCCGAGCCGCATTGATGGCCTTACCCGCCGAGATGGCGTTGCGTTCGATGCACGGAATCTGCACCAGCCCGCCGATGGGGTCGCACGTGAGACCGAGGCTGTGTTCCATCGCGATCTCGGCCGCGTTCTCCACTTGTTCGGGTGTGCCGCCCAGTACCTCGGCCAGACCGGCGGCCGCCATCGATGCTGCCGAACCCACCTCGCCCTGGCAGCCCACTTCGGCACCGGAGATCGACGCCATCTCCTTGTAGAGCGATCCGATCGCGCCGGCGGTGAGCAGAAAACGCACCGTGCTGCCGTCGGGATCGGCGACCCCTGCGGCGGTGTAGCGGGTCGCGTAGTGCAGCACGGCCGGGATGATGCCGGCTGCACCGTTGGTGGGTGCTGTGACGATTCGTCCGCCGGAGGCGTTCTCCTCGTTGACGGCGAGGGCGACGAGATTGACCCAATCCTCGGCGAATTCGCTCGAACGGTTCGGATCCTCGGCATCGAGCCGCAGGAACCAGTCCCGTGCTCGACGCCGCACTCCCAGCGCGCCGGGAAGGTAGCCGTCGCGGGAGATGCCGCGAACCTCGCACTCGACCATGACGTCACGGATGTGCAGCAACGCGTCCCGAATTTCCTCGTGCGTGCGGCGTTCGAGTTCGACCTCGGTCATGACGTCACTGATGCTGCAGTGCCGATGTTCACAGAGCTGAAGTAGTTCCTTGGCCGACGCGAATCCGTTCGCGGAGGCGAGGGGTGCGACGGCCTCGACGCTTTCGGCCTCGGTCACCACGAAGCCGCCACCGACGGAGAAGTACACCTCGCTGTGCAGCTCGGTCGAATCCGCTCTGCGCGCAGTCAGTTTCATCCCGTTCGGGTGGAACGGCAGTACCGTCAACGGACGCAGCACGATGTCGTCGACAGCCAGGTCGATCTCGCGGTGACCACCGAAGACGATTCGGCCGGTGGCCGCCATCGATGCCTGCCGTTCTTCCATGACCTCGGTCGTGATGCTCTCGGCCGCATGGCCTTCCAACCCCAGCAGTACGGCGGTCATGGTGCCGTGGCCGGCTCCGGTCGCGGCCAACGAGCCGTACAGATCGACCGCCAGCTCTCGAACGTCGTCGAACGCAGACATGGTCCGCAGATCGTCGACGAATCGGGCGGCCGCGCGCATCGGTCCGACGGTGTGCGAACTCGAGGGGCCGACTCCGACGGAGAAGAGGTCGAACACACTGATGGTCATGAGGTCGTCCGCACTGCGCCGGTCGGCTCGCGCATGGTCAGGTCGTCGAACGACGAGGCCGCGGGAGTCAGGACCGCGAACAGCCAGCCGGCACCGAGCGGATCGGCAGCGACGAGCGACGGGTCCTCGCGCACAGCGGGGTTGACGATCGTGACCATGCCGCTCGCCGGGGCGTACACCGTGACCGAGCCGGCGGAGGTGTGGATAGTGCCGCACGCATCACCGGCGGCGAGCACGGTACGTACCGACGGAAGATCGACGCCGATAAAGTTGGCCGCGTCGGCCAACGCTGCCGGCGTCACCCCCACACGGCTCGGAGTCTGGGCCGGTGAACCGAACGGGTCGACGGCCATCCAACCGTGCTCGGCGCTGAAGAGCCGACGGGCGGAGGAGAGGGATGCGGTCATGAGGTGGCCTCGGCATTCGTCGTGGATTGACCTGGGTGTGAGGGCAGTACGTCGAGCGACCGCACTGCCCGCATCACGGCCAGTGCGTCGATGGTGGCGGCGACGTCGTGAACCCGCAGGAGTGACGCCCCGTTCTGGGCCGCGAAGATCGCGGCGGCGAGTGATCCGGCGAGTCGGCCGTCGACCTCTCGGCCGGTGACGGCACCGATCATGCCCTTCCGCGACAGACCCGCCATGATCGGTCGCCCGGCCGCGGTGAGCGCCCGAAGGCCCTGCAGCAGTTGCAGATTGTGCTCGAGAGTTTTCCCGAACCCGAATCCGGGATCGACCAGGATGCGGTACGCCGGGATTCCGGCTCGGATGCATTCGGCAGCCCGGTCGTCGAGGAACTCGCACACCTCTGCGGTGACGTCGCCGTAGCGAGGGGAATGCTGCATCGTCGACGGCTCGCCCAGCATGTGCGTCAGGCATACCGCAACGTCCAGTTCGGCAGCTGCGGCGAGTGCGCCCGGAAGACGAAGAGCACGAACGTCATTGATGACGCTCGCCCCGGCGCGTACAGCCTCTCGCATCACCTCTGGCCGTGAGGTGTCGACCGACAGCGGTGTCGAGGTAAGTCTGGACAGGGCGTCGATCACCGGTACGACTCGTTCGATCTCCTCGTCGACGGTGGGTGGGGTTGCCCCCGGCCGGGTCGACTCACCGCCGATGTCGAGCAGTTCGGCACCCTCGTCGACCATCGACAGCGCATGCGCCACAGCACGATCCGAGTCCAGGAACATGCCACCGTCGGAGAACGAATCCGGGGTGACGTTGACGATCCCGCAGACGACGGGATGTGAGGTCGTCAACCGGGTCAGCAGTCGGTCGCGGGCATCGGCTGACCGGGTTGCCGTGGAGACGGTCGTGAGCACTGTGGTCACCTGTTCTCTCGCGCTAGTCCAACGGGACGATCAGACGTCGGTGTATTCCTCGGCCGCGTCGGTCAGCCAGGCTGCGAGATAGCGTGCGAACGACGAGCGCACGAGGATACGATAGTCCGTTCCGGTGTCGTCACAGGCAATGAGGATCATGCCTGCCATCGCCAGCATGGTCTGTACCGTCGACCCGGCCGGGAAGACGCGAGGGTGCAGATCGATCGAGCACCCCTTCGCCAACACGTCGCGGGCCCTGGAACCGCTCAGCCGCAGACTGGTTCGCTGTGCGGACACATCGGTTGCCGCACCGCGATGCTCACGAACGGCCGAGCCGAGACGGTGTTCGAGTTCGACCGGATCGAGGCCCGCCCCGATGATCAGCCACTCCTCCGGGCCGAGCCAGATCGCGGTGGTGTTCGCGCCCTCGGCAACGCGTCCGGGGCCGGGCAGCTCCGTGCCGAGCTCGGTCGAGGCAGCGGCACCGCCCGGCCCGCTCGGGTCGACCCACAGGTCGATCCCGGCCAGGAACGGCTCCTCCACGATGCGGACAGCAGACGAGTCCGGCAGAACTGTTTCTGCGAGTGGGCTTCTGGCGGCGAGTCGGTCAGCCATCACGGCGGTTACCTTCCGGGTCGACGAGTACGGAGCCGGTGACTTCCACGGCGACGAGGGTGTCGCCCACCGGGACGTGCAGGATGTCGCCGAGTCGGTCACGCCCGGCCTCGAGCAGGGCCAGCCCGAACGGCCTGCCCAATTCTGCGCTGGCGTAACTCGACGTGACGTGGCCGAGCATCGGAACCGGAAGCTCGGGGAGGACGCCGCTCTCGGAGTGCTCGATGATCTGCGAGCCCTCGGGGAGGACGGTCTCCCGATCGACGGGCAGGAGCCCGACGAACTGCTTGCGCAACGGGTTCCGGTTCTCGGCACGGTCGAACGAGCGCTTTCCGATGAAGTCGAGCTTCTTCTTCGATACCGCCCAGCTCATACCGAGGTCCTGTGGGGTGACGGTCCCGTCGGTGTCCTGGCCGACGATCGGGTAGCCCTTCTCGGCCCGCAGCACGTGCATGGTCTCGGTGCCGTAGGGGGTGATGCCGTACTTCTCGCCCGCATCGATCAGCCGCGACCACAGTGCGTGGGCGTGCCAAGAATCGATGTTCACTTCGAAGGCCAGTTCACCGGAGAAGCTGATGCGCGCCACGCGTACCGGCACACCGTCGACCGAGGCGTCACGCCAGGCCATGAACGGGAACGCCTCGTTGGAGACGTCGAGCTCGGGGAAGATCTCGCCGACGAGGTCGCGGGAGCGCGGTCCGACGACGGGGAACGTGGCCCACTGCTCGGTCACCGACGTCAGCCGAACCGCGAGGTGCGGCCATTCGGTCTGCAGCCACTCCTCCATCCAGTCGAGCATTCCTGCTGCGCCGCCCGTGGTGGTGAACACCTGGAATCGGTCGTCCGCCAACCGCATCACGGTGCCGTCGTCGATCACCATGCCGTCGGCACCGCACATCACGCCGTAGCGAACCATGCCGACCTTCAAGTTGCTCATCATGTTCGTGTAGAACATGTCCAGCACCACACCGGCGTCGGGGCCCTGTACGTCGATCTTGCCCAGTGTCGAACCGTCGAGCATGCCGACGCTCGCACGCACGGCCGCGCACTCGCGGAGCACGGCGTCGTGCATCTCCTCGCCGGCTAGCGGGTAGTAGCGGGGCCGCTTCCACTGTCCGACGTCCTCGAAGACCGCGCCGCGGGCGACGTGCCAATCATGCACTGCAGTAACCCGTTCCGGGTCGAAGGCCATGCCGCGGTTGCGGCCGGCCAACGCCGCGAACGCCACCGGGGTGTACGGCGGTCGGAAGGTGGTGGTGCCCAGGTTCTCCACCGGCTTGTCGAGCAGTTCCGCCACGATGCCCGAGGACACCACAGCGGAGGTCTTGCCCTGATCGTGCGCGGTGCCGATCGTGGTGTAGCGCTTGATGTGTTCCATCGACGACATGCCTGCACCGACGGCGCGGACCAGATCGGCCACCGTCGCGTCTCGCTGCACGTCGACGAACTGGCTGTCGGCTCCGAAGTCGTCGCGCACCCGCCACAGCACCAGTGACTCGGTGATCGGCACGGATTCGGGTGCTGGAGGCGGTGTTTCGGTGATGTCGAAGCCGAGACGGGTCAGCACACCTGCCGCGGCCGAGTTGCCGTCGCGGAGGCATCCTGCCAGATCGAACACTCCCGAGGCCGATCCGGCTACGCTGATGCCCTCGACGTCGTCCGCCGGGACGAACGCACCGAGTTCGCCGTCGTAGCGCAGCTTTCCGCGGGCCTGGCTGAACAGGTGGACGGCGGGGTTCCAACCGCCGCTGACGAGCAGTACGTCGCACGCCACGGTGTCGGTGGCACCGTCGGCACCGGTCACCAATGCATGAGTGACGCGGGTGTCGCCGCGTGTGCCGGATACGACGCTGCCGGTGCGCACCTCGATACCGCGCTCGCGGCACAGGCCGAGCCAGTGTTCCGGTGCCTCGGAGCGGGCATCGACGATGCGCGCGATGCGGACCCCGGCGTCGTGCAGATCGACGGCTGCCTTGTACGCGCTGTCGTTGGTGGTGAACACCACGGCCTCGGTTCCTACCGTCACGCCGTAGCGATGTAGGAACGTACGTGCACTGTGCGCCAACATGATTCCGGGTCGGTCGTTGTCGGTGAAGACGACGGGACGCTCGTGGGCGCCGGTGGCCACCAGGATGTGACGCGAGCGAATACGCCAGACTCGCTGACGGCTCAGCGCTGCAGGAGCTTCCAAGCCCAGGTGATCGGTGCGGCGCTCGAGGGCGAGCACGAAGCCGTCGTCGTAGGAACCGAACGCGGTGGTGCGGCGCAGCAACGTCACGTCGGGGAAGGTCGACAACTCGGCCACCGCGTCGGCAACCCAGTCCAGGGCCGGCCGTCCGTCGATGACGTCGTCGGAGCCGAGCAGGGAGCCGCCGAACTCGCTCTGATCGTCGACGACGACCACGCGAGCGCCACTGCGGGCGGCGGCCAGAGCGGCCGTCAGACCAGCCGGACCGGCACCGACGACCAACAGGTCGGCGTGGGCGTGCATGGCGTCGTACTTGGCGGAGTCGGAGATCTCGGCGAGACGGCCCTGTCCGGGGATGCCCCGAGCGACCAGGCCGTCGTACAGCTCGATCGTCGTGGCGAGCAGCATCGGCTCGGGGAACGGCTCCTCGATCTGTACGAGTCCGCCGGTGTCCTCGGCCCATGCAGCGGTGAATCCACGGGGCCTGCCGAGCTTGATGCTGGTGGTCACTTGATGAATACCGTTGGCGAGCAACGCAGATGCCAGCGTGTCGCCCGGGTGGCCCTGCAGGGCCGAGCCGCCGAACGTGAAGTCGAAGGTGCTCGTGCGGTCGATGCGGCCGCCGGATGCGGTGCGGAATGCGGTCATGGGTTCACCGGCTTCGGGTCGTCGAGGCGATAGACACTGTGGATTCGATAGGTGGCGGTGTCCCGCACGGCGTTGAACCAACGCCGGCAGCCCTCGCTGTGGCTCCACCGTTCCGCGAAGAGCCCCTTGGGGTTGTCGCGGAAGAACACGAAGTGCGCCCACTGTTCGTCGGTCAGAGCCGAGGGATCCTCGGGGTAGGCGATGTGCGCCTGGCCGCCGTAGTGGAACTCGGTCTCTTCTCGACTCCCGCACCACGGGCATTCGATCAATTGCATTGCCACTCCATGATTTCTCGTTCGGGTGCTGCGTGTGTCGGGGCGGAGAAACTAGTGCGCCACGCCTGCGGCACCGTGCTCGTCCACCAGCGCGCCGGTGACGAATCGGTCCAGACTGAACGGTGCGATGTACTCGTGCACCTCGTCGTTGGCGATGGTGTCGGCCAGGCACCAACCGGCACCGGGGGTGGCCTTGAATCCGCCTGTACCCCAACCGCAATTGAGGAACACGTTGTCGAACGGCGTGCGTCCGACGATGGGGGAGGCATCGGGGCAGACGTCCACGATGCCGGCCCAGGTGCGCAGCAGGTGCGCGCGAGCGAAGACGGGGAACAACTCCACCGCAGCCGCCATCTGCCGTTCGATGATGTGGAACGCACCGCGCTGGCCGTAGCCGTTGTAGGAGTCGACGCCTGCACCCATCACCAGTTCGCCCTTGTGGGCCTGAGAGACGTACACGTGCACGGCATTCGACATGACGACCGTGGGATGCACGGGCTCGAGCAACTCCGAGACGAGGGCCTGCAGCGGATGGCTCTGCAGCGGAGTCTTGATGCCGAGCATGTCCGTCAGCGTCGAGGTGTGCCCGGCTGCGCAGAGCGCGACCTGGCCGGTGGCGATGTCGCCACGCGTGGTCTTCACCCCGGTGACGCGGTTGCCGTCGGTGGTGAAGCCGGTGACCTCACAGTTCTGGATGATGTCGATACCGGCCGCGTCGGCGCGTCGGGCAAATCCCCAGGCGACGTAGTCGTGCTTGGCGATGCCGGCGCGTGGCTGGTACGTCGCACCGAGCACCGGGTAGCGAATGTCGCTGGAGATGTTGACGATCGGGCACAGCTTCTTGACCTCGTCGGGGTCGACCCACTGAGCGTCGATGCCGTTGAGTCGGTTGGCCTCGACGCGTCGCACGCTGTCGCGCACGTCCTGCAGGCTGTGCGCGAGGTTGAGGACGCCGCGCTGGCTGAACAGGATGGGGTAGTCGAGGTCGTCGGCGAGCCCTTCCCACAGTTTCAGCGAGTGCTCGTAGATGCGCGCGCTCTCGTCCCACAGGTAGTTGGACCGGATGAGGGTGGTGTTGCGCGCCATGTTTCCTCCGGCGAGCCACCCCTTCTCCAGCACAGCCACATTGGTGATGCCGTGGTTCTTGGCGAGGTAGTGCGCGGTGGCCAGGCCGTGTCCGCCGCCGCCGATGATCACGACGTCGTACGACTTCTTCGGCTCGGGGTTGCGCCACAGGAAGTCCGGGTGGTCGGGCAGATGTGCGCCCGGAGGGGTTGCGGGGGCGGTCATCGGTAGCCTTCCGTCAGGTCGGAGTAGAGGGGGAACTGCGCGGCGACGGCTTCGACCCGGATTCGCAGTGCATCGAGTCCGCGGTCGTCGGTGTCGGGACGCAACGCGTGGGCGATGACGTCGGAGACCTCGGCGAAGGCCGTGGCGTCCAGGCCGCGGGTCGCGAGGGCCGGGGTGCCGATGCGGACTCCGGAGCTCACCATGGGTGGCCGTGGATCGAACGGAACTGCGTTGCGGTTCACGGTGATTCCGACGTGATGGAGTCTGTCCTCGGCCTGCTTGCCGTCCAGTTCGGACTTGCGCAGGTCCGCGAGAACGAGGTGGACGTCGGTGCCGCCCGAGACCACGTCGATGCCTGCGGCTGCTGCGTCGTCGGTCAACAGTCGATCGGCCAGGATCTTCGCGCCTTCGAGGGTGCGTTGCTGCCGTTCCCGAAAGTCCTCTTCTGCAGCAAGTTTGAAGGCGACGGCCTTGCCGGCGATGACGTGTTCGAGGGGCCCGCCCTGCTGACCGGGAAAGACCGAGGAGTTGAACTTCTTCGCCAGCGCGGCGTCGTTGGTGATGATGACGCCGCCGCGCGGTCCGCCGAGCGTCTTGTGCGTCGTCGAGGTGACCACGTGTGCGTGCGGTACCGGTGACGGGTGCAGTCCGGCGGCGACCAGGCCGGCGAAGTGCGCCATGTCCACCATCAGGTAGGCACCGACTTCGTCTGCGATGCGGCGGAATTCGGCGAAGTCGAGGTGGCGCGGGTAGGCGGACCAACCGGCCATGATCAGCTTGGGACGGTGCTCGTGGGCGAGGCGCTCCACCTCTGCCATGTCGACGAGATGGTCGTCTTCGCGGACGTGGTAGGCCGAGACGTCGTACAGCTTGCCGGAGAAGTTCAGCTTCATGCCGTGCGTGAGGTGTCCGCCGTGGGCGAGTGCGAGACCAAGAATCGAATCGCCCGGCTGTAGCAGTGCCGCCATGGCAGCGGCATTGGCCTGCGCACCGGAGTGCGGCTGCACGTTGGCGAACGACGATCCGAACAAGGCGTTGAGCCGGTCGATCGCGAGTTGCTCGATGACGTCGACGTTCTCGCATCCGCCGTAGTAGCGCCGGCCGGGGTAGCCCTCGGCGTACTTGTTCGTCAGTACCGAACCCTGCGCTTGCATGACGGCCAATGGTGCGAAGTTCTCACTCGCGATCATTTCCAAGGTGTTCTGCTGGCGGCCGAGCTCGGCACTGATCGCGCGGTGCACCTCGGGGTCGAGATCGGCGAGTACTCGGTTCGTCACGCCTCTCGGGTGCGGTGCCGTCGCCGTCGGTGCGAAGTCCTGCGTCAAGATGGCCGCCCTTCTGGAAGATCAATGATCTGGAACTGATATATCAAGATGCCAATAGAGTAAGATCACAAAGCAGAGCCGTCAAGGGCGGGGCGTCGACCGGGAGTGAGCAGACAAGATGACGATCGAAATTCAGCCGGTGATGGATGCAACGCAGTTTGTCGGAACCAATGCCGATCGAGCCTACGAAATAGTGCGTGAGCAGCTGATCATGCTTGAGATTCGTCCCGGTGAACCGATCAATGACGACCGCCTGGCCGAGCAATTGGGGCTGGGGCGCACACCGATTCGTGAGGGTCTCAAACGACTCGAACGTGAGCGTCTCGTCGTCGCGTATCCCCGACGCGGAACCTTCGCGACCGCCGTCGACATGACCGACCTGGCCAACATCTCGGAGATCCGCAAGCAGCTCGAGCCGGCGGCCTCGGCTCGTGCGGCGCGGACCGCGACACGGGCGGCCCGAGACCGCCTGGCCGAGCTCGCGGCCTCCATCGCAAGCATCGACGACACCGACGATTCACGCGAGGTGCTGCGCAAAGATGTTGCGGTGCACCGAGAGATCTATCGGGCGTCGGGCAATCCCCACCTCGAAGACATTCTGGTCAGCCTCGACGCGCACGCCACGCGCATCTGGTGCCTGTTTCTCGACCGACTCCCGAACGTGGCCGGCCATGTCCGTGAGCACGTCGTGTTGCTGCAGGCGATCATCGACGGCGACGCCGATACCGCTGCCGAACTGACCCTCGAACACGTCACCGGCTTCGAGAATGCGATCAGGGAACTGTTGTAGTCGCAGCCGCGATGCGCTCGGCGGCACCGCGCAGCGCGGTCGAGATGGCATACATCGCCGGGGTGTACTGACGCCTGGCGAGTGACGCGATGTAGATGACGCGCGTCGGCACCCGATCCGTGTCGGGGAAGTCGATGGTGGTGACGTCGGGTCGATGGTGAATGACCGACAACCCGGGCACCATGGCGATGCCGACACCGGCAGCCACCATGGCCTCGATCTCCTGATAGTCGTGGGCCTCGTAGACGACGTCGGGCTCGAATCCTGCTACGCGACAACTGCGATAGAGAACTTCGGCAGCCGGGTGGTCGTTGCTGCGGATGATCCATCGCGCGTCACGAAGATCGTGCAGCGACACATCGTGCTGCACCCGATCGTCGTCGATCGGCAGCAGCAGCACGGTCGGGTCTTCCATCAGCGGCTCGAGTGACAGCGATCGTTCGGCCTCCTCCGTCCAGGCGTAGCTCCACAGCAGCGCCAGGTCGATCTCGCTCGAATGCAGCATGTCGAGCAACTGCGGGCGCACCGCCGATCGCACGCGAACGTCCACACCGGGCCATCGTGAGTGATAGTCCTTCAGCGCGTCCGAGAGCAGCGACGCGCTGACCGTGGGAAACGAGCCGAGCCGAACCGAACCGCGTTCGAGCCCTCGGATCGCTTCGAGGTCGCCGCTCGCGGCGCGCATCTCCCGTCGAAACAGACGGGCGCGGCTGGTGAGGATTTCCCCGGCTTCGGTGAGTTGTACGCCGCGTGGCAGGCGGGTCAACACGGGCTGTTTGATGCCGTGTTCGAGTTTGCTGATGCGTTGGGACGCCGCGGAGGGCGTCATGTTCGCCCGCTCGGCACCGGCCGTCAGCGATCCGGCCTCGGCGATGTCGAGAAGAAGAAACAACGTCACGACGTCGAAAGTGTGGTTCATGCGGACATCTTTCAGCTCAGCTAAACGGCTAGGTAGCAAAACGATATTGTCCTAAAAGGCCGGCGTCAATAATGTGACAGGGACAACGATCGAGTGCGGATGTAACCGAGCACCTACCAGCCACCTGAAAGACGCCCATGACCTCCATCGAGATCCTCCCGCTCATCGCATTGGTTGCGATGTTCGTGATCGCAACCTTCTTTCCGATCAACATCGGCATCCTCGGCTTCATCGGTGCCTTCGTGGTCGGGTACTTCGCGCTGGGATTCGACGACAAGGAAATTCTGAACGAGTTCCCCAGCTCGATCGTGTTGACCATCGTCGGAGTCACTTATTTCTTCGGCATGGCCAAACGCAACGGCACCATCGATCTTCTGGTCAACAGCTGCATCCGAGCGGTGCACGGTCGAGTGACGGTGGTTCCGTGGGTGTTCTTCTTCGTCGCCTCGGTCCTGACTGCACTCGGTACCTTCAGCCCCGCCGCGGTGGCGCTCATCGTGCCTGCAGCCATGGCATTCGCAGCTCGAACCGGCATGAGCCCGCTGGTCATGGGCATCATGGTCATCAACGGTGCCCATGCAGGCGCGTTCTCCCCGATCTCCGTCTCCGGTGTCCTGGTTCGCGACATCGTCGAGAACAACGGCCTCGCCCTGAACCCGTGGACGCTGTTCTTAGCCAGCTACGGCATCAACCTGCTGCTCTCGGTGCTGACGGTTGTCGGCTACGCGGCCCTGGCCCGCATGAAGGGCTTCGAGTACACCGCAACGGGGTCCACCGATCCCGCTCCCGGCAGTGGCCCCGTCGGCGGAACGCCGGTCAAGACGTCCGCCCCCACCGGCGGCGGTACCGGCGGTACCGGCGGTACCGGCGGTACCGGCGGCGGCAGCTCGGCAGGCGGCAGCACCCAGGTGCTCACTCGTCCGACCACAACCACCCTGGTCGACGCCCCGGCCCCGGTCACGTTCGTCCAGAAGCTCACGCTCTTCCTCATCGGCGCACTCCTGGTACTCGTTCTCGTACTGCACCTGCCGATCAGCTTCATCGCCATCGGAGCCGGAGCGGTCCTGGCGTTCACGGATCTGAAGAAGCAGAACGAGGCGATCGCAGACATCAGTTGGTCGACGGTTCTGCTGGTCGCCGGCATGGTCACCTACATCTCGATCCTGCAAGAAGTGGGCACCATCGATCACCTGGCCGAAATGGCGATCACCATCGGCGCTCCGATCATCGTGGCCATCGTGCTCTGCTACGTCATCGGCATCACCTCGGCGTTCGCGTCCTCCACCGCTCTGCTGGCCGCCGTCATTCCGCTGGCCATGCCGCTGCTGGGAACCGGTGCACTGCCGGTCGTCGGAGTCGTCGCTGCTCTGGCCATCTCGGCGACCGTCGTCGACGTCTCGCCCTTCTCTACCAACGGTGCGCTGGTGCTGGCCAACGCGCAGAACATCGAGCGCCCGCGCTTCTACCGTCAGCTGCTGCTCAATGCAGGAATCGTCGTCGCCATCGCGCCGGCCCTGTGCTGGTTGATCCTGGTGGTCGTGCCCGAGCTGTTCTGACCGGGACGCTTGCGTTAAGCGCTCCTGCACGGCCTGAACATATTTCGTAATTGTGCTTGACCATCCTCTGTCGCAGGGTGGAAGCATCGGATCCTGATCGGAAGGCACACCAGATGTTCACTCTTCGTGGAACGTGGATGCGTGGAGGCACCAGCAAGTGCTGGCTGTTCAACGCGGTCGACATCGACCCGTACATCGCCGACGCCGGCGGTCTCGACAACATCCTGACCGCGGCCTTCGGTTCGGGTGACCCGCGTCAGCTCGACGGGGTAGGGGGTGGCAGCTCCACCACCTCCAAGGCCGCCATCGTTCGACGCTCCAGCGCACCCGGTATCGATGTCGACTACCTGTTCGCTCAGGTCGCCATCGAGAACCGCACCGTGGAGTGGGGCAGCAACTGCGGAAACTGTGCGACGGCAATCGGCCTCTACGCCGTGCAGACCGGTCTCGTCGCTGTGGACGACCACGTCACCGTGGTTCGGATGCGCAACGAGAACACCGGCGCAATTCTGGCGGCGGAGATCGCGACCCCCGGCGGACGCATTCCTGCCGAGGGCGACGCGTCCGTCCCCGGCACCACGGCTCTCGGCGTCCCGGTGGGATTGACCTTCACCGATCCGGCCTCGGATCGAGTAACGATGCTTCCCACCGGTGCCGAGGTCGATCGAGTCGTTCTCGGCGGCAACGAGTTTTGCGGAACGTTCGTTCGAGCGGGTGCGCCCGCCGCATTGTTCGACGCCGCCGATTTCGGATTGACCGGGTCGGAGTCCAACGACGTCGTCGCCGCTCACGTCCCCACCCTCATCGCGCTACGGCGACAGGCCGCTCTGCGGATGGGGCTGAGCAAGCCCGAAGAACCTGTCTCGCATGCCATTCCGAAGGTCGGGCTCGTCGGCCCGCCGCGGGAGTACGTGACGACGACGGGTGAGCACGTAGCATCCGCGGATTACGACATCTCGGTACGCATGCTCTCGATGATGGCCCCGCACCCGGCGATCGGACTGACTTCCGCGGTGGCCGTGGCCGCAGCGGCGACGGTCATCGGTGGGGTCGTCACCGCCAACGCAGGGTCCGGCCGTCCAGGAACAATTCGGATCGGCACCGCCGCGGGAGTGCTCGAGGTCGACTACACGGTGGACGCCAACGGGTTACTTCAATCGGTCACCCTGCACCGCGCAGTGCGACGCATCGCCACCGCAGACCTCTTCGTAGTGCCGATGCCGGCTCTGGTCGGTGCGCACGCGTTCTGAGCAGCTTCCCTCGTGCGCGTTTTGCGTACCTGGAGGGCCGCAAAACGCGCACGACAGTAGCTACACACCACCGAGGACCGCGTCGACCAAACTTTCTGCGTAGACGCGGTCCTCGGTGTCTCCTCGATCGGCATCGGTCTGATGCGAGAAGATGACATGGCTGAGAACCGCTCCTGTCACGAGTTCGAGAATCCTGGTGGTATCGGCCGACTCGGGTAATTCGCCCCGTTTCTGGGCTCGGTGCACGATCAGCCGGGCCGCAACCAGTCGGCTTCGGTTGAGTGTGTCGATCATGTGCCCGAGTAGATCGGGGTGCACCCGCGCATCGAGGGCGACGCGCAGGCTGACGAGACCGGCCGTTCCTCGGTAGCCCTGCAAAAGCTGCACCGCCAATTCGACGAGATCCGCCCGCAGGTTGCCGAGGTCGATCGGTGTCGCGAGCGGACTTCGAGCTTCCAGCGCATCGACGACCAAGGCCCCCTTCGATTCCCAGCGTCGGTAGAGCGCCGCCCTGCCGACGGACGCGCGGCGAGCAACGGCGTCGAGCGTGAAACCCGACCAGCCTTTCTCCCAGTAGACCTCGAGCACTGCGTCGTAGACGCGGTCCTCCAGATCGGGATCACGCGGCCTGCCCCGTCGGCTCGTGGTTTTGTCGGTCACCCAGGGATTGTGGCACCTACCCGGCATTGCGGACAATCTGTGTCTGTAATAGGTTCCCGGTCATGAGTTCTGTACGCCACGAGGCGTCGACGGTGGATCCGAGACGTGTTCCGGTGATCGTGGCTATCGGTGAGACAAGCGGCCGCGGCGAACCCATGGGCGTCGAACCCATGGAACTGATCACGCGCGCTGCCACCGAGGCACTTCAGGATTCGCCGACGTCGGAGCCGTGGATTCGCAGAGCGGACAGCATCACGTTCTGCCACATCGCCAGCTGGGCTTACGCCAGTCCCGCCGCTGCGCTGGCCCGTAGATTCGGTGCCACCCCCACAGATGTGTTCGACGCGCCGATCGGTGGCCAGTGGCCCGCGCGCCTTCTCGATCGCGCAGCCTCGCGCATTGCGTCCGGGGAGTCGACGGTAGCGGTGATCGCGGGCGGTGAAGCGCAGGCCTCGATGGGCGCCTTGGTCAAGGCCGGGCGAGAGCCCGTGCGGGATGGGGGATGGAGCGCGGACCCGGGAGGTCCGCCCACCTTCGACCTCGATCAACTCGGAAGTGCCGCAATGCAAGAGGCCGGCCTCATCACTCCGGTTCGGATCTATCCGTTGTTCGAGAGCCGCTTCAGATTCGAGGCCGGACTGGATCCGGAGTCTCGACTGGTCGAGTGCAGCGACCTTTATGCGGAGTTTTCCGTTGTCGCCCAGAAGAACCCGTACTCGTGGAACGGGCGAGTGCGGACGGCTGCCGACATCGGCACGCCGTCGCCGAAGAACCGCATCGTGTGCGAGCCGTATCCGTTGTCGATGAACGCCATGCCCTTCGTCGACCAGGCGGCGTGCATCGTGGTGACCAGCTTGGCCGAAGCCCGAGAACGCGGTGTCCCCGAGGGCGACCTCGTGTTCGTCTGGGGCGGTGCGGGTGCCGAGGATTCGGTCGACATTCTCGACCGCAGCGATTTCGGCCGGTCTCCAGCGATGGAGGATGCGATGGACCGAGCCTTGCGCGCCGCAGAGATCGGAGTCGAACAACTCGACGCGGTCGATGTGTACAGCTGCTTCCCGATCGTGCCGACCCTCGCCACCCGACACCTCGGAACGCCGAAATCATTGGTACCCAGTGTGACCGGTGGTCATTCGTCCTTCGGTGGTCCCCTCAGTAGTCATTCGCTGCATTCGATCACCGCATCCGTCCGCGAGATTCGCGGCGGCAAGAACTGCGCACTGGTGCACGCGAACGGTGGCTATATGACGTATCACCACTCGGTGCTGCTCGGTGGCGACCAGCACCCACAGGGCTACGTAGGAAATCCCGAACCCGCAGTGCTGACGCCGGATTCACCGCCTCGTGCACCTGTACAGGACGGGACTCTCGTGGTGGAGACAGTGTCCGTCGAGCATTCTCGGCAGCAGGAACCGAACCAGGCGTTCCTCGTCGCGAGAGACGAACGCGGACGACGCGTCGCCGCACAGACGGCACCCGGGGACACGGCCAGCGCCCGTGCGCTGTCCCTGTATCGAACCGACCCGGCACGCGAAATCATCGGGACCACAGTCACTGTCGACACCATCGAGGGGAACATCCGTGTCCGAAGCCGCTAGCACCGAACCTGTCGTACTGACCAGGCGGGAAGGTCACGTACTCGTCGTCACCATCAACCGACCGCGAGCTGCCAACAGCATCGACGCCCGCGTGCACACGTTGCTCGGGGAGGCGTGGGAGTCCGCCGAGGCAGATCGAGACATCCGAGCCATCGTCCTGACCGGCGCGGGATCGGCGACTTTCTGTGGCGGTGCCGATCTGAAGGCCCTCGGCACCGGAGGACCCGGCGCGGTGACCCCGCCCGAGACCGAGCACTGGGGGTTCGCCGGCATTGTGCAACACCCGATCTCGGTCCCGGTCATCGCGGCCGTGAACGGGTCGGCGATGGGAGGAGGAACCGAGATCGCGCTGGTCTCGGACATGGTCGTCGCGTCGGACACGGCAGTGTTCGGCCTGCCCGAGATCCGGCGTGGTCTCATCGCTGGTGCAGGTGGCGCTTTTCGGCTGATGTCCGCGGTGCCGGAACACATTGCCCTGGAGATGATCTTGACCGGACAGCCGATCTCCGCGCAGGAAGCCGCACGGTGGGGATTGGTCAACAGAGTTGTGGCCCCGACCGAGGTCCTCGACACCGCCCTCGAACTCGCTCGGCTCTGTGCTGAAGGCGCTCCGCTGGCGGTGCGCGCATCCAAGCGTCTGGCCCGACGTATCACCGACGGTGCCATCGCGCACGAGAAAGATTCGTGGGCACAGAACCGTCAGGAATTGGATCGACTCACCACCACGCAGGACGTCGTCGAAGGAATCACCGCATTCCTACAGAAACGCGATCCGACATGGACCGCGCAGTGAACGCACGGCCGTGAGCGTGGGAAATCCAAGCTTTACTCAGGCGGTTGCAGTGCGGGAGGCACCGTCGAAAGCCGAGTGATCCTCCCGCAGTGTTCCTCTATCGGGCAGTGACCTGCTCGTGCTCGTCGCTTGTGGGATTCTCGGTCCAGGGATTGGCTTCCCAGGCGAAATTCAGTCCGAAGACGACGCCCGCACCGACCAGAACCATCGATGCGGCTCGCCAGAGCGGGATGTCCCCGCCGACGCCCCAGAGAATTGCCAGCGCGACGATGGCACCCACGACCGGGCTCAATATCGCGCGTGTGGTGGCGTTCATGAAGTGCCTCCTGATTGTTGTCGTCCGGGCGGCTCGTTCGAGGTCGATTGAGCTCTCCGTTACGTACCAGAAGTAACGATAATGGAGCCGAAGGTTCCACGCACCCGCGTGGTCGGCTTTCGCCACCAGGCGCTCGAGCCCGCGAACAGCTGCTGGGCCGAAAGCGGAATGGAAGGCCGAGGGGCCAGTAGCTACGTACCCAGGTTCTGTGATCGCATGACCCCATGCGTACCTCGACATCCACCCGACTGATCACCGTGATCGCGGCGGCAACGTTGACGGCAGGCGTCGCGTGCTCCTCGACGGCCACTACCGAACCACCGCAATCCGCAGCGAGTACATCTCGGACCGCGACTGATCAGGCGATGGCCGAACAGCCATATTCTCAGCTCGAGGCGAGGGACAGCGCTCGGCTCGGCGTCAGCGCACTCGATCTCACGTCCGGATCCATCCAGAGTTATCGCGGTGACGAACGTTTCGCGTTCTGCTCGACGTTCAAGGTGTATGCCGTCGGTGCCGTACTCGCCGCCGTCGACGCAGGCAGGCTGCGGCTGACCGACACCAGAACAATCGCCGCAGAGGACAAGGTGCCCGAGTCGGCCGTCGATTGGGCACCCGGCTCGGTCGTCACCATCGCAGATCTCGCCTCCGCAGCGTTGACGAAGAGCGACAACACATCCGGCAATCTGCTGATACGTGAAGCAGGTGGGACAGCGGCGCTCACCGATTTCGCGCGATCGCTCGGCGACACCGAATTCCGCCTCGATCGCATCGAGCCGGAGTTGAATACGGCCATCCCGGACGACCCTCGGGACACCACAACTCCCAACTCGATGGCCGCCGGCTACCGGACCCTGCTCGACGGCGACGTACTGACACAGGCATCACGACAGCAGTTGCTGGACTGGATGGCCGGCACACAAACCTCCACGGCCCGCTTCCGCGCGGGCATTCCCCCGCAGTGGACGTCGGCCGACAAGACCGGAACCGGTAGCTACGGTGTCTCCAACGACGCGGGCCTGGTGCTCGGACCCGAAGGTCAGAAGATTCTGCTCGTCGTCCTCAGTGCTACGACGTCGGGTGCGGAGGACTCACCGGCCATGAACGCCCTTGTCGCCGACACGACTCGGACGGTCGTCGAACAGCTGGATTGACGTCAGTTCTCGGATCGGCGGACGGCGTCGACGAGGGGTACGAGGTCCGGTTCACGTGCTGATTCGTCGAGGGCCGCACGAAGGGCCGCGTCGTTGGTCGGCCGCGCTGCCTCGAGCAGAGCCAGGCCGTCGTCGCTGACGTCGGTGTAGATGCCGCGGCGGTCGGTGGGGCAGAGATAACGGGTGAGTAGCCCGCGGTCCTCGAGGCGGGTGACCAGACGGGTCGTCGCACTCTGGCTCAGGACGACGGCGTCGGCCACCTGCTTCATCTGCAGGTGTCCGCCCACCCCGTCGTGTTGACGTGCCAGGACGTCGAGCAGCCAATACTCGCGAGCGCTGAGGTTGTGGCCGGCCTGCAGAGCCTTCTCGATGCGGCTCTCGATGCGACCGTGCAGGACGGACAACGCCAGCCAGTTCTGGGCCAGCGCCGTCAGGGCGGGGTCCTTCGCCGTCATTGCTGCGCCTTCCGTGCCGATGCTCGTACAGCCACCGTACAGCGCCTGCCGTTAATCGGCGTCTGCAACTACATCGGTCGGCGGGCGACGATGCGTCGAGCATGGGCCAGCACCGGTGCGTCCACCATCTGACCTCGGAAGGCGAACACCCCGCGATTGTGCTCGACGGCGTCGAGTACGGCTGTGGCCCATTCGATCTCGTCAGGCGTGGGAGCGTAGGCCTCGCGAATGACGGGGATGTGACTGGGGTGGATGGCCACTTTGCCGTCGAAGCCCACGGCCACAGCGTCGTCGGCCTCGGCGCGCACCCCGTCGAGATCGGGGATGTCGAGGTAGACCGAATCCAACGCGAACAGTCCCCGCGCCTTGGCGGCCAGCAATGTCTGCGACCGAACATGCTGTGCGACATCGCGGTACTGCCCACCGGTGTGTCGACTCGAATTCCCGCCCATCGCAGCGACCAGATCCTCGGCACCCCACATGGCACCGATGGCATTGTCGGCTGCGAGTGCGTCGAAGACCGTCACCGCGCCGAGCGGGGATTCGATCAGTGCGACGACATTCAGTGATGCCAGAGCTGTTATCTGATCGGCAGATTCACACTTGGGCAACATGACGGTCGTGTACTCGGTGCGCTGCAACGCGTCGAGGTCGGCGGCCTGGTCCTCGGTGCCGTGTGCATTGACTCGAACGATGGTGCGCGACGGGTCCAGCGGTGTCGACACCACGGACTCGCGAGCGCCGGCTTTGTCCGCGGCACCGACAGCGTCCTCGAGATCCAGAATGACGACATCGGCTCGGGCCGCTGCCTTCTCGTATCGCTCGGGTCGATCAGCGGGACAGAACAGCCACGCCGGGCCAGGGGGAATCCAGGTCATGACGCGTCGTCCTCGGGTCGCATCCGGACGAGAGTCTTGCGGACGGCAATCGCTACGACGTCACCGTGTTGATTTCGACCGGTGTGGGTGAACGTCACGATTCCCTCGCCGGGGCGGGACTTGGATTCGCGCTTGTCCGAGATCACCGTCTCCGCGTAGAGGGTGTCGCCGTGAAACAGCGGCTTCGGGAAGGAGACCTCGGAGAAGCCGAGATTGGCGACAATCGTGCCCTGGGTCAGCTGCGTCACCGACAATCCGACGAGGGTGGACACGGTGAACATCGAATTCACCAGCCGTTGACCGAAAGATGTTGTCTCACTGTAGGCGGCATCGAGATGCAGGGCCTGGGTGTTCATCGTCTGTGTGGTGAACGATGTGTTGTCGGCCTCGGTGATGGTCCGTCCGGGGCGATGTTCGTAGACGGTACCGAGCTCCATCTCCTCGAACCACAGGCCGCGTTGCCGAATGCGCTTGTCGCTCATAGCCCCAGGCTCCGCGCGATGAGCATCAGCTGAACCTCGGTGGTGCCTTCACCGATTTCGAGGATCTTGCTGTCGCGGTAGTGACGGGCGACGACATATTCGTTCATGAACCCGTAGCCGCCGTGAATCTGCGTCGCGTCGCGGGCGTTGTCCATCGCAGCCTCGGAGGCCACGAGCTTGGCGATGGACGCGGCCTTCTTGAAAGGCTTGCCCGCCAACATCAGTGCCGCCGCGTCGTAGTACGCCGTCCGCGCGGTGTGTGCGCGTGCCTCCATGCGGGCGATCTTGAACGAGATCGCCTGATTGCGGGCAATCGGAGCACCGAATGCCTCGCGCTCCTTGGCGTACTTGACGCTCTCGTCGACGCAACCCTGAGCCGCCCCGACCGATACGGCAGCGATCGCGATCCGACCCTCGTCGAGGATGTGCAGGAAGTTCGCGTACCCGCGGCCTTCCTGGCCGAGTAGGTTCTCCTGCGGGACTCGTACATCGGTGAAGCTGAGCGGGTGTGTGTCCGAGGCATTCCAGCCGACCTTGTTGTACGCCGCTTCGGCCACGAACCCGGGCGTGTCGGTGGGCACCAGGATCGACGAGATCTGCTTGCGTCCTGTTGTCTCGTCGACGCCGGTCACAGCGGTGACGGTCACGAGTTCGGTGATGTCGGTGCCGGAGTTGGTGATGAACTGCTTGCTGCCGTTGATGATCCAGTCACCGCCGTCGCGCTTGGCGGTGGTCTTGGTGCCGCCCGCGTCGCTACCGGCACCCGGCTCGGTCAACCCGAAGGCAGCCAGTGCCTTGCCTGCAGTGAGCTTGGGCAGCCACTGCTGCTTCTGCTCGTCGTTGCCGAAGCGGTAGACGGGCATGGCTCCGAGCGAGACGCCTGCCTCGAGTGTCATCGCGACGCTCTGATCGACCTTGCCGAGCTCTTCGAGTGCCAGGCACAGGGCGAAGTAGTCGCCGCCCATGCCGCCGTACTCCTCGGGGAAGGGCAGACCGAAGAGGCCCATCTCGGCCATCCCTGCGACCACCTCGTACGGAAAGGAGTGCTCGGCATCGTGTTTCGCCGAGACCGGCGCGACGACGGTGCGGGTGAAGTCCGCCACGGATTTGACCAGTTGCTGGTATTCGTCGGGCAGATTGGACGACGACAGATGTTCGGTCATGACTTGTCCTCTTCGGTGTCGGTGGGAACGATGCGGGCGAGGACCTGGTCGACGCGGACCTGATCTCCTACTGCGACTGTGAGTTCGACGGTGCCGTCGATGGGCGTGGTCAAGGTGTGTTCCATCTTCATCGCCTCGACGACGACGATGGCCGTGCCTGCGGTGACGGCGCTGCCGGAGGTCGTTCCGATCGCGATGATGGAACCCGGCATCGGCGAGAGGATCTCTGCGTCACCGGACTGCGTGTCGTCCTCGCGCACATTGGGTTCGGCGATTCGATCGATTCTCCAGGTGCCGCGTGAGCTGGATACCCAGGTGGACGATTCGTTTCGGGCCACGGTCATCGACTCGCGTCGATCGTCGAGAACGAGGTCGATGGAATCCTCGATAGCGGAGGCTCGCAGTCGGCGCGGTTCTTCGTCGTCGTCGACGACGACCGTCGCCGCATCGAGTGTCCCGGTGATGGACACGTGCGCGGTTCGAGTGCCGGACGTCAGCCGGAGCTGGAACGGTGCGTGCGCTCCCACCCGCCATCCCGACGGCATTCCCCAGATGTCCTGGCCCGCCTCCTGCCACGTGTCGAGCCAGGCGACGGTGGCTGCGGCGATCATCGCCTCGTCCGGGGCGTCGGCGGCAACGAAATCCTCGACGCGGCGGTCCAGTAGGCCGGTGTCGAGATTGCCGGCACGGACCTCGGTGTCGGCGAGCAGGAATCGAGCGAACTCGATGTTGGTGACGACGCCGAGTACCGAGGTATCGGCCAGGGCACGATCCAGGCTGCGCAGCGCTGTGCTGCGATCGGGGCCGTGTGCGATGACTTTCGAGAGCATGGGGTCGTAATTGCTGCCCACCTCGGTGCCGACGGCGAGACCGGAGTCGACGCGGATGCCCGTGCCGGTGGGCTCGCGCAACCCGACGACGGTGCCGCCGGTCGGGAGGAATCCGCGGCCGGGATCCTCGGCGTAGACGCGCGCCTCGATGGCGTGCCCGGTCAGTCGAATATCGTTCTGACTCAGCGTCAGTGACTCGCCGGCGGCGATCCTGACCTGCCACTCCACGAGGTCGATGCCAGTCACCATCTCGGTCACCGGGTGTTCCACCTGGAGTCGAGTGTTCATCTCCATGAAGAAGAAGTCGTCGGGATGATCGGCGGAGACGATGAACTCGACGGTGCCTGCGCCGGAGTAGTCGACGCTGCGAGCGGTGTTGCAGGCAGCCTCGCCGATACGCGCTCGGGTCTGCGCGTCGAGCAGTGGAGACGGCGCTTCTTCGATGACCTTCTGATGGCGTCGCTGCAGGCTGCATTCACGCTCACCGAGGTGGATGACGTTGCCGTGACCGTCGGCGAGGACCTGCACCTCGATGTGCCGGGGACGCAACACGAATCGCTCGAGGAACAGCGTGTCGTCGCCGAACGAGGAGGCCGCCTCGCGGCGGGCACTGGCCAGCGCGGCGGGCAGATCCTCGGCGCGCTCGACCAGACGCATGCCCTTGCCGCCGCCACCTGCGGACGGTTTGACCAGGACCGGGAATCCGACGTCGGGTGCACCGGCGACGAGGTCGTCGTCGGACAGTCCCGGTCGGGAGATGCCGGGTACAACCGGGACACCGAAAGCGCTGACCGCGGCCTTGGCGGCGATCTTGTCGCCCATCACCTCGATGGCCTTCTCCGGCGGCCCGAGGAAGGCGATTCCGGCTTCGGCGCAGGCCGCAGCGAAGTGGGAGTTCTCCGAGAGGAAGCCGTAGCCGGGGTGAATTCCCTGTGCGCCGGTGGCTTTCGCGGCGGCGATCACCTTGTCGATGTCGAGGTAGCTCTCACGTGCGCTGGCAGGGCCGAGTCGTACCGCGGTATCGGCTTCGCGGACGTGCCGGGCGTCGGCGTCCGGATCGCTGTAGACGGCGACGGTCCGAATGCCCATGCGGCGCAACGTTCGAGCGACGCGTACCGCGATCTCACCGCGGTTGGCGATCAGAATGGTGTCCAACATCGTGGTCATCTCTCTCACATCCGGAAAACGCCGTAGGAGACCGGCTCGAGCGGCGCATTGGCGCATGCCGAGAGTGCCAGTCCGAGAACAGTTCTGGTGTCGGCGGGGTCGATGATGCCGTCGTCCCACAGCCGGGCCGTCGAATAGTAGGGGTTGCCCTGACCTTCGTACTGATCTCGAATCGGTGCCTTGAAGGCCTCCTGGTCTTGCTCCGACCACGGATTACCCGACGCATCCAGTTGGTCACCTCGGACGGTGGCAAGGACGGACGCGGCCTGTTCACCGCCCATCACCGAGATCCGCGCGTTCGGCCACATGAACAGGAAGCGCGGGGAATACGCTCTGCCGCACATGGAGTAGTTGCCTGCACCGTACGAGCCGCCGATGACGACGGTGATCTTCGGAACGCGGGCGCAGGCCACTGCGGTGACCATCTTTGCGCCGTGCTTGGCGATGCCGCCGGCTTCGTAGTCTCGGCCGACCATGAAGCCGGTGATGTTCTGCAAGAACACCAGTGGGATGCTGCGCTTGTCGCAGAGTTCGATGAAATGCGCGCCCTTCATCGCAGATTCGGCGAACAGCACACCGTTGTTGGCGATGATTCCGACGGGATGGCCGTGGAGGTGGGCGAATCCGGTGACGAGTGTCTTGCCGTATTCGGCTTTGAACTCGTCGAATTCGCCTGCGTCGACCACCCGGGTGATCACCTCCCGCACGTCGTACGGGGTGCGTGGGTCGGTGGGGACGACGTCGTAGATCTCGCTCTGGTCGACGATCGGGTCGCGGGTGGGAACGACATCCCATGGCCGTGGGGTGCGGGGCCCGAGGGTGGAGACGATCTTCCGGACGCGGCGCAATGCGTCGCGGTCGTCGTCTGCCAGATGGTCGGTGACTCCGGAGACCTTCGAGTGCAGGTCTCCGCCACCGAGTTCTTCGGCGGTGACGACCTCGCCGGTCGCGGCTTTCACCAGGGGCGGGCCGCCGAGGAAGATGGTGCCCTGGTTCTTGACGATGATGGCCTCGTCGCTCATTGCAGGCACGTATGCCCCACCCGCAGTGCACGAGCCCATCACGGCGGCGATCTGCGCAATTCCTTTGGCGCTCATGGTCGCCTGGTTGAAGAAGATGCGTCCGAAGTGGTCGCGGTCAGGAAACACCTCGTCCTGGCGCGGGAGGAATGCGCCACCGGAGTCGACGAGGTAGATGCACGGCAGTGTGTTCTGCAGGGCGATCTCCTGCGCGCGCAGGTGCTTCTTCACCGTCATCGGGTAGTACGTGCCGCCTTTGACGGTGGCGTCGTTGGCAATGATGATGCACTCTCGACCGGCCACGCGACCGATGCCTGCGATCACGCCTGCCCCGGGGCACTCGTCGTCGTACAGGCCGTTGGCCGCCAGCGGTGCGATCTCGAGGAACGGGCTACCCGGATCCAACAGCTCGTCGACCCGGTCGCGGGGGAGCAGCTTGCCGCGGGCGATGTGCCGTTGCCGGGACTTCTCGCTACCGCCGAGTGCTGCCACGGCGAGCTTCTGGGAGAGCTGCTGCGTGAGTAGCTGATGATCTGCGCGGTTGGCAGCGGTATCGATCGCCATGAGATGCACGCCTTCAGGGGTTGGACGTCGGTGTCACACAGGGTTCAGTTAATGGTTGATAACTGACATGATAGTAAACTACGATTAACCGAGAGTCCAGGTTCGAGGGGGTGGCTGTGCAGGAGATCGAGGTCAAGCCGGCCACGGTGCGTGAGCAACGCAAAGCCGAACGTCGGCAGCAACTGCTCGATGCCGCGGCCTCGCTGTTCGCCGAACGCGGGTTCACGTCGGTGCGGCTCGAGGATCTGGGTGCAGCCGTCGGCATCAGTGGACCGGCCGTCTATCGCCACTTCCCGAACAAGGAGGCGGTGCTCGTCGAACTGATGGTCGGAATCTCGGAGTATCTGCTCGACGGCGGTCGCGAGGTGGTCGGCTCGCGGAAGGTCGATGAGGAGACGGTGTCGGCCCTGGTGGACTTCCACCTCGACTTCGCTTTCGAGACACCGGCTTTCATTCGAATTCAGGATCGCGACCTGCAGAGCCTCCCTGAGGGAGCGCGACGCAAGGTGCGCCGCATGCAGCGCGAGTACGTGGAACTGTGGGTGGCGACCCTGTGTGCCGTCGACCCGGAACTGAACGAGGCCGATGCCCGAACCACCGCGCACGCGGTGTTCGGACTCATCAACTCCACGCCCTACAGCGCGGGCCGCACGCCGTCGCGCAATGCTCGACCGGTGCTTCGAGCAATGGCATTGGCGGCATTGGGGGTATTGCACTGACCTCAGCGCCCACAATTCGACTACGTAAGCGGGATTCCGCCTGCAGATACGAATAGTGGGCGCTGAGGTCACCTCTGCGCCGCGCACAGGAAGAGCAAATCGTCGTTATCGGAGACAATGATCGACATGACGACCCAACTTTCGCCCGTCGAGATCGGCCGACGGCAGAGTCGATTCACTCGTGACGAGGTGCCGCGACTGCTGGCGATGGCCGGCTTCATCGCCGCTCTGCATGTGATCGGTTGGGGCCTGTTCACCCACTACGACTCGATTCCGAGCATTCACGGCCTCACCGGAGCCGACGGCACTCTCGTCTACGCCGGAGCCGGTGTGCTGGCGTACACCCTCGGTCTCAGGCATGCGTTCGACGCCGATCACATCGCCGCCATCGACGACACCACCCGCTTTCTGCTGCAGAAGGGCAAGCGGCCGTTGGCCGTCGGGCTGTTCTTCTCGCTCGGGCATTCGACCGTCGTGTTCGTCTTCGTCGCCGCGATTGCCTTCGTCGCGTCGCAGGCGACGGCGTTTCAGGACGCGTTCGCCGGGGTCGGCGGCATCATCGGCACGTTGGTGTCCGGAACCTTCCTGTACCTTATCGCCGCGCTGAACATCGCGGTCCTCGCCGGCATCGTCGGAGTCTGGCGGCGCGCAAAACGAGGTGACGTCACCGAGGCCGGGCTCGACGAGCTGTTGGCCAAGCGTGGCTTGATGAATCGACTGTTCCGGGGCCGCTACGACAAGATGATCAACCACTCGTGGCAGATGTACCCGCTCGGCTTACTGTTCGGACTCGGTTTCGACACCGCGACTCAGGTCGGTCTACTCGCGATCGCCGGCACCACCGCTATCGCCGGCGGACTCCCACCGATGGCGATCATCGCGCTTCCGGTCCTGTTCGCCGCGGGCATGACCACGATGGACACGATCGACGGCATCTTCATGTCCAAGGCGTACGGCTGGGCGTTCGTCACTCCGGTCCGCAAGATCTACTACAACATGACGATGACGGGCCTGTCGGTCTTCGTTGCGTTGGTGATCGGGACGGTCCAGCTGCTGACGCTGCTTGCCGAGCAGTTCGAGCTGACCGGTGGCCTGTGGGACGCACTGGCCGTCATCGACCTCAACCTCGCGGGCCAACTCGTCGTCGGCACGTTTTTCGTTGTCTGGATCGGCGCGGTCGTGTATTACAAGGTGGCGCGCATCGACGAACGCGGTGGCGCACACTCGAACGCAACGGAGACCCAGTGATTGCTCGTCGTCGGATCGGTGCCCTTGCAGTAGTTACGGCGCTGGCGTCGAGCATGGCTTCTGGCCTGCTGACCGCCCCTGCCTCGGCTGCGCCGACGATCACCCAGAACATCGGCGATGTCGTCTCCAGTCGCGCTCTACCGCAAGAATTCTGGATCCCTGGCTCGTCCTCGGCCGAGGTGCTCACCTACGTCACCACCGACACGTTCGGCGAGAAGGCGCTCAGCACCGGCACCGTCTTCCTTCCTCAGGGCACTGCGCCCGAGGGCGGTTGGCCGGTGATCTCGTGGGCTCACGGCACCTCCGGGCTCGGTGACTCGTGCGCGCCGTCGGTCGCGGGACCGGCGCTGGCCGAACGAGATCTGCCGTACCTCGGTAACTGGCTCGCGCAGGGCTACGCCGTTGTGGCCAGTGACTATGCCGGCCTCGGCACCGAAGGATTGCAGGCATATCTGGACGGGCGGACCACGGCGCACAACGTGGTCGACATGGTGAAGGCAGGCCGCCACTACAGCGATCAACTCTCGCGCAAGTGGGTGACGGTCGGTCAGTCTCAGGGCGGCGGCGCAGCGATCTACACCGCGCGCTACGCAACCGAATTCGGTGGATCGGATCTGGACTATCGCGGCGCAGTGGGCACCGGGACTCCCGCGTACATCGAGAAGCTCGTCTCGATCGGTGGACCGGGGATGCCGCCGGTGGCGCTCCCGGCCGGTCTGACCGCGTACGTCGCGTACATCGCTGCTGCTCTTCGCTATTCGCACCCCGAGCTGGGCCTGGACGACATCCTCACTCCCGTAGGAAGGACGTACGTGGATCTGGCCGAGACGGCCTGTGTCGCGGACCTCGAGGAGCAGCTCGAGGGCGTCAAGGTCGGTGATTTCTTCACTGCGCCGCTGACCAGCCTGCCGAATTTCACCGCAGTGCTCGACGACTACATGGCCATGCCCGAGGCCGGCTTCGACAAGCCGTTCTTCATGGGCCACGGGCTGCGGGACACCGATGTCCCGTTCCCGACGACCGCCGCGTACGTCGCCAGGCTCACCGCCAACGGTCAGCCGGTGACCTTCCGGCCCTACGACGCCGATCACAGCGGAGCGCTCGTGCAATCACAGGCCGACACGATTCCGTTCGTCGCAGGGCTGTTCCGCTAGGTCACCGGTCGCTTGCTGGGCAGTCCGTATGCCCGGGCGGTGAACTTCTCGAGCACGGTGCGCGGCAGCAGTCGCTGCGCCATGAACACTGCGGGAGCATTGCTGCCGACGGCATAGAGGGGCCGAGTCTTCTTGTCCTCGACGGCTTTCAGGACCGTCTCGGCCACGGTGTCCGCGGAGATACCCTGTGCCTCCTTGGCGTCGAGGTGCGAGATCACCGTTGTGAAGTCGCGGAGGTACGGCGAATGCGGTCCGCAGTACTTGGTGCGGCGGGCGGAGAGTCCGGTGGCGATGGAGCCGGGTTCGACGGTGGTGATGTCCACCCCGTAGGGCGCGAGCTCGAAGCGGGCCGCCGTCGAGAAGCCCTTGATCGCTGCCTTGGTCGCGGCGTACGACGAGCGATAGGCCAACGGGAAGCTGGCCAGCATCGAGCCGATATTGACGACCTTGCCCCGACGGCGTTCGCGCATCCCCGGCAGTACGGCTTGCATGAGCTCGACGGCACCGAACACGTTGAGCTGGAACAGTCGGGTGACCGCCTCGATCGGGAGTTCCTCGATGGGGCCGCACTGGCTTTCGCCCGCATTGTTGATCAGAACATCGATCTCCACGTCGGCAAGTCCGTCGACGAACGTCCGGATGGAGTCCGGGTCGGTCAGATCGAGATCTCGGTACTCGACCCCGGGGATGGGGTCGACCACGGTGGAACAACTGCGGCTCGTGCCGATGACGCGGTAGCCGCGAGCGAGCAGTAGTTCGGCGACAGCTTGGCCGATACCGGACGTGGCTCCGGTGACAAGTGCGGTGTTCATCTACGCCTCTTCGTTGCGGTGTTTCCGGTTCTCGGGGTGGCTACTGCCGCCGTGGGAGTGGTTCGATCGATTCTTCGCAACCTGGTGCTCGGAACTCGGGTGTGCAAGGCCGGCACCGACTTACCCGCCGCCATGACGGTTCGGTCCGGTCGTACGACAGCCGCTACCGCGTGACCGCGCCGCAACCACAGTCCGAGCTCGGAGGAGGCCGCGACCTCGACGACGACAGCGCCACGACGATCGACCTCGCGTCGCTGTTCGACGGTCAACGGGGTCGTCGAGACGAAGAGAAACTGTCCCGGCGCGATGCTGTCCAGTCGGGCGCCGTTGTCCAGGGAGCTGTTGGGGCACAGCGCGCCTACCACCGAACGGATCTGCGCTGCCGGACGCTGGACGAAATCGGAACGGGTGAGCGGAGGAGTGGCGCTGTCGGACACCTTCGCTCCGATGAGGGGCAGGTGGCCGAGAGCCGGTGCGAGCGTGGTGCGCAGAATTCCGGTCAGTCGGCTGCCACCGGTCATTGTCCAGCCCATGGCGACGGCCATCCGAATCATGGCCGTGGCATGAGTCTTTCGCTCGATTTCGTAACTGTCGAGTGCCGAATCGGAGACGTGCCCGTCGAGGGCCCCGACAATCTTCCAGACCAGGTTGCGCGCATCACGCAGACCCGCGCCCATTCCCTGTCCGATGAACGGTGGAGTCAAGTGCGCCGCGTCGCCGAGGACGAACACACGTCGATCCCGCCAGCTATCGGCCACCTGCGCCCGAAATGTGTACTCGGCGCTCCGAATCAGCTCCATCGAGGGGTCGTCGACGTGCCGCAGCCACGGCGCTATGAGCGGCCGGACAGCGGCGAGATCCTCGAACTCGTCGAGGGTTTCGCCGTCGAGCATCCGAAATTCCCAGCGGTAGCGGGTGGAACCGATTCGCATGTACGTGGCGGATCGTTCGGAGTCGCACACCTGGTGAACGCCGTCCCACTGATCGAGTTCGGCATCGGTGGCGATATCGATCACCAACCACCGTTGCGCGAACCCGAGGTCCTCCATCTTCGACCCGATGGACCGGCGCACGATGCTGTTGGCACCGTCGCAGCCCAGTACGTAATCCGCGGTCACCCAGTGTGGGGTTCCGTCCTCGGTGGATGTGTACGACACTCGGACCGTATCTTTCAGGTTCTGCACGTCGGTGATCTCGCACCCGCCGCGCATCTCGATCGTGTCGTATCGGGCGACGTGCGTGCGCATGAGGCGCTCGAGGTCCGGTTGATCGAACATGTTCGCCTGGGGATAGCCGTGTGGTCTGTCGTCGGGATCGCGTTCGAACTCGGCCAGGATGCGCAGATCTTTGGTGCACAGTCGCAGCCCACGGCCGGGACGTGAGATAGCGGCGAAATCCTCTGCGACACCGATGTCGTGCAGAATTCGGTACACCTCGTCGTCGAGATGTACTGCGCGCGGCCGCGGATAGACGTCGGCCCAGCGATCGAGCACCAGGCAGGGGATGCCGTACTGCGCCAACAGCAGAGCGGCCGTCATGCCCGTCGGGCCGGATCCGACGATGACCACCGGGTGGTGGGTGCCGTCGGATCCGCGTTCGGTCATCGGTACGAGACCCGGGTGCGCTGCACTCCCAGGTCGAGGGATCCGTCGGGGGTGGAGCACGTCAGTTCGAGAACGTCGCCGTCCTGCAGGAAGTCGGGATTCTTGGCCTGCTTCTTGAAGAACACCTTCCACTTGAGCGCCGGCGGGATCAGGGATCCGATCATCTCGATCGGCTTGGCCGGAACCTTCAGCGCAGTACCACCGGGAGTGCCGGTGAGCAGCAGATCGCCCGCGTCGAGCCGCTGGAAATTGCTCAGCGCCTTCAGCGATTCGACCGGCCGGTAAATCATGTCGGCCACGGTACTGTCCTGTCGCACAGTCCCGTTGACGCGCAGTGTCAGAGTCAGCTCGCCGAACCGGTCGAATTCTCCGGCCTCGAGAAGGAGCAGTCGTGGGCCGACCGGCGTGAACGTGGGGTACGACTTGCCCTCGTAGAACTGGGTTTTCGGTAGTTGGACGTCTCGCGCAGACACGTCGTTGGTGATGACGAGTCCGGCGACGTACTCGGCCACGTTGCTGGCATCGATCTTGGTGCCGACGGTCAGCGTCTTGCCGAATACCAGGCCGATCTCGATTTCGTAGTCGAGGAGTTTCACGTGCGTCGGCTTGACGATGTCGTCGGTGGGGCCGCTGATCGAACCGGACGTCTTCCGAAAGAACGTCAGTGGCACCGTGTCGGGGTTCATTCCCGAGTCCTTGACGTGCGAGACGAAATTGGTCATGTTCGCCACTACCCGGCACGGTGCGGTGACCGGGGAGAGGAGCGAAAGCGTCTCCACTGCAAGCACATCGGTGCCGGTACGCGCTGCGTCCACAGCGGCGCGATCGGCGAGAAGCTCGGCGGTCGTGGTTGCCGACGTGTCGATGCGCGACGCCCCGGCCGGGGTCTCGACCCACCAGGCGTCGGCGGTGCGTAGTACAGCGATGCTCATGAGGAAGCCACTTTCATCAGGCCGCGAAGGCGTTCGGTGTCGAACTCGTTGTCGGTGCGTAGGGAGGACAGGATCGATTTGAGCTCGTGCAGAGAGGCTTTGCTCGGGGCGATACCGAGAAAGTCCTTCGATGCCGGTGGGCCCCACTGGGCGAGGCCGGATGCCGTCATCGGTGCCCAGCCGGGTTCGAGCGAGCTGTCGAACATGTCGCCGTCGCTGAAATGCTCCACCAGGAAACCGTCGGGATCGCGCCAGTAGTCGAAGATCTGACTGCCCTGGATGTGTCTGCCGATGCCCCAGGAGTGCTTGTACCCACGCTCGGTGAGGAATTCGCCACCGGCGGCGATGGCGTCGATGTCGGTCACCTGGTACGCCGAGTGCACGTAGCGATTCGACGGGCCGAGAGTCATCGCGAGCGTGTGGTGATCGGACGGGATGCTGCCCCGATCGCAGCGGATGAAGCTCATCACCGGTCCACGGTCGCGTTGGCCGTCGTAGTAGAGGAAATCGCTGACGATCAGACCCAGGTGGTGTAGGTACCAGTTCAGATTCTCCAGGTAGTCCACTCGCTGCAGCACCACGTGCCCGAGCCGTTGGACGCGCGCCGGCTGACGCGGGGGCCTCTGGGTGGCGTTGATCCGGTTGCGTGGATCGCCGAAGTTGTAGGTGTGCGCGTCCTGGCCCGGGAGTTCGGGATGTTCGGTGTAGCCCGACACGATCTGCACAGGCTGTCCGCCTGGATCGGTCAGAGTGACGGCGATGCCGCCGAGTGTGTCGGGTAGCCGGTGCACGCGCTGCCCGGTGGCATCGGCGAGGCGGACGACGTCGGCGTCCTCTGCGGCAGCGAATGCCGCGCCGACGAACCGCGTTCGTTTGCCGCGTCGGATGATCACGCACGGCGAACCGACGTGCGTGCCGCGCAGGTGAATCTCCTCGGACGTGCGCAGTGAGACGGTGAAACCGAACGCCACCGCGAATGCCTCGGCCTTGGCCAGGTCGGGTTTGCGGAACTCGAGCCACGCGATGTCGCGCACCTTGATGATCGGATCGCTGGCTTTCCCCGGGTGTTCGCCTGGAAGCGCGCCCTGATCCACATGCATGTTCTTGTGGCCGTCGACGTCGTGTCCCATCAGTCCTCCCTCGTTGGTGACACTATCGTCACCTATGACTAATCGGTCAGTCAAGAGTGTTGACAAATTCGTCAGCGGTGAGGAAGGGTCAAGGCGGCGACAAATGCACTCAGGAGTAGGGACCATGACCGAAACCCCGAATCGCCTCGAGCGACGCAAAGCGCGCACGCGCGGTGCCCTGATCTCTGCCGCGCAGAGCTTCATCGCCCGCGGCGAATTGCACGTGCCGATTGCCGAGATCACTCAGGCCGCAGACGTCGGCATGGGGTCGTTCTACAACCATTTCGAGAGCCGAGAGCAGCTGTTCCAGGCTGCGGTAGACGGTGCCCTCGAGCTGTTGGGCATCTATCTGGACTCGCTGAGCGACGACGAGGACGATCCCGCGGAAGCGTTCACCCGGTCGTTCCGCATCGCCGGCCGACTGTTCCGGCAACAACCGGATCTGAGCCGAGTGCTCATCCACTCCGGGCCCGAGTTGATCACCTCGAAGCACGGTCTCGGTCCGCGGGCCTCGCGTGACATCGAAGCCGGAGTGCTGAGCGGGCACTTCCGCGTGCAGGACACCCAGCTGGCTCTGGCCCTGGCAGCGGGGGCACTGCTGGGCATGGGGCAACTACTGCTCGAACAGCCGGAACGAAGCGACGTCGACGCCGTCGACAACATGGCGCACAGCGTGCTGCTCGCCCTCGGGATGTCCGACGCGGATGCGCGTGAGCTGTGTGCGCGGACCCTGCCTCCGCTGGACGCGGTTCCCAGCGTCGACGCGTAACGGGCCCGTCCGGGTGTCAGTGCGCCCGGCTGTGTTCGAGGTCGCGAATGATATCGCCGACTGCGTTGTCACGCAGTAGCTTCCACTCCAGGATCGGGTTGAGGATCCCACGGAACCAGAAGTACGGTGCCCACACTGCGGGGGCGATCAGCCGTGCTCGACGCGTACGGACCGCGTCGACCAGGAGGTCCGCCGCCCGTGAGGACGGGAGTCGACGGCTCAACGGCCAGGGGAGAAATGCACCGATCCGCTGCCCCATCGGATCGTTGTCGAGGGTGTGGCGCGCCAGATCGGTGTCGACCACCCCGAAGTACGCCAGACCGGCCGATGCACCGACCGCTGCGAGTTCGATGCGTAGCGCGCGGCCCAGCTGTTCCACGGCTGCCTTGCTGACCATGTAGGCAGACCCGCCCATGCCAGGAGTGAATGCAGCACAGGACGATACGAGCAGAATGTGCCCACCACTGGTCACGATCTCGTCCGCCGCGGCGCGGACGATGGTGAGCACACCGCCGAAGTTGACCGCCATGACGGAGTCGAACACCGCGCGGTCGACGGTCCTGATGGTGGCAGGCGGCGGTGTGATGCCGGCGTTGGCGATCACGATGTCGATCCCGCCGAAGGCGCGCACCGTCGCCTGCACGCACTCCGTCATCGCCTCCGGATCCGTGACGTCCCCGGTCAACAGCAACACCCGTGCAGCGCCCGCCGCGTCGGTCGGGAAGTGAAGATCCACCACTGCCACGGATGCACCGGCGGCCACCAGTTTTGCTACGGTCGCGGCACCGATGCCGCGTGCACCGCCGGTCACCAGTGCGACCTTGCCGGTGAGGTCCATGTGGTTCCTCATGCGGACTCCTCGGTGACGGCGAGTGTGCCCGGCACATCGAGAGTGGCACTGCGGCAGGAATAGTGGTCGAGTTCGATGGTCGACATACGACGGGTGAAGTTGCGTACCGAACCCGGCCAGTAGGTGACGTTGCGGCCCGATGGGCTCAGGTAGTAGCTGCTGCACCCACCCGAGTTCCACACCGAACCGGCCAACCGTTCGTCCGTGTAGTCCGCGAATTCCGTCTGTGCAGTGCGGGTGACGTCGATTGCGGCCAAGCGCTTGTCGTCCATCGCCCGCAGTGCTGCGAGAACGTAGTTCACCTGTGCTTCGATGGTGACGACCTGCGAGGTGTACACCACCGAGTTGGGGCCGAGCACCATGAAGAAGTTCGGAAAGCCGTGCACCGTCGTCCCTCGATACGACGACATCTCTCCGTCGGGCCAGGTCTGCGCCAACGACCGACCGCCACGACCGACGATGCGCCGAAAGCCTGAATGCCCGGCGACGGTGAAACCTGTTCCGAGAACGATGGTGTCGACCTCGTGGACCGTTCCGTCGGTCGTGACGACGCCCTCGGGCACGACGCGGGAGATGGCGGTGGTCTCGACGGTGACGTTGTCGCGGCACAGGGCGGGGTAGAACTTGTTCGAGAACGTCGGCCGCTTGCAGCCGAATGTGTAGGTGGGAGTCAGCTTCTCGCGGAGTACGGGATCCTTCACCTGTCTGCGTAGGTGAGCCCGGCCCAGTGCGGTCAACGGCGTCAGCAGGGCGCGGTGCCGAATCAGGCCGGGCACCAGAGCTTCCTGGAACAGATCGAACGTACGACGCATGGCGCGCTGAGCCGCCGGAAACTTCCTCAGCGCGGATCTGCCGGACTCGGAGATGGGACGGTCCGGGTGGGGAAGGATCCACGTGGGCGTGCGTTGAAAGAGCGTCAGATGTGCGGCCGACGGAGCGAGTCGGGGTACGAACTGCACCGCCGATGCGCCGGTGCCGATGACGGCGAGACGCTTACCCTCGGCCGAATGGTCATGGTTCCATCGGGCCGAATGAAAGACGTTGCCTCCGAACGATTCCAGACCGTCGATACTGGGAGTGGCGGGTTCACTGAACGGGCCGAGGGCTCCGATCAGAATCCGAGAAGTCCATGTTCCGCCGCTCGTTCGCACGATCCAACGCGCCCGGTCGTCGTCCCACGTCGCGTCGAGCACCTCGTGTCCGAACCGGATTCGATTCCGGATACCGAACCGGTCGGTGCAGTCGTTGAGGTACTGCTCGATCTCGGGCTGCAGTGGATACAGGCGGGTCCAGTCCGGGTTGGGTGCGAACGAGAACGAATACAGCGCCGAGGGAATGTCGCACTGGGCGCCGGGATAGGTGTTCACATGCCACGTCCCGCCGACCGCGCTGTCACGCTCGAAGATCAAGAAGTCGCCGCGGCCTTCCTGTTCGAGCCGTATTCCAGCTCCGAGACCGCCGAAGCCGGCACCGATGATGGCGACGTCGATATGCGACGCGGCAGAGTCGTTGTCGGTCATGATGTGTGGCTCCTTCTACAGATCGAGAACGACGACGTCGCCGTCGACCGCGGCGCGTGACACGCACAGGGTGAGTGAGTTCTCGCGTTCGGTGCGGCTCAGCACGCGATCGCGATGGTCGACGCGGCCGCCGGTGAGGCCGACGACGCAGGCACCGCAGAAACCTTGGCGGCAGGAGAACGGCTGATCGGGACGGACTCGTCGGAGGGCGTCGAGGGCGGTCTCCTGTGCGCCGACTTCGACGGTGTCGCCGGACCGTGCGAGCTTCAGCACGAACGGACGGCCGTCGACCACGGGGGCGGGCGCGAACAGCTCGGTGTGGAACTCCCGAACCGCGGTACTTCGGGTGGCCTCCTCGCGCAGCCGGCGCGAGAGTGCCGCGGGGCCGCAGACGTACAGGGCCGAGGGTCCCGTCCCAAGATCGACGATGTCCGACGGACTCGGAAGTCCGTCCACGTCATCGGTTTTGACGATCACGTGCCCGCGGGAGGTGAGCGCCAGATGCTGCAGTTCGGCGACGAACGGCAGGCTCGCGCGAGATCTCCCGTGGTAGTAGAGGGTCCACCGTGTGCCGTCGGCGACGGCGCGCTCGATCATGGACCGAATGGGGGTGATGCCGATGCCGGCCGCGACGAACAAGTAGTGCTCGGCGGCGGCCATGGGAAATGCGTTGCGGGGTCCACGGACTCGGAAGGTGTCTCCTGGAACGAGACCGTGTATCTCGGTGGAGGCCGCGCCGCCGGGGATCCTGCGGACACCGATGCGATATCGATCGCCTCCTGCCGGCCGACCTGCGAGCGAGTACTGCCGAACCGAGCCTGCCGGTGTGGTCACGTCGATGTGTGCACCGGGCAACCAGGTCGGCATTGCGCTTCCGTCGCTGCGACGCAGTAGAAGTGAGCGCACGTCCTCGGCCTCGTCGACGATCTCGTCGATGGTGGTCTCGAATTCGTAGCCGACGCATCGGCGCGGTCGCGCCGGGGAGAGGGCGGTCACGACGGACGAGTCGGTGACCAGTCTTGCGTACACCCGAGATGCCGTAGCGATGGCTCGGAGACCACGGCCGGGGTCGGTCACCGTGATCTCACCCAGATGGCTGTGTCTCGGGGCTGTTTCGGTGGTCACTGCTGGGCCGCCAGTGCTGCAGGTGACGTCGCCAGGTATCGCACGGCCTTGTCGATGTCGCCCATCTTCGATGGGTGAAAACCCGGTCGGATGTACAGGGCGAGTTGTACGAACAGAAACGACAGGCCCGGTATCAGTTGCTTGCGGGATGCTCGTGCGAAGGCGAGAGGCCAGGGGGTGCGAAGTCGGCGCTTCCCGGTGCGCGGGGTGGCCACCGAGTTCTTGTACAGGTACGCGGCGGTGCTGAACCAGAGCACGGCCAACCCCGCGCTGGCTATCACCGCGGTGCGGGCGCGGCGAAACGCACCCCCGTCGACGTACTGGAATGCGTCGAAGGCAACGTTGCGGTGTTCGAGTTCCTCGGCTCCGTGCCAGCGAAGCAGGTCCAGCATCGTCGGATCGACACCGAGGCGATCGAATTCGGTGTTGTCCAACAGCCATTCGCCCACTACTGCGGTGAAATGTTCGGCTGCGGCGTAGATCCCGAGGCGCTCGTTCAGCCACGCTTTGCCCGCGCGGCCGGTGAGGCCGTGATCGCCGAACACCACGCCCACCGCGAATCGAATGCGCTGCAGGATCGGCTCGATGTCGACGCCGTGCGCGACGAGGTACGTACGAAAGCTCTCGTGCGAGGACGCGTGCGTGGCTTCTTGTCCGACGAAACCGACGACCTCCTCGTGCAGTCTGCGGTCGTCGATGTACGGAAGCGCGAGGGCGAACACGTCGGCCATCGCCCGTTCGCCCTCCGGCAGCACCAGGTGCATCACGTTCCAGAAGTGCGTGGCGTACCACTCGTGCGGAATGTACTGCAGCGGAACGCCGGTCCAGTCGAACGTCACCGCGCGGGCCACGATCGCATAGGACTCGTCCAGGTGGCGCGCGTTCGGGTCGATCGCTCGGTCACGAGACATTCGAGCTCCATTCGTCGAAATGCTGATGAGGTGATGCTACATAGCAACAGATAGTGTTGCAATGTTGCATACAATCATCGAGGGTGCCGTTAGGATCGGACGATGCATCCAGACGGTGACGACGGGCCGATCCTCGATGCCGCGTTGGAGTTGTTCGGCGAGGTCGGCATCCCCAGAACGACCATCGGGGACGTGGCCAAGCGCGCCAAGATCAACCGGGTGACGGTCTATCGCCGCATCGGATCCAAGGACGAGCTGGTGCGCGCGGTCATGGCACGTGAGTCGACGAGACTGTTCGTCGCGGTGGCGGCAGCGGCCGCCGAACAATCGTCTCGGGCGGATCGTGCCGCGCACGGATTCGCGACGACGATCGAGTCGGTGCGAACCAATCCCGTCCTGCTCAAGATGTTCGACTCCGAGAGTGCGTTGGTACTCGAACAGTTGACGACCAATGCGTCGACCCTGCTCGCGTCTGCAATAGACGCTGCCGCCCAGATCGCCCGGGGAGGGCTGGACTCGGACAGTTTCGCAGTACCCGACGCCCCGGAAATCGTGGTCCGCGTCGTGCATTCGATTCTGCTGACTCCGGCAGCGGGTGCTGCACTCGAGACGTACGACGATCTGCTGGCCTTCGCGCACCGCAGCATCGTGCCGTTGCTTGTCGGCGATGACCACCGCGGCTAGGAGTTAGGCTAGGCTGCCCAGTCATGCCTCGATTCTTCGTGTTCCACGGCCGTGCAACCGGCCGGATGAGACGTTCCGCCTCTGCCGGGCTGTACACGCTCCTCGGCGCTCTCTCTCTGGCTCTGGTCGGATGCTCGAGCGCCACGTCGGAACCGTCCGGTCCAGCCGAGGCCGCCGGCACCAGGACGGTGCAGGACTACTTCGGCCCGGTCGAGGTTCCCGAGCGACCCGCCCGGGTCGTCGCCGCCGACCCCATCTCACTGGCCCTGATGCTGTCGCTCGAAGTGAATCCCGTGGCCGCGTCCTTCAACCCGCTGGCGCTACCCGCGCACGTCGACGAGCGCATCGGCGACATCGCAAACATAGCGGGTGAGGGTGGCGGCTTCGATCCCAACGTCGAGGGAATCCTGGCTCAGGACCCCGACCTGATCGTGGTGGTCGCCGGGTACGACGGCGAAGGCGAGAAGGCGTGGAACAAGGAGATCTACGACAAGCTCGCCGCCAGCGGAGTGCCGACCTACGGCTTCGCCTACAACGACGGGGTGTCGCTCGAGGACGTCTCGCATGGAGTCGCGGCCATAGGGGATGTGCTCGGAAAGCAGAGCGAGGCAACGGACCTCATGCAGAATCTGATGGACCGGATGGCCGCGCTGAAGCAGCGAGTTGCCGACGCGGACCTGGCCGACAAGCCGGTCTCCGCTGTTCGATTGAGCGAGCGCGGGGAGTACTCGATTCGCGTCGGAACGGGTGAGAGCATCGCCTTCCGTGGTCTGGGCATGGCGCAGCCGGAGGGCCAGCAGGATCCGAGCCTGTTTCGTATCGACATCACCGACGAGACGCTGAACACGCTGAACTCCGCCGACACCCTGTTCGTGTACACCGACCAGGGTGCCGACAGCGAACGGGACGCGATCAGTGCTGCACCGTTGTGGTCCACACTGCCTGCCGTGCAGCAGAATCGGGTGCACTGGGTCTCGGCGAGCGTGTGGAATTCATCGGACCCGATCGGCCTGGGCAAAATCATGGACGACATCGAAAAGATGTTCATCGAGCCGGCAGAGCAGAGCTGAAGGCCTCGTCATGGCCGGCCGACGTGACGAGGGCGGTTACCTCACAGCGCGAGTAATCGAAGCGAACCGCTTGTCGCCGTCGCTGATTCGAGTCGTGTTCGATGCTTCCGATGCGCGCGGGTTCGAGTCGAGTGGAGTGCCCGACGAAATCGTGCACCTGTACTTTCCGGCCGACGGAGAGGACGTACCGCCCGAGATGATCCGACGCGACGGCGTTCTCGCGCATCACGACGACGTGGTTCGTGAATGCCGCAATTACACCGTCCGGCGCTGGGACGGCGACCGGATCACGATCGACTTCGTGGACCACGTCGGCGGCGTGGCCGCGGACTGGGCTCGCTCGGCCGAGCCGGGTACGGCGCTGGGGATGTGGGGAACACGGTCGTGGTACGAGCCGCCCGCCGACACGGAGTGGATGTTGTTGATCGCCGATCTACCGGGGCTACCCGCTCTGTGCCGTGCTCTCGAGCAGCTGCCTGCCGGACTCCGCGCGCATGCGATCGTCGAGGTGGCTCACGGCGACGACGTGTTGGACGTTCGATCGGCGGCCTCGGTGACGATGGACTGGAGGGTGGCCGGAAACGGGCGCGCACCATCGCAACTCGTCGATGCTGTGCGCACGTTCCGAGTTCCGACGGGAAACGGGTACGTCTGGTTCGGCGGTGAGGCGTCGGCGGGTAGAGGCATACGTAAGCACTTCCGCAGTGAGATCGCATTCCCTGCCCGCCGCATGGCCGTCGTCGGATACTGGCGAGACGACAAGGAAGCATGGATCGAACGCTATGAGCGGGTCGCCGATTCACTGATCGGCGACTACGAGCGCATCGCGTCCGCTGGCATGGGTGAGGCCGAGGCCGAGATCCACTGGGACGAGATTCTCGAGCGCGCCGGACTGTGACTCGAGGACTCGACGGACGGCATTCGCCGTCGCGCGATCACAGAACTGCGTCGGCCGATTCCTTGGCCACGTAGGCGTCACGCAGGTCGCGCTTGAGGATCTTGCCTGCTCCGCTCATGGGTAGCGCCGTCACGAACTCGATGGTGCGGGGAGTCTTGTACCCGGCAACGTAGGTGCGAGTGTGCTCGCGTAACTCGGCTGTCGTGGGTGAGAGTCCCTCGGCCAGAACGACACACGCATGAACTCGTTCACCCCACTCCTCGTCCGGAACGCCGATCACGGCACAGGCCAGAACGGCGGGATGACGACTGAGCGCACTCTCCACCTCGGCGCTGTAGACGTTCTCGCCGCCGGTGATGATCATGTCCTTCAAGCGGTCGACGACGAACAGGAATCCGTCGGAGTCGAGGTAACCCACGTCGCCGGTGTGCATCCAGCCGTCTCTAACGGCGGCCGCGGTCTCCTCCGGCTTGTTCCAGTACCCCAGCATCACATGACCGCCGCGGACGCAGATTTCGCCGACGTCACCGGTGGCGAGCTGCTCGTCGTCCGGGCCGAGGATGCAGATCTCCGAGTGAGGGGCCGCGCGTCCCGCCGAGCCGATACGTTGTCCAACATGATGTTCCGGCCACAGCAGAGATGCGACCGGCGCGAGTTCTGTCATGCCGTAGGCCTGAGTGAGGCGGGCCTGCGGTAGCCGGGCGAGGGTCCGTTCGAGGACCCCGGCGGAGATGGGGGATCCTCCGTACAGCACGCGGCTGAGTGACGAGGTGTCGAACTCGCTCAACGTGGGGTGGTCGACCAGAAGCTGAATCATCGTCGGTACCAGCAGAACATCGGTGATCGAATGCTTCGCGATCGCGCCGAGGACGGCGGTCGGCTCGAAGAACGGAACCATGACATGGGTGCCACCGAGCATGACCTGCCCTACCCATGCAGCCAGATCGGCGAGGTGGAACATCGGTGCGGCGTGGAGCAGTACCGACGCGTCGTCGAGCAGCTGTCCGGTGGCCACCGTCCCCAGGCCGGACGTCACCAGATTCGCGTGGGAGAGCATGACGCCCTTGGGGAATCCGGTGGTGCCGCCGGTGTAGAAGAGGCCGGCCAGGGCGTCGCCGCTGCGTCGTACATCGGGAACGGGACCGTGGGATGCCACCAGATCCTCGTACGACACCATGCCGTCAGGGGTGGAACCGTCCCCGCAGTAGACGACGGTGGCCAGGTCGGGGCACGACGCGCGTAGAGCCGGAACCATCGCCCCGAAGGTGTCGTCGACGATGAGTACCTTGGTCCCGGAGTCGTTGAGTGCATACGCAACTTCGACGGGTGACCACCGAATGTTGACGGGATTGAGCACGGCATCGGCCCACGGGACCGCAAGCAGGTACTCGGAGTAGCGATCACTGTTGAACGCCAGCATTGCCACTCGATCGCCGCTCTCGACTCCGACGGAATGCAGACCGGCCGCCAACCTCGCCACACGATCGATCTGTTCCGAGAAGGTGCGCACGCGATCGCCGAACACCGTTGCAGCGCGATCAGGTGTGGTGGCTGCGGAGCGATGGAGGCCTTGAGTGAGATACATGGCGAGGTCCCTTGTGCGAGAGGGGGCGCGGTACGCCCGAGTGAATACGGTCACAGTTCCACCTTGTTGGCGTGGTGTCAATAGCGAAGCCGTGGGTGATCGACGGGATGTGAACCGTGAAAAGGATTGCCCAGCTACCGTTCTGGGGCGTTGTCGAGAGAGCGTGCGGTGGAGAGAACGGTGACGAGCACGTCTGTCAGAAGTGTTTCCACCTGGTCCCGGGTCAGCGTGCCGCGCACCAGCCACTCGCGACCTGCCGCCTTCACCATGCCGCCGAACGCCCGCACTGCCGACGTTGCGATGCGTCTGTCGCCGCGGTGTGTCTCGAAAGCCGTTGCGTCCAAGACGCGCTCGGCGGCAAGGTCGTCCGCCTCGTCCAGAATCTGCGCCACCTGCTGGTCCACGCCCGAGCCGCTCGCCACCGACACCCACGCCGTTCCGTGTGCCTCGATGACGCCCACCAGCCAGTGCACACTCCCGCGAGCCCTCTCCTCGACCGAGCCCGTGGGCAAGTGCACGTCCTCGATCGGCGGCACGGTGACCAGGAAACGAACACACTCGAGGTACAGATCCCGTTTGCTGCCGATGTAGTGATGAATGAGCCCGCGTGCAACACCCGCAGCCGCAGCCACGTCGGCCATGGAGACCTCGGCGTACGGCTTGTCGCCGAACAAGCGAACGGCGGCGGCCAGGATCTGGGTCCGTCGCTCGTCCGGTTCCAGTCGATTCCACTTGGGTGTGCTTGCAGCCGGCATGGTTGTCATGATCGCACCGAACCGAGCGAGCGCGATCTCAGAGGTACCGCTCGGTGCGTGCTCGCAGCGACGCGGGTACGACGAACCTGTCGCCGTATCGCGCCCGCAACTCGTCGGCTCGGTGCACGAATCCCGGGAGACCGCCGTCGAACTGATTGACGAACTGCAGCACACCGCCGGTCCAGGCAGGGAAGCCGATACCCAGAATGGACCCGATATTGGCGTCGGCGACGGTTCGGAGAACGCCCTCGTCGAGGCACGCGACCGAATCCAGTGATTGGGCGACGAGCATGCGATCCATCATGTCCTCGAACGGAATTCCGTGATCGGGGCGGTGGTAGTGCTCCACCAGGCCCGGCCAGAGCCGGACCTTGCTGCCGTCCTCGGCGTACTCGTAGAACCCGCGCCCCGCCTTGCGTCCCGGACGGTCGAACTCGTCGACGAGGCGATCGACCAGGGCGTACGAATTCGAGACGATCCAGGGGCGACCGTCCGCGCGAGCGGCCTCGGCCATGCCCTCGCGGATGTGCCGCGACAGGGTCAACGAAATCTCGTCCATCAGAGCAAGTGCGCCGGACGGGTAGCCGGCCTGGAGTGCGGCCTGCTCGACGGTGGCCGGATGCACGCCCTCCGCGACCAGCGAGATCGCCTCGTCCATGAATCGGCCGATGACGCGGGTGGTGAAGAAGCCGTGACTGTCGCCGACGACGATGGGTGTCTTGCCGATCAGACGGACGAAGTCGAATGCGCGGGCAAGAGCGGAATCACTGGTGTGTTCTCCCACCACTATCTCCACCAACGGCATCTTGTCGACGGGGGAGAAGAAGTGCGTGCCGATGAAGTCGGCGGTTCGCGAAACAGACTGCGAGAGTGCGGTGATGGGGAGGGTGGAGGTGTTCGAGCACAGCAGCGCGTCGGCGGTCAGGTACTTGTCGACGTCCTCGAAGGCACCCTGCTTGACGGCGGGATCCTCGAACACTGCCTCGACGACCAGGTCGCAACCCTCGGCGTCCGCCGCGTCGGAGCTGGGGGTGATGAGCGCGAGCACCGCATCGGCATCGGCCTGGGTCTTTCGTCCCTTCGCGACAGCTTTGCCGAGAATCGAACGCGCGTAATCTTTTCCGCGCTCAGCAGACTCGATCGAGACATCGCGGAGGATCACTGGAACCTGCGCCGAGGCGACGACGTAGGCGATGGCGGCACCCATCATTCCGGCCCCGATCACCAGCACTTTCTCGGGAACTCGATGTGGTTCGGCCGGAGGGCGGGAAGCGCCTTTGGTGATGGAGCCGAGATCGAAGAACATCGACTGGATCAGGTTGCCCGAGATCGGCCCGCAGGCGAGCGACGTGCAGTAGCGGGTTTCGACGAGGGAGGCGGCCTCGAAGTCGAGTACCGATCCTTCCACTGCCGCGGCAACCACTGCGATGGGGGCAGGCATCGGCGCGCCCTTGACCTGTTCACGCACTGTTGCCGTGAGTGCCGGCAGCTGCGCGGCCACAGCCGGTGCTGACGCCGTACCGCCGGGGATCGTGAATCCCGCCCTGTCCCAGGGCTGGAGGGCCTCGGGATTGGCGGTGATCCATGAACGTGCCTGCGCCATCATCTGCTCGTGGGTGTCGACGACCTCGTCGATGAGTCCGAGTTCGAGGGCCTGCGCCTGCCGATATCGCTGGCCCTGGCCCACCACCTGTGTCAGAGCCTCGACGATGCCGAACATCCGAACCGTTCGGGTGACGCCACCGGCCCCGGGCAGCAACCCGAGTGTCACCTCGGGCAGCCCGAATCGAGCCGTGCTGTTGTTCAGGGCAATTCGATGATGGCAGGCCAGGGCGATCTCGAAGCCGCCGCCGAGCGCGGTGCCTCCCAGTGCGGCCACCACCGGCTTGCCGAGCGTCTCGAGCCGCCGAAACTTGTCCTTCGTGAAATCGAGCGCACCCGCGATCGTCGCGTGGTCGGACGGATCGGCGTCGCGCAGCAATTCGAGGTCGCCACCGGAGAAGAACGAATCCTTGCCTGACGTGACGATGATGCCGTCGTACGCATCGAGTTCGGTCTCGAGCCAGTCGACGGTCTGCTCGAGCGATTCACCGAATGCCGCGTTCATCGTGTTCGTGGAATGCGCAGGATCGTCGATCGTCAGCACGACGATACGGTCGGTACCGATCTCGCCGGTGATGGTGGAAGTGTGCAGTGCGGCTGGGCTGTTCATCGGATCCTCGGGTCGGTGCGGGTTCTACAGAGAGCGAGAGATGAGGTCTTTCATGACTTCGTTGGCACCGGCGTAGATGCGGGCGATGCGACCGTCGACGAACATGCGGGCGATGGGGTATTCCTCCATGTAGCCGTAGCCGCCGAAGAGTTGCAGGCAGCGGTCGACCACCTCGAATTGTCGATCGGTGGTCCAGTACTTGACCATCGCAGCCGTCGTCACGTCAAGTGATCCCGAAATATGCTTGGCCACTGCGTCGTCGACGAAGGTGCGGACGACGCGTCCGATGGTGGCGCATTCGGCGAGCTCGAACTTGGTGTTCTGCAGGTCGAACAGTGTCTTGCCGAACGCGTTTCGTGTCTTGGTGTAGTCGACGGTCTGCTGGACGGCGGCCTCGATCATCGCGGCGGCGGCAATACCGCAGATCAGCCGTTCCTGAGGAAGCTGCTGCATCAACTGCGCGAAGCCGCGACCTTCTTCACCCAGGAGGTTGGCAGCCGGGACGCGTAGACCGTCGAAACTGAGTTCTGCTGTGTCCTGGCCTTTCTGGCCGATCTTGTGCAGTACCCGTCCGCGGTGGAAGCCTTCGGTGTCGTCGGAGACCTCGGCCACGAGCAGCGACAACCCGCGGGCTCCGGCGTTTGGATCTGTCTTGGCGGCGATGATGATTAGATCGCAGTGAGCTCCGTTGGAAATGAACGTCTTTCCGCCCGTGACCACGTACTCGTCCCCGTCGCGCACCGCGCGGGTGGTGATGCCCTGGAGGTCCGAGCCGGTTCCCGGTTCGGTCATCGCGATCGCGCCGATCCACTCGCCGGAGCACAGCTTCGGTAGCCAGCGCTGCTTCTTCTCCTCGGTTGCGTACGCAAGGATGTAATGCGGAACGATGCCGCTGTGCACACCCAACTGCATGGCCGAGTCGCCTGCGCGGACCTGCTCCTCGAACAGCACCGCCTCGTGGCGGAAGTCGCCGCCGCCTCCGCCGTACTGCTGGGGTATCGACATTCCCAGGAGTCCATGGTTGCCCGCACTCCGGTAGACCTCGCGGCTGGGGCGTCCGGCCGTCGCGAATTCCTCGCGGTGCGGCGCGACCTCCTTCTCGAAGAAGCTGCGGGCGAGCTGTCGGACGTCGGCGAGCTCGGTGGTGACGTCGTCGGTGCGGTCTGCGAGTGCAGTCATGGAGGGTCCTCGGGTCGGAGCGTACGACGCGTTGTTGGCGCTGTGCCAATAACGATGCACCGACGTGGCCACGGATGTCAACCATGTGCTGTGGCGGGTGAGTTCTCTAGCTGTCCGCGGAGCGGAGCAGTGCAACGTCCGAGACGAGGCGGATGTGCTCGGCCATTGCACGTCCTGCTTCGGCCGGATCTTGTTGTCGCACAGCCTCTGCGATGCGGCGGTGGTGTTCCAATGAAGTCTGCGGACGGTTCGACTGCGACAATGATTCGATTCGAGTTTCGCGAATCAGGCCGGCGATTTCACCCATGAGGCGGGCGAGTAGCGGCGAGTGTGCGGCCTCGGTGATGGCGTGATGGAACAGCTCGTCGCCGGAGTCGCCGCGATTTCCGTCGGTGATCTCCGAGGCCATCACCGACAGGGCGTGGTCGATCGCCGCCATTTCGGCGTCGCTGCGGCGGGTTGCGGCGAGCTCGGCGAGCTTGACCTCGAGTGCCTCGCGGGCTTCGATCACCTCGGGCAGGCGATCGGCGTGCTCGCGCAGGGCGCGAATGGCCATGTCTCCCACGGGCCGTCGCACGAGTACCGCTCCGTCGCCGTGGCGCACGGCCAGTATGCCCTGTACTTCGAGTGCGACGAGGGCCTGACTCAGTGAGGCTCTGCTGACGCCGAGGTGACCCGCCAGTTCACGCTCGGGCGGGAGTCGATCGCCGGGCTTCATGTCGCGATCGGCGATGTGTTTGCACAGCTGCTCCACGATGACCTCGTACAGCCGCGGTCGGGTCACCGGGCGAATTTGCTCAGCCACTGTGTCACTCGCTCTCTGCTCCTCTGGACCCCCACCTTAACCGTCCGGTAGATAGTGGCCCGGGTCATAGCAACTGTTGACAAGTGATCCACTTCACTGGTTCAGTCTGTAAAGACTCAGTGGCTAGTCCAATTGGCCACGGAACCCGGGCATCCGCTCGGGGACAACCTCAGACGAACCGGAGACCTTCGATGTCGACCGAGTTGATACCCATCATTGCGCTCGTCGTCATGTTCCTCGCTGCGACCGTGTTCCCGGTGAACATGGGCGCGCTGGGGTTCGTGGCGGCGTTCTTCGTCGGAACCATTGCCGTGGGCATGGGCACCGACGACATCATCGCCGGCTTCCCGAGCAGCTTGTTCCTGACGCTGGTCGGTATCACCTACCTCTTCGCGATCGCCCAGAACAACGGTACGGTCGACCTCCTGGTCCGCGGTGCGGTGCGGCTGGTCGGTGGCCGGGTCGCCCTGATTCCGTGGGTCATGTTCGGTATCACCGGCGTGCTGACCTCCATCGGAGCGCTGGGACCGGCAGCCGTGGCGATCGTCGCACCGATCGCACTCGGCTTCGCGGCGCGGTACAAGATCAATGCCCTGCTCATGGGCATGATGGTCATTCACGGCGCACAGGCGGGCGGGTTCTCGCCGATCAGCATCTACGGCGTCACGGTCAACAACATCGCTCAGAAGGCGGGTCTGGTCAACAGCCCACTCACCTTGTTCCTGGGCAGCATGCTGTTCAACGCGGCAATCGGTGCGTTGCTGTTCATGTTCCTGGGCGGACGTGCGCTTCTCGGTCGTAGCGTGCACGACGAGGACGGCACCCGCCCCGAGGGAGATTCGGGCGGAGTGGGCGGGGGTGGCTCGAGGACTGTGATGCGCGGCTTCGGATCGTCGACGCCCACGCCGTCCGGTCAGACGGTCACGGTCGAGAACGCGCCACCCCTGGCCACCGCCGTCAAGGCCATCACGTTCGATCAGATCCTTACGCTCGTCGGGCTGGCCTCGCTGGCGTTGTTCTCACTCGTCCTCGATCTCGATGTCGGCTTCGTGTCGATGACGGTCGCCGTGGTCCTCGCCCTGGCGTCGCCCAAGGCGCAGAAGGGTGCGATCAACCAGATCAGCTGGTCGACGGTACTGCTCATCGGTGGCGTGCTGACGTTCGTCGGCGTGCTGCAGGAAGCCGGCACGGTCGAGTACGTCGGTGATGCGGTTACCGGCATCGGCATTCCGCTGCTCGTGGCTCTGTTGCTGTGCTACATCGGTGCCATCGTCTCGGCGTTCGCGTCGTCGACGGCCATCCTCGGTGTCACCATCCCGCTGGCCGTTCCGTTCCTGCTCGCCGGCGAGGTCGGTGCCATCGGTGTGATCGTGGCCCTGTCCATCGCCTCGACGATCGTCGATGTCAGTCCCTTCTCCACCAACGGCGCTCTGGTGCTGGCCAACGCCCAGGACATCGATCGGGACGTCTTCTACAAGCAAATACTGAAATACAGCGCGTTGGTCGTCGTCATCGGCCCGTTGATCGCCTGGGCGGTACTGGTCGTGCCCGGCTGGCTCTAGCTCTCGAGCTGCGCGGACGTCCGAGAACTTGATCTTGACTTCCCCCCGGATCGCTGGTCCAATGAAATTGGCTAGGCCACTGACTCAATGGGCCACACTGGCGATTCACCCCCTCATTGCTTTCGACGTAAGGATCAATTCGATGCCCCTCAACACGACAGGCAGAACCGGACCGCTCGACGGCACCGTGGTGGTGGATCTGACGCGCGCCCTGGCCGGCCCGCACGCGGCGATGATGCTCGGAGATCTCGGTGCGGACATCATCAAGGTCGAGACCCCCAAGGGCGGCGACGACACTCGGGTGTGGGGGCCGCCTTTCGTCACCCCGCGTGACGCGGAGCGCGAATCGACGTACTTCCTTTCGGCCAACCGCAACAAGCGGTCGATCGCGCTCGACCTCAAAACCGACGATGGCCGAGAAGCGTTGGAGCGCATGATCGAACGCGCGGATGTTCTGCTCGAGAACTTCCGCACGGGAGTGCTCGATCGGCTCGGCTTCTCGCCCGAGCGCATCGCCGAGATCAACCCGCGCACGGTCGTGCTGTCGATCAGTGGATTCGGACACGACGGCCCCGAGGGTGGCCGATCCGGCTACGACCAGATCGCTCAGGGCGAGGCCGGGTTGATGTCGTTCACCGGCTCCGGTCCCGACGATGTTCAGCGCGTGGGGGTCCCGATCGCGGACCTGCTGGCCGGAATGTACGGAGCCTTCGGTGTTCTCGCTGCGCTGCGCGAGCGCGACCGCACCGGCCGAGGCAAGGTGGTTCGAACGTCGTTGCTGGCCAGCGTCGTCGGGGTGCACGCCTTTCAAGGCACCAAGTGGACCGTCGCAGGCGAGATCGGTGAGGCGCAGGGCAACCACCACCCGTCGATCTGTCCGTACGGCCTCTTTCCCACTTCCGATGGAGCCGTGCAGATCTCGGTGGGCAGCGAGGGTCTGTGGCATCGCTTCTGTGAGGGCTTCGGTATCGATCCCGACCTCGAGGGTATGGCGACCAACCCGCAACGCGTCGACAGTCGCGACGACGTCGTCGAACTCGTGTCCAAGATCTTCCGTACCTACGAGACCGAGCCGTTGTTGGCGCTTCTCGACCAAATCGGTGTCCCCGCAGGCAAAGTACGCAACGTGCAGGAAGTGTACGAGTGGGAGCAGACCAAGTCTCAGGGCCTGCTCATCGACGTCGAGCACGAGACGCTGGGCACGGTGACCCTGCCCGGGCCGCCGCTGCGATTCTTCGAATCCGACGGGACGGAGGTCACCGAGAACCGACATCTGGCACCGCCGGTTCTCGGAGCCGACGACGAACTCGTCCGCGACTGGTTGAAAGAAGCGGTCCGATGACGAGGATGACCGCGCTCGAACTCCTCGATCTGGTGATCGATCCCGGAAGTTTCGAGTCGTGGGACAGCCCGGCTGCCGACTACGTCATCGACGACGAGTACGCGAACGAACTGGCTGCGGCGCGTGAGAAGACGGGTCTCGACGAATCCGTTCTCACCGGATCCGCGACCGTGCGCGGACGCACGGTGGCAATCCTGTTGGGCGAGTTCGCCTTTCTGGCTGGATCCATCGGAGTGGCCGCCGGTGAACGTTTGGTCAGCGCGGTGCACCGATCCACCGCCGAGCGGCTTCCACTGCTCGCGTTGCCGACCTCGGGTGGAACGCGCATGCAGGAGGGCACCGTCGCGTTTCTGCAGATGGTCAAGATCACCGCGGCGATCACCGCACACAAGGCGGCGAATCTGCCGTACATCGTCTATCTGCGGCACCCCACCACCGGCGGCGTCTTCGCATCCTGGGGATCGCTCGGTCACGTCACCGTTGCCGAGCCCGGTGCGCTCGTCGGATTTCTCGGCCCCCGTGTCTACGAGGCGTTGTACGACGCGAAATTCCCCGCCGGCGTGCAGACCTCGGAGAACCTGCAGGCGCACGGACTCATCGACGCCATCCGTCCGCCCGAGCAGCTCGGTGAGATCGTCGACCGGGCACTACGCATCATGACTGACGTGCCGTCGTGTCGCGTCCGGCATTCCGATGCTCTCGAGTGGGAGATCGAGGACGTGCCGGCATGGACCTCGATTCTGGCCTCACGCAGGAGCGATCGGCCGGGGGTGCGCGAATTGCTGTTCAACACAGCGGCAGACGTGTTACCGCTCAACGGAACCGGTCAGGGCGAGTCCGATCCGGGCCTCATTCTGGCGCTCGTCCGGTTCGGCGACATGCCGTGCGTTCTGCTCGGCCAGGACCGGAGGAGCCAGACGACGAAGACGCCACTCGGCCCCGCGGCTCTGCGTGAGGCCCGACGCGGCATGCGGCTGGCGCAGGATTTGAAGCTTCCCCTCGTCACCGTCATCGATACTGCCGGCGCAGCGCTGTCCAAAGAGGCGGAGGAAGGCGGCCTGGCCGGCGAGATAGCGCGGTGCATCGCAGACATGGTCGACCTCGAAACCCCCACGCTCTCCTTGCTGTTGGGGCAGGGAACCGGCGGTGGTGCCCTTGCGCTGGTGCCCGCGGATCGAGTTCTCGCTGCTCAGCACGCCTGGCTCTCGCCGTTGCCGCCCGAGGGTGCCTCGGCCATCGTGCATCGCGACACCACCCACGCCGCCGAGATGGCGACCAAGCAGGGAGTGCGCTCGCTCGATCTCTTCCGGGCCGGTGTCGTCGACATCATCGTTCCCGAGTTGCCCGACGCCGCAGACGAATCACAGCAGTTCTGCGATCGAGTGGGCGCGGTACTGCACCGAGAACTTGCCGAGCTGATCGCTCAGGACCCTTCGATGCGGATGATCGCGCGCGAAAAGCGTTACAATCGAATCGGTTTTGCCGCTGCCGCTGTGTGATATCCGCCGAGCTCGAAGTTATGGACGGATTTCAGGCCGAATGTGTCCATAACTTCGAGTTCGGCGAGAATCAGGACTCGAGCCAGGCGGCGAAAGTAGTAGTGGACAGTTCGGCCCCATCGCCTGGAACCAGTTCACGGCCGTGCAACAGTGCGCCGAAGTACGGAGCCTGGTCGTCGGCGACTACGGTTCTGCTGTCGCCGCGTGCCTTCAGACCTCTTTCAACGAACTCGTTGAGCCCGAACGCTTCCGGGCCTCCGATCTCGATCGTCTCGTTACGCGGTGCCTCGAGAGCGACACGAGCGACAACGGTCGAAACGTCGTGTGCCGCGATCGGCTGGACGAGACCCGAGCTCAACCGGACTTCGTCGCCCGTCGTCGCGCCCTGTGCGATGGCGGAGAAGAACTCGAAGAACTGCGTTGCGCGCACGAGGGTGTACGGAATCGACGATGCGCGAATCAGTTTCTCTTGAGCCACCTTTGCGCGCAAGTAGCCGCTGGCGGGCAGTCGGTCGTTGCCGACCACGGACAGTGCAACGTGGTGCTGCACGCCCGCACTCGCTTCGGCTGCGAGGATGTTGGTCGTCGCGCGTGTGAAGAAGTCCAACACGGCCGCGTCCTCGAACGACGGTGAATTCGAGACGTCGACAACGATATTCGCACTGACGAGAGCATCGGCCAGGCCCTCGCCGGTCAGAGTATTCACACCGGACTTGGGCGACGCCGCTATCGCATCGTGACCGTGCTCGGTCAACATGCTCACAACTGCAGAACCTATGAGGCCGGTTCCGCCGATGACAACGATCTTCATGAGAATCCTCTCTTCGCCGCAGGAGGGGTGCCTGCGAGACGAGCCGGTCAACTCTTGTCTGCTGCCGGTCGCAGTGTTGACAGGGCAGCGCTCCGATCTGTGACACCTAGCGCGGCAGCGCGTGCAGCTTGTCCGGATTCATCACCCACAGGACGGTCCCGATCCCGTCCTCGGTGGCATCGATCGTCAGCAGCGTGGTCACCGTCGACTCACGAACGATCAGTACGGCAGCCCTTCCGTTGACCTGGATGAACGACGTCGTGGTTCCTATCCAGAAATGCGAGGAGAACGCCGCAACGAATGCGGCGACTCGGCTGCGTCCGACAATGGGTATTCGGGCTGCAGCCTTCACCTTGCCGCCGCCGTCGGACAGGCTCACTACGTCCTGCGCAAGAATCTTTTCCAGAGCGGCCAGATCGCCCCCCTTGGCTGCGGCGAGAAAGGCGTCGAGCAGTCGATGATGGCGGTCGGAATCGACAGGGGTCGGACGAGCGTCGGCCACATGTCTGCGGGCGCGCGTCACCAGTTGACGCGCGTTGGCTTCGGTTGTCTCCACTATGTCGGCGATCCGGCCGTACGGATAGTCGAATGCTTCCCGGAGAACGTACGCGGCTCGCTCACGAGCCGGAAGTCGTTCCAGCACAACAAGAACGGCAAGCTCGACCGTGGCGTCGTTGTCTGCCACCGTCGCCGGATCGGCTCGGGTGTCGATCGGTTCGGGCAGCCACGGGCCGACGTACGACTCCCGCCGCACCCGCGCCGACTGCGTGACGTTGATGGCCAGGCGTGTCGTGACGGTGGTGAGGAAGGCGAGTGAATTACGGACGGTGGTGCGGTCGGTGGCGTGCCACTTCAGCCAGACATCCTGCACCACATCTTCGGCCTCGGCGGCGCTGCCCAGCATGCGATAGGCAATCCCGAACAATCGCGGGCGTGCCAGCTCGAATGCGGCGGTGCCGTCGTCGGTCATCGGCGTGGTCTCACTCTCTGTCTCGTGGGGACACTATCGTCCATGTCATGGCTGGCAATGCTCGAGACCCCGGAGTCTCGGTGGCCGCGCGGCTGCTGGCCTTGCTCGGGGTGTTCGACGAGAAGGCTCCGTCGCTGACCTTGACCGACCTGGCCGCCGGTGCCGACCTACCCATCGCCACTGCGCATCGACTGGTGCGAGAACTGGTGGAGTGGGGTGCGTTGGTCCGGGGCGACGACGGGCGCTACGTCGTCGGTAGGCGGTTGTGGAAACTGGGCTTGCTCGCACCCGATCAGTCCGATCTTCGCGACATCGCATCACCGTTTCTGCACGACATCTACGGAGCGACCCTTGCGACGGTGCACCTGGCCATCCGCGACGGGTGCGAAGTGCTCTATCTCGACAGGTTGGCCGGCCACGCATCGGTTCCCGCGGTCAGTCGCGTCGGCGCTCGGCTGCCGCTGCACGCCACCGGCGTCGGCAAGGTGCTGCTGGCGTACGCGCCGCGGGAGGTGCAGGAGCAGGTGATGCGCTCCCTGGATCGCCTCACCCCGTACACGGTGACGCATCCTGGCCAGCTGGAGAGCGAGTTGCGTCGAGTGCGTCGCGAGGGCTTCGCGCAGACGGTCGAAGAGATGACACTCGGTGCGTGTTCGGTGGCTGTGCCGGTCCATGCCGGCGACAGTGTGGTCGCCGCATTGGGAATCGTGGTTCCCAAGCTGGGCCGCGATCGAGTGAGACTGGTTGCCGCACTTCAGGTTGCGGCCCAGGGGATCGGACGAAGTCTCGGCGGGTAGTCGGCCGTTTTCACTCAGTGGAAGTGCGGTCTTGTTCGGCTCGAAATCCCGGGGTCTACTGCTTGCATGCGTACACAGGTTGCCATCATCGGTGCAGGGCCCGCGGGTCTGCTGCTGTCCCACCTGCTCGACGAGCAGGGGATCGACTCCATTCTGATCGAGTCACGTACTCAGGAATACGTGCTCTCCCGAATCCGGGCCGGAGTCCTCGAACACTCGACGGTCCAGTTGCTCGACGAACACGGACTCGGTGAGCGTCTGCACCGCGAGGGCGACGAGCATCGAGGCATCTACCTGCAGTGGCCGGAAGAGCGGCACCACATCGACTTTCGTGATCTCGTCGACCGGAGTGTCTGGGTGTACGGGCAAACGGAGGTCACCAAGGACCTCGTCGTGGCACGCGAGAAGGCCGGCCAACAGATCTACTACGACGTCTCGGATACGGCGTTGCACGACGTCGAATCCGACGCCCCCTACGTCACGTTCACCGACGCGTCGGGCAACGCGGTGCGAATCGACGCGACAGTCGTTGCGGGATGCGACGGTTCCTTCGGACCGAGCCGGGCGGCCATGCCCGATTCGGTGCGCAACACCTGGGAAAGGGTCTATCCCTACTCCTGGCTCGGGGTGCTCGCCGATGTCGCCCCCTCGACGGACGAACTGATCTATGCCTGGCACCAGGACGGCTTCGCCATGCACTCGATGCGCTCGTCGACGGTCAGCCGGCTGTATCTGCAGGTGCCGAACGGAACCGATATCGACACGTGGTCCGACGACCGCATCTGGGATGCGTTGGCGTTAAGGCTCGGTCACGGTCAGGACGGGTGGACTCTGAACCCCGGCCCCATCACCGAGAAGAGCGTGTTGCCGATGCGCAGCTACGTGCAGACACCGATGAGACACGGCAACCTGTACCTGGCCGGCGACGCCGCGCACATCGTGCCGCCCACCGGAGCGAAGGGCCTCAACCTCGCGGTAGCCGACGTGGCTCTGCTCGCGCCTGCCCTGGCGCAGAAGCTGAAGGAGAACGATTCTCGGGCCGCAGACAGCTACAGCGACGACGCCCTTCGACGCGTCTGGCGCTGCACCCACTTTTCGTGGTGGATGACCACGATGCTGCATACCGGCGACGACCCCTTCGACGCGCAATTACAACTCTCGCAACTGAAATGGGTGGCGTCCAGCGAGGCGGGTGCCATGGGACTGGCGGAGAACTACGCCGGATTGCCGATCGGATTCTGATCGGCGGGCGGCGTGTGCACCGCGATGAATTGATCGCTCCGACTTATCAATGAGCTGCAAATAGGTCTTTGTCATCAATGGATTGCGGGCTTACTGTGGGCAGGGTCACGCCTGAGCGTGATACGAACCGACAGGAGGCAATCGATGGAACTGAGGCATCTTCATCAGTTCGTCGCCGTGGCCGAGACCTGTCACTTCGGTCAGGCAGCCAAACGCCTGCATCTGGCGCAGCCGGCATTGTCTCAGTCGGTCCGACAGCTCGAGGCCGAACTGGGCGTCACCCTGCTCACCCGAACCACGCGTCAAGTGAGCCTGACTCCGGCGGGGGAGTTCTTTTACCGCGAGACCGTCCGCAACCTCGACAATCTCGAACGCAGCAACCGCGGTGTCCGACGCATCGCCGATGGCCGGTACGGGTTGGTACGTATCGGCTTCACCGGCACGGCGGCATTCGATCAGTTGCCGCCGATCGCCCGTGCGATCAAGCAGCGCCTTCCCGGGATCGCGCTCGAAATTCACGGGGATCTGTTGACCCCCGCTCAGGTGGAGGGATTGCGGTCGGAGCAGCTCGACGTCGCGGTTCTGCGGCCACCCGTGGCAGGTGACGACCTCGTCGTACGCACCATCACCACCGAGTCGCTGCTGCTTGCGGTGCCCGTAGATCACCGGTACGCCGCCGAGGCAGCGCTCGGCATGGCCGACCTCATGTACGAGGATTTCGTGATGTATGCGGACACGCACTCGGTGATGAACGACGCCGTGGTGCGTAGTTGTCGCGCAGCGGGTTTCAGTCCTCGTCGTGAACACGAAGCCCCGGACACCTCGGTTCTGCTGGCGCTCGTCGCGGCCGGGTTGGGTGTGGCATTGGTTCCCGAATCCGTCCGCGCCCTGCAGTTGAACGGCGTCGTGTTCCGCGACATCGCCGGAGCGAGCACGATCGACCTGGCATTGGCGTGGCACCGCGACCGACCGTCGGCACTCGTCGATGCGCTCGTCGGTGCCCTCGAGGACGCAGGAGTGCTCCCTCGGCTCGAACCATCCGTTCCGTCTGCTCAGCTGAAGGACATGTCATGAAGATCGTCGCAGTCGATGCGATCCCCTACTCGATTCCGTACCGAAAGCCGCTGAAGTTCGCCAGCGGCGAGGTCAGCGCGGCCGAGCACGTACTCGTTCGGGTACATACCGACGACGGCATCGTCGGTGTCGCCGACGCTCCGCCTCGGCCGTTCACGTACGGCGAGACCCAGCGCGGGGTGGTGGCGGTAATCGAGACCCTGTTCGCGCCGGCCGTCGTGGGACTGCCGCTCACCTCGAGGGAGGTGGTCAATGCCAAACTTGCTCGTACAGTGGGTAATCCGGTTGCCAAATCTGCCGTGGACATGGCCATCTGGGATGCGCTCGGGCAGACACTCGACCTACCCGTCACCGAACTCCTCGGCGGCTACACCGACCGTATGCGGGTGAGCCACATGCTCGGATTCGACACGCCTGCAGCGATGGTCGACGAGGCGAGTCGGATGCGAGAGACATACGGCATCGTAGTCTTCAAGGTCAAAGTCGGGCGACGGCCCGTAGAGCTCGACACCGCCGTGGTCCGCGCACTGCGAGAGGGGCTCGGTGAGACGGTCGAACTGTACGTCGACGGCAATCGCGGATGGACCGCTGCCGAATCTGCGCGTGCCATGAAAGAGATGTCGGATCTGGGGCTCACTCTTGCCGAGGAACTGTGCCCGGCCGACGACGTCCTCGGGCGTCGTTGGCTGGTACAGCAACTCGATGTTCCGTTCGTTGCCGACGAATCGGCGACGACCCCGGCGGAGGTCACTCGCGAGATCCTCGGTGGGTCCGCAACGGCCGTCAGTATCAAGACTGCTCGCACCGGATTCACCCGCTCGCTCCGCACTCATCACCTGTGCGAAGGGCTCGGTGTCGACGTGGTGATGGGAAACCAGATCGACGGCCAGCTCGGCACAGCCTGCACCGTCGCCTTCGGCGCGGCCTTCGAGCTCACCTCACGCCGAGCAGGCGAGCTGTCGAACTTCCTCGACATGAGCGACGACCTGCTGACCGAAAGCCTCGTCATCCGCGACGGCGAACTGCACGTACTGCCGGGCTCGGGCCTCGGCGTGCGTATCGACCCCGACAAACTCGCGAAGTACCGCACCGACCACTGATCTTCAGCCCCGAAGAACGCAACTGTGAGCCAAGGAGTTCTCCATGAGCATCGACCACGCACCCTCGACGGAATCCGCTACCGAGGTGGCCACCGCAGCCGCGTCGGGGGCGAACGCCACCGAGCGTTTCACCTCCGACAAGCAGGCAGCCGCCGACACCCCGCCGGAGCGAGTCAGTCTGCTTGCTCGACAGGTCATTTCGGCAGTCCATGACACAATTCGCGAACACAAGGTCACTTACGACGAGTACAACGCCCTCAAGGCCTGGCTGATCAACGTCGGTCAGACCGGTGAGTGGCCGCTGTTCCTCGACGTCTGGGTAGAGCACGTCGTCGAAGAAGTTGCCGGCGAAACCCGTGAAGGCAGCAAAGGCACCATCGAAGGTCCGTACTACGTTCCGAATGCCCCGGAACTCGGGTCGGCCGCGATCCTGCCCACTCGCGACGGCGAACAGGGCACACCGCTGCTGTTCCAAGGTCAGGTCACGAGCGTCGACGGTAGCCCACTGCCGCATGCGGTCATCGAGATCTGGCACGCCGATTCCGACGGCTTCTACTCGCAGTTCGCGCCCGGAATCCCGGAGTGGAATCTGCGCGGCACGGTCACGGCAGACGATCAGGGCAACTTCTGGATCCACACGATGAAGCCCGCCCCGTACCAGATCCCGACCGACGGGGCCTGCGGCAAGCTGATCTCCGCGGCCGGCTGGCACCCGTGGCGTCCTGCACACCTGCACCTCAAAGTTGCGGCTGCCGGGCATCAGCAGATCACCACCCAGCTCTATTTCCCGGGCGACGCACACAACGACGACGACGTCGCCAACGCCGTCAAGCCCGAACTGATCCTCGATCCTCGGGAAGTCGACGGCGGCCAAGAAGTGACGTACAACTTCGTACTCGACAAGGGCTGAGCCACATGATTTTTGCCGTGAAGATGCACGTCGCATTGCCGCAGGACCTCGATGCGGACGTACGAGCGGACACCCTCTCCAGGGAGAAGGCGTACTCGCAGCAACTGCAGCGGGACGGGGAGTGGGTGAGCATCTGGCGCATCGTCGGCCAGTACTCCAACCTCAGCATCTTCGATGTCCGGGACAACGAGCGGCTACACGAAATCCTGTGGAATCTCCCACTGTTCCCGTACATGACGATCGAGGTGTCCCCGCTCGCGCAACACCCGTCGGACATTTCCGCGGGGTGATCGACCCCGCCGAACTCGAAGTTGGGGACGGAATTTCCGCGGAATCTGTCCCTAACTTCGAGTTCGCGGGAAGATTCGGTCGACGACGCGTTCGGCGATCAGCTCATGCGTCGACTGGTCGGGGTGCAGCCTATCCGGCAACGGGTGGTCCTCGACATCGTTGTCTCCGTACAGTTCTCGGCCGTCGAGGTAATGAAGGTGGGGGTCCTCGGTAGCGCGCTCGGACACGATACGGGCGAGTTTCTCGCGGATCACGGTCAGAGTCAGCTTACCGGCACGCACCTCGGCGGGATCACCCGTCGCCGCGAATTTCACCGTGTCCGACGCCAATGCCGCCGGATCGAATGCACCTGGGCCGGGGGTGTTCTCGTGGATGGGGCACAGCAGCGCGGAGATCACGAACAGTGGGGTGTGGGGGTGACCGTCGCGGATGGTGTCGAGAAATCCGTGCACCGCGGAGGTGAATGCGCGTAGCCGCATCACGTCGGAGTTGACGAGGTTGATTCCTATCTCGAGGCTGATGAGGTCGGCGGGCGCGTCCCGAATGGCCGTCGCTACGAAGTGATCGAGCAGTGCGCTTCCGCCGAAACCCAGATTGCGCAGTTGCACACCGGCTGTCGCGGCGGCGAGGGCCGTCCAGGTGGTGCTGGGCCCTGTGGCGTTGGACCCCTGACTGATGGAGCTGCCGTAGTCGATCCAGATCGGTCGGGTGTCGACGACGGGTGAGACAGCGGCGTCGGTACGCAGCGCGACCAGCTCGATGATTTCGTTGTGCGGCAACCAGATTTCGACGTGTTTGTCGGTTGCGGGCAGCCCGGAGAACCGCGCGACACCGGTCGGCTCGACCTGATCGGTGACCGACCCCGTCGCCAGGTCGATGGTCGTGGTGATGCCACCCGTCGTCGGAACGCGCTCGATGAGGGCGCCGTCGATTCGCAGGTCGAACAGTCCGGCCGGCCGCGGCGGCAGGCCCAGGAATGCGCGACGGGTCGCCACTGCGTCGATCTCGATGATGGTGGCGGTCGTGGTGAAGACCAACCGAACTCCGGACGGCTGAGATTCCGCCATCGTGAGCTGGGGGTCGGTGAAGCGCTGACGAGCTGCGCGTGGCAGGCGATGAGGAAGCACGCCGTTGTCGGTTCGTTCCAGCTCGGTCGCGCCGTGCAGAAGTGTGTCGGAGATGTCGGTAGTGATCATGGGGGTCTCGATCTCTGGGGTGTCGGGCTGAGGTAAGGGCAGCTGGCGCACCTGCCTTCCTATACAAACCGTATATTTGCCTAATGCACTTAGGCAAACCGTTTCGCACACGGATGGGCCGCACGTAATTAAGGTGGCCACATGCGCATCGACGAGTATCGGACGTACGACGGCCTCGGGCTGGCCGAGTTGGTCTCCACAGGCGATGTCACCCCGCGTGAACTTCTCGATTGCGCACTGGAGCAGGCGAAGTCGGTGAACCCGGGTCTCAACGCGATCGTGCGTCCGATGCGCGAGGAGGCCGAGCAACGGCTGGCCGGAACGCTGGAAGGTCCGTTCGCCGGGGTGCCGTTTCTGATCAAGGACCTGTCCCAGGATTACGCGGGGCTGCCCACGTCCAGTGGTTCACGTGCACTCTTCGAGCTGCCGATGCCAGAACACGCGACGGTGGTGCAGCGCTGGCTCGACGCCGGTCTCGTCATCTTCGGTAAGACGAACACCCCGGAGTTCGGTGCCAAGGGAATCACCGAGCCGGCATTGTTCGGCCCGGCTCGAAACCCGTGGGACCGCAGCAGAACTCCCGGTGGTTCGTCGGGTGGCTCCGCCGCGGCGGTCGCGGCCGGGATCGCGCCGGTGGCGGGAGCGAACGACGGCGGCGGCTCCATCCGCATTCCGGCGGCCTGCTGTGGACTCGTCGGGCTCAAGCCCGGCCGCGGGCTGGTGCCGTCGGGACCGACGTTCGGCGAGCCGATGCACGGGGCCGCAGTGCAGGGCGTGGTGTCGCGGTCGGTCCGCGACACCGCCGCGATGCTCGATGTCCTCGCCGGTGGTGAGCCGACGTCGGGATACTCGTCCACGCCGCCGCCCGACGGGTTCCTGTCTCGGATGGACACCGACCCGCGGCCGTTACGGATCGGCATGTACGCCGCGACCTCGGTGAATCCGTCTCCGGCCCCGGAGGCGATCGCTGCGATGGAATCGGCAGCGACCACGCTCGGCGAACTGGGCCATGCCGTCGAACTCCTCGAGGCCCCGCCGTTCGACGACGCAGCGCTCAACCGCGAATTCCTGCTCGCCTGGTTCACGTACCTGGCGTGGGAAATGGAAGAGGTCAAGCGCAGAACCGGGTGCGGTGACGACGCATTCGAGCGGGACACCCGAATCATGGCCGCGCTCGGCCGATCCGCGAGCGGAGTCGACTACCTCGATGCGGTGGAGGGCCGACACGTGCACGTGCGGGCCCTGGCCACCTACTTCGAGACGTACGACCTGCTGCTGACCCCGACTCTGGCCGAGCTGCCCCCGAAGATCGGGGCGTTCGAGCTCGCGAAGCCGCTGCAGTTGGCATCGGACTTGCTGTTGCGCAGCCGAACTGCGGGAATGCTCAAGTACACCGGCATCGTGGATCAGATGATCGACGAGAACATCTCGTGGATCCCGTACACCCAGACCGCCAACGTCACCGGGCGTCCCGCCCTGTCCGTTCCGCTGCACTGGACGAGCTCAGGTCTGCCCATGGGTGCACACTTTCTCGCCCCGCTGGGCGGGGAGGGGCTGCTCGTCCAACTCGCAGCGCAGTTGGAACGAGCAGTGCCCTGGGCTCATCGCTACAGCGACATCGGCTGACAGCTACATCAGCTGACAGACAGCGACATCGGCTATCGGGTCGCGCCGAGCTGGACCTTGCCGGCGATGCCGGACGGACGCTGTCGCACGGTGCCGTCGACGATGTCGACGACTCCGCCTGCCCAGTCGGGATCGGTGTCGGCTGCGGCCTGAGGATCGGCGTGTGCGTCCGTACCTTCCTCGGCTGCCACCGTGATGGAGCGTTCCAAGGCCTCCCGAACGCTGAGCAACGTCGTATCCGGTTCTGCGAACACTTCCGTCGCGGCATTACCGCGTCGCACGACCATGTCGTGGGTGAGGCTCTCCACCAACGAGATCACGGTGCCGGGCGGCATCGCGGTGATGACTGCGACCGCGCGGCCCACCAACCCCGTCGGCAGCAGTGGCACCGGAATTTGTGCCCGACGCAGACCGGCGACGCTGCCGTACGCCTGCAGCAGTTCCGGGTAGCTCATCGTCTCGGTGCCGCCGATGTCGAACGATCCGGGACGGGCTGTATCGCCGAGGGCGCGGGCGATGATGGCGACGACGTCCACGACGGCGATCGGCTGCACCTGCCTCCGCATCCACGTCGGAATCGGCGTCACCGGCAGTCGCTCGGTCATGCGTCGCACCAACTCGAAGGACGTCGATCCGGAGCCGAGGATAATGGCGGCCCGAAGGACGGTGGCATCGACGGAACTGTCGAGGAACGCCTCCTCGACCTGCAGCCGTGAGCGCAGGTGGTCCGACAGCGGAGTGCTGTCGTCGGGAATCAGTCCGGACAGGTAGACGATTCGCTGGAGCCCGTTGCGTTCCGCAGCGGCGGCCATGGACTGCGCGGCATGGCGATCCTTCTCGACGAAATCGCCTTCGTCCATCGAATGCACCAGGTAGACGACCGCGTCGACGTTCTCGGTGGCAGAGTCGAAGCTGTCGTGGTCGTCGAGGTCGAAGTGGACTGCCGTCACATGCGCACCCCAGGCGAAACGCGACTTCTTCTTCGGATCACGCATCGCGGCGTGCACCTCGTGGCCCTGTTCGAGAAGCACGGGGATCAGCCGAGATCCGATGTATCCGGTTGCGCCGGTGACCAGCACTCGCATGAGATTCTCGTTTCTGTAGACAGGGGTCATACCCCGTCCAGGCGGTCTCACTCCCCGCTGCCGGTGCCGGATGACACACTGTGCGGGTGAGTGCACGTATCAGGAACAACGTGAAAGTCGTCGGAGCTGCCGACGGCCCGGTCGTGATGCTGGCGCACGGCTTCGGCTGCGACCAGACGCTGTGGCGTGGCGTCACCGAAATCCTGGCTTCGCGGTTCCGGATCGTCCTGTTCGACCATGTGGGGGCCGGGGCATCGGACCCGGCGGCCTGGGACGCCGAGCGATACGCCCACATGAGCACGTACGCCGCCGACATCGTCGATATAGCGCAGGAACTCGACCTGACCGACGTGACGTTGGTCGGTCACTCGGTGGCGTCGATGATGGGGGTGCTGGCCGCAACCGCTGCGCCCGATCGATTCACCAAGTTGATTCTGCTGACTCCGTCTCCCCGGTACATCGACGACGGCGACTATCGCGGCGGGTTCAGTTCCGAGGACATCGACGAGCTGCTCGAATCGCTGGACAGCAACTACCTCGGTTGGTCTGCATCGATGGCATCGGTGGTCGTGAACGCACCCGATCGACCCGAACTCGAGAGCATGTGGACCGCGAGCGTGTGCCGAACCGATCCGGCCTGCGCACGGGTGTTCGCCCGCACGACCTTTCTGTCCGACAATCGGGCGGATCTGCCTGGAGTACCGGTGCCGACGTTGATCATCGACAGTGCGCGCGACTCGCTCGCACCGTCTCAGGTCGGCCGGTTCGTGCACGAACAGATCCCGGGGAGCGTCCGCATCACGCTCGACGTCAGTGGCCATTGCCCGCAGATCACCGCACCCGAACTGACGGCCGAGACCATCGCGGACTTCGTGAGACCGTCGTGATCGATGACCTCGATGTCGAGGACCTGTACGAGAATGCGCCATGCGGGTACCTGTCCGTACGCCCCGACATGCGGATCGCGCGACTGAACTCGACGCTGGCAACCTGGCTGGGCTTCGAGGTCGACGCGCTGGTCGGTACCGACTTCGGGGAGCTGCTCACCGTCGGTGGACGCATTCACTACGAGACCCACTTCGGGCCGATGCTGTTGATGAACGGCAAGCTCGACGGCATCGCACTGGACCTGGTGACGGCAGATCGTCGACGGCTGCCGGCGTTCATCACGGCGAACGTCAAGATCGACGCAGCGGGCCGGCCGGTACTGATCCGCATCACGGCGCTCGACGCTCGCGATCGCCGTACCTACGAGCGCGAATTGCTGCAATCACGCACGCGTGCAGAACTGTTGGCCAAGACGCTGCAGCGGTCGCTGTTGCCGCCTGCTCTGCTACCGCCGTCGGGGATGACCGCCGCGGCGCACTACCGGGCAGCGTCCCGCGACGAGGTGGGTGGCGACTTCTACGACCTGTTTCCGTTGTCCGACGACTGCTGGGGCTTCTTTCTCGGCGACGTCTGTGGCAAGGGTGCATCGGCAGCCGCTGTGACGTCGCTGACGCGGTACACGTTGCGCGCGGCAGCGGTGTACGACGAGAACCCCGTCGCGGTGCTGCAGAATTTGGATTCTGTTCTGCGACAAGAGTTTCGGGATGCCAATGCGCAGTTCTGCACCGCAGTCTTCGGCATTCTGAGCCGAACGGACACCGGATTCGAGGTATCGATGGCCAGTGGCGGGCACCCCCCACCGCTGGTCCTTCGTGCCGACGGCACCGCCCACTACGTGCCCATGACGGGCGGCCAGCTGATCGGGATACTTCGGCACGCTCGCTTCGTTCCGGCGACCGTCACGCTCGAAGCAGGGGACACCCTGATGCTCTACAGCGACGGTCTCACCGAAGCGCGAGTCGGCCGGGGCCGATACGACGACGACGGGGCTCTCCTGGAATTCGCGACGGCACACGCTCCGGCGACTCCGGCAGCGATCGTCGACGATCTGCGGTTGCTGCTGCGCAGTTTCGGCGACGGTCTGGCCGACGACGCCGCCGTGATGGCACTGGGCGTATCTCCGGCCCCCGACTCAGCCGAGGGCAGCGAGGGCTGACGCCAGGTCGGCGTGCAGGGTGAATTCCTGATCCAGGCCCATCAGCTTGATCGGCCGGCTGGTGGTCGGTCCGTCGGCGACGACCGAGAACGACAGGGACTCTCCGTGATCCTGTTGCGCCGTCGCGAGAACGGTCATGGCCGCCGAGGCCAGGAACGACACTCCGCTCAGGTCGACGATCAGTGCAGCCGGGCCGGTCGCGGTCTGTGCGGTGATGGCCTCGGACAGTGCCGGAGCGGTGGTGACGTCGAGCTCGCCCGCTACCGAGATGACGGCCGCGCGCCCGTCGTTGGAGGACTGGATCGAGAATCCTGCGGCGTTCGTGTCGACTGGCATCTGTACTCCTGAATCGTTACCCGCCGCGCTCGTCGACGGGGGATGCGGACCATTCAATCAGGCGGTGTCAGCGGAGCGTGACCTGAGTTCCTCGAAGCGCAGGCGCGCCCACCGTCGTGGTCCAGGAGGGGACGGCCTCCGGTGCGATTCCGGTGGCACCGCCGTAGATGACGGCCAGGGTCTGCTGCTCGGTGACCGAGCCCGCGTAGGAGGCGGGAACAGGAGAGAGCTGCGGAGCCGAGAGCACCGGGATGTTCTGCTCGCCCGGGTTTCTGGTCGGCACCTGGTACGAGCCGTCGTTGGGTGACCCACCCGGGTACTGCGGGAAGTATTCGCCCGCATTGCGGTCGAGCGGGGTGTAGCAGCTCGGTCCGCGGGTCTGCTCGAACAGCCGTGGCTCGTCCTGGTTCGGCAGGTATCGACCCTTCGGGTTGACGAACGGCATCGAGACGTTGATGCCGGGATACTCGTCGCCGACGCCGGTGACGATCCTGCCGCGTCGGGCCCCTTCGGCGAACTGCGCGACCGTGCAACCCAGGGCGGGGGAGAACTCGGCCAGCACTTCGAGTGCCTCGCGCGAATTCGCGGCGAGACCGATCAGCTGCGTCGAGTTCGCCTCGAGAAAGCCGGCCGTCGTGTTCGAGGCGGATGACACCGACGTGTACAGCGTCGCGAGCGCGGATTGCTCCTCGACGACGGTGTTGCCGGTGGTCCGCAGATTGTCGAGAGCGCTGACCAACTCGGGAGCTGCATCGGCGTAGGTCTGGGAGAAGTCCGCCAATCCGCGTAGGTCCTGCTGGATGGCGGGGAGTTCGGTGTTCAGTCCGGAGAAGATGTTCTCCAGTCGATCGATCGTCAGGCCCAGCTGTTCTCCGCGGCCGCTGAGCCCCTGTGCCAGTGCGCCGAGGGTGTTCGAGAGATCCTGTGGCGGCACGGCTTGGAGCAACGGCAGCAGGCCGTCGAGCAATTGCCCCACCTCGATGGCATTTCCGCTGCGATCCTGCTTCAGCACGGTGCCCTCGGTGATGGGCGAACCGGGCTTGCCGTCCGGCGGAATCAACGCGACGTACCGCTCACCGAAGAGAGTCTTGGGCAGCAGGCGAGCCGTGACGTTCGAGGGGATCATCGGCGCTTTGTCCGGCTCGATCGCCAGTTCCGAGGTGACGACGCCGTCGGTGGTCGTAGCCGATCGGACCTCTCCGACGATCATGCCGCGCACCTTGACGTCGGCATTGCGGGGCAGCGCGTTGCCGACGCTGTCGGTCTCGAGGGAGACGGTCACGACGTCGACGAAGGTCTTGTTGTACGAGGTGACACTCCACCCGACGAACACCACGATGAGCACGACCAGTCCGATTCCGAGGAGACGGTTCTGCACCGGCGAAGGGGCGCCGGTCATGCGACGGTCTGTGCGACAACAGCAGTCATGACGCGAACCTTAGTGCTACATCGAGTCACACTTACTGCTCCGACGCCCCTTCTGAGATGCACCTATCAGTGCCCGGTTGATGCGATACAGATCACACGCGGTCGGTGTGTCAGTCCGCGATCAGTTGCGTCGACGAGAACCAGCCGTCTCCGCCGCGTTCGCGCTGACGACCGATGACGTATCGGCCGGGTGCAATTCCGGTGGCTCCGTGTTCTGGGTGAATGAGGTAGGCGGTCTCCGAATTGCTCAGGATGCCCAGAGCGAGGCGTCGAACGTCGTGCACCGGACTCGACCACGTGCACCCGCGGCCGTCGGCGACGAGGCTGTGCGGATTGCCGCCCGCCGCACTGCGGAGGAGTTCGATGCCGGACAACGGCACGGTCTCGTGTCGTGTCCGTTCGGTGGTGACGACGATGCCGTCGAGTACGGCGAGCGGGACGACGATCAGATCTCCCTGGGCCTGCGACCCGTTGACGACGGGCACCGATATCTCCTTGTCGAGGTAGTCGAAGACATCCAGACCGGTGCGGCTGGTGAGAGTGGACAGCGTGATGTTCGAGTTCATGGGGTCACCTGTGGTT
>NZ_JABFAQ010000012.1:200963-242454 GCF_017168275.1 Rhodococcus sp. KRD175
GGGTAGTTGTGGGGTGGGTATCGATGGAGGTCGTGCGGAGTCACGTACGGCGGAGGAGCCGGGCGTAGTCGGCTCCGGCCAGACCGTAGGTCCAGCCTGCCGCGTCGACGGCGGAGGTGAAGGCAGCGGGGACCCGCAGCCCGTAACGGCGCCGTCGACCGTCGCGTTCACGGGAACCGTTGACGGCGAGCAGAATTCGTCCCCCGTCCTGCCAGCCCTCTGGTGCTGCGTACAGCTCCAGGGTGCAGCCCGGGTTCCCCGGATCCTGGCCGGTGTCGACAAGACGTAGGCCTGCCTGCTCCAGATAGATGTCCCAGCCGATCCGTTCGATGGCGCTTCGTCGCACTTCGACGTTGCGTTCGACGGTGATGCGGTCGACCGTGGGGTTGTCGATCACCCAGCTCGGAACGACGGTGCCGCTCAGTACGTGGACTGCGCTGCCGTCGGCGAACTTCACGGCCGGACCCTCCGAATTGTGCAGCCGCACTTCACCGTGCGGTGAATCGGGTAGCGGTTCGACGTGTACGGCGGTGGGCCGTTCTGCCATCACTGCGATGTTCTCGAACGCCCACCACCAGCCCGTCGACTCGATGAGGGCGGTTTGGACGTCGAGTAGTTCGACGTCTTCGAAGGAGAACCGGGCGAGGCCGTGGCGACGGAAAGCGTCGTAGTAGGCGACGCGATGGGCTTCCTGTTGGCCGTACCAGGTGATGGAGCCGAACGGGCGGGGAGTGGTCGTGCGGATGGAAGTGGCAATTCCGTCGAACAGGCTGGTGTGCAACGACGTACGGACGGTCCGGTCGATGATGGGATCCGGGCTGATACCGGCGAGGGCCGCCTCGATCGGGGTACCGCGGGCGACGATGCCGCGGGCTCGAAAGTCGTTGCTGCCGTTGACCGTCGACCACCGATTTTCCCGCGGCCATTCGATGTGGCGGCGCTCGATGATGCGGTCCATACGGTGCCGGGAGTCGGACAACATGGTCGCGATCGCGGCGTCCACCTCGGTACCGGCGGTGGATATCGACGGTGTTCTCGCCAAGTGTCTGCCGGCGATGAAGGTCGCTGCAGCCCGAGGCGACGGCACCCAATGGAACTCGGGCTCGTCGAACCCGGAAGATCGATACAGTTGTGCCACAGCATGTTCCGCGACAGATCTGTCGGCTGGGCCGGCTTTCAATCCGTAATCGAGCCACCGGTCGCGTTGCGCACAGACCGCGCGAATGTCTTCGGCGTAGGAATCGGGATCTTCGGAGAATGTGCCTCGACGGGGGAATGTCGACGGCATCGGCACGGCGCTCACTTCGGTGAGGCGGTGTCCGCCTTTCCTGTTGTCATGAACCAAGAGTGACACGAGAATCGGCCGAGCGCAAGGGTTGCCCACGTGCGCGGAAGTTCGTAGCAGGGGTCGAGTTTCCACTCACATGGGTCAGCGCGAGCGCAACACCAATTTCGCGGCGCTGATGTCGTCGATCACCAGATCGGTGATCAGGCCACCGCGCAGTGCGGCGGTGAGGGCGTCGAGTTTGGACTCTCCCGCCACGATGGCGACTCTGCGCGGGACGGCCTTGAGCCGATCGAGACTCGGCCCACTCGATCTGTCGTTCAACGCAATTCGGTTGTAGCTGCCGTCGGATCGGAGGAACACCGTGGCGATGTCGCCGACGACGCCGTCACGTTGCAGCTCGGCTCTGTCCTCGCGTTCGAGATAGCCGGCGCTGTAGACGTGACTCGGAACGGCTCCACTCATGACGCCGATGCTGAAGACGGCGAGGTTCATGCGATCCTGAAGTTCGAGCACGCGCCTGATGCTGCGCTCGCGCCACAGGTGCTGTCTCGTTTCCGGATAGTCGAAGAATGCGGGGACCGGAAATCCCTGTGCCGCAGCCCCGTACGCGTCGGCGAACGTCCGGATGATGTCGGTGGCATACGAGACCCCCGTGGTGCGCATGTTGGCTGCCCCGTTCAGTTGCACCACGCTCGAGTTGTGGGTTCGTTTGGGGGCGAGCTTGCGGCTGACGGCGCTGACGGTGGTTCCCCAGGCGACACCCATCACCATGTCCGACTCGAAGAACGACGTCAGCAGTCGGCCGGCGAAGGTCGCGACCCGATCGAGACGCTGCAGTTCGTCGACCGTCTCCGCGACCGGCACCACGTGTGCACGAATGTCGTACAGATCGGCGAATGCACGCTCGATCCGCGGTGCCTGACCGAGTGGGGTGGAGATCTTGATTTCCACCAGTCCCGACGCCCGCGCGAACGTGATGAGTCGTGAGACTGTCGAACGAGATACGCCCAGCTCACGGCCGATGGCCGCCATCGTCATGTCCTGGAAGTAGTACAGCCGCGCCGCCTGGGTGGCATGGCCGGTCCGCAGGTCGGATTCGGGAGTGATGCCGTTGTCCGTCACCGGCACCAGTGTACGACCGAATTGCACATATGTGCATCAGCTGTGAAACGCAGTGCAGGCCGTCTACCGTGGCAAATGGCACGCAATGTGGCGTGTATCACTGACTGTGTGGAGGCTGGAAGATGGCACGTAAGGAACCGGAATGGGGGCTACCGGCGCACATGGCCGCGGAGTTCGCCGGAACCATGATTCTCATTCTGTTCGGTGTCGGCGTCGTCGCTCAGGTGGTCTCGGGTGGTGAGTCCGGCAGCCTCGGCGGTCACGACTCGATCGCCTGGGCGTGGGGGCTGGGCGTGATGTTCGGTATCTATGTCGCGGGCCGTATCACCGGCGCGCACCTCAATCCCGCGGTGACCATCACGTTCGCACTCTTCCGCGGATTCAGCTGGAAGATGGTTGCGCCGTACATCCTCGCGCAGACCGCAGGTGCCTTCGTGGCAGCACTGCTGGTGCGCTGGAACTACAACGACATGATCAACGCGGTCGACCCCGGGCACACCACCGCCACCCAGACCATCTTCTCGACACTGCCCGGTAACGGGACACTGCCGGTGAGTGTGTCCTCGGCGCTGATCGACCAGATCATCGGTACCGCCATTCTGCTGTTCCTCATCGTGGCCGTGACCGATTCGCTCGGCACCGCGCCGATGGCCAACATGGCTCCCCTGATCGTGGGCCTCATCGTCGTCGCCATCGGATTCGCCTGGGCCACCAACGCCGGCTACGCGATCAACCCGGCTCGAGATTTCGGACCTCGCCTGGCGTCGTACATCACGGGCTACGGTGGAGCGTGGCGAGATCAATACGGTGGCCTGTACTTCTGGGTGCCGATCGTCGGACCTCTCGTAGGTGGACCGATAGGAGTGTTCCTGTACGACCTGTTGATCGGTAAGAACCTACGCAAACAAGAAGGTTCGACGCCCGAGCCGCCATCACGACTCCCAGCAGACACCCAGACCACAGGAGAGAAGCCATGACCGAGTTCGCAGGAAAGTACGTCGCCGCGATCGATCAGGGAACCACGTCCTCACGCTGCATGATCTTCGATCACGCGGGCACCGTCGTCGCCGTCGATCAGAAGGAACACCAGCAGATCTTCCCGCAGGCCGGTTGGGTCGAGCACGACGCGTCGGAGATCTGGGACAACGTGCGCGCCGTCGCGGCGGGTGCCATGGCCGCAGCGGATCTGACGCGCGAGGACATCGCCGCAGTCGGTATCACCAACCAGCGTGAGACGGCACTGGTGTGGGATCGCGAGACGGGCAAGCCGATCTACAACGCCATCGTCTGGCAGGACACCCGTACCGATCGCATCGCGACCGCACTCGGCGGCGGCGATGCCAACAAGTACACCGCCAAGACCGGTCTCCCGTTGGCCACCTACTTCTCCGGGCCGAAGATCAAGTGGATTCTGGACAACGTCGACGGTGCACGGGCCAAAGCCGAAGCGGGAGAGCTGTGTTTCGGCAACATGGACACCTGGGTGCTGTGGAACATGACCGGCGGAACCGACGGCGGATTGCACTACACCGATCCGACCAACGCCTCGCGCACGTTGCTGATGGATCTCGACACCCTGCAGTGGGACGAGGGCATCTGCGCCGACATGGGCATTCCGATGTCGATGCTGCCCGAGATCAGGTCGAGTTCCGAGGTGTACGGCACCGGCCGTGAACGCGGACCGTTCCGCGGTGTGCCGATCTCCGGCATCCTGGGCGACCAGCAGGCTGCCACCTTCGGGCAGGCCTGCTTGTCTCCCGGTGAGGCCAAGAACACCTACGGCACAGGCAATTTCGTGCTGCTCAACACCGGCACCGAGAAGGTCATGAGCAAGAACGGCCTGCTCACCACCGTCTGCTACAAGATCGGCGACCAGCCGACGGTGTACGCGCTCGAAGGCTCGATCGCGGTGACGGGTTCGCTCGTGCAGTGGCTGCGGGACAACCTCGGCATGATCTCCTCGACTGCGGACATCGAGACCGACGCGCGTTCGGTGGACGACAACGGCGGCGCGTATTTCGTGCCCGCGTTCTCGGGTCTGTTCGCTCCGCACTGGCGTGCCGATGCTCGCGGTGCCATCGTGGGATTGACGCGATTCGTCAACAAGGGCCACCTGGCCCGTGCCGTACTCGAAGCCACCGCGTACCAGACGCGTGAGGTCATCGAGGCCATGAACGCCGACTCCGGCGTCGACCTCGAGGTACTCAAGGTCGACGGCGGAATGGTCGTCAACGAACTGTTGATGCAGTTCCAGTCCGACATCCTGAACGTCGACGTGGTGCGGCCCGTCGTAGCCGAAACCACCGCTCTCGGAGCGGCATACGCGGCAGGCCTTGCCGTCGGGTACTGGGCGAGCGAGGACGACATTCGCCAGAACTGGGCCGAGGACAAGACATGGACACCGTCCATGGACGAAGACCAGCGGGCAAAGCTGTACGCCGGCTGGAAGAAGGCAGTGACACGTACTCTCGATTGGGTTGATGAAGAATGAGTTCCACCACAACGGCTTTGAGTCCAACCGCGCGCGCCGAGGCGATCGCACGGATGGAAGCCGAAGAGCTCGACATTCTGGTGATCGGCGGCGGCGTCGTCGGCGCGGGAACGGCTCTCGACGCGGTGACACGTGGTCTGAAGGTCGGACTGCTCGAAGCACGCGACTATGCGGCCGGCACGTCCAGTCGCTCGAGCAAGCTGTTCCACGGCGGTCTGCGGTACCTCGAACAGTTCAACTTCTCGCTGGTGTTCGAGGCCCTCAAAGAGCGCTCGCTCGTGCTGAACACGTTGTGCCCGCACCTCGCTCGGCCGGTCCCGTTCATCTATCCGCTCGAAAAGGTGATCGACCGTCCGTACGTGGGGCTCGGCATCGGCGTGTACGACGTCATGGGTGCCGGACGCGGCGTCCCGAGTCATCACAAGCACCTCGGTAAGAAGAAGACGCTCGAATCCTTCCCTTCCGGTAAGCGTTCGGCGATTCGCGGTGCGGTGAAGTTCTACGAGGGCCAGGTCGACGACGCTCGGCACACAATGATGATTGCGCGGACCGCAGCCGCCTATGGGGCGTTGTGCGCCAACAGCACTCGCGTCACGGGCTTCCTTCGTGAGGACGACAAGGTCGTCGGAGTCTTGGCGAGCGATCTGGAAACGGGTCGTTCGTTCGAGGTGCGTGCCAAACAGGTCATCAACGCCGCGGGTGTGTGGACCGACGAGGTCCAGCAGATGGTCGGCGGGCGTGGACAGTTCCAGGTTCGCGCATCCAAGGGCGTGCACCTGGTGGTGCCCCGCAACCGCATCAACAGCGCCACGGGCATCATCACGCGCACCGAGAAAAGCCTGCTCTTCGTCATCCCGTGGGGAAGCCACTGGATCATCGGCACCACCGATACCGACTGGAAGCTCGATCTCGCTCACCCGGCCGCGAGCCAGAGCGACATCGACTACATCCTGGGGCACGTGAACAAGCTGCTGGCCGATCCACTGGACCGCGCCGATGTCGTCGGGGTCTACGCAGGTCTGCGGCCGTTGCTGTTCGGAGAATCCGACTCCACCAGCACGCTCTCCCGCGAGCATGCGGTGTCCAGCCCGGTGCGAGGACTGACCGTCATTGCCGGTGGCAAGTACACCACCTACCGCGTGATGGCCAAGGACGCAGTGGATGCCGCGGTGCACGGGCTCGAACGCACAGTGCCCAAGTGTGTCACCGAGAACATCCCACTCGTCGGGGCCGACGGCTACCTCGGGGCGTACAACTCCCGCAATCTGACGGCCGAACGCACCGGCATGCGGGTCTCACGCGTCGAGCATCTGTTGGGTCGGTACGGCACCCTGATGGGTGAGGTGCTGGATCTGATCGACGCCGATCCCGAACTCGGGAAGCCTCTCGACAGCGCACCGGAGTACCTCAAGGCAGAGGTTGTCTATGCCGCGAGTCACGAAGGCGCGCAGCATCTCGAGGACATCCTGACCCGGCGGACCCGTATCTCCATCGAGGTTCCCGATCGTGGTGAAGCAGCAGCCGAGGAAGTGGCTCGGCTGGTGGCTCCGATTCTGGGCTGGGACGATCAGCACCGGGCCGAGGAGATCGAGCACTACCGTCTTCGTGTTCTGGCAGAACGGGATTCACAGCAACAGCCCGACGACGAGACCGCCGACGCGGCCAGGCTCGGGGCACCGGACGTGCGCGCCGGGGTGAGCTGACCCCTCACGGCGGTTCGGTGAGGTAGCGCCGCAGGGTCGGGATCGGTGGTTGTGTTTCCGACCCTGCGGCCGCGTTCCTCGTCGCAGGGCGCGACGAGCTGCAGTGGAACTCGTCTGTCTTCCTGGGCGCTACGAGCCGTTCATGTCGATGCTGGACGGTGAAGGGCATGCAGCTCACCCGTCGATCCCTCCTCCGATATGCCGCTCTCGGTGCCGCTGCCACGCCTGTGCTGGCATGCAGCCCGGCGTTGGTTCGCACCCGGCCGGTGCTGACACACGGTGTCGCCAGCGGTGATGTGCGTGCCGACGGAGCGCTGGTGTGGGCACGTTCCGATACTCCGGCGACGATGATCGTCGACACGTCCGCGACGGACTCGTTCTCCTCTGTGACGACGATGCGGGGGCCACTGCTGACTCCGCAGTCGGACGGCACGGGGGTGCTGCGCCTGACCGGATTGCCTGCGGGACAGAAGGTTCACTATCGCGTCACGCTCGAGGGCGAGGACGGTGCGACGTCGGAGCCCGTCACCGGAATGTTCTCCACAGCTCCTGACGGCCCATCCGACATTCGCCTGTTGTGGGGTGGCGACACCGCAGGCCAGGGTTACGGCATCAACCCCGACATCGGCGGTATGACCATCTTCTCGGCGATGGCCGACAGGCAGCCGGATCTGTTCCTGCACAGCGGCGACGTCATCTATGCGGACGGCCCGCTCGAGGAGCGCGTGACACTTCCCGACGGTCGAATCTGGCGAAACACCATGAGCGAGGCCAAGTCCAAGGTCGCCGAGACGCTCGAGGAGTACCGCGGCCAGTACGCCTACAATCTCACCGACGACAACTACCGCCGCTTCAATTCGTCTGTCGCTCAGATGGTCCAGTGGGACGATCACGAAACCGTCAACAACTGGTATCCCGGTGAGATCCTCGACCTGGAGCAATACACGGTGAAGGATGTGGACCTGCTGTCGCAGAGAGCGTTGCAGGCGTTTCACGAGTGGTTGCCCATCGCGCCCACAGAAGCCGTCGACGGCCGGGTGTACCGCAAGATCGCCTACGGGCCGCTGCTCGACGTCTTCGTCCTCGACATGCGCACGTACAAGGATGCGAACGGTGCGAACACCGCTGCGTCAGGGGAGATCCTCGGCTCGGCGCAGCGTCAGTGGTTGATCGACGAGCTGTCCCGCTCCACCGCGACGTGGAAGATCATCGCGAACGACCTGCCCCTCGGACTCGTCGTTCCTGATGGGAAGGTCGCGCAGGAAGGCGTCGGCAACGGCGACCCCGGTGCGCCGTTGGGCCGTGAGACCGACATCGCGCAGGTGCTCACCGCGATCGACCGGAACGACGTCACCGGCACCGTCTGGCTCACCGCCAACGTGCATTACACAGCAGCGCATCACTATTCGCCGGAGCGGGCGGCCTACCAGGAATTTCGCGAGTTCTGGGAATTCGTCAGTGGGCCGCTCAACGCCGGCGCGTTCGGCCCCAACGACTTGGACGGCACCTTCGGCCCGGAGGCAGTGTTCGTGCACGCGCCACCAGAACCGAACGCGTCGCCACTCGACGCGTTTCAGCATTTCGGTGAGGTGCTCATCGACGGGGACTCGCGCGATCTGACCGTCAACCTCTGCGACGCGACCGGGGCCGTGCTGTTCACGAAGGTACTGCCTGCCGCCTGATCGCTCGGGTCCGTCGATTCGTCGGGGTCAGGTCGGCGAGAGCGACTGCGGTCGAACGGACATCGTCCGCCGTACCGACAGCGGCCCCGCCGTCCTCGTCCGGCCCGACGGATACATCGCGTGGGCCGGACGCTCCGAATCGGAGGAGTGGCTACAGATTCTCGAACAATGGACCGATCAGCCCTGCAGCAACGTGAACGAATGCTCGCGAATCAGAATGGACGGCCCGCCCGCCTCGTACGCCTGATCCGGATCACTCGACGTCGACTGACTCCACTTGCCCTCTGGCAGCGTGAATTCGACTGTCGCAGGTGAGGCGTTGACCATCCAGGCGAACGCCGCGTCTCCCTCTCCCGCACGCATCAGAATCAGAATGCTGTGTGCGTTGCCGTCGGACCAATCCTCGTCGACCATCTTTTGACCGTCGGCGCGGTAGAAGTCGACCGTATCGGGTCCTGCCCCGTCCTCCTCGGAATCGCTGTCGTGCCGGAACCAGGTGGGACGCAACGCCGGATGCTCGTCACGCAGCGAGATCAGGTGGGTGGTGAAGTCCACGAGATCCTGATCGACCGTGCTCCAGTCGAACCAGGAGACCTCGTTGTCCTGGCAGTACGCGTTGTTGTTGCCGTTCTGCGTTCGGCCCAGTTCGTCGCCGCCGAGGATCATCGGGACGCCGGCCGAAAGGAGCAGTGTGGCAAGGTGATTACGCTGCTGGCGGGCGCGGAGTGCGTTGACGCCCTCGTCGTCGGTCGGGCCCTCGGCACCACATCCCCACGAACGGTTGTCGGATTCGCCGTCCTGGCTGTCCTCGCCGTTCTCCTCGTTGTGCTTCTCGTCGTAGGAATTGAGGTCGGCCAGGGTGAAGCCGTCGTGGGCGGTGATGAAGTTGACACTCGCCAAGGTTGGGCGCCGGGTGCTCTCGTACACGTCGGGGCTGCCGGTGACACGTTGCGCAAGAGCGGACAATGCGCCGTCCTCGCCGCGCCAGAAGTCACGAACATCGTCGCGGAATTTACCGTTCCACTCCGACCACCGGGCCGGGAACCCGCCCACCTGGTAGCCCTGGGTGTCCCAGGGCTCGGCGATGAGTTTGACCGGCGCAAGCGTCGGATCCTGGTGTACGAGATCGAGGAACGCGCTGTGGACGTCGAGGCCGGAGTCCTGACGGGTCAGGGTGCTCGCGAGATCGAAACGGAATCCGTCGACGTGCATCTCCGTGACCCAGTACCGCAGGGAGTCCATGATCAGGCCCAGCGCCGCGGGATGTCCGACGTTGAGGCTGTTGCCGGTGCCCGTGGTGTCGTAGTAGGCGCTGCGGTCGTCGTCGACGAGTCGGTAGTGCGAGCCGTTGTCGATTCCTTTGAGCGACAACGTCGGTCCCAGGTGGTTGCCCTCGGCTGTGTGGTTGTAGACGACGTCGAGGATGACCTCGATACCGGCCTCGTGCATCGCCTTGACCAGTGCCTTGAATTCGTCCACCTGGCCGCCGGTGTCGCCGGTGCTGGCGTACTCGTTGTGCGGGGCGAAGAAGCCGATGGAGTTGTAGCCCCAGTAGTTTCGGCGGCCCTCTTCGAGCAGGTGCGAATCCTGGACGAACTGGTGGATGGGCAGCAGCTCCACTGCGGTGACGCCGATACGCTTCAGGTGCGCGATCGCGGCGGGGTGGGCCAGTCCTGCGTACGTTCCTCGAATGTCTTCGGGAACATCGGGATTGGTGGCGGTGAAGCCCTTCACGTGGACCTCGTAGACGACAGTGCGGTCCAGCGGAGTGCGCGGTGCCTCGTCGCCGGTCCAATCAAAGTTCGATTGCACTGCAACGGAATACGGCATGTGCGGCGCGGAGTCCTCGTCGTTGCGGGTCTCGGGCTCCGCATGCAGATGCGAGAACACCGATTCGTTCCAGTCGACCTGGCCGGTGACGGCCGTGGCGTACGGGTCGAGCAGTAGCTTCGCCGGGTTGTGGCGCAGTCCCGAGGCGGGATCCCACGGGCCGTCGACGCGGAGACCGTATCGCGTTCCCGGGGTGACGTCGGGCACCAGATCGTGAAAGACGTGACCGGTGCGAAGCGTCAACGGTGTTGTACTGCGCTCTGTTCCGTCTTCGTTCATCACGACGACGGACACCGAGTCGGCTGTTTCGGAGTAGACGGCGAGGTTGGCTCCGTCGTCGGACAGACGCGAGACGCCCAGGGGATACGGGAGACTGGATGAGGTGGGCATGAACGGCCGATTACCCCCGGCGCAGGTGAGCGAAACGCATGCCCACCTGGTGCTCGGATAGAATCGACGAGGAGTTTGCGCCCGTCCTTGACCTACGGCCGCATGTGACTAAGGACGAGGCCATGAATCCCGCAGTACCCGGTCCCGGTTCGGCTCGGCTCGACGAGCTGTTTCCCGGTGACAATGCCACCGAGGCTCGGTTTCGCGAGCTGGATTGGAGCTCCACGGAGCTGGGACCGGTGGAGCAATGGCCGTACGAATTGATCGCGGCCATCCGCACGGTCATGCCGTCGACCATCCCGATGTTGATCTGGTGGGGGCCGCACCTGGTCCAGATCTTCAACCACTCGTACACCGATTTTCTCGGTGACAAGTTTCCCGCCGCCGCAGCGCAGCCGGCCAGGGACTGCTGGGCAGAGATCTGGGACGAGATCGGCGCATTGGCCCATCAGGTCGTCGACGGCGGCACTGCGGTGCACGGTGCTCGCCAACAGTTCATGATGAATCGGTACGGGTTCCTCGAAGAGACGTACTGGACCTTCTCGTACAGTCCGATTCACGGTCCCGAGCGCGCGGTCCTCGGCGTGTTCGTCGCGACGTCGGAGGTCACCCAGCAGCTCCTCGGCGAACGCCGCATGCAGGCGTTGCTGAGCCTGGGCACGCTGACGGGCAACGACACCGACGGTGCCGTGGACATCTGCCGTGCGGCAGTGGGTGTGCTCGCGGCCGAAGCATCGGAGTTTCCCCTCGTCGCCGGTTACCTCCGCGAAGATCTGAATGCGGACGGCCCGGTGGAGTGTGTCGTGACCGGCGGCGACGCCGGGTACCAGGCTGCGACGTGGGAGTGCGCCGACATCTCTCGAGTTGCCGACGGTACGGTCGCCTGCGCGACCGTGCAGGTGGACGGCAACGTTCCGCAGGCCGTCGTCGTGCCGTTGACGATGGCCGGTCGGGTACAGCCGGTCGGGGCGTTGTTGATCGGAGTGAGCAGCCATCGGGTGATCGACGATGCCTTCACCTCGTTCTGCGTCGTCGTCGCCGAACGCCTGTCCACCGCACTGACGGCCTCGCACGCGTTCGAGATGGAGCGCAGCCGGGTGGCGGCCTTGGCCGACGCCGATGCTGCGAAGACTCGGCTGCTCGAGAACGTCGGGCACGAATTCCGCACCCCGCTGACGTTGCTGACGGGCCCGCTCGATTCGGTACGCGAGAACGCTGCTTCGGTGCTGGACGCGAACGACCGCGAATCACTCGACGTCGTTCATCGCGCGTCGATGCGGCTGCGCAGGTTGGTGGACGACCTGCTCGACATCGTCAATGCCGAGGCCGGCCGACTCGTCTCTCGACCCGAGCCGGTGAACCTCGGCTCGGTGACACGCGATTGCGCGACGATGTTCTCGGCCGTCGCGTCGGCGCAGGGGCTCGAGCTCGTCGTGGATGCGGCCGAGGACGTCGTGGTCCTGACCGACGCCGAAATGTGGTCGAAGGTGGTGTTCAACCTCGTCGCCAACGCCGTCAAGTACACCCCGGCCGGACGGGTGTCGGTTCGTCTGGTCGCGGACGAGAACACCGCTCGGCTCGTGGTCGCAGACACCGGACTGGGAATTCCGGCCGAGGACCTGCCTCGAATCTTCGACCGGTTCCACCGCGTCGAACGAGAAGGCGCGCACAGCATCGAAGGGTCCGGAATCGGGCTTGCCCTGGTGACGGACTTGCTGACCGCCTTGAACGGGCGCATCGACGTCGACAGCGACGTGGGCCGGGGGACTACCTTCACCGTGCAGGTGCCGCGGTTGCCCGCAGAAGCTGCCGCTATCGATCGACCCGGCGCTCCGGCCGATCCGATCTCGGCGATCTTCCCCTCGATCGAGCCCGTTCCCGAGACGTCCGATCGCGCCGACGTCCTGCTCGTCGAGGACAACGTCGACATGCGCAACTACCTCGCGCGCCTGCTGACCGACGAAGGGTGGTCCGTCTCGACAGCGGGGGACATCGAGACCGCTCTCGATCGTGCCCGGACGATGCTGCCGGGTCTCGTGCTCTCCGACGTCATGCTGCCGGGGCGCAGTGGTCTGGATCTGGTGGACGACATCCGCGGCGACGCCGAGTTGAAGCGAATACCGGTCATCTTGCTGACCGCTCGTGCGGGAACTGATTTTGTGCTCGACGGACTCGGACGCGGTGCCGACGATTACATCGTCAAGCCGTTCCACGACCGCGAACTCGTCGCGCGCGTTCGCGTGCACCTCGAACTGTCACGGATGCGCGAGCAGCTGATCGCGGAGAGCGGCAATCAGGCCGCGACACTGCGCACGGCGCTCGAGACCCGCGGCACGATCGGCCGAGCCGTCGGCATCCTCATGTCGGTGTACCGCATCGACGCCGACGCCGCGTTCACGCAATTGACCGAACTCTCACAGAACACCAACCGCAAGACGCGGGATCTGGCCGTCATGATCGCCGACGACTTCACCGCCGGCCTCGCCCGCGAGCACTGACCGGCCGGTCAGTGGTTGCGGCGGTAGTTCTCGCGTTCGCGTTCGAGTTCCGCCGTCTTCTTCTCGCTCTTCAGATCGGCGGGCAGTCCGTGAATCTCGAGACGACGAGCGCGGTTCTGGTCCATGTATGCGGCGGTGTAGAACAGCGCGAGCAGCAGGGCCAACAGGACCATCGAGGCACGTAACCAGATCGCGCCGGGAAAGAGCACGAAGAACCCGATGAAGATGGGCAGGAACGGGATCATCGAGCGCAGGATGTGACGCGGTGTCGCGCCGGGGCCGACGAGGTCGCGTCGAACCCAATCCTGCATCGAGTCGGGGAGTTTGCGGCCCAGGACGGCGTAGCCCAACCATTGGCCGACGTTCGGACGGGTGCGCTGGGGTCGTGCGCTCATGTCAGTGCTCCTGCTGCGATCGCCGCGTCGTTGACGCGAGTGAGGACGCGGCGCAACTGCTCCAGTTCGTCGAGTGACGCACCGAGTCTCGCCACGACCGCGGATGGAATCTTTTCGGCCTCGGCGCGGAGAGCGGCTCCGGCGGGGGTGAGGGATACAAGCAGAATGCGCTCGTCTTCCGTGCTGCGTGTGCGGGTGAGCAGGCCCATCGATTCCAGACGCTTGAGCAGCGGAGACAGGGTGGGCGAGTCGAGTTGCAGCGCTGAGCCGATCGCTTTGACCGACATCGGCGACTCGCCCCACAAGGCCAACATCACGAGATACTGCGGATGGGTCAGGCCCATCGGTTCGAGCAACGGCCGATACACCGACAGCACAGCCCGGTTGGTGACGGCCAGGGCGAAGCAGACCTGGCGATCGAGCGCGAGTGGATCCTCGGTGGTGGTCACGATGGCCAGAGTAGCAGAATTGATTAGTGCACGAATTGTTCGTGTACGACTCGAATGATGAAAAAGGGCGGAGGTTCAGGTTCGCCACCTCGATCGGGTATCGAGTCTGCGACAGTGATGAAAGTTTGCCCACAACGTGTTACCGGGCGCGCAATTGTGCAATGCTGCACCTCGATTCACCCTTACCGTGATAATCCCGAGAGGATCGCCATGCGTCGCCGACGCATCTCCACCACTGTCTTCGTCGCAGCGTTGTCCCTGTCGATCGCCTCGGGAGGTATCGCATCCGCCGAGCCGGCTGCGCCCTCCGCCCGCATCGTCGACACCGTCCTGACATCCGACACGCTGCGCACGCTGAAGGTCGACTCACCCGCTATGGGGGCCGTCGTCGAAGTGCAGGTGCTCACGCCCGCGGTGAAGACCGGACCGCGTCCGACGCTGTACATGCTCAGCGGCATCGGCGAAGAGGATCCGCACAACAGCATGTGGTTGCGGAAGGGGCAGGCAGCGGAGTTCTTCGCCGACAAGAACGTCAACGTCGTCCTGCCGTTGGCCGGGCCAGGCAGCTTCTACACCGACTGGCAGCGCGACGACCCGAAACTCGGCCGGTACCAGTGGGAAACGTTTCTCACCGAGGAACTACCTCCGCTGATCGACGCGGCCGTGGACGGCAACGGCCGCAACGCGATCGCGGGACTGTCGATGGGCGCACAATCGGCGATGATGCTCGCCGCACGTAACCCGGACGTGTACTCCGGCGTGGCGTCGTACAGCGGCTGCTTCGCGTCCGCCGAGCCGTTGGGCCAGGCCAGTATTCGAGCCATCGTCGCAGCTTTCGGCGGCAATGCCGACAACATGTGGGGCGGACCCTTCGATCCTGCGTGGGCCGAACATGATTCGGTGGCCAATGCCGAAAGTCTGCGCGGTACCGATGTCTACGTGTCGGTGGGAACCGGAGCACCCGGACGACACGAAAGCTTCGACACTGCAGCGGGATGGGACAGGGTGGTGGTCGGTGGCCTCATCGAGGTCGGGTCCAACTACTGCACACACCGACTCGCGGATCGGCTCGGCCAGTTGAACATTCCTGCAACGTTCGACTTCACCGAGACCGGAACGCACTCGTGGCCGTACTGGGTGGAGCAGCTACCGAAGAGTTGGCCGACCCTCGCCGGATCCCTCGGTATCTCGGGCTGATACTCGGTATCTCGGGCCGATTGCTCAGTGGGTCCATGGGCAGTCGAGAGGCTTCGTCAGGCCGAGGTGCTTCTCGACTAGCGTCACCGACTGGTCTCGGAGGCGGTCGTAGATCCGGTACGGGTCGTGCAGGGTCCGTCCCAGAACGCTTTCCATCGCCTCCGCATCGAAGGCTGCCGCGGTATTGTCGGAATTGCGTGTGCCGTCGGATTCGAGATTGGACCTGAAGATGCCCGCCGCCGACTTGGGCAGGAAGTCCTCGTACACGATCGGGTCGGCCGCGAGAACACCCGACCTGACCAGATCGACGAGGCCACCGTCCCGGTCTGCAGCGGACGGGTTGGTCCCAGTGACTCGAAAGGTGAAGTAGGCGAGGTCTTCTGCCATCCACAGTGTCTCGTCGTCCGGCACCAGCGACGACCACAGTGCGGACGCGTCCTCGGGTTCCTCGGTATCGAGTCGATCCAGATACTCGTCGTAGCGACGTCGTCCGAGTGCGGTAGCTGCCGCGCCCCTGGCTTCGACCTCGCCGAACCGCACCCGTAGATGGCCGGGTTCGACGTTGCCGTTCTCGTCGAGAAACATCCGCTGCTCGTCCAGCGCTCGGAACGACGTCTGGCGCAACAGCAATCCGGGACCGGACGTACGAGGAGGCCCCTGGATGGTGTCGATCATCGCCACCCCGTGCTCTCCCATACGGCGATGCAGAAGGTCGATGTCCAGAACCCTCGGTGTCAGATGGTTGATGTGGGTGGAGGAGACACCACCGATGTCGGCGGCCACCGCCGAGACTGCCTCGAGTTCGCGGTACCACGCTCTGTCGACAGGGTCGGTCGACAACGCGAACGCCGCCGTCGCGAGGTCCAGAAAGGTAGCGGACTCCTCCGCTGCGAGGCCGTTGTCCCTCTCGCACGTGGCTGCCAGCTCGAGCAGTAGCGGAGGGAACAGTGTTCTGCGATCGAGGAATTCCGCCAGGCGACGGCCGAGATCCGGGTCGAAGAACCGTCGATCCGACGCCACCAGCATCGAGGTGAAGATCCGGAACGGGTTGATCGCCAGCTCGGCCGGATCGATCGGCCGGAACGCAGTCGACACCACCGGAATCGAACTCGACGCAGTGTCACGCAGATCGTAGAAACCCACCGGATACATGCCCATGGCACCGAATATCAGTGCCACCTGCGACATCTCACGTGCATTGCCGACCCGAATCGCCCCGTGCCGCTCGGCGGTGACGCGATCGATGGAGCCGAAACGTTCCGCATCGGCACCGCTGGTGCGCATCGTGTCGGCATTGATCGACGCGGTGACATCCAACAGCGTCGTGTACGCGGGAACCTCCCGCCCGTACAAAGTCGACAGACGAAGGGCGAACTGCGCTCGCAATTGCGTCGGTGTCACGTTCACCACCTCATACTGCGCTTTTCGTCGCCGGCACGGAACCCGTTCGACTGCCTGCTGCACTCTCGCGACTGTGCGCATCTACCGCACAATGTGTGCGCGATCACACAAGACCGGCGCGTTCGCCCGGGCGCAGTCTGGAGCAGACATGCGAGAGGTGCCTGCACACGGCACCGAGAAGGAGCGAAAACACATGACCGCAGTACAGGTAACGGCCGCACCGTCGCTGCCGACCGGCACCGCCACCGAGCTCTGCATCGCGGGGCAGTGGCACGGTGCATCCGACGGAGGAACCTTCACCGACTTGAACCCGACCACCGAGCAACCCCTGGCGGAGATTGCCGCAGCCACCGCGTCGGACGTGGACGCAGCGGTGCGTGCGGCCCGTGCCCAGCTCGGTGGTGAGTGGGGTGCTACCCCCGGGGCAGTCCGGGGCCAGCTGCTCAATCGGGTGGCCGATCTGATCGAGCGGGACGGTGACCTTCTCGCTCGACTCGAAGCTCTCGACGTCGGCAAGCCGGTCGGTCAACCGGCAATGCTCGACATCCCCAATGCTGCAGCCACTTTCCGGCACTTCGCGGGCTGGGCCGACAAGATCACCGGCAGCTCCATCCCCACTGCGGGCTACTTCGGGCAGCCGACGCACTCGTACACCGTCCGTGAGCCGGTGGGCGTCATCGGCATGATCGTTCCCTGGAACACCCCGCTGATGATCGCGGCGTGGAAGCTTGCTCCCGCGCTGGCCGCGGGGAACACCGTCGTCGTCAAGCCGCCGGAGGACGCGCCGCTGTCCATCCTGCACCTGGCTCGACTGATCGACGAGGCAGGAGTACCGGCCGGAGTGGTCAATGTTGTTCCAGGACTGGGTGAAGTGACGGGTGACGCCTTGGTCGGGCATCCTGACGTCGACAAGATCAGCTTCACCGGCAGCCCCCGGGTCGGCAAGCTCATCGCGAAGAAGGCTGCCAACACGTTCAAGCGGACGACGCTCGAACTCGGCGGCAAGTCCCCGCAGATCATTCTCGAGGATGCGGATCTCGACGCGGCGATCAACGGAACCGCGATGGGACTGTTCTTCAACCAGGGCCAGGTGTGTGCGGCCGGAACCCGAGTGCTGGTGCATCGCTCGCTGTACTCACAGGTGGTGGACGGATTGGCCGCAGCGGCCTCGGCTCAGGTGCTGGGCGATCCGTTCGATCCGTCGACGACGATGGGTGCCCTCGTCAACGCGAAGCAACGAGACAGTGTGCTGGGGTACATCCAGACGGGACGCGACGGCGGAGCTCGAGTCGCGGCCGGTGGCGGACGTCCCGACGGTGCCGGCTATTTCGTCGAGCCGACGATCTTCGCCGATGCCGACAACGACATGAAGATCGCCCAGGAGGAGATTTTCGGACCGGTCGGAACGGTAATTCCGTTCGATACGGCCGACGAGGCGATCTCCATTGCCAACGACACCGTGTACGGGTTGGCCGCCTCGATCTGGACCCGCGACGTGTCGAGGGCGCACATACTGGCCGGGCAGGTCCGTTCCGGCGCGGTGTGGGTGAACGGCTGGGCTGCAATCGATCCCGCTCTCCCCTGGGGCGGCATGAAGTCCAGTGGCACGGGCCGGGAACTCGGGTGGGCCGGTATCGAGGCCAACACCGAAGAGAAGGTCGTCACCGTAGTTCTGTAGCCCGACTCCCTCGTGCAGCAACGAAACAGCAAGGACTGACATGCCGAAGAAATCGACCGACTACGTCGTCGTCGGAGCAGGATCAGCAGGAAGCGTCATCGCCAGGAGGCTCCTCGACGCAGGCCACACCGTCCACGTGATCGAAGCCGGTCCCGTGGACACCGATCCGGCAAGCCATTCACCGCAGGGCTGGCCGATGCTGTTGGGCGGACCGCAGGACTGGGGACTGTTCACCACCCCGCAGAAGCACGCCAACGATCGGCGAATCTTCTGGCCACGCGGACGTGTCCTCGGCGGCAGCTCGTCCCTCAACGGAATGATCTACGTGCGAGGGCATTTCAGCGATTACGACGGATGGGCCTCTGCGACCGGTGATGCGGGATGGGCCTGGGAGAACGTGCTGCCGCTGTTCAAGCGTTCGGAGTCACACGAGCTCGGTGCCAACGAGTTCCACGGCGGTGACGGGCCACTGCCGGTGTCCATCATGGGTACCCCGCACCCCTTGGCGGCAGCCTTCGTCGATGCGGCCGTCGAACATGGTCACAAGCTCATCGACGACTTCAACGCCGACGAGATGGTCGGTGCCGGCTACAACCACACCACCACGCGCGACGGTGAGCGGATGAGCGCCTGGAAGAGCTTCGTCGGCCCGGTGCTCGACAATCCCGACTTGACGGTGACCACCGGTGCGCTCGTTCATCGCGTGGTGCTCGAGAACGGCCGAGCGGTGGGCATCGAATACAGCCGCGGAGATGGCGAGCTGGAGCGAGCGTTCGCCGATCACGAGGTCATCCTGTGCGGCGGAGCCCTCGGCTCTCCGAAGACCCTGCTGCTCAGTGGAATCGGACCGTCCACACATTTGGCCGAACTGGAAATCGACACCGTCGTCGACCTGCCGGGGGTGGGCGAAAACCTGCACGATCACCTGCTGCTGAGCAACATCTACGAGTCCCTCGAGCCGCTCGCAGCCGGTACGAACAACCTGCTCGAAGCGCAGCTGTACGCCCGCAGTACCGGATGGGCCGGCGCTGCACCCGATCTGCAGCCCCTGTTCATGCACATCCCCTACCCCGCCGACGGATACCCGGTGCCCGAGAACGGCTACACGATCGCTCCGGGAATCGTGGCTCCGTGTTCACGCGGCACGCTGCGATTGGCGTCCTCGGATCCGAATGAACTGCCGCTGGCGGATCCGAACATCCTGGCCGATCCGTACGACCTCGAGGCGATGGTCGACGCGGTGGAGATCTGCCGGGAGATCGGTGCCTCCGATGTCTTCGCGCCGTGGCGTAAAGCGGAGGTGGTACCGGGACCGAGCGCCCGCACCCGCGACGACCTGCGGGCGTACGTCCGACAGACTGCCGGTACGTACCACCACCAGGTCGGAACCTGCAAGATGGGAGCCGAGTCGGACTCCGATGCCGTTGTCGGAGCCGACCTTCGGGTCCGCGGGGTCGATGGATTGCGGGTGGCGGACGCGTCGATCATGCCCACGGTGCCGTCGGGCAACACCAACGCGCCGTCCATCATGGTCGGTGAGCGGGCCTCGGATCTGATCCTCGGAAAGTAGTTCGTGGTCGGGTGAGGGCGGCGTGCGCTCTCACCCGGCGCGGTACTCCCGCGGCGACATGCCGTACGTCTCCTTGAACAGCTTCGAGAAGTTCGAGGAATCGATCAAACCGTGACGCGCACAGACGGTTCCGATACTGTCTGCGGCGAAACGAGGGTCACGCAGGTCGCGGTGGCACCTCTCCAGACGCCTGGATCTGATGCAGCCGGCCACCGTGCGACCGTCCTGCTCGAAGAGCTTCTGCAAGTAGCGCGTCGAAATATGCAGGTGCGCAGCGAGAGACGCCGTGGACAGTGTCGGATCGGACAGCTGAGATTCGACGAGACTCTTGGCCTCGATCAGGAGTGTGGATCCCGGCGCATCGTGGGGAGCCGCGTCGTCGAGAGCGGCGCAGAGCAAATCGAGGACGGCGTTCTCGAGCATCGGTGTCGTTGGTAAAGTGCCGTCGGCGGCGTTGCGACGCAAATTGAACAGGAACGGCGACACCAGCGCGCCGACGCCGTGATCGCCCTCCACACGACGCGCGGCAACGGTCGTCAAGTCACGGGAATCGATGCGGAGCGCGTCGCGTGGAAGCATCACCACGAACATCTCGAAGTCCCCGGCGAAGTGCAGATCGTAAGGGGCACTGGTGTCGTAGACCGCGAAGTCGCCAGGATGGAGCACGGCCTCGCGCTCGTTCTGGACGATCGTGCCGCACCCCGTCAGTTGCAGACCCACCTTGATCAATCCCGGGTCGGACCGCCGGATGGTCGCGCGTGTGCGCCTGACGTCGACCTCCCGGCCGGTCACCTCGCTCAGTTGCAGCGCCCCGAGCGTCGACGACACCAGCGTGCCCTGGAACGACGACGGCCCGGTGGACACAGCGTCGAGAGGCACGAACGCCGTGGAGACGTTCTCGCGCCATTGCTCGAAATCCTGTGCCACCGGGCTCATGTCATACGGTCGGACGGTTGTCGATCAGACGGCGGGCCTTACCGATGGAACGCTCGAGGGCCGCCGGTGCAACGACGTCGACCGCGACGCTGACGCCGATCCGGTCCTTGACCAGCTTCTTCAGCGTTGCTGCGGCAATCGGATGCGTGTCGAGCGCGGCATCGGGTCGGGCTTCGACGAGGACGGTCAGTGAGTCCATGCGTCCGGCACGCTCGAGCACACACTGGAACTGCGGTGCCAGAACGGGAACCGTCAAGATCAGCTCCTCGATCTGCGTCGGGAAGAGATTGACCCCGCGCAGAATGATCATGTCGTCGGTGCGGCCGGTGACCTTCTGCATCCGACGCATCGTGCGAGCCGTGCCCGGCAACAGTCGCGTCAGATCGCGGGTGCGGTAGCGGATGATCGGCATCGCTTCCTTGGACAAGGACGTGAACACCAATTCACCCTCCTCGCCGTCGGGCAGAACCTCGCCGGTCACCGGGTCGATGACCTCCGGGTAGAAATGATCCTCCCAGATGTGGAGTCCGTCCTTGGTTTCGACGCATTCCATCGCGACACCCGGTCCCATGACCTCGGACAGGCCGTAGATGTCGACGGCGTCCATGTCGAGAGTCTTCTCGATCTCCTTGCGCATCTCCTCGGTCCAGGGCTCCGCGCCGAAGACACCGGTTTTCAGCGAGGTCTTCGCCGGATCGATGCCCTTCTTGACCATCGCGTCGACGATCGTGAGCATGTACGACGGCGTGACCATGATGGCGTCGGGCTCGAAGTCCTCGATGAGCTGGATCTGACGATCGGTCATACCGCCCGACATTGGAATCACCGTGCAGCCCAGACGTTCTGCGCCGTAGTGCGCGCCGAGTCCGCCGGTGAAGAGGCCGTACCCGTAGGCCACGTGCACCTTGTCCGACGGCTTGACGCCGCCGGCGCGGAGGCTGCGGGCGATGAGATCGGCCCAGTTGCTGATGTCGTTCGCGGTGTAACCGACGACAGTGGGACGTCCGGTGGTGCCCGAGGACGCGTGGATGCGCGAGACCTTGTCCTGCGGCACCGCGAACATGCCGAACGGGTAGTTCTCCCGCAGGTCCTTCTTGGCGGTGAACGGGAACTTCGCCAGATCCGACAGATCTTTCAGATCGGTCGGATGCACCCCGGCGTCGTCGAATGCCTTCGTGTAGTGCGGAACGTTGTCGTACGCGTGCTGCAGCGACCATCGCAGGCGCTCCAACTGCAGCGTGGAAATGCGGTCCCGAGAGGCGAACTCGATGTCGGGGGTATCGGTGGGGGCGGACAGCACACTGGTCATGATCGGTCTCTCGTGGTCTCAGGCGTCGAAGTCGACGGTGACGGTGTCGCTGAGTGGGAAGGTTTGGCAGGTGAGCACGAAGCCGGCATCGACCTCGTTGTCTTCCAATGCATAGTTACGACGCATGTCGACCTCTCCGAAGGTCACCTTCGCGCGGCAGGTGCCGCACACTCCGCCCTTGCATGCGAAGGGGAGGTCCGAGCGCAGCTGCTCGGCCGAATCGAGAATCGACTCGTTCTGCGGCAGAGCGCCTTTCACCTCGCGGCCATCGAGGATGATCGTGACCTCACTGCTGGGGCCGGTGATACCGGGCTCGCGGTGCTGCTCCTGCGGCGGCGGTACATCGTCGACGTAGAACAGTTCGTGGTGAATGCTGCTCTTCGCGACGCCGAGTTCCTTCAGAACGTCCTGGGCATCGTTCACCATCCCGAACGGACCGCACAACCAGAAGTGGTCGATGTCCGGTGTTGCGACGACGGTGTCGAGTATCTCGCGAAGCCGGTCGGCATCGAGCCTGCCGCTGAACAATTCGACTTCCCGTGGCTCGCGAGACAGTACATGAATGACGTCGAATCGACTGCCGTACTGGTCCTTCAGATCGGCGATCTCCTCGGCGAACATCACCGTTCGCGTCCGGCGATTGCCGTACAGCAGAACCACTTCGGAGTCGGGATTCGCCAGAACGGATGCCGCAATCGACAACATCGGGGTGATACCGGAACCGGCGGCGATGAGCACGTGCCTGCCGGCCTGGGCCGGATCAGCGTGGAAGGTGCCGCTCGGGCCCTGCACGTCGATGCGGTCGCCTGCTTTGACGTCGTGAACGAGCCAGGAGGAGAACAGACCGTCGGACACCTCACGGACACCGACGCGGGGACGCGCACCCGCCGGGGCGCAGATGGAGTATGAGCGGCGGTGCTCGACGCCGTCGACGGTGCGGCTGAGCATCAGTGACTGGCCCGGTCGAAAGTCGAACTCTTCGCGCAATTCTTCCGGGACGTCGAACGTGACGGCAACGGCGTCGTCGCAGAGCGATTCCACGTCGGCAACGGTCAGTGAATGAAAAGGCTTGTTGCGTAAATTCTTCTGAACGGGCTCGGCGGTGACGGTCATCAGATTTCCTTCACGTGGTCGAAGGGCTCGAGGCAGTCGTCGCACCGGTACTGGGCTTTGCAGAGCGTGGCGCCGAACTCGGACGTGAGCCGGGTGTTGCGCGAGCTGCATTGCGGGCAGGTGAGCTGACGGGGTTTGACGGTCAAGGTCAGCGGCACCGGGCCGGATGTACGTTCCGGGGCCGGACCCGGAGTGGAGTAGCCGGTCTCGCGCAGCTTGCGCAGGCCCTCCTCGGAGATCCAGTCGGTACTCCATGCCGGCGTCAGGCTGGTGACGATCTCGACATCCGCGTAGCCGTGGTCCTGAAGCTTGTGAGCGATGTCGTCCCGCATCGTCGCCATGGCGGGGCAGCCGGAGTACGTCGGAGTGATCGTGACGAGCACGCTGCCGTTCTCGCGTACCTCGACGTCGCGCAGGACGCCGAGGTCGTCGAGGGTGAGCAGCGGCATCTCCGGATCCATGACGGTAGCTGCGATTTCGCGTGCGGTTCGTTGAAGTGTGGTCACCAGACTCCCTCCGGATGTGCCCTCGCCACGACCTGCATCTCGGCAATCAGCGGACCGAATGCTTCGGTGTGAATGCCGCGACGGCCACCACGGCCGCCGATAGTGCCCACGGACTTGCCCTCGGGGGCGTCCAGCTCCGCGGCGTGCAGCACCTGTGCGAGAACCGAATCGAACTCCTCGCGGACGTCACGGGGATCGACGGCGACACCGACTTTCGCGAGCGCGGTCTCCTCGTCCGTCGGAATGAACAGTTCCGAGACGTACGGCCAGATCCGAGTCACGGCGTCGCGGACGCGTCGCTTCGATTCGTCCGTGCCGCAGCCCAGGGTGACGACCCACCGGGCGGCGTAATCACGGTGGTAGGTCAACTCTTTGACGCCCTTGTTCGCAACCGCGGCGAGAACGGGATCGCGGGATTCCTGCAGGCGAGTGAAGACGGCGAGCCGCCACGTCGAGAACACCAGCAGACGAACCAGCGACTTCGCGAAATCGCCGTTGTCGAGCTCTGTGAGCCGAACGTTGCGGAAGTCGGCCTCGTCGCGAAAGAACGCCAGAGCATCCTCGGCGGGTGCGGGTGACGTGTCCGAGATGAACGGCACCACTGTCGGATCGGCTTTCGCAGCGCGGGCCAGTAGCAGCCGGGCCTGGCCGAGCAGATCGAGGCCTACGTTGGCCAGCGCCACCTCTTCTTCCAGTTCCGGTGCGCGAGTGCTCCATTCGGCGAGGCGCTGGGAGCTGATCAGCGCATCGTCGCCGAGCATGAGGCAGTACGCGGCAAGGGCTTTCAGGTCGACGTCGTCGGGAACGGTGGTGTCGACTCCGGCGAGCGGGTCGTCGAAGCTCGTCCCGAATGCCCACTGCCCGTGCGAGTCCTCGTCGACGAGGCCCTCGTAGGCGCTGTCGTGATCGGTCATGAGTGCTAGTCCTCTGGGAGTATGGGTCTCACATGTGGGGAACGTTGTCGGGGATCTCGTAGAACGTCGGGTGGCGGTAGACCTTGTCGCCACTCGGCGCGAAGAACGGATCCTTCTCCGACGGCGACGACGCGACGATCGAGTTGGACGGAACCACCCAGATGCTGACGCCTTCGTTGCGGCGGGTGTAGACGTCGCGAGCATGCCGCAGGGCCATGTGGTCGTCGGCGGCGTGGAGTGATCCGACGTGTACGTGGTTCAGGCCGCGCTTGCCGCGGAGGAACACCTCGTACAACGGCCAATCGGCTTTGACCGCTTCCCTTTTCGGCTCGACCGGAACACCCTCGGTGGGCACTGCGCCGTGGCCGCCCTCGGCGGTGAACTGGGCCTCTTCAGGGCGTGTCATGATGCTGCGTTCCTTTCGGCGAATGCGGTTGCGGCCTCACGGACCCAGGCTCCGCCGTCGTGAGCTGCTCGACGGTTCGCGATGCGCTCGACGTTGGAGGCACCGTTGCCCTTGATCACCTGCATGAACTCGGACCAGTCGGGCTCACCGAAATCGTGTGACTTGCGCTCCTCGTTCCACTTCAGGTCCGGGTCGGGGAACGTGACTCCGAGTGCCTTCGCCTGCGGGATCGACATGTCGACGAAGCGTTGGCGCAGTTCGTCGTTGGTGTGGCGCTTGATGCCCCACTTCATGGACTGCTCGGTGTTGGGGGACTCGTCGTCCGGCGGGCCGAACATCATCAGTGCCGGCCACCACCAGCGGTTGACCGATTCCTGAACCATGGCGCGCTGTTCGTCGGTGCCGCGCATCATCGTGGCGAGCAGTTCGTAGCCCTGGCGCTGGTGGAAGGATTCTTCCTTGCAGACCCGGATCATCGCGCGTGCGTACGGACCGAAGCTGCTGCGGCACAGGGGAACCTGGTTGCAGATCGCCGCACCGTCGACCAGCCAGCCGATGGTGCCCACGTCGGCGTACGTCAGGGTGGGGTAGTTGAAGATCGAGGAGTACTTCTGCTTGCCCTCGATGAGCTTGACCGTCAGGTCGGCGCGGTCCGCTCCGAGCGTTTCAGCGGCGGAGTAGAGGTAGAGACCGTGACCGGCCTCGTCCTGCACCTTGGCCATCAGGATCGCCTTGCGGCGCAACGACGGTGCGCGGGTGAGCCAGTTGCCCTCCGGCTGCATGCCGATGATCTCGGAGTGCGCGTGCTGGGCGATCTGGCGGATGAGCGACTTGCGGTAGCCGTCCGGCATCCAGTCACGGGGCTCGACGCGCTGCTCGTGGGCAATGGTCTCGTCGAACCCGTCCTGCAGCGTCTCGGTGGACAGGGTATTTGACGTGGTCATAAGTCCTACTTTCATTACCGAATGATCGGTTGGTAACCAGTATGCATCGAAGTGACCCCGGGCACAAGAGCGGCTTCGCCGCACGTGCGTGAAAGTTCGTAGCAGGGGTCGAGTTTCTGTTCACATGGGTCGTTCCGCAGGCTCCACTCCCGCTCACCTGCCGACGAAGGAGGCTCTCTTCTTCGCGAGGAAAGCATCGACGGCGGCCTTGTGGTCGGCGGTCTGTCCCAGAGCGGTCTGTGCCTGCGCCTCGCGGTCCAGGGCGTCGGACAGACCGGACCGCGCGATCAGCGACTTGACCTGCTTGTACGCCAGGGTGGGTCCCGCAGCGAGCGTTGTGGCCAGCGTGCGCGCGGTCTCGAGAACGTCGGCATCGTCGACGACGCGATGCACCAGACCCCAGTCGAGAGCCTGCGCGGCGGTGACCTTGTCTCCGAGCAGCATCAGTCCCGCGGCCCGGCTCGCTCCCAGTGCGTCGACCAGCGTGTAGCTCAACCCCGAGTCGCTGGCCAATCCGATGCCGGTGAACGCCGTGGCGAACGACGACTTGGTGCCGGCGACGCGGATGTCTCCGGCGAGTGCGATCCCGAGACCGGCACCGACGCACGCGCCGGGGATGGCCACGACGATCGGCACCTCGAGCGCTGCGAGCTCTCGGATGACCGGGTTGTAATGCTCGCCGACGGTATCCATCGCCGTGGCCGGGTCGGCTTCGAGTGCGGTGACGTGCTCGCCGAGGTCCTGGCCGACGCAGAAGTTCTTGCCCTCCGCGGTGATGAGCACCGCGCGCACACTGGGTGCGGCGGCGTTCTGCACTGCAGACATCAGGCCGACTTTCGTCATGACGTCGAGGGCGTTGTGTGCCTCGGAGCGCGCGAGGGTGATGGTCGCCAGGCCGTCGGTGACATCGAACCGTACCGTCATGCGTTCGTCCAATCGTAAAAGCCGCGACCGGACTTGCGTCCGATGTCGCCGCGAGCAACCATGTCTCGCAACAACTGCGGGGGAGTGAACCTGTCGCCGAGGGTCGACGCCAGGTGTTCTGCGATGGCGAGCCGAACGTCCAACCCGACGAGGTCGGTGGACCGCAACGGACCCATCGGATGCTTGTAGCCGAGTTCCATGGCGCGGTCGATCGATTCGGCGTCGGCGACGCCTTCCTCCAGCATCCGGATGGCCTCGAGTCCGAGGCACACGCCGAGCCGGGAGGTAGCGAACCCGGGGGAGTCGTTGACGAGCACCTCGGTTTTGCCGAGCAGTGACACCCACTGCTGCACTCGCTGCACGACGTCTAGGGAAGTGGCCGGAGCGCGCACGATCTCGACGAGGGTCGACGCCGGAACCGGGTTGAAGAAGTGCATCCCGATGAAGCGGCTCGGATCGCTCAATGCTGCGCCGAGTTCCGCGATGGAGATCGAGCTCGTGTTCGACGCGATGACCGTGTCGGGCCCGGCGATCTTGTCGACGAGAGCCAGTACCTCGACCTTGAGCGACGGAATCTCGGGAACCGCTTCGACAACCAGGTCCAGGTCGGCAGCAAGATCCGCGGGGCCGGCGACGGTGGAGACCCGGGCGAGAATCGCAGCGGGGTCCTCGCTGAGCTTGTCGCGCTCGTGCGCCCGGTCCAGCCCGGTCGAGACTCGTCCGAGGGCTGCAGTCTGGTCGGCTGCTTCGGCGATGACGACGATGGAGCCGAGGGCCGCGAAGACCTGCGCGATACCCGCGCCCATCCGTCCGCCACCGACGACACCAACTTTCACAGGAACTGTCATTTCTTCTTCTCCAGAAATGCCGTCATGCGGCGTTGTTTGTCTTCGGTCTCGAACAGCACGGCCTGCGCGATGTCGTCGGCCCATGGGTGCGAACCGGGTGCATCGAGAATCTTCTTGGTGAGTGTCAGTGCCAGTGGTGCTTGCTTGGCGATGCGATCCGCGAGGGAATGCGCTGCGGCCATGGGCTCGTCGACGACGTCCAGCACCAGACCGGATCGGAGTGCCACCTCTGCGTCGAGTGTCCGGCCACCGAGAAGCACCTGCTTCGCTACGGACGCGCCCACCAGCGTCGGCAGCCGGTAGCTGGCTCCGGCGGCAGCCATGATGCCCAGTCCCGGTTCGGGATTACCGAACACGGCAGTCGACGACGCGATCCGGATGTCGCAGGCATAGGACAGTTCGGCTCCACCGCCGAGCGCGTATCCGCGGACGGCTGCAATCGTCGGCAGGGGCAATGCTGCAATGCGATCGAACAGGTTTCGGTTGATGCCGCGCAGTGCGTCGTCGCGAGTGCGGGCCCGCAACTGGTTGATGTCGGCACCGCCGGCAAAATGCTCGCCTGCTCCGGTCAGGATCACGATCCTGGGATCCTGCTCCACGAGCGCGCACACCTTGTGCAGCTCGCTGATCATGTCGGAATCGATTGCGTTGCGCTGCTTCTCGCGACTCAGGGTGACGACAACGCGGTCCGTCGACTCCTCGACGATGAGCGTGTTCACGGTGCCTCGATCAACATCGACACGCCTTGCCCGACGCCGACGCACAGTGTCGCGAGCCCACGGGAGGCCTTCTCTCGTTCCATCCGGCCCAACAGCGTCAACAGAATTCGAGCACCCGACGAGCCGAGGGGGTGGCCGAGGGCGATGGCCCCGCCGTCGGCGTTGACGATGTTCTCGTCGAGCTTCAGCTGGCGGATGACGCCGAGGGACTGTGCCGCGAAGGCCTCGTTGAGTTCGACGGCACCGAGGTCGTCGATCGACCATCCCGCGCGAGTGAGCGCCTTCTGCGTGGACGGGACCGGACCGAGTCCCATGATGTGGGGCGCGATGCCGGCGCTCGCGCTGGTGACGATGCGGCCGCGAACCTCGAGGCCGTACGTGCGCACGGCTTCTTCCGAGGCCACCACCAATGCCGATGCCCCGTCGGTGAACGGTGACGACGTGCCGGCGGTGACGATTCCGCCCTTTCGGAACACGGTCTTCAGGGTGCCGAGCTTGTCCAGAGTGGTTCCGCGGCGCGGCGTCTCGTCCTCGGTGACATCGCCGTTCTTGGTCGTGACGGGCACGATCTCGTCGGCGAAGCGTCCGGAATCCTGTGCGGCGACGGCACGCTGCTGACTGCGGAAGGCGAAGGCGTCGGACTCTTCACGGGTGATGCCCTCGCTGAGCGCGACCTCTTCGGCGGTCTCGCCCATCGACAGGGTGATCTTGGGGTCGATCCCCGCGTCGTGCGCTGCGAAGGTCGGGTTGGTGAATCGCCAGCCGAGGGAGGTATCGAAGATCTCGCCGGGCTTGGCCCACGCCGTCCCGGGCTTGGCCATGACCCACGGCGCGCGCGTCATGGACTCGACGCCACCGGCGACGATGATGTCGGCCTCACCGCTGCGAATGGTGCTCGCGGCGTTGGCTACTGCGGTCAGTCCGCTCGCGCACAGGCGATTGACGGTGTATCCCGGCACCGACTGGGGCAGACCTGCGAGCAGAACCGCCATTCTGGCCACATCGCGATTGTCCTCGCCTGCCTGGTTGGCCGCACCCAGAATCACCTCGTCGATTCGATCGACGGGTACGCCCGCTCTGCGGACCGCTTCGGCCACGACCAGCCCGGCGAGATCGTCGGGGCGCACCGAGGCCAGGGCGCCGCCGTAGCGCCCGTGCGGGGTACGTGCGCCGGCCACGAGAAATACTTCGGCCACTTCGAAACTCCTTCGTCGGTTGCGTCATTAATAACCGAACATTCGGTCGTTTGGCAAGGTCTGCTGCCCGTGGTGCTGTGGAATCGTCCGCCGACTGCGAAGATGTGGCAATGACAACCGCACGCGCGCCGCGCAAGACCGGACAGCCAGGGCGGCCGGGATACGACCTGGATTCCCTCTTGGCCGTGGCGGTCAAGGTCTTCAACGACCGTGGGTACGACGGCACCAGCATGGAGATTCTGGCGAAGCGGCTCGGTATCACCAAGTCGTCGATCTACCACCACGTATCGGGCAAGTCCGAGTTGCTCGAACTCGCGCTGTCGCGGGCTCTCAATGCGCTGTTCGCCGTGACGACCGAGGATCGGGCGACCACCGGGCGGTACATCGATCGCCTCGAATACCTGGTGCGTCGCAGCGTCGACATCTTGTGCGCGGAACTGCCCTACGTGACGCTGCTGCTGCGGGTGCGGGGCAACACCGACGTCGAGCGGCGCGCTCTCGCCCGCAGGCGCGAATTCGACACGTTCGTCACCGGGCTCGTCGTCGCCGCCGCCGAGGAGGGCGACCTGCGTCCCGGTGTCGACCCGGCTCTGGCGTCCAAGCTCGTCTTCGGCACGGTCAACTCGCTCATCGAGTGGTACCGCCCGCGCACCGGCGGATCCGTCGAGGAATTGGCCGACGCCGTCGTGGCTCTGACCTTCGACGGCCTGCGCCGCACGTAGCGAGGACATGCTCAGCCGGGTCGTTCCGCAGGCTCCACTCCTGGTCTTGACTTCTCGGCGTTCGGCGGCGATGGTAATTACCGACCGAACGTACGGTGAGATGGAGGCGTTGTGAGCAGACTTCTGGAAAGCTATGCCCAGGGCACGTGGTATTCCGCGACCGACGAGGGAACGCCGCTGCTGAGCGCCGTCGACGGCAGTGAGATCGCCCGGGTGTCGTCCAGCGGTCTCGACGTCGCAGGCATGATCGATTACGCCCGCACCGTCGGCGGCCCCGCGCTCGCAGCCCTGACGTTCCACGAACGTGCAGCCCTGCTCAAGCAACTGGGTCTGACACTTTTGGCAGGCAAAGAGGAGTTCTACCAACTCTCCCGGCACACCGGAGCTACCACCCGCGATTCCGGCGTCGACATCGACGGCGGTTTCGGCACCGTGCTGAGCTACGCGAGCAAGGCTCGACGTGAACTCCCCAACGAGACGGTCTACCTCGACGGCGCCATCGAGCAGCTCGGCAAGAAGGGCACCTTCCTCGGTCAGCACATCTACACCTCCCGGCGCGGCGTCGCCGTGCAGATCAACGCGTACAACTTCCCCGTCTGGGGCTTCCTCGAAAAGCTGGCACCCGCGTTCATCGCGGGCGTGCCCTCGATCGTCAAGCCCGCCAGCCAAACTGCGTACCTGACCGAGCTTGTCTTCCGTCGGATCATCGAGTCGGGGTTGCTGCCCGAGGGGTCGGTTCAGTTGCTGTGCGGCAGTGCCCGCGGTGTCCTCGACCACCTCGGCGGCCAGGACTCGGTGGCCTTCACCGGATCGGCCGATACCGCTGCGACCCTGCGCTCACACCCCAACGTCGTCGGCGAGGGACTCCATTTCACGGCGGAAGCCGATTCTCTCAACGCGTCCATCCTGGGTTCCGATGTGGCACAGAGCGATCCGGAGTTCGATCTGTTCGTCAAAGGTGTCTTCACCGAGATGACATCCAAAGCCGGCCAGAAGTGCACGGCCATCCGCCGCGTGCTGGTGCCGCAGGACTCGGTCGAACCCGTCATCGAGGCGCTGAAGGCCAAGCTCGACAAGGTCGTCGTCGGTGACCCGCAGGACGACGGCGTCACAATGGGTGCACTCGCCAGCATCGACCAGCGCGACGAGGTCCTCAAATCCATTCGTGGACTGATCAAGTCGGCCACCGTCGTCTTCGGTGATCCCGACTCCGTGGATTCACGGCCTGGTGCCTTCATGGCGCCGGTCCTGTTGAAGGCCGGCGACAAGAGCGCACCCGAACCGCACGAGATCGAGGCATTCGGGCCCGTCTCCACCGTCATCGGTTACGACAGCACCGCGGACCTGCTCGACCTCGTCGCCCGCGGAAAGGGCTCTCTGGTCGCATCTCTGGTGACCAAAGATTCGGCCATCGCGCGCGAGATCGTCCTGGGCACCGCTCCGTATCACGGGCGCATCCTGGTCCTGAATTCCGAGGACGCCAAGGAATCGACCGGTCACGGTTCGCCGCTACCGGTACTGGTGCACGGCGGACCCGGCCGCGCAGGCGGTGGTGAAGAACTCGGCGGTATCCGCGGCGTCCTGCACCACATGCAGCGCACCGCAATCCAGGGAACCCCGGACGTGCTGACGGCCATCGGCAACAAGTGGGTCACCGGAGCGAAGCAGACGACCGGCGACGTTCACCCGTTCCGCAAGAACCTCGGCGAACTGCGACTGGGCGATACCATCGTCGGTGGCCCACGACAGGTCACCCGCGCCGACATCGATCACTTCGCCGAATTCACCGGCGACACGTTCTACGCGCACACCGATCCCGAAGCGGCAGCGGCAAATCCGTTGTTCGGCGGCATCGTGGCGCACGGCTACCTGGTGGTCTCGCTGGCCGCAGGGCTGTTCGTCGACCCGGCACCGGGCCCCGTCCTGGCGAACTTCGGCGTCGACAGCCTGCGCTTCCTGACGCCGGTCAAGGCCGAGGATTCGCTGACGGTCACGTTGACGGCCAAGCTCATCACACCGCGCCAAAGTGCCGATTACGGCGAGGTGCGGTGGGACGCAGTGGTCGTCAACCAGGACGGTGACCCCGTCGCCACCTACGACGTACTCACTCTGGTCGCGAAGCCCGAGGCCGCGTCATGAGCGTGCGAGTAGCCGTCTGTTACGGAATACCCGAGGACCCTGCCGCCTTCGATCGGCACTACACCAAGGTGCACGTGCCCCTCGCTCGCGCAGTTCCCGGCCTGGTCGACTTCACCTGGGGCACGCTCGACTCGCTCGACGAGTCCCCGCCGCCCTACTACGCAATCGCAAGTCTGTACTTCGCGGACGAGGCATCGCTGAAGGCAGGGTTGGCTTCGCCCGAGATGACAGCGGCAGGCAAGGATCTGCGGAACTTCGCGACCGGTGGCGTCACGATGTTCACCCAGAACGAGCAGTCGGTGTTGCGGCCGTGACCGATTCGCCTATTGCGCGGGAGATGTTCGAGGTCGATGCCGCGTCCCGCAAGCTCGGCATCGAACTGATCGAGCTGTCACCCGGCCACGCCAGAATGTCGATGGTCATCACCGAGGACATGGTCAACGGCTATGCAATCACCCACGGCGGCTACGTGTTCCTGCTTGCGGACACCACCTTCGCGATGGCCTGCAACTCGCACGAGGACTCGGCCGTCGCGGCACGATGCGACATCCGCTATCTCCGTCCGACGAAGGCCGGTGACGTGCTGGTTGCGGACGCCATCGAGCGTGCGCGGTTCGGCCGGAACGGCCTCTACGATGTGTCGGTGACGTGCCGAGACGAGCTGATCGCCGAATTCCGAGGCGACAGTCGCACGATAGCGCGCTAGCGATCCGGCGCGTGGAAGTACTGTGAGTCGGTGACCACTGCAGACCTGTCGGCGCTGGCAGACGCCACGGCGGCTGCTGTGGGCGGCGCGGTATCCGTCATGGACCCCGCCGGCTACGTCGTGGCCTACTCGTCGCTGCCCGGGCAACCGATCGACGACGTGCGACGCGACGGAATTCTCGGCAAGCAGGTGCCGGCCGAGTACATGGCGCACCACACCGACGAGGAATTCCGGCGCAGTTCCGCGGTGCGGGTCGTCGCCGTAGCCGGCGTGCTGCCTCGCCTGGCCGTCCCGGTAACCGGTGGCGACGAGTATCTCGGTTCTATCTGGTGCATTGTCCCCACCGCGGAGGTATCGCCGCCCGAGCCGACGGCTGTGGCCGCATTGCAACGGGCAGCAGCTGATGCAGCGCCGTTGTTGAGCCAGCGAGCGCAGGCTGCTGGCATCGAACGCCCCAGGGCGCGTGAGTTACTGACCGACCCAGCTGCCGTCACACCCCATGGGCAGCTGTACACGGTAGTGGCGGCCAGGACGGCGTCGGATCGGCCGGAAGCCGCCGCGTCACGACTGCGAGGGATGCTCGAGCTGACGTTCGGGCAGCAGCAGGATTCGGGTGCTGTCGTGATCGACGGCGCCGTGTACCTCGTCATGAGGTCCGAGAACTCCGTCACAGTAGGCGAATTGGAGCAGCTTCGACTCCGGGCCGTGTCGTCCCTCGGTATCCCGGTGATGTTCGCAATCGGTGGACCGGATGAGCGCCCGTCGACTGCACGAGTGCATGCGCAGTGGGCGCTCGACGCCTGCGAAGACGGTTCTCCGACCGTTCTGTTCGATGACGTCCGAGTCCACGCCACGCTGCGTAGGGCAGGGGCAGCTCTGTCGGAGGTGTCGTTGGCGTTGCCTGCCGTCGAACGCATGCTCGCCTGCGATGCCACGGAAGGCACCGACTACGCCGCGACGGTGCTGGCTCTGTTGGCACACGAATCCAATGTCGCTGCCGCATCGGCATCGCTGTATTTGCATCCCAACACCTTCCGCTACCGGCTGCGGCGTACCAAGGAGTTGTTCGGACTCGATCTCGCGGACGCGGACACCCGGTTGCTGGCGTGGATGTCGCTCAGGCTCGGGGGCGAGCGGTGAGTACTTTCCCGGGGTTGAGCAGGTAATGCGGGTCGAGCAGTTCCTTGATGCCGCGCTGCAGTTCCGCTGCAACCGGATCGAGTTCGGTCTCGAGTAGATCGCGCTTGAGCAGGCCGACCCCGTGCTCACCGGTGATGGTTCCGCCGAGTGAGAGAGCGAATGCTGCCATCTCGTCGAATGCTCGGTGCGCCTTGACCAATGACGCGGGATCGAGGGGGTCGACGATCACCGTCGGATGGATGTTCCCGTCTCCGGCATGGCCGACGACTCCGATGACGATACCCAGCCGGTCTGCAACCAGGCCCACCTCGTCGATCATCGCGGCCAGCTGTGAAATGGGAACGGACACATCGTCTACCAACGGTGAACCGAGACGCTCGAGCGCCGGGTACGCCAGACGACGGGCCTGCACGAGTTGCTCGGATTCGACCTCGTCCTCGGCGACGGCCACGTCGGTCGCACCGGATTCGGTGCACAGTGCGGCAATCGCCTCGAGCTCCTCCACAGCGCCTGCACCGATGTCGGATTGGGCGATCAACACGGCTGCTGCGTCGGTGCCGAAGTCCATCCGCGCGTAGGCGTCGATGGCGGCGATGGTGGTGCGGTCCAACAACTCGAACAGGCTCGGAGTGATACCAGCGGCACGTATACGTGACACCGCCTCTCCCGCCGCGACGGTGGACGGGAAGGTCGCTGCCATGGTCAAAGGGGTCGCAGCGGGAAATTCGAGGCCGACGGTCGCCTCGGTGATGATGCCGAGTGTGCCCTCGGATCCGACGAACAGCTCCGCCAGAGAAAGACCGGCCACGCCCTTGACGGTGCGTCGGCCGACGAACGTCGCCCGGCCGTCGGCGAGTACGACTCGCAGCCCACGGACGAATCGTGCTGTGACGCCGTATTTCACGCAGCACAAGCCGCCGGCGTTGGTGGCGATGTTGCCCCCGATCGTCGACGCCTCCCAGCTGGATGGATCAGGGAGGTACGTCAGTCCTTGTTGTAGGGCGGCATCTTTCAACTCTTTGTTGGTGACGCCGGGTTGCACGACGGCAGTGCGGTTGACGACGTCCAATTCGACGATCGCGTTCATGCGCCGGGTGTTGAGGGCGATGACCCCGACGCCGGCATTCGCCGCTCCCGCCAGACCGGTCAAAGCTCCCTGTGGCACCACGGGAATGCGATGTGCCGAAGCGATTCTCATGATTGCCTGCACGTGCGCTTCCGTGCTCGGCAGTACCGCTGCCAGCGGAAGGGCTGATTCGCAGAGGGCGGCTGCGTCGTGTCGAAAGCTCTCGAGGATATCCGGGTCGGTGACCACCGCATCCGTACCCAGAGCGCGCATCAGGTCGTCGATGATCGGAGAGAGATGAACGAAAGTCGACGTGGGTGCGGCCATGAGTTCGAGTATGACCGGCGTCACTGTCGATGTCTGCGTCGTTTCGGACGAAGCGAGGGGCTCGGATCGGTAATTCCCCACGAAGTGGGTCGATTGCGCTGTGGAGATCGCGACCACCTTGACAAACTACGGTGGTGCCGGTCACAGTAATTACCGACCGAATGGACGGTGAGTTTTATCCGGTTCGTCGGTTGTCGAGTCCGCCGCTGTTCCTACCCCACGACACTCCGAACTGCCGCTTCCTCTCACGAGCGCCGGAGCCCGAACGAAACGAGACAAGTCGATGTCAACACAGGTCGAGACGCCTACCGGGGTGTCGCGTGAGCATCGCCGCGCCGCGATGGCCAGCATGGTCGGTACCACCGTCGAGTGGTACGACTTCTTCATCTACGCGCAGGCAGCGTCTTTGATTTTCGCCAACCTGTTCTTCGCACCGATGGGGACCGCGGGCCAGCTGGTTGCCTACGTCACCATCGGCATCAGCTTCATCTTCCGGCCTCTCGGTGCCATCGTGGCGGGCTACTTCGGTGACAAGATCGGCCGCAAGAAGGTGCTCATCGCCACCCTGACGCTGATGGGTGCCGCCACCGTCGGTATGGGACTGCTGCCCACCTACGCGACCATCGGCATCTGGGCTCCGATCATCCTGATCGTGCTGCGCATTCTCCAGGGCTTCTCCACCGGCGGTGAATGGGGCGGCGCTGCGCTGATGGCCGTCGAGCATGCGCCGAAGGGCAAGCGCGGAATCTACGGTGCGGCAACTCAGATGGGTGTTCCGCTCGGCATGCTCATCGCGGTCGGCACCTTGGCACTGTGCACCGGCTTGCTGAGCGAAGAGCAGTTCGAGGCCTGGGGCTGGCGTATTCCGTTCCTCATCAGCTTCGTGCTGATCCTCGTCGGCTTCTACATTCGCCGCCGCGTCGAGGAAACTCCGGTGTTCAAGGAGCTCGCAGAACGCAAGGAGCGCAACCACACTCCCGTTCGCGCACTGTGGCGCACCAACAAGAAGCAGGTCATGCTGGCCGCTCTGTCGTTCATCGGCACCAACGGCAACGGGTACATCATCGTCGGCGGTTTCATCGTGGCGTACTCGACGCGTGAACACGGGCTCGCTCGGGTGGACGTGTTGGTGGCCAGCCTGTTCGCGGCCATGGTCTGGGGAGTGTTCACACTTCTCGGTGCGTATCTGTCCGATCGCTATGCCCGCACCACCATCATGAACGTCGGAAACGCGGCAATGGTGTTGTGCGCCATTCCGTTCTTCCTGCTCGTCGACACCGGTGAGTTGCACTGGATCTACGTGGCCCTCGGTCTCTTCGCCGTCGGACTCGGACTCTCCTACGGTCCACAGCCGGCTCTGTACGCCGAGATGTTCCCCGCAGCAGTCCGATTCAGTGGAGCATCGATCGGCTACGCCATCGGCACCGTGCTCGGTGGAGCCTTCGTCCCAACGATCTCAGAGGCTTTGTTCAAGGGCACGGGTACCTCGATGTCCATCTCGATCTACCTGATGATTCTGGCGGCCGTCTCCTTCATTGCGACCTCACGGATCAAAAACCGTCGAGACGGGGATTTGAACGTCTGACACTCGTACGACGAAAGCCCCGAAACGATAGGGCGGATTCTAGGGGTCCTCGCAACACCTGATGGTCAGATGCCTGTCAGTAGATCACGTAAACGCTCGGCTGGAGTTTTCCAGCCGAGCGTTTTGCGTGGACGGGAGTTGAGGCGGTGGGCAACGTTCGGCCGCGCTGACATTCCCGTCCTCACGGTCCAACGCCTCGAAAAACCGCACCTTCAACCCAGCACATGCCACGATCCCCGCAACTCCCTCAAATCGAGGGTGTTGCGGGGATCGTTAGAACCCGCCATCGGAGGGCGGGGCTTTTCCGTTGTGCGTCTCGGATCAGCTGAGACGTTCGAGCACCATGGCCATGCCCATGCCGCCGCCGACGCACATGGTCTCGACACCGAACGTCTTGTCGTGTGTCGTCAGGTTGTTCAGCAGAGTCGTGGTGATGCGGGCACCGGTCATGCCGAACGGGTGGCCGATCGCGATGGCACCGCCGGAGACGTTGAGCTTGTCCTCTTCGATGCCGAGGTCGCGTGCCGAGCCGAGGACCTGCACGGCGAAGGCCTCGTTGATCTCGAACAGGTCGATGTCGGAGATGGACATGCCCGCGATCTTCAGCGCTTTACGGGTGGCCTCGATCGGCCCCAGGCCCATGATCTCGGGAGACGTGCCGGTGACGCCGGTGGAGACGATGCGGGCCAACGGGGTCAGGCCCAGCTCCTTGGCCTTGGTGTCGCTCATGATGACGAGCGCTGCTGCGCCGTCGTTGAGCGGGCACGCGTTACCCGCCGTGATGGTGCCGTTCGGACGGAAGACAGGCTTGAGCTGGCTGATCTTCTCGTACGTGGTGCCGGCGCGAGGGCCGTCGTCGGTGCTGACGACGGTGCCGTCGGGCAGGGTCACCGGGGTGATCTCCCGCTCGAAGAAGCCGGCGTTGATGGCCTCTTCCGCGCGGTTCTGGCTGCGGACGCCCCAGCGGTCCTGATCCTCACGGCTGATGCCGGTGAGCAGGGCGACGTTCTCGGCCGTCTGGCCCATCGCGATGTACGCGTCGGGCAGCTCGCCGTTCTCGCGGGGATCGGTCCAGCTGTCCGCGCCCTCTTCCTGTGCCTTCTTGGTACGGGCCTCGGCGTCGGCGAAGATCGGGTTGTGGCTTTCGGGAAGCGAATCCGAACTGCCGTGGATGAAGCTGGACACGCTCTCGACGCCTGCGGAGATGAACACGTCACCCTCGCCTGCCTTGATCGCGTGCAGCGCCATGCGGGTGGTCTGCAGCGAGGACGAGCAGTAGCGCGTGATCGTCGTTCCGGGCAGTGAGTCGTAGCCGAGCTGAACCGCGACGATGCGGGCGAGGTTGTTGCCCTGCATGCCGCCGGGCAGGCCGCAGCCCAGGAGCAGGTCGTCGATGTCCTTCGGGTCGAGCGAGGGCACCTTGGCCAGCGCGGCGGCGACCATCTGAGCGGTGAGGTCGTCGGGACGAATGTCCTTGAGCGAACCCTTCATCGCCCTGCCGATCGGTGAGCGCGCGGTGGCGACGATGACTGCCTCTGGCATGAGATCTCCTTCGATATCGATACTGCTTATCTGCTCTGTTACCGCCGAGTAGGCGATGTCTCCTGATCGAACTTACAACCCCGCCGAACGGCCATCGCCACGACGTAGGAGATCCTCCGCCGCGCTGTCGATCTCGGCGTCGAGCTCGGCAGTTCTGCGCCGGAGAAAGCGGTCCACTGCGGCGGTGGCGCGGGGGATGGCTCTGCGTGATTCGGCGGCGGCGGACACCGTCGGCAGTTCGGGCAGTGGACCGCCGTGCCATACGCCGAGGGCCGAGGCGAGCACCGGCAGAATCTGTTGCGCGGCCAGCTCGTAACCCGCAGCGGACGGGTGGAAGCGGTCCGCCGAGAACATCGTGTCGGGGGCGGCCAGAAACTCCGGTGCCAGCAGATCCGCCAGGGCGACCGGATGCCCGCCGGCGCCGAGAGTCCTGGCCGTTTGGGCATGGGCCAGCCGCCGACCCCAATTGCGGACGACGGTACGCAGCGGTTGCGGAATGGCCGTCACGACACCGAGATCGGGGCACGTTCCCACGGCGACGACGCAGCCCTTGGCCGTCAATCGTTCGACTGCATCGCCCAGCCTGGCCGCTGATGCCGGAATGGAGAATTTCTTGGTGACGTCGTTCGCGCCGATGAAGATCACCGCGGCATCGGGCGGCGGGCCCGCGACGAACATGGCGTCGACCTGACCTTCGAGTCCCTTGGACGTGGCACCGGCAATTGCTTTGGTGCTCAAGCGGATTCGTTGACCGGTTTCCTCGGCCAACCCGCGGGCGAGCAGGACACCCGGGACCTCGTCGGCCACAGTGCAACCCACGCCTGCCGCGGTGGAGTCGCCGAAGATCATCAGATGAATATCTGCTGAACTTCCCATGCGCCACCGCTCAGGTGCTGCGCAGCCGGCGGTGTAGACCCCGTCGGCCTCGGGTGGCTTGGCAATGTTGCGTCCGATGACACCGCGAGCCGCGGCGGCCTGTCCCATCAGATGTCGGTACGCGGCCCAGGACGCAGTCCCTGCTCCTGAGCCTGCAAGTACCGTCGCGGCGCTCGCTTTCGCGGCGGTACGCCATCCGCTCGCCGTCACAGATCGATCCCTCTCGTCGTGCCCCCTCACCATCGTATGCGGGTGTCGACAGCCGTGGCCGAGAGTCCGATACCTGCATCTGGGAAGATGGAGCAATGCGCATCGCACAGCACATCACCGAACTCATCGGCAACACCCCGTTGGTGAAGTTGTCCTCCGTCATCGGCGACGGCGCCGGCACGGTCGCAGCCAAGATCGAGTACCTCAACCCGGGTGGTTCGTCGAAGGACCGCATCGCCGTCAAGATGATCGACGCAGCCGAGGCCTCGGGCGAGTTGAAGCCCGGCGGCACCATCGTCGAGCCCACGTCCGGTAACACCGGCGTCGGCCTCGCGCTCGTCGCTCAGCAGCGTGGCTACAAGTGTGTGTTCGTGTGCCCCGACAAGGTCGGTGAGGACAAGCGCAACGTGCTGCGTGCCTACGGTGCCGAGGTCGTCGTCTGCCCCACGGCCGTCGCGCCCGAAGACCCCAACAGCTACTACAGCGTCTCCGACCGACTCGTCCGCGAGATCGAGGGAGCGTGGAAGCCGAACCAGTACGCCAACCCGGCCGGCCCGGCCAGCCACTACGAGACCACCGGGCCCGAGATCTGGGCCGACACCGACGGCAAGATCACGCACTTCGTCGCAGGCGTCGGCACCGGCGGCACCATCTCCGGCACCGGCAAGTACCTCAAGGAGGTCTCCGGCGGCAAGGTCAAGGTCATCGGCGTCGACCCCGAGGGATCGGTGTACTCCGGTGGCACGGGACGTCCGTACTTGGTCGAGGGTGTCGGTGAGGACTTCTGGCCGACCGCCTACGACCCGTCCATCCCGGACGAGATCATTGCCGTGTCCGACAACGACTCGTTCGACATGACTCGTCGCCTCGCCCGCGAGGAAGGCCTGTTGGTCGGCGGCTCGTGCGGCATGGCTGCTGTCGCGGCCATTCAGGTTGCCGAACGCGAAGGTCCCGACGCGTTGGTCGTCGTATTGCTGCCCGACGGTGGCCGCGGCTACCTGGCGAAGATCTTCAACGACTCGTGGATGTCCTCGTACGGATTCCTGCGTTCGCGGTTGGACGGCACCACCGAGGAGACCTCGGTCGGCGCAGTGCTGCGCGGCAAGTCCGGTGCCCTGCCCGATCTGGTGCACACCCACCCGTCCGAGACCGTGCGTGACGCCATCGAGATTCTGCGCGAGTACGGCGTCTCGCAGATGCCCGTCGTCGGAGCCGAGCCGCCCGTCATGGCAGGCGAGGTCGCCGGCAGCGTCACCGAACGCGATCTGCTCAGCGCCGTGTTCGAGGGTCGCGCAGCGTTGGCCGACCCGGTAGCCAAGCACATGAGTGAGCCGTTCCCGCTGATCGGTGCCGGCGAAACCGTCTCCGACGCCACCAAGGCCCTCGGGGAGTCCGATGCGCTGATGGTCGTCGAAGAGGGTAAGCCCGTCGGCGTCATCACCCGCCACGATCTGCTCGGTTTCCTCAGTAAGGGTGCCTAGGCATGTGAGTGGAACTTCGTAGCAGGCTACGAGGTTCCGCTCACAAGCGGCGCAGCCGCCTTCATATGGAGGTCGGCCTGTCAACGACGGCATGGTGAAGCGGTGGCACGCACCGTCGTGTGTGCCACCGCTTCCTGTTGCCGGGATGGTGATCGATGCGAGTGGGAGGTGAGCGTGTCGTAGTGTTC
>NZ_JABFAQ010000013.1:0-141325 GCF_017168275.1 Rhodococcus sp. KRD175
CGTATGACGGGTGGGGGGTTCGGGGGTTCGGCCATTGCGTTGGTTCCGATAGCTCGGGTCGATGCAGTCGCTGAGGAAATCTTCACGAGCGCACAGCAATCCGGGCTACCGGAACCGACTTTTCTATCCGCAGAACCATCGGGGCCCGCGCACCGATTTCGGTGAGTCGATTCAGCTCCGTACCTGAGCGGCCGCGAACGAGGCACCCTGCGTCGTCGAGCCGTTGGTGCCGTAGGTCAGGTGAGCGAAGGTGTTGAAGCCACCGATCTGGCACACCGGGTCGCCGAAGTTGCAGAAGCTGTTGGTGCGTGAACCGTATGTGCTGCTGGCTGTTTCGATCTTCCTGCCGGTAAGCCAGAATGGGTTGCCGAACACCACAACGGCCTCGATACGGTCGGCGATCGCGGCCGGGATGACGGCACCGGTGAAGCTGCTGGGAGTGCGCAGACCGACTGCGTTGGTCACCACGGTCGCCCCCTGCGAGTAACCGCCGATCACGAATTTCGTCGACGGGCACGATGCCGCAACGGAATTGAGATGAGCCACGAGGTCGCGAGATCCGGGTCCCGCGCTGGCCTGGGTGAAGTCGGCGGCGTAGTTCACGGCGTACGTGCTGACCGAGCGATCCGAGAGTTGCGATTTGACGGTGCTCACAAAAGGAGTACCCGTGATGCCGAGGCCGGGAAGTTCCCCGGTGCCGCGAGCGAACGAGACGTCCACATCCGAACACGGCGCGGCCGAGGCCACTCCGGTGGGAAGCGCCACTGCGGTGGCGGAGATAGCAAGTGCAGCAATGGAATAGGCGATCAGGCGTCTCTTCATGGCGAGTCCTTGTGGGTTCGGGGGAGGAGCATCGAAACGAACCATAACCGCTGCGACGTCCCATTCACAGGGTCGTTCAACATTTGATTACAGACGCCCGGTCGGTTATCGAGGCGGCTCCGGGAGGCCGTCTCGAGATGTGTCGGGAATTCACTGCCAAGCCTGGTTTCTCAACGCCTGTTGCGCTACGGTGACCGCTGGGGTGCCGTAGACCTGGCGAATGGCCTGGTCCGAATTTTTCGTGACTATCAGGGAGCGCACTCGATCGATGCGACGACCGGCGAAAGTGGTTGATCGGTGCGCGCAGAACGGGTCGAGCCACCGCACGGCGCGCGATACTTGACCCTCACACAGTGTGAGACGGCAGTCTCGGAGGGTCATGTTCAGTATCGGAGAGTTCGCATCGATCGGCCGGGTTTCGGTTCGCATGCTTCGGCATTACGACGAGATCGGGCTGTTGACGCCGGCACGGGTGGATCCGTTCACCGGATATCGGTCGTACGACGGTAGACAGTTCGAGGAGTTGGGCCGCATCCTGATGTTCAAGGACCTGGGATTTCGGCTCGACGAGGTGAAGCAGATCGTGCATGCGCAGGTCAGCGCCGACCGATTGCGTCGGATGCTCGTCGCCAAACGTGAAGACGTCGCCCATCGACTCGATCTCGACGCCGCCCGACTGCGTCGGATCGATGCGCGCCTCCGCGCCGTAGAGGGAGAAGATTCGATGATCATTGTGGACACCAAGTCGCTGCCGGCCACCCGCGTCGCCGTCGTCACCGAGAATGCTGCCGGTTACGGGCCACAGAACATCGGCCCGGTGATCGGTCCGATGTACGCCCGGCTCGCGTCGTCTCTGGCACGAGACGGAGTCGAATTCGGACCGTCGTCGATCGCCCTCTACGAGGCCGTCGACGACGGTGACGGCACCGGCATCACGGTGCATGCCGCGTTCGAGATCACCCCCGACGTTGATGCAGGCGAGGACTACGACGTCACCGAGCTACCCGCGATCGACCTCGCGCTGACGACCGTGCACCACGGCTCGATGGCGACGATCGGGGAAACCTGGGAGCAGTTCATGGCCTGGATCGACGCCAACGGTTACGAGCTCTCCGGCATCTGCCGCGAGTACTACCTGGTCTCCGAGCCTGCGCCGCAGGAGAACTGGGTGACGGAGCTGCAGCAGCCGGTCGTCCGGCGTCAGGACGCCTGAGCGAGCTCAACCAGCGCTGTGCACTGGCAGCCGCCGGTGATCTCCTCGCACTCGAGCACCAGGAAGTGGCGAACGTACTCGAGATCCACGCAATCGGGTTCCGTGCATTCCGCACTACCGACTGCGTGGATCACGAGCGTTCCGTGGCAGGTATCGACACTGGCGGACATGGGAACCCTTTCTGTAGTCGTGTACTTCCTTGATATCACCGGCTACCGACAAGTTCGGGAAGCAAAGGGCGTGTTCGACGCCTGAGCTGGGCGAACTCACATGGACCTGCGCGCCGAGGGTAGGGCTGGCCCTACCTCACCTCGTGGGTTCGCAGTGAGGACGCCCCGGCGACTGCCCACTTAGGCTCATCCGCATGAACCAGGCATTACCGATTCCCCTCAATCCGCTCAGAGCGTGGATTTCGCAGCAGTGGTGGTTGGCAATGGCGTCGCTGTTGGCGACGACGTTCGCCGGACTGGGCGGATGGCTGATCGTAGGTCTGCTCCTGCTCGCGGTGTTCGCGTTGCCGTTCGCCCTCAGCGGTGTGCTCGTCTTCGTGTTCACGATCGTGGTCCTTCGTTGGCTGGACATCGCGGCGCGAGCGGGCATCGACCTGACCAGTGGCATCGAGATCACGAAACCGGACACCATCGTCTATCCGACCAGTTGGCGAAGGTTGGTGTGGTGTGTTCGTGACGTCGGGCTGTGGAAGTCGCTCGTCTACTGGATCATTCGTATTCCGATCTCGGCTGCGCTGCTGTTCTTGCTGCCTGCGCTCTTCCTGGCGCTTCCGGTTCTGGCGGCCGCCCCGGTCGCGTGGTTGGTCACCGATCCCGAGGGCACCGGGTTGGAGATAGCCGAACGAGTGGACTTTCCGCTGGTTGCGGTGATCGGAGTGGCAGCTCTGGTAGTCCTGGTTGCCGGCGTTCCGCCACTGACGACCCTGATTGCCAAGCTCGATTGGTGGAGCGCTGCAGCACTTCTCGGGCAGTCGGAGTCGAGCAAGCGGGTGAACGAGCTGACCATGAGCCGTGCTCGCGTCGTCGACGCCGCCGATGCCGAGCGGCGACGCATCGAACGAGACCTGCACGACGGTGCCCAGCAACGGCTGGTCTCGGTGGCAATGTCATTGGGGCAAGCGAAGTCTCGCGCATCGGCTACGGACGACGTGGTCTTGAAGGGTTTGCTCGACGATGCTCATCGGGAGGCGAAGAACGCGATCGGTGAGATCCGAACGTTGACGCGCGGACTGCACCCCCCGATCCTGACCGATCGCGGACTCGACGCGGCACTGTCGTCGGTCGCCGCGTTGTCGACGGTTCCGGTGACGATCGGGATCGACCCGGCCCTCACCGGCGAGCGACGTTTGAACGCCACCGCCGAGTCGACGGTGTACTTCGTGGTGTCCGAGGCCTTGACCAATGTCGGCAAGCACGCCCACGCCGGAAACGTGCAGGTCGATGTCGCTCGCGGCGAGTCCTCCGTCGCCGTCACCGTGGTCGACGACGGTTGCGGCGGTGCGCATTTCGAGCCCGGCGGCGGATTGGCCGGATTGGCCGACAGGCTCAGCGGAATCGACGGAACCCTGACGGTGACTTCGCCGTCGGGCGGCCCGACACGAGTGGAGGTGACCATCCCGTGCGAGTGATCATTGCCGACGACTCGGTACTGCTACGTGAGGGTGTTGCGCGTTTGTTGGTCGACTCCGGTGCCGAGGTGATCGGAAAAGTTGGTGACGCGGCGCAGCTGTTGACGCTGATGTCGTCCACCGAGCCGCTGCCCGACGTCTGCGTCATCGACGTGCGGATGCCTCCGACATTTCTCGACGAGGGTCTGCGAGCGGCACTGGTCATTCGTGAGCGTTGGCCCGATGTCGGAGTACTGGTGCTCTCGCAGTACGTGGAGGAAAGGTATGCGGCAGAACTGATTCGGCAGAGCACGGACGGCGTCGGATATCTGCTGAAGGATCGCGTCGCCGATGTGGACGAATTCTCCGACGCGGTGAAAACGGTCGCCGACGGCGGAACCGTCATCGATCCAGAAGTTGTGCAACAGATTTTGGCGCGCGCACCACGATCGGATCCACTCGACTCGCTGACACCGCGAGAGCGAGATGTGCTGACGGCGATGGCCGAAGGTAAGTCCAATGCCGGCATCGCCTCCACTCTGGTCGTAGGCCAAGCAGCCGTCGAGAAGCACATCGGAAACATCTTCGCCAAACTCGGATTGCTCGGCGACAGTGCGGATCACCGCCGGGTCATGGCAGTCCTACGATACCTGGGAGCTATTCGATGAATCGAATTCCATTGTTGCGCTACACGTTGGCGATCACCACAGCGGCCGTCGTGGTCGGTGCGGCCGGAGCAGGCACCACTGCGGCGATCGCGCTCGGTTTCTCCGTTCCGAAGACTCAGAACTACGACTACTCGGTAGATCACGCGATCGACGGCTCGCAGCTGACTGTGACGACCGGGTTCGCGCACCTGAAGTTCGTGCCCAGCCCCGATGATTCGCTGCATGTTCGAGCGCACGGGATCTACCGAGGGGACGCCCCCACGGTCGACGTCGGTGCGGACGGGTCGAGCGTGGCTGTGGAATGTTCCTACGGCAGGTACAAGACGTGTGACGCCGACGTCGAATTGCAGATACCCGCAGGCCTGACCCTCGCGGTGAACGGTGCGGGCGGTGATGTCGTGCTGTCGGATGTCGGTGCAGACGTATCCGTCTCGACAGCGTCGGGATCGGTGTTCGCTCGTGGATCGGCGGGAGCCATCCGGGTCGACACACGGTTCGGTGACGTGAAGATCAGTGATGCAACTGCGTCCATCGTGGATGTGAGCACGACGTTCGGCGAGATCAGCGTCGAATCGCGTACTGCACCGGAATCGGTCAAGGCGCGCAACGTGATCGGCGACACGACGATCGGGCTTCCGCCCGCCGACTTCTATGCCGTCGACGCGGCATCCGACAAAGGCGACGTCGTCGTCGACGTGATCAACGACCCCAGATCGCCGAAGACGGTCTCCGCCACCAGCGAGGAAGGGCAGATCACGGTGCGGGCACGTCAGTGACTGCGCCGCCACGCACTGAACGACCGGACCGAGGATGTGGTGGGACGCGTCAGCCAGGGCCATGGATGCAATTCGACCGGGGCGATGGCGTCGGCGATGCGAGAAAAGCCGGGAACGGGTGCCCAGGTGGCGGCCAGAGACCGTCCGGAAAGTTCCTCGGATACTCGGCCGCGACGTACCTCCAACGGCCGGGTCGACGCGATCTCGCCGAGAGTCTCGGCTAGGAACACCAGTCGCTTTCCGGACAGCCGAAGCTTGTGCAGGAGTGGTTCGTCGAACACGAAGACGGCAGGTCGCTCGGGATTCGCAGCCATGGCGGGGTCTGTGGTGCCGAGCGATTCGGCGGTCAGCCAGACCTGTTCTGCACCATCACCTTCCATGCTCGCGGGGCCCGCGGGTACCGGTGCCTTGTTGAGATCGGGTCCGTCGACTGCCGGTCCGAGATCATCGTCGGGCCAATTCTCGATGGGGCAGGCGTCTTTCAGCGCGCAGTTGCGGCACAGGGATGGTGCGCGCTTGTTCACCTGCCACCGACTGAAGCCGTACACCTTGCCGCTTCCGGTACCGACCGTCCATTGCCAACCCAGTCGATTGGCCGCCCGTGAGCCGTCGAGCAAGTGGGTGAACATCTCGTCCTCGCCGTCGCGCCATGTCGCGCCGGCACGCACAGCCCATTGGGACGCCAGCCACATGCGTGTTTGGTTGACGAGCCAACCGTCACTGTGCAATTCGCCCACCACCGTGGACATGCAGTTCATCTCGTCGGGCCAGGGTTCGGAAGTCCAGTTGTGCGGTCGTGGTTGTTCACGACGAAGGGATCTCCCCAGATCGGTTCCGACGCGGGCATAGAGGTGGCGGGCATATTCCTGCCACATGAGTTCGTCCCGGTACCGCGTGCGATCGCGCGCAGGGGCGTCCGCTACGGCGTCCCACACCTCACGGAGAGTGAGCAGACCGTGCCGGATGTACGGCGACATTCGACTGGCTCCACGACGATTCGCAGGAAGGACAGTGCTGCGGTCGCGGGCGTAGCCGGTGATGTCCAAGCGCGCCAGCGCGGCATCGGCCGCCGACTGGCCGCCGCGAATACCACCCGGAGTTATGTCGTCCGGCCGCTCGAGCGTCAGGTCGCCCAGATGCTCGGCAACCCAGGAAACGACGTCGTCGGTGGTGAAGCCGTCGGCGATCGACGGGGGAGCGGGGAGCTGGGACATGCACCCGGACTTCCCCGTCGGCACGAAAGAGAAACGCCGAGATCAGGGACGTGGCAGGCGACGGTGGAGCGGGTTCGACGTCGTCGGGCTAGCCGCCCGCCCTTGCCGTGGGATGGAGGTGACTACCGTCGGTGAGTCGGCGGTGGCCCGCGAGGCGTCGTGTGCCTTCATCGCAGCGCTGTTCCCCCTGCCGAGGGCAGGAGACGAAATCCGGCGTGCAGCGCTCTCGCCGCACTCCGGGCACGTCACCTGGGAGGGGACATCGGCCATGGAGAATCTCTGCTCAACGGGTTCGCAACGCTGTGTGCAGCGAAAGCTGTAGGTGGGCACGCACACGAGGGTAGCGCGAGGTGTCGTGTCAGTGGCGTTCCGGCGCAACGTCATACAACATTTACACGTCATACTGGGCCGAATACACCACGACGGTGCAATGATCGAGGCAGGAGAATCCGCGCAACCGGAGGTGCCTCGTGCCCGAACTGCTGTTTCCGCTCGACTCGACGAAGAGTTTCACCGAACAGGAGATCGTCGGTCACAACCGATGGCATCCCGATATCCCGGCGGCGGTCACAGTGAAGCCCGGCACGTCGTTTCGGGCGCACTGCCGCGAATGGTTCGACGGGGCCATTCACAACGACGACTCCGCCGAGGACATTCTGAATGCGCCGCTCAACAACGTGCACACGTTGTCCGGGCCGTTCCACATCGAGGGAGCCGAGCCCGGGGACCTGCTGATCGTCGATATCCTCGACGTCGGTCCGATCCCACAGGAAGATTCGGGCCCACTGGCCGGTCAGGGCTGGGGATACACGGGGATCTTCGCCAAGCAGAACGGCGGCGGATTCCTCACTGATCGATTCCCCGACGCGTACAAGGCGATCTGGGACTTTTCCGGCCAGACCACCACATCTCGCCACGTTCCGCACGTGAAGTACACCGGAATCACCCATCCCGGCCTGATGGGGACCGCGCCGTCGGCTGCACTGCTGGCCAAGTGGAACGCCCGTGAAGGTGCGCTGATTGCCACGGATCCTCAGCGTGTTCCCCCGCTGGCTTTAGCACCCGAACTCGACGGGGCAATTTTGGGATCGTTGAGCGGCGACGAGTTCTCGTGTGTCGCAGGCGAAGCCGCACGTACGGCACCGCCACGAGAGAACGGTGGCAATCAAGACATCAAGAATCTCACCAAGGGCACTCGCGTCTTCTATCCGGTGTTCGTACCAGGGGCGAAGTTGTCGTTCGGAGACTTGCACTTCTCGCAGGGTGACGGCGAGATCACCTTCTGTGGTGCCATCGAAATGGGCGGTTTCATGGACCTGCACGTCGACCTGATCAAGGGCGGCATGGACACGTACGGGGTCAGTGAAAACGCGATCTTCATGCCCGGAAACACCGCACCGCAGTACTCGGAATGGATTGCCTTCTCGGGCATTTCGGTCACCGTCGACGGCGAGCAGAAGTATCTGGACTCCGACCTGTCCTACCAGAACGCCTGCATGCATGCGATCGACTACCTCACCAAATTCGGATACAGCCCCGAGCAGGCGTACCTGCTGCTGGGCTCGGCCCCGATCGAGGGACGCCTGTCCGGAGTGGTCGACATACCCAACTCCTGTGCCACCGTGTACATCCCCACCGCAATCTTCGATTTCCCGATAGCGCCGTCCGCCAGCGGGCCGTTCCAAATCGACCCGGGAATGGGAGCGCCCAGGGCGCAGTTCTGACGTGAGTTTGCTTGATATGTCGCAACTGTGGATGCTCGAGGACATGGAACCGTGGCCTGACGAGCCTGCCGTAGGCGCGGTGTTTACTCCCACCACGTACTGGGCGTCACCCGACCAGATGGACCTGCCGGCGCAAATGTGTGCCGAGGTGCCGGCTCGGGTCGAGACTGTCACTGTGGACGGTCTGACGGAGTGGGTGGCGCATCTCGGGAACGGCTTCACCACGATGATGGGCGACGGCGGCCTGGTCGGTGATGTGACGTTACACGGCTGCCTGGTGTGGGACAGGTATCTGTGGTTGGACTTTCGGACGCGGCCGCGAGGCACCCTCCGCATCCATGATCGGGCCGGTCTTCTCGTGCAACGACGGGAATTGATCCCGACGCGACATCCCGGCGCGTTCAGTGTGACGTACAGCGGTGCGCTGGAGTACCACGAAAGGGATTCAATACCTGCGGGATTCGGAGTTCGTTGGAAAGCATCGATTGTCGAGACCGTTGCATCGACTGGTTGAGGTATCTCAGTCGATGTGCTGGTCGTAGTTCACGGTGATGATCTGGTCGACGCGGACCGGCGACGAATCGATCTCTGTGAGCGCGAGAAGGTCCGCAACGGCATCCCTGCTGCCCCCGATATAGGCACAGGGGAAGTCGAAGTGCTGAGCTACGCACCACGCGTGGTCGTTGGGCCACCACAGATTCGGTGACAACCCACCGAGGGTGTCCGTTGCACGTGAGACCGGCCCCCTCAGCAGGAAGTAGTCGTAGCCGGCGATGTTCGTGGTCGGTGCCGAATCGCGAATGTAGTCGAGTGCGGTGTTGCCTTCCCAGATAGCGAAGAAGCAATCGTCCGGTGTGTTCGTGCTACCAGCGAGTACCTCGATGATGGATGCCAGCTGAACATGCCGGGCTGCAATGGGTTTCGCCCGCGGAAGGGGATTCGGCGTGCCGTTGCGCCCGGGATACAGGATGCGGGCATAGGCGTCGAACACAGTGGGGACCAGCGAGCCCACTGTGGTTTCGGAGACGACCTTCAGGCCGTCGTTCACCCATCCTGTTGCCGAGATATCCTGTTGCAGATCAGTGTTAGACCATTCTGTGCGGCCGGTATTCAATGGCTGTACCAGGGTTGTGGGCTGGCAGGGTCGTCGATGACTGTGTCGACTCGACGGTAGGCGAGAACGTCCTTTATCGCGGACGAGCTCGCACCGATGGTGGCGAAGTGGGGATCGATGTCGTTGGCGATGCACCAGGCTCGGTCGGCGGGCCAGACGAACGAGGGGATCGGCAGACCCTCGCGATCAGGGGGATCGAGTGCCTGTTCCCAGCGCAATAGGTCCAGGGCAGCCCCCCGGAACAAGAATGCTTCCCGTTCCGGGAGGTGGATTCGCGCGGCACCGTGCACCTCGAGACCACCCCACCCCTCCCATACGCAAAAGTAGCAGTCCGCTGGTGTCGTCGTGTGTTTGGCCAGCGTCGCAACGACCATCGCCAATTGGTTTGTCTCCGAACGCTCGTCGTACGGAACGTCGGCCTCGCCCTCACGCTGATCCGCGTGCGTCGGATCCGGGATGAACCGGAGACGCGCGTAGCTCTCGTACCCCAGTGGACCTCTGGTGGCGAGGTCCCACCAATCTCGATCAGCGTGGACGAGCCAGTCGGCGGCAGTGGGATCGCTGGATGGTCGCACGGTCATGGTGCGCCCTTTCTGGGTCGATACCGGGCTTGCGCTAGTGCGACGTTACCGATCCATGAGGTGGACCGGACTACCGGAGCTGGCCTACGAAGTGGTGCCCGTCGTCACCGCGGCCTGAGGCGACAGAGTTGGATAGGAACGTGTGTTCGAAAGTTTGTCGGTGGGTCGCGGTAGATTCTGTTCATGCTTTCGGGGGACGGCGAATCAGGGGTGGACGGCATCGACACGGTGCCGCCTGCCCCCGTCGTGTCCGACCCCGAACTGTCGGTGCTGGTGGACCGTGTGGAGTCGGCGGTCGCCGAGTTGGCGGGGCAGGCGTCGGTGTCGTGGTCGAATACCGACCGCCGTGCGGTGATCCAACGCATGGAAGCTCTGTCGCGGTCTGTGACCGCGTATGCGCACACCTGGCTCAACGAACTGATCTCACAACACGGCCTCGATGTGTATCCGGGTTCGGTGCCGTGCTCGGTGGCGTGGATGCTGCGAATCACCCCACGAGCGGCCGGGGCGCGGGTGCGTCTGGCCGCCGAATTGGGTGATCGCACCGCACTGTCCGGTGAAATGCTGCCTCCCTTGTTGCCGCACACCGCTGCAGCATTGCGGGCAGGACTGCTCGATGCCCAGCACGTGCAGATGATCCGCGAATTCTTCCGGCACCTACCCTCGAGTGTCGATCCGCAGACCCGAGATCGCGCCGAACAGCAATTGGTCGGTCTCGCCTCGACCCGACGGCCCGACGACTTCGCACCACTGGTCGCGCACCTGGACTCGATCCTCGACCCCGACGGCGACTTCGACGAGAACGAAGACGAAGACGAAGACAAGAACGCGAAGCCGAGGCCAAGGAAACGGGATGCGTTCTTCTACCTCGGTGAGCAGGGGTCCGACGGAATGTCCGAGGGAAAGTTCTGCGTCGACTCCGAACTACGGGCCTACCTCGAAGCCCTGTTCTCGAAAGCTGCGAAGCCGGGGGTGAACAACCCTGCAGACCCGACATCGATCGTCCACGAGGATGAGACCAACGGCGACGAGGACGGCGGCGGGAGTGGCAGTGCGGCTACGCCAAAGCCCGGGCCGATGCCCGACGAGGCAGGATCCAGCGATGCTCGATCGGATGACGAATACCTGTGGGATGGGACCGACGACAACGGTGCCAACTTCTACGGTGACGACGACCGCAGTGGAGAAAACCGCAGTGGCGACGGCCGCGGTGAGGGTGAGTGCACCGACAGCAGCGATTGTGGTTGCGGCACAACGCCACACGGCACGGCCGACACCAACGACACCAACGACGATGCCGGCTCCGACAGCACTGCTGAACCCGGCGGCCAAACCGACGCCGACGCATCGGACACCGCTGCTCGCGACGCTGCCGCTGCGCGGGATCTACGCACCCAGAACGAACGCCGTCATGATGCACTGAAGATGGCACTCCGGCACACCCTCGCCTCCGGCACCCTCGGCACCCACCGCGGCCTACCCGTCACCGCCATCGTCACCATGAGTTTGAAAGACCTCGACGCAGGCTGCGGCTACGCCATGACCGCCACCGGATCCCGCGTCTCGATCCGCGACGCCATCCGCATGGCCTCGCACGCCCACCACTACCTCACCATCTTCGACGACAACGGCAGAGCCCTCTACCTCGGCCGATCCAAACGCATCGCCTCCGCCGACCAACGCATCGTCCTCATCGCCCGCGACCGCGGCTGCAGCTTCCCCTCCTGCACCCGCCCCGCGACCTGGTGCCAGTCACATCACCTCGACGACTGGGTCGAGGGCGGACCCACCGACATCGACTCCCTCACCTTCGCCTGCGACATGCACCACGCACTCGTCGGCACCGGTCCCGGAAAGTGGGCCACCACCAAAACCACAGCGCGACACAGATACCCGGGCCGCACCCTGTGGCACCCACCAACAGGGATGGACCCCACACGCCGTGGGCTGATCAACCACGCACACCACCCCGAAGAAGTGCTCTACCCACCCGACCACCACAGCGACACAGGCGACACCGGCGACGAAGAACCACGACAACCCGCCTGACGACCCACACAAGCGTCAGGGCACAGCTCTGTCTGTTGTCAGTACATCGCGACCGACCGCACCGGCGTGCGCGAAAAATAGGAGGGCTCCCGAGTCGGCGCCCGCGTACGGTAACCCGATGATGGTTCTCGCCAGCAGGACTGCGGAGTTGTCGCCGCCGGTCTTCTTCGTCTCGAAGGCACTGATGCGCCCAGATGTGCATCCGAAGAATCAAGGGTTCGCCTGGCCGGTGATGTTCGAGGGTGCCGCTCTGCCGCGCATCGTCGAGAGTAGTGAGTTCGACCGCGTGGTGTGGAGCTCGCCGTGGCCGAGTCTTCCCGACATCCTGGTGCAGTTCGATCTGACCGCAGCAACCCGACTTCGCTGGACGCTGTTGGCCCACACACCCGCCCCCAACCCGCAGACGGTTGAATGGCTCCGCGACCAGGTAAGCCATCTGATCAACATCGACCTACGCAATGCGACTGGACACTGAACTCTCAGCTGTTGCCGACGTTCACCCCATACGGATAGCGCTTCCCGACTGCGAACCACAGGATCGGGCCGACGATGGGCAGGATCAGTGTCACCACTACCCATGCCAGCTTGATGAGCCAGTTGGAGCCTGTGTCACGGACGATCGACACGAGAGCAATGCCGAAGAGAGCCAATGCAATCGCGCCGCCGGCAGAAGTCATGGTCGCACCTTATGCCTGCGTCGTGGCTAGTCTTGCCCTGAGGTGAAAGGAGTCGGAAGACCATGGATGCTGACGGTAACCCGGCTCTGCCGTTATGGTTCGATCTCGCATGGATGGCTGGGATCGTGTTGTGGCTGCTACTCGTCGGTGTCGCATGGGTGTCGATTCTTCGGAGCAATCAGGCTCGTCGGGGATCCGCGTTCTGGTGGTGTCTGCTCGTGTTGCTGATGCCCATCTCAGGCGCACTGATATGGTTCGTCGCTCGCCCGCGTAAGCCCGATACAGATCAACGGTTGAGTTCGTAGCGGGCCAGCCACAGTCCCGGCAACACCTCTTGATTCTGGCTGTGCACGAAGCCGAGTGACTCGTACAGGCGACGGGCCGGGGCATTGTCTCGCCCGGTAGCCACCAGCACACGTTCTCCGGCAATGTAATTCAGTGCCGCGGTAACCAAACCGCGACCGATGCCCTGGCGATGTGCGTGCGGAGCCACCACCAGACGGTCGATCTCGGATCCGGACCACGCTGCGGCACCGAGGATTTCGTCCAGATCAAGCGCGACGAGCCAGTGGACCTGTGCTGCACAGATCATCCACCGACTCGTGCAGTAGTGGGATGCGGTCGTCGCCGATGAGCTCGGCCTCGACCGCGTACGCACTCCTCTGTACCGCGAGGATTTTCTCGGCCGACAACCGATCCGTCGACGGATCGACCTGCGCTATCTCAATACCGGCCACCAGCGGGCTCGGGCAACGTGTCGAGTGCGGCGAGGTGCTCGGAGCTCAACGTGAGCGAGGCGGCACCGGCGTTCTCGTCCAGACGTGAAGTGCGGCGAGTGCCGGGAATCGGCACCACGTGCTCTCCCTGCGCCAGCACCCATGCCAGGGCCACCTGCGCAGGCGTCGCACCGAGCTCGTCGGCGATGGCCGCGGTGGCGTCGACGATGACGAGGTTCGCATCGAGGTTGTCCTGACTGAAGCGCGGCAGTCGAGAGCGGAAATCATCTGCAGCGGGTGCGGTTCCGCGGAAGTTGCCCGTCAGAAACCCTCGGCCCAGCGGCGAGAACGGCACGAAGGCGGCACCGTTGTCCTTCGTCCATGGCAACGAGGTTGCAAGGTGGTCGCGTGTCCACAACGACAACTCCGACTGCACAGCGGATATCGGATGCACCCGCTGAGCCCGATCGAGCTGCTCGACGGTGAACTCCGAAACACCCAGTGCGCGAACCTTTCCGGCCTGCACGGCCTCGGCCATCGCGCCGATGCTGTCTTCGACGTCGACCTCGGGATCGGGACGGTGCAGGTAATACAGATCGATGTGGTCGACGCCCAACCGTCGGAGCGAGTCGTCGATGGCAGACCGCAGATGCTCGGGCTTGCCATTGGGGCCGGAAATGACCGGCTCGCCGGCGTCGCCGATGTGGGAGGTCAATCCACCCTTGGTCGCGAGCACAACCTCGTCGCGTCGACTGCCGATGGCTGCGCCGACGACTTCCTCGTTGGTGAACGGTCCGTACACATCGGCGGTGTCGATGAAGTTCACACCCAGGTCCAATGCGTGCCCGATGACGCGATCGGGGGACTCCGTTTGGTCGTCTGCCTTGTATGCCCAGGTCATTCCCATGCAGCCCAAGCCGATGGCACCCACCTCGGGGCCGTTGTTCCAGAGTGTGCGGGCGGGAGTGGAGCCTGCGGAACGACCAAGGGGTGGCCAGGATACTGTGCGTTCGCTCATGTACTCGACCATAGAGAAGTAAAAGCGTTGTCGCTTGGACTCACCGGGCGACTAGCATCGCCGCATGGCACTCCCGCACTCGAAGGTGTATTTCGGCGATCGCTTGGTGGACGCGCAGGACGCGACACTCGGGGTCGCGACCTCGGCCGTCCTCTACGGCCTGAGTGTTTACACCGTGTTTCCGGTGCAGGTGAACGGAGATCGGCGCACCGCTTTCCGGTTGCTCGATCACTACCAGCGACTCGTCGAGTCCTGCAAGATCATCGGCATCGACACCTTCGCGACGCAGTGGAGTTTCGAACGGTTCGTGCAGGTGACGCAGCAGGTCGTCGCCGCCAACGCCCCGACCGACGAGGTGTACGTGCGAGCAACCGTCCACGTCGACGAGTCCATTCCCGGAACACGGGTCCGTGGCCTGCACACGACAGTGTCGATCTTCCTCTACGACGCCAATCCCATTGTGCCGCAAAACGGTATGCGATTGAAGACCAGTGTGTGGCGTCGCATCCCTGACTATGCGATTCCGTCGCGCGCGAAGGTCAACGGGGCATACGTCAATTCCGTTCTGGCGAAACAGGATGCCATCGACAGTGGGTTCGATGATTGCATCTTCCTCGACATCAACGGACACGTCTGCGAGCTCAGTGCCGCCAACATCTTCCTCGTTCGAAACGGAGTGCTCATCACACCTGACGTCACCAGCGACATTCTCGATGGCATCAACCGTCGAACACTCCTGACCCTTGCGCGCGAAGAAGGAATGATGGTTCAGGAGCGCACCGTCGACCTCACCGAGCTGTACATCGCCGACGAGGTCTTCGTGTGTGGCACGTCGGCCGGGGTTGCCCCGGTATACGAAATCGACGGCCGCGCAATAGGAACCAAGGAAACCGGACCGACGACGCTCACTCTGCGGAAGCGTCACCAGGCTGCACTCACGAGCGACGAAGTGCACGGCTGGGTGACGACCCTCTAGCTACGCCGGGCAGGTCGACTCGAGTCCGGCAATGAGCGCGGCGCTGGCGTACTGGAACAGGGGATCGGTTGCGGGGTCAGGTGCCGCAGAGGTCCACGACAGTGCGACTTGGCGCTCCCCGTCCGGACTCGCGAACGCGAGAGTGCTGTAGCCGAAGCCGTTGCCGCGCTGACCGAATACCAGTTCCCCGGAACCGGGATTGCAGGCATCGCCGCCGAGCAGCAGTCCGAGTCCATACGCGGACGGCGTGAGGACCTGCATCTCGTCGATCAGGTTCTGCGGGATGAGCATGCCGTCGAACAGCGCTCTGAAGAAGGTGTTGAGATCGCCGACCGTGGAGACCACTGCAGCAGCGGAAGACCAGATACTCGCGTCGTATTCGGTGACGTCGGTGTAGATCCCGTTCTCCAGCACGTAGCCGTGCAGTGCATCGCCGGCGATATCAGTGTCGGTGGGGTAGGTGGTGTCGGTCATCTGCAGAGGTTCGAAGATCCTGTCCTGCAACGACTGTCCGACGGGCTTCCCATCGAGATCGGCCACGATCCGCCCGAGTAGAACGTAGTTGGTGTTCGAGTAGCTGAACTCCTGGCCCGGTTCACTTGTCCACGGCATGGCCGATGCCTTCGAGATCAGCTCATCGTCGGAGACGGAATCATCGGCGCGAGAAGCGATCTGCTGCGCCGTATCGAGTCCGGTGAGGTAGTCGGGTATTCCGCTCGTGTGGTCGAGCAGTTGTCGGACGGTGACGGACTTGGACAGCAGGCCCGGAAGGAGTTCGTCGACCCGCTGATCGAGCTGCAGCTTTCCCTCGTCGACGAGCTGCAGCACCACCGCCGCGACCATCGACTTGGTGACGCTTGCAATGCGCACCGGATCATCGGCACCCGCCGGCTCGGTGCCATCACGCTCGACGAGTCCTGCCGCTCCCGACCAGGAATCCTCGCCGTCGCGCACCTGCGCGACAGCGGCGACGGACCCGGCCGCTACCAGCGCGTCCAGAGCCGCCTGGACGTCGTCGGTCCTGATGTTCCCACTCGACGTCGTCGTAGTGGTCGCCTGCACGGCTGAGGGCTCGTCGGACGACGTGCATCCACTGACCAGCAGGAACGTCGAGACGGTGAGGGCGGCGAGGACTCGTAGCTTGCTCATGGATTCGACACTAACGTCCCGAAACGGACAATTTCAGTGTCAAATGTCAGTGATCCGCGATGCCGGTCACTTCGCGCTCGAATTCAACAGAACCTCGGCCGCAGTCTTTGCTGCAGAGGCGGATTCGGCCAGTTCGGTGATGGCGGCGGTGGTTTGAGCACCCTCGGCGAGAAGTGCGATTTGCAGACCGACGGTCGGCTCGCATCCATCTTCGACGGCCAAGGCGGTGACGTACTCGATGAAACGTTTCTTGTGCTGATGCGCGGCGTCGGCGACCTCGGGCATGGTTGCGCCCAGTTCGCCGAAGGAGTTGATGAACGCGCACCCGCGAAAGTCGTCTTCTCGGAACCATCGATCCAGGAAGTCGAAGATGGACAACAGCTTTCCGCGCGGCGTGTCGTGTCGGTCCGCCTCGGCGCGGATCCCGTCGTTCCACTGGGCAGTGCGGCCACGGAGGACCTCGGCCACGATGGCCGTCTTGGACGGAAACAGTGTGTACATGCGTTTGAGAGAGATTCCCGCTGCGGTGCGCAGCTCATCCATGCCGACGGCCTGGATGCCGCGCGCATAGAACAGTTCGTCCGCGGCGTTCACCACCTGTGCCCGTCCGATTTCCGTACTGGTCATCGCTTACCCCTTGCCGAGAGAACCAACGTTCTCTACAGTAGTCCACACACAGAGAGAACGACCGTTCTCCCGTTCGATGCTCAGGACGCAGGAAGGCAGGATCATGGCGTACATCAACGTCGGAACCGAGAACTCCACCCCCGTCGAGGTCTACTACGAGGATCACGGCTCAGGCCAGCCGGTCGTGCTCATCCACGGCTACCCGCTCGACGGCAACTCCTGGGAGCGCCAGTCGCGTGCGCTGCTCGATGCCGGCTACCGCGTCATCACCTACGACCGCCGCGGATTCGGGCAGTCGAGCAAGCCCACCGTCGGCTACGACTACGACACCTTCGCTGCAGACCTGGACAAGGTGCTCACCGAGCTCGACCTGAACGACGTCATCCTCGTCGGATTCTCCATGGGCACAGGTGAACTGGCTCGGTATGCCGCGAAGTACGGCACCGATCGCGTCGCCAAGTTCGCGTTTCTCGCCTCGCTCGAGCCGTTCCTGCTACAGACCGACGACAACCCCACCGGCGTTCCGCAGTCGGTGTTCGACGGCATCGAGACCGCAGCGCGCGAGGATCGTTTCACCTGGTTCGAGAACTTCTACAAGGACTTCTACAACCTCGACGAAAACCTCGGCAGCCGCATCAGCGAGGCCACCGTGCGCGCCAGCTGGAACACCGCCACCACCAGCGCGCCCGTCGCGGCCTATGCCGTCGTGCCCACCTGGCTCGAAGACTTTCGCGGAGACGTCGCGAAGGTCCGCGAATCGGGCAAGCCGACGCTGATCCTGCACGGCACGGCCGACAACATCCTGCCGATCGACTCCACCGGCCGCCCGTTCCACGAGGCGTTCCCGGAGGCAACGTACGTCGAGGTCGACGGCGCACCCCACGGGCTGCTGTGGACACACTTCCAGGAAGTGAACGACGCGCTTCTCGCATTCGTGAAGTAGCAACGACGTCGTACAAGACGCAAACAGAAAGGGACGGCACCGCGGCCGTCCCTTTCGCGTCGGATCAGACCGCGACCACTCCGTCGTGATCGCTGTAGACGATCTCGCCGGGGGTGAAGGTGACGCCGCCGAAGGTCACCGGCACGTTCTTCTCGCCTGATCCCGTCTGCGTGCTCTTGCGTGGGTTCGTCCCCAATGCCTTGACGCCGATGTCGAGGGTGCGCAGAATCGCCGAGTCCCGCACAGCGCCGTTGACGATGACGCCTGCCCAGCCGTTGTCGACACCCCGCCCGGCGATGATGTCGCCGACCAGCGCGGTGTGGATGCTGGCGTCGCCGTCGACCACGAGAACGCCGCCGTTGCCGGGCTCGCTCAACGTCTGCTTGACCAGCAAGTTGTCCTGGAAGCAGCGGATGGTGGTGATGGGTCCGGCGAACTCGGTGTGCTTGCCGAACTGGATGAACTGGGTGTCGCAGCTGCGGATGTCGGGACCGATCTCGTCGGCCAGATCAGCGGTTGCTTTGAATTCCACAGGTGAAGTCATGCGCAGAAGACTAACGTCCGATCGTCAGCCGCGGCCGTGACGTCGCTCGTAGTCGTCCCGGGTGCGGTCGACACGGCTCTGCGCCTTGGCGTTGATCAACTGGGGATCGAGGCCGTGAATGAGCAACCGGTGCCGCCGATAGACGTTCATCAGCGCTATCGCGAAGTACACCAGCGGAATGAACAGCAACGCCATCATCGCCAGCGACATCCACAGTGGGCCGGGAATCAGCAGGAACAGCAGCAGCAACGGGATGACGGGGACCGTGAATCGAGCCAGGTAGCGCACCTGGGCACCGTTGCCGACGAGGTCGTTTCGGACCCAATCCTGCATCGACGGGGGCAGCACCCGACCGAACGAGTACCCCAAAAATTGCGCAGGACTGGGCTTCGTACGTTCGGTCGTCATCGCGCCATGTTAGTCCTACATCAGTTGGTACAAGTCACCGTTGACTGCGGATAATCTCATATGTGACGATAGCGTCAGTTCGGACCGGGTGGTGTCGACGACAAGGACGTAGATCGTGATCGACCGCAGAACCTTGCTCGGCGCGCTCGGTGCAGCCACGCTCTCGGGCGTCGCCCTGTCCGCAGCGACCGCGTCGGCGTCACCGACGCCTGCCGCCGGGGGAGTAGTGGACGTGCACTCGCACATGGTCCCCGACTTCTACCTGCGGGAAGCGCTCGCGTCCGGCATGGTCTTTCCCGACGGCATGCCGAAGTGGCCGTCCTGGTCGGTGACCGAGCATCTGCAGATGATGGACCGGTGCGGGATCGACAGGGCGATCCTGTCCGTCTCGAGCCCTGGGGTGCACTTCGGCAACGACGGCCAGGCTGCCGATCTGGCCCGACGGGTCAATGACTTCGGAGCCGGAGTTGCCCAGGGTCAGCCACGACTCGGATTCTTTGCGTCGCTGCCCCTTCCGAACGTCGTCGACTCGACGGTCGAGGCCATTCGGGCTCTCGATCGGCTCGGTGCCGACGGGGTCACCGTGATGTCGAACGCCGGCGGCATGTATCTGGGCAACGCGGTGCTGACGCCACTGCTCACCGCGCTCGATGCGCGTTCGGCGGTGGTCTTCGTGCATCCCACCTCGCCGCCGAATGCAGCTGCGGTAGCGCTCGGTAGGCCCGCTCCGATGGTCGAATTCCTCTTCGACACAGCGCGAACCGTCATCGACTTGATTCTGCTGGGCGTGGTCGATCGGTTCCCTCACATCCGCTGGGTGTTCACTCACGGTGGTGGAGTACTGCCGCTGTTGGCGGATCGGGTCGACTTCTTCCGGACGCAGGTCGGTCTCGGTACCCCGTCGACGCCGAATGTACTGCAGCGCTTGTGGTTCGACCTCGCCGGTACGCCGGTTCCGCGGCAGTTGCCGGCGTTGCTGTCGACGGTCGGGCCCGATCGTCTGGTCTACGGCAGCGACTTCTGCTTCACCCCGATCGCCGCGGTGCAGGAGCAGCTGCGCTCGCTCGACGCGGGAGCCGCGGACGGTGGGCTGGAGAACTGGCGCGCCGTCACATCCGACAATGCCCGCAGTCTGTTGAGTGTCTGATCCGTACGGGAGTTCGATGAAAGCACAAGCACTACAACCGTTCTCAGAGCACTGGGATTGGCAGATGAATGCCGCCTGCCGCTCGCGTCAGCCCTGACGAGCAGCGTTCGCCCGGACATCTACGCCCCGGGTCGGAATCCGCACCCCCTGCAGGAGGCGCGGATTCCGAAAAGGGGTGCGGAGCGAGACGGGTCAGCTCTGACGAGCAGCGTTCGCGACGATGACGTCACGGAGATACTGCGCCAAACCGTCGGCGATATCGTTGTAGTGCTTGGCAAATCGCTCGTCGGCGATGTACATCTCCGCCAGGTTCACCTGCATCTCGTAACCGCAGTCGTAGTACCGCTCGATCGACGCGCGATGACGCTCGGCCAGTACCCCGGCTTCGGTGGAATCCGGCGACACACCCCGCTGCAACGCGGCAGCGAGATCCGCTTCCAGGAGGTCCGTCTCTTCCTTGACGGCCTTCCAATCGTCCTTGGTGAACGACGCCGTCCGCTGCTGCGACTGCTTCCACTCGTCGGTTTCGCCCCAGCGCTGCTCGGCCTCCTCGGCGTATTCCTCGCCGGGCCAGTTGTCGCCGAAGATCTCTCGCTGCTCCTCGGGAGTCAATTGCATACCCATCTTCTTCGCCTCCATCATCTTGTCCACGGCCGCAGCCATTGCGTGCAAGTGATCGATCCGCTCGTTCAACAACTCTCGCTGCCGCCGCAGATGCGCCATGGCATCGACCGCCGGGTCGTCGAGCAACGCTGCAATGACCTCGAGCGGGAACCCGAGCTCCCGGTAGGTCAATACCTGATGCAGCCGTTCGACATCGGCCGACGAATACGTCCGATAGCCCTTGGGGGTTCTCCCCGACGGCACCACCAGCGCGATCTCGTCGTAATGATGCAGCGTTCTGACGCTGACACCCACCAACTTCGAGACCGCGCCGACCTGCATGCCGGCCTGGACGTCAACCGAACTGTTCGCGGACGAATCACTCACGAAGGACACTGTGCTGCCTCCCGTGGCGTGAGGGTCAAGACGAAAAACGACTCGTTGTGGACCTCTAGCGAATCACACGTTCGCAACCCGAGGTGGGTTCTCCGGCCAGTCGTTGCGCCAGCCAGTCGTAGGCACCGGGACGGCCGTTGGTCTGGGCCTGTGAATGGTCGCCGGGCACCTCTTCCAGGTGTACCGACGCGCCGGCAGCGCACCACTGATCCTGCACGGCCTCGGCACCTTCTTTGGGAATGAGGAAGTCCTGCAAGCCCTGGTAGATGTACACCGGCGCGTCCGGCTTCGTCTGGCCCATGCGGTTTTCCTCGACGACGGCCGTGGTGATCGGATGCGCGAAGACATCAGGGACGTTGGAGAGATTTCGCTGGTCCAACAGCAGTAGTCCGCTGTAGGACAACACATCCACGCATTGATCCTTCTGTGCCAGCGCCAGTCGCTTGCCGTTGTCGTTGGCGAGCTGCCGCATCTCCGGGTACTCCCGGGACAGTCCGATCGTCGCCGCAGTGAACAAGCCCGATCCGATCTGGCCGTTGAGCGAGGTCTGCAGAATCTTGTAATCGGTCGGCGGACCGCCGAACGCAACGCCGGCGATGTTCAGCTCGGGTGCGTACTCGGGGGCCAACTGGGCCGCCCAGCCCGACGCGATCGCACCGCCGGAATATCCCGTGATGCCGATCGGGGCATCGGCGGAGACTCCCGCCGTTCGGGAGGCGCGGAGACCGTCGAGCACGGTGTGCCCCGACACGAGGCCGGCCGAATATGCCTGCCGTGGGCCCTGATAGTCCGTCATCACCACGGTGTAGCCGCGGCCGAGCAGAATCCGGACCTGATCGATCTCTTTGTTGTTTCCCCGCGGGAGGGTGTAGGACGGCGCGCACGTGTTGCCGAGTGAATCCGTCGCCTCGTTGTATGCGATGACGGGGCGATCTCCACCGGCGGTCCACGGGGCAGCGGGAGTCAGCACCGTCGTCGCCGCAGCGATGGGACGATTCTTCGAATCGGTCGAGCGGAAGAGCAATTGGACGGACGAGGCCTCGGGGGTCACCGCGACATCGCGTCGAGCGAGGACAGTGCCGGGCACGAGATTCTCGTATCCGGCCGGCGGATCGAACCACGGATCGCCGAGTGACGTGGGGAGATACGCAGCCGGATCGCTCGGTGGAGCAATGAAATCTTGGACCGGATCTGCCTGCGCAGACCCCGCGAATGCCACCATCAGTGCTGCTGCTCCGGCCAGAACTAGTGCCTTGCGCATGGATTCCCCACCCTGTTGCTTCCGAACGCCCCGACGTCGGAGTAGACCACCGCCCATCGTGCCACAGGGCCCGGGAACATCGGCCCTGTGAACTGAGCCGAAGACCAGGTAGGTTGTCTGTTACTCCGAACACTACTCATCAGTAGGGATGCAAAAATGCCTGCTCCGTCCACTGCGACCTTTTCCCGGCTCGCTGATCTCATCGCCATTCCCGACGCGGACTCGCGTCCCACCAAGACGATCACCGAGGTGTTCACCGGTAAGGAGCTGGCGACCATTCCGGTCGGCACGGCTGCAGATGCACTGGCTGCGATCGCGCGCGTCCGCACCGCTCAGGCGGCGTGGGCCAAGCGTCCGGTCTCCGAGCGCGCAGAGATCTTCCACCGCTACCGCGACCTGGTGCTCGCGCACCGCGACGAGCTCATGGACATGGCGCAGGCCGAGACGGGCAAGTCCCGCGCCGCCGCCCTCGAGGAAGTCCTCGACATCTCGATGACCTCGCGGCACTACGCACGCACCGCCGCCAAACTGCTGGCTCCGAAGAAGGTCACCGGCATGCTTCCCGTGCTGACCAAGACTCGCGTTCGTTACCAGCCCAAGGGCGTCGTCGGAATCATCTCGCCGTGGAACTACCCGATGACTCTCGCGGTGTCCGACGCCATTCCGGCGCTGCTGGCCGGCAACGGCGTCGTGCTCAAGCCCGACAGCCAGACGCCGTACTGCGCGTTGGCCTGCGTCGAGCTGCTCTACAAGGCCGGTCTGCCCCGCGACCTGTTCGCCGTGGTCCCCGGCCCCGGCTCGGTGGTGGGCACCGCAATCGTCGAGAACACCGAATACGTCATGTTCACCGGCTCCACGGCCACCGGCCAGCTCCTGGCCGAGCAGGCGGGGCGTCGACTCATCGGTTTCTCCGCCGAGCTCGGCGGCAAGAACGCCATGATCGTCGCGAAGGGCGCGAACCTGCGGGAAGTATCCGACGCGGCAGTGCGCGCCTGCTTCTCCAACTCCGGTCAGCTCTGCATCTCCATCGAGCGCATCTACGTCGAGAAGTCGATCGCCGCCGAGTTCACCGAGAAGTTCGGCCAGCGGGTACGCAACATGACCGTGGGTGCCGATTACGAGTTCGGCATCGAAATGGGCAGCCTCATCTCCGAGGACCAGATCAAGACGGTCTCGGCGCACGTCGACGACGCCAAGGTCAAGGGCGCGACCGTCGTCGCGGGCGGCAAGGCGCGTCCCGACATCGGCCCGCTGTTCTACGAGCCGACGTTGCTGACGAACGTCACCGAGGACATGGAGTGTGCGGCGACCGAAACCTTCGGGCCGTTGGTGTCGATCTACCCCGTCGCGGACGTCGACGAGGCCATTGCGAAGGCCAACGACACCGACTACGGATTGAACGCAAGTGTCTGGGCCAAGACGAAGGCTCAGGGCGAGGCCATTGCGGCACGTCTGCACGCGGGCACGGTCAACGTGGACGAGGGCTACGCGCCGACGTGGGGCACCACCGGTGCACCGATGGGCGGAATGGGCGTCTCCGGAATGGGCCGTAGGCACGGAAACGAGGGACTGCTCAAGTACACCGAGCCGCAGACCATCGCGACGACCCGCCTGCTCAATCTCGGTGGACCGCGCGGACTTCCGCCGAAGCTGTGGGCAAAGATCATGCCGCCCTTCGTCAAAGCGCTGAAGTACATTCCCGGCCGGTAGTAGTCGGTAGACGGACGAGAAAAGGCCCCGCACTCCCTTTCGGGTGTGCGGGGCCTTTCGCTGTTCTGTGTCGGATCAGTTGACGCTGTGGCCGTTCAGTCCGGCGTTGGCGTAGTGATTGTGGCTGTCGGGAATGTGGTTGTCTCCCAACACCCGAGCCACCTGCTGCTCGCTGAGTCCGAGTCGACGAAGCCGCTCGCACACTGCATCGAAGTCGAGCATCTTGGCGTCGAGTTCCTGCTGCAGCTCGATCACCTCGGCGCGAATGGCCTCGGCCTCGTCGAGAGCGGTCAACGTGTCCTCGGGCTGGGGCAGCAGCAGCGTGAGCAGTCGATCACGGGCATCGGTGCTCAGTCCATCGAAGGGACGCTGACCCGGCTGAGCCTCGTGGCGACCTTCGTTGCGACGCTCGAAGCGCCGTTCGTTGCCGTACTGCGCTCCGACGTAATCCTGAGTCGCCCCGAAGGACGGGATCTCGGCGAGCTGTTCCCGACGCTCGGGCTGTGCCTGAGCATCAGCGCCGAGATCGGTCTTGTCCAGATCGGTCTTGTTCGGATCGGCGACGGGTCCCTGCGCCGGTGCCGACGCGATGTCGATCGTCTTGCGCAGCGGGCGATTCGGGATGAAGACCACTGCGATGAGCGTGACGATCGCAACGAAGCCGGCGATCATGAAGATGCGTCCGGTCGCGTCGCCGTATGCGGTGCGGATGACGCTGACGATCGGAGCAGGCAGTGCCGTGAGGTCGAGCGATCCGCCGCCTCCGGCCGAACCGTCCACACCGAGCTGCGCCAGACCGGCTGCCGACTTCTCGGCGACACGGGTTGCCAGCAGCGAACCGAGAACCGAGACGCCGATCGCTCCGCCGAAGGTTCGGAAGAAGGCAACCGTCGACGATGCTGCACCGACGTTTTGCACACTGACAGTGTTCTGCACTGCGAGAACGAGATTCTGCATCAGCATGCCGGTACCGAGACCGACGATGGTGATGAAGATGCCGACCGTCACCAAGCTGGTGGCGTGGTCGATGGTGCCCAGCAGCAGGAATCCGATGACCAGCAAGATGGAGCCGGTGACGATGAACGGCTTCCACTGACCGAACTTGGTGATCAGCTGACCGGAGCCCACGGAGGCGACGAGCATGCCGAACACCAGTGGGATGGAGAGCAATCCAGCTTCGGTGGGGGTGTAGCCGCGAGCAGTCTGGAAGTACTGGCCGAGGAACGTGGTGGCTCCGAAGAGGCCGACGCCGACCGCGATGGACGCGATGATGGCCAGGCCGGTGGTGCGCTCGGTGACGATCTTGAGCGGGATGATCGGCGACTTGTGCCGAGCCTCGACGATGATCGTCAGGACGAGCAGCGCAACTCCGCCGCCGACGAGGTACGCGGTCTCACGAGAGATCCAGGCGTAGTAGTCGGCCTTGCCTGCGAACGAAACCCACACGAGGAGAACGGACACGCCTGCGGTCAGCAGAAGTGCGCCGAGCCAGTCGATGGAGACGTTGTCCTTGCGGACGGTCTTGATGTGCAGCGTCTTCTGCAGCAGGCCGAGGGCGATGACAGCCAACGGGACGCAGACGAAGAAGCACCAGCGCCACCCGAGGGGGCTGTCGACGATGACGCCGCCGAGGATGGGGCCACCGGACATCGATACGGCCATGACGGCACCGGTGTAACCGGAGTAGCGGCCACGATCACGCGGGGAGACGATGGTTCCGATGATGGCGATGACGAGTGCCGTCAGGCCACCCATGCCGATGCCCTGCACCACACGTGCGGCGAGCAGCACCGGAACGTTGTGCGCGAAGCCGGCGATGAGCGAGCCCGCGACGAAGATCAGAATCGAGCTCTGGACCAGGACCTTCTTGTTGAACAGGTCGGCGAGCTTGCCCCAGATGGGCGTCGACGCGGCGTTGGCCAACAGTGCGGTGGTGATGACCCAGGCGTACGCGGTCTGCGAACCCTTCAGGTCACCGATGATGGTCGGCAGAGCGGTCGAGACGATGGTGGTGCTCAGCAGCGCGGTGAACAGCGCGGCCAGCAGACCGGTGAGGGCTTCGAGGATCTGGCGGTGCGTCATGGCATCGGGATCGGCGACTGCCTGATTCGGCGGATTCTCCGCGGATGTTGTCATTGGTTATCTCGCAATCAATTCAATGCGGGCCACGTCCTGGCGCTGGGCGTGGGCGTCTTCGGTGAACGTGTCGTTGAGCTTGCGGATGGAATCGAGGGCATCGAGAGCCTCGGTTTCGCTCCACTCGCTCAACATCTCTGCCAGGCGACGAGCTCGCCTGTCCCAAATCTGTTTCAGTCGAGCTTGGCCTTCGTCCGACACGCAGACCCGGGACGCTCTTCTGTCGTCCGGATCGGGGTGCCGATCGATGTAGCCGAGTTCGACGAGGTCCGCGATCTGCCGGCTGAGGGCGGACTGGCTGACGCAGAGCCTGCTGGCGAGGTCGGTCTGTCTGCATTCACCCTCTGTCGCGAGGATGGCCAGAACTCCGGTCAGCGCCTGCGGCAACGGTGAATCCTCGACTCCGGTGGTCACGGCCCGCTTCAGCGTGCGCCCGAAGAGGAAAACCTCTTCGACGAGCGATTCCGCTGTCGTGGATTGAACTGCCATGAGTACTCCAACGCCGAGTTCGATTTACTTGCTGTCTGCAACCATATATATACATATATGCGCTAAGCAAACAATATTCCTGTCTGGTGGGTCACAGCGTCGATGTGGGGATGGCCAGATCCTTCGGGCCGGTGACGCTAGTGCGGATAGAAGAAGGATCGCCGCACGGACAGGCCGACCGTCTCGCCCACCTCGGGCCGCGGCCCGCGCGTCGAGCAGCGGAAGTCGACGTCGTCGCAGTGCACCAGGACGTCGCTCGCATCGCGGCCGAACAATGACGACGTGACGGTGCCACTGACCTCACCAGTGTCGTCCGCAGATCCGGGCACGATGTCGATGTCGGTCGGCAGGATTGCGAGCGTCCCGGGTCCGGAGCCCTCCGCCTCGAGTGTGAGGGAGCCCGAAGTGAAGGTGCCGTCTGCGACAACGCCGTCGACGAGGGTGGCGTCGGACAGGAAACGCGCGACGAACGCCGATGTCGGAGCGCGCACCACGTCCTCGGGTGAGCCGATCTGCTCGATGCCTCGAAGATCCTCGGCATTGCGGGTCATCAGCCGCCTTCGCTCGCTTGTCGTACCCCTCGTCTACTCTCTCGACCACACACATCCGGGGGGACATCATGAGCAACCGCAGATCGCGTAGCAGAAAGACCAGTCGCGAGGCCCACAGTCAGGTTCAGCGTGAAAGGGAACCTCTATTTTGGCCGAGCGCGCTTCTTCACTTCTCCGATTGGCTGATCGAGAATGCTTGGGTCGCAGATCAGTTGACGGCTTTTGCGACAGCAATGACAGTCGATCGGTCGGTCCGCGAGCGGAACGTGAGCGTGTACGGCGCAGATTTTCCGATCGACATGTTCTGTCTCGATGATCACGAGTACTTGGACCTCGATGACTATGAGCGGTCGCCATGGGAGCGCGACGAGATACGTCGCGCCATCGATCTGTTCGGCACGTTCGTCGTCGCCGAACGGTTGTCGCCATCTCAGAACGAAGAGATCTCGAGAGAGATCGGGTTCCCGTCTGCATTCGCGTCGGTGCCCAGTTCTCCGATATCGCCGGGGCGCTCGAGCCCACTGAGTACACCGATAATGGTCTCACTCCTGCAACGGTTGGCATCGTGGGCTGCGACCGAGCGCCGCGCGCCATCGGCCCGAATCGACTACTGGGACGACTCGGCCGAGATCGTTGCCGCGCTCGGGATTCCGGGTTTCGACAGCATCCCTGAACAACCTGACTTCATGGCAATGGTGAACTATCGATCGGTGTTGGATACCGCCCGTAGGGTCGGGGTTCTCGAGCACGCGGGCCAGACTTACACCCGCGGACCCGAAGCCGGAGCTTGGGTGGTGTCTCCAAGTGCGGACCGAACTCGCGCCGCCGTGGTCGAGGCGTACGCATCCTGCTTGACGCCTGTGTACGACTCCGGCGATGATTCCGTGCAGTCCGAGCTCGTGGCAGGCTCGACGTTGGCGACCACCGTGCTCGTGCGCAGCCTCGTCGGTGATCCGGTAGGGGAATCCGACGGTGTCGTCCTGGGAAAGATGTCCGACAGCAAGGTGATTCAGACCGTCGCGACACTCCGGTTCATGTCGATGTTCGACCTCGGATTGCTCGTCAAGGTGAACGACAAGTTCTGCGTACCTGACCTTCTGGCGCCCCTGCTGCTCGAGGCGCTCGATCGAGATCGTCTGCGGCGCGCAGGGCGCGCAGCATGACCTGACGAGCGGCCGGTAGCACCTTCTGGTTCACGAGCCGAGTGCATGTACGGCAAAAGTGCGTCCCCAATCCGGTACGGCCCCGTCGCGACCCAAAGTCGACGGCACAGCGCCGATCAGAGTGAGGAAGTCGAAGGTCGGTCGAGCGAGGTACTGGGCGTAGCGTCTTTCGCTTTCGGGGATTCGCCACCCGATGGTCTCGAGGCTTCGTAGGATCAGCGAATTGCGTTCGGTCGCAAAGCAACCCCCTGCAACCGAAACCAGCAGCAGCAGGCCTGCATCCTTCTCGTACTGCTCGCGGCCGAAGGGCATCCGAGCCGCGGCGTGCGACCACAGTCGGAGCGGGTCGGTGGCCAGGGTGTTGCCCAACCGGGTGCGAAGTAGCCGTCCCTTCAGCACGCGAACCAGCCCGAGTTGCGTCACTGCAGCCCGAAGCCAGTGCACCTGCTGATGGTCCACCTCGCGGTTGGAGCTTCCGAACCATTCGGCACCCCACTCGAGCTCTGCACGCATCGCAGCGACGTCTTTGGGTGGGAGATAGCCCGCAGCAGTCAGCGTGATTCCGTCTGCGCCCACCCGCGCCAGCATCCATGTCAGCTTTTCCATTGCCGATGCCGCCGCTACGGGGTCCAGCTGTGCCACATCGAAATCGACGCGTGCGAGGACATCGGGCAGATCGGGGTGATACTCGAGGGGCCCGCGTTCGAGAAGCGAGCCGAGTTTGGGTAGGCGCTCCCGCACGCGTCCGGCCAACTCCGTCACCGCGCGCCGCAACGCGATTCTGTTGTTCGCGTCGGCCACCGCGAAGCGTTCCTCGAAGCTGCCCGCCCACTGCTTCATATGGTTGTGCTCAGGATGATCGGTATCAGCCAGAACCTTCAACAGTTCGTCGTAGCCCGACGTGCCACCGCAGTCCTCGGGTGGGCAGGCGCGGGCGCCGTCGAGGCAGGCTGCAGTACCGGCAACGGGCGATATTTCTTCGACGACCAGGTGGTGTGTCCATCCGTCACCGAAGTCGTACTCGTACCCGAGACGATCCCCGACGGCACCGAGGACTTCGTCCACTCGAACGCCGTCCTCGAGCGTCCCGGCGCCGTCGTCCCACTCTTCGAGCGCGGACTTCATCTCGTAGCGTCGACTGGTTCGATAGGGATCGTCGCCGACGAAGAACATGTGCAGGTGTCGGTCTTCCCAGCCCATGACATCTTGGATGACGTCGTGTAGCTCGGGCAGTGTGGCGTCGGAATTGATGGTGAACCGCCGCCACACCGCTGGTTCGATGTCGGCCAGAGTCACCTTGATCGTCAGCATCGAAACATCGTCCCCCATGTGCGAGATGCCTGTCGAGAACGTCCCCGCGGGGACGCTTTCGGCGCGATACAGTCCGACGATGGACGTTGTGCGCGCGATGCCCCTGCTCACGGTCACCGATCTCGATGCTGCTCTGGACGCGTATGTCCAGGTCACCGGCATGGAGGTGGTGATGAACCACGGTTGGATCGCCACACTTGCGTCACCGGGGGACAGCACCGCGCAACTGAGTCTGATCACCGTCGACCCCACCGGCCCGGTGAATCCGTCGGCGTCTCTCGAAGTGGACGACGTCGACGCGGCCTACCGCGCCGCGGTGGATGCGAATCTCGAAATCGCGTACGAGATCACCAACGAGGAGTGGGGCGTGCGCCGATTCTTCTTCCGAGACGCAGGCGGCAACGTGGTGAACGTACTCGCGCACATGTGAGATCAGCTGGGCTGCAGCAGGTTTCCTCGCCACACGCCTCGGAGGGTTCGAGCAGCGACAGTGATCCAGGCCGTCACGAGTACGACGTACAGCAGTACGGCAAGGGCACGGGCCGCGCCGAAATCGAGGGCATTGCCCAGTGCGGTCGCTCCGGTGACGCAGGTGCCGATGGGGAAAGTGAACGACCACCACGTCAGTGAGAAGCTCATCTTCCTCCGCGCCGCATGGACGGTCAGCGCAGTGGCCAGTGCGAACATCAGCGCGCCGAATCCGCCCATGATCAGTCCGTAGCCGATCCCGACGACGTGCAGCCCGACGGCGATCGACGACTGCGCACCGGTGAACACCGTCGCTGCATCGTTGCCCAGCAGATTGGCCGCCGTGACCGACTGGCCGACAAACCCGAGCGTGATCCAGACCGTCGGAGCCGCGTCGACGGACGGCAGACCGCCGTGCAGCAGGCGTCCGTAGATCAGAGTCAACGTGAGCATTCCGACGATCAGCGACAGCCCGAACATCGCGTAGCACGCGCACAGCAGCGCCAACCGCCACTGGCCGTCGGGCAGGTGAGGGAGCAGCAACGCGCCGGTCGACGCGGACACCATCGGCGGGACGACGGGCATCAGCCACGCGGGCAGTGCCGTGACCTGCTCCCGGTGAGCGGATGTGATCATTCGGAAGGGGACGGCGACGCTGGTGAGCAGGCCGGTGACCGTGCCGGCGACCCACAGGACTGCGAACAGTGCGGTCGCCGCCGTGGGACCGATGAGGTCTCCGCCGAGCAGGCCGGCCCCGGCACCGACGGTGAGCAAGGCCATGGGCGGTGCGCCGTAGAACTGCATCATCACCGGGTGCTGCGCGTAGTCGACTGCGCGTGCGCGGTAACCGGTCCAGTGCCGCACGAAGGCTGCGCCGATCACTACGAGTGCTGCGGCAGCGAGTACCCATACGACGACGGCGAAGACGTGCAACGCAGGAAGGTCGACGGGCAGTGTGGCGGCCGCGGTGGCGACGATGCCGGTTCCCATGACGGCGGCGAACCAGTTGGGGGTGATGTGCTCGACGGTCCGCCTGCGCGACAGCCGGGGTGCATACGAGACGGACTCGAGGACGGTCATGACCTCACTGTGCGCGACGCGGCCCACGTCCGGTAGACAGCAATTCGCTAGCCAGCCATAACCGAAGCTTATGGCTGGATGGACGTCGCGACCGTCAGAAGTTCTGCGGCCGGGCCGCTGGGCTCACGGCCCGATCGCCAGATGGCGCGCAAGTCTCTGTGCAGGGACAGATCGGGGAGCGGCACTCCGATCAGACTGCCCGCCGCCAGCTCCGTCGCGACGGCCAGTGAACTGAGGACGGCACCGCCGATCCCAGCCGCGACAGCGGACTTGATGGCCGTCGTCGACGACACTTCCAGCAGAGGAGTTGTCGGCGGGCCGAGACCGGCTGCAGCAACGGCACTCTCGTACACGGACCTGGTTCCCGACCCGGCCTCGCGGGTGACCAACGCCGTCTCGACCACCTCCTCGGTCGACGGTGCAGAGTGCGCCCACGGATGCCCGGGTGCCACGACGAGAACCAGTTCGTCGGTTGCGACGGTGCGGTACGTGAGTTCGGCCTGGACACTGGGGTTTTCGATGAACCCCAGGTCTGCGTCTCCGGCGAGCACCGTCGCGGCGACCACCGCCGAATTGCCCGAGCTCAGCGTGGGCACGATCTGGGGCAGTTTTGTATGCAGCGTGACGAGCCATCGCGGTAGAAGGTACTCGGCGACAGTCTGACTGGCCGCGATCTGCAGGTGGCCGATGCGCTCGGCGTGCAGCGTGGCGATCGCCGTCGCCAAGTCCTCGGCCGACCGGACGACCGGCGCTGCCCAACTCGCGACGAGCTCGCCGAACTCGGTCAGCACCGTTCCGCGTGCGCCCCGCTTCAACAACGGCGCTCCGACGCGGCGCTCCAGCGCGCGAATGCGAGAACTTGCCGCGGGCTGCGACATGCCGTGGGCGTGTCCGGCACGGCCGATGCTGCCGAGCTCTGCCACCGACAGCAACAGATCGATGCTGGTGAGATCGGCAACGTGAGGGGGAAGCGGCACAGGTCGAGCCTACGGCGACGGGAGTCAGTAGTCGCTGAACAGGTCCAGCTCGGCGTCGGGCTCGGGTAGGTCCTCTGGGTCTCCGGGGTCGTCTGGATCCTCGGGATCGCTACGTTCGTGCAGCACCGAACCCACCAGGGCGGTGACGTCGATGGCCGCGGGATCGGGAATGGGGTGACCCTCGACAAAGGCGAGTCGCTCCGCAGACAAATACGCCAGACGCACCGCCTGCACCACCAGGACGCGTCGCAGACCCTCGGACACCTCACCGCGCTCGCGAGTGACCGCAGCCAATCGGGAGATGGTCTCCGCGCGTCGCGCGATCCGAATGTCGGGGTGCCCGCGCTCGATTCGGGTCTGTTCGGAGATCAGCGAGCGCCGCAGTGACGCAGGCAGAGTGACGGGCTCGGAGACCGGCGGGATCTTCTCGTTCAGGATCGCCTTGTGGCGCGACCTGTCGATGGCCTCGAGGTACGCCGTGTACTCGTGGGCGTTCAAATCTCGTTCGGCTGCGCGGAATTGTTCTGCGCCGTCGGACTTCTTGAGGTCCTCGTACTGCCAGAGCGGCCAGATCTCGATCTCCGCGACCTCGAACACGTCCAGCACTCGCATCGCGACGGCGTCGGTCCGCTGATTGGTCAGATGCCGCTGTACCCGAACGCTGAGCTTCTCCTTGGTCTGCCCCACGTAGATCGGCTCGCCGTCGTAGTCGTAGAACGCATACACGCCCCACTTGGCCGCCGACCAGACGCGCCCTCGATCGTCTTTCTCGCTCAGCACTTCTCGCAGTGCAGCTCGAAATGACTGCACATCGTCCGCAGGCAGACTGCTCTTGCGCGGCGCGACCGCCGACGCCCGCAGCGAGGACTTACCGTGACTGGACATGCGCAGCAGTCGCATTCGGCGCGATGGAACCGAGTGTCCCGTTCACCAGGGGCATCAGGTAGTGCTCCGCCAGCCACGCGACCACCGGAACGCACACCGCATCACCGAAACCGAAGAGCGCCTGGTTGTTCCGCAGACCGCCGAGCGTGTAGTCGCCGGCTCCCATCAAGCGGGCGTACTCGAGAGGCGTCATCCAGCGCACCTGCAACCGGCCGTGGCCGATCTTGACCACCGCCTGCTTCGACGACCCACCGCGCGCAGTACGCAGGCAGCCGGAGATGTCGTCGGGGCGGGCCTCCCACACCGCGACGCCGTTGCGGGTACGACGGTAGGCGGTGCGGTAACTGACCTTGCGTGCCTTCTTCAGGATCTCGATGCGCTGCAACTGAATCGGAGACAACGAGCGTACGAACGCCTCGGTGCGGTCTGCATCCCACCAGCGCTCGTCGCGGTAATCCATCCGCTCGACCTGATCGCCGAGACCACTGGTCAACGGGATCGGCGGGCTGGGCAGCGGAGCCCGATGCGTCGACAGCGTCGAATCGCCGTAGACCGCCTGCAACCAATCCGGACGCAGTTCACTGTTGGGATCGCGGGCATCCTCCGGCGGATGTTGCGCACCGATCAGGAACAGACGAGGACGGGACTGCGGGACGAACCGTCGAGCATCGATGGTGAGGACGTCCACCGAATAACCGAGTTCGTTGAGCTCACGGACCGCAGCCGCCAGATCGTCGCCCCCATGACTGGTGGCCAGGCCGACGACGTTCTCCAGCGCTACTACCTCGGGACGGCCGTCACCCATTTCGTCCAGCACCCGAGTGAAGTGCCGAAATGTCGAGGAGTTCTTACCGGCGAGACCGGCCCGGCCCCCGGCCAGAGACAAATCCGTGCACGGAAACGACGCCCATGCCAACGACAGACCGTCCGGCAGATCGTCGCCGCGCGTGCCGGCAACATCCCCGAGCTGAAAATGGGCCGCGTCGTCACCGAAGTGTTGGCGATACATGTGGTGCTTGTCGCGCTCGATGTCGTTGGCCCAGCACACCTCGAAACCGGCCTGCTCCAAGCCCATTCGCACCAAACCAATACCTGCGAAGAACTCGGCGACCGTGGGAATCCGATCGCGCGCGGACACCGAGAAACCACCCGGCACCACAGTCAACTTCGGCATGCACTCAGGCTAGTACAGAGCCCCGACAGACTCGCTTAGGCCGTGGTCGCCAACGCCGCCGCCAGTCCGAACGCCACCGTCAGCAGACAGACATGGGCGGCAGCTCGTCCCACCGAGTAGTCCGCCGTGGAGCGGTGCGCAGTGGCGGTCGGCAACCACGTGCGGCGGATCCGAGATGCCAGGGCCACCAGGATCACGGTCATCACGACTTTGGCGAGAACGATTCGGCCGTAACCAGTCTCGATCGCAGCCGCCGGGCTCTCCAACTTCAGTACCGCGTCGAATACGCCCGTCAGGGTCACCCCGACGACGCACCACAGCGCGATCCGGGAGTAGGCCGGTAAAAGCGTCGCCCAGGCTGTCTTGGTCCGCAGACTCAGCGCCATCGCGCCGAGCACACCGAGCCACACCGAGGCGCACACCACATGCACGGCAACGGCAATGGACCCGAATGCGAATTGCGACATGTGTCCGGTGATCGGTCGCGCGACCAGGGCCAGCGCCGCCAGCGTGACCACGGGAACCGGGGACCAGGATGCGTCTCGTCGATATCCGAGTACGCCCATGGCGCACAGAACGAGCGCGAGGAGCACCGTCGTCGCGCCGAGTCGACCGACGGAGATCGACGCGACGAAGGCCGCAAATGCACTCGGCGACAGCGCCGTCACTGCTCGGCCCTCGGCCTCGGCTGCGGCCGCTGCCAACAGGACGAACTCGGCCACCGCCCACAGACCCGACAGGAACCCGATCGACCGCCACATCACCAGCGAGTCGAGGGCGGGGCGTCGAGATGCGGAATTACCGTCCAGGACAGCGAGAATTCCGAACCCCAACACCACCGAACCCGACGCGACAGCGATGACGCGGAGCCACGACGACCCGCTGGGAAAGGTGGGGTACGCCAGCGCGAACGCTGCCGCGACCCCCACCACCGCCGAGGCTGCGGCGGCGAGCACGAGCCGAACGCTCCTCTCGCTCACCGCAGCCACGTCGGATCTACTTCTCGCTCTTCGGCTTACGCTGGTCTTCTGGCTTGCGCTGGTCTTTCGGCTTGCGCTGGTCTTTTGGCTTACGCAGTGCGAATGCCAATGCTCCGCCGAAGGCGAGGACCGCAACCACGACCAGCACGATGGGACCGTAGCCGCCGAGGAACCCGTCCTCGGACTCTTCCGAGGTACCCGACGCATCGGCCGGTGCCCCGGGTGTTCCGGACCCTTCCTGCGTCAGCGTGAACGTGGCCGTGCCGCTCACCGGATGACCGTCGGCCGAGGTGATCCGGTAGGCGAGGGTGTACTCGCCGGCAGGGCCCAGATCACCGACATCGACGACCACGCTCTGGCCCTCGATGCGAGCATCGCCCTTCGACCAGATGTTGCCGTCGGGGCCGACGACGTTGAGCGTGGCGAACTGCGACTGCGGCACCTCGTTGAAAGTCACCGATGCCGTCGCCGGAGATGCGTCGAGCGAGGAGCCGTCGGCCGGGCTGTACCCGGTGACCTGCGAATGTGCCGAGGCCATCGGAGCCGCGACCAGCAGTGCCAGCAAGGCCACCGCCGATACGACCACCGCTTTGGCGGACACGGTCAGCGCCCTCACGAGCGTCGGCTCCGTACGGTTGCACCGATTCCGAGGCCGGCACCGACGGCACCGAGAACGAGCCCGGCACCGGCAATCCAACGGGCGGTGGTGTCCGAGGAGGACGTGGACGTCTGCTCGGCTGCGTCCGTCGTCTCGGCGTGGGCTCCGCCGTGCGCGTCACCGCTCGATGCTGCGAGGGTCAGTGTGGGAGCGGGCAATTCGGGCTCGCTGCCGTCCTCGGTCATCGGCTCGTTCCACTGCACGACCTCACCGTCGGTGTAGGTCTGGGTGGCCGGGAACGACACGGTCTCCTGCTCGGGCAGTGGCCCCGCCGAGAGCAGGAACTGCTGGAACTGGCCCGGACCGACCTCGGCACCGGGATTCGCCGTCCACGTCACCGACACGGCGAGATCGGCAGAGTCCTTCTCGACGGTGGACGTCCACCCCGGAATGGGCTGGGTGCGAGCAGAATTGAGGCCGGGCAAGGTGACCTTGACCGAGTTGGTCGATGCGGTATCGGACTCGGTGGGGACGCGGAACGTCAGGACCGAGTAGCCGCCCTGCGCGGCGTCGGGCGCGGAGACGACCACATGGGCGGAGGCTGCGCCTGCGCCGATCAGCAGTGCGCCGACGGTGGCACCGGATACGAACAAGGCACGCGAAATGGAACTCTTCATGATTGTTGGGTCATTTCTGTACGAAGGTGAAAGGGGATGTCGGATCAGAGTTACGAGCTGACCGACATCGGGGGCCCACGACGAGAAATGGCCCAGTCCAGGGCAATACCGTGCGCCGACGGCATCGCGACGGAGAACCGGACGCGACCGACAGCAGAACCGTCGGGCAGGGGAGTGAGGAGCGCGAGAACGGCACGAACGATCGATGTGATCGGGCCGTAGAGACGTTCGGCTGCGGCGATCAACAGCGCGGCGACCAGCGACGCGGCCGCGTGAAAGCCGATCATCGCGACGCTGGGCAGCAGCGAATGGCTGTGTGACGAGCCCGACATGCCGGCCATGTCGCTCAGGCTCAGTGCGGTATGAGCGAGGAGTTGGCCACCCATCAGGGCGGGCAACAGAACGGTCGAGCGACGCGGAACGGCAGTCATGGCACCCACGCCGAGGCTGACCACGATCAGCAGAGCCAATCCCGATCCGCTGAGATAGCCGCCGCCCGCCATTCCGTGCGCAGCCACCGCCAGCGCGGCGGTGACCGTACCGACAGCTCCGCCGCGAAGCGGTGCAGCAGAGCCGTCGGTCATCGGATGGTCGGTGAGATCAGCGCACGCCGAGGCGAGCGAGCACGTCCGCTTCGATGCCGTCGAGCTCAGCGGAAATGGCGGCGTGGGCAGTCTTGCGGCGTGCCGGCGGCATCTGCTCGGCGGCGCGCACAGCGGTGGTCAGATCGTCGAGACGCTCGCTGATCGCGGCACCGAAACTCTTGGTCTCCGGATCCGAATGACGCGAGCCGATGGTGCTCAGCGACTTCTCGGCGCCGGCGATCCGGGCGCTGAGCTTGCCGCCGTGGCCCGAGTACTCGCTCAGCTGATCGGGTGCGACACCCAGCTGCTGCGCCTTGCGGTTGTCGAGCTGCCCGCGAACGACGGTGGCAGCGCGGTAGGCGATCGGAGCCAGCACCGGCAGCAGAAGCCGAGCAATACCGAGATACTTACGAATCTGAGCCACGTTCAGCGTGCCGGCCGCAGCCGCCTTCTGCTGCGCCCGCAACGCCGAGACCTGCGCCTTCTCGACATTTTTCTGCGACTTCGCCTCCACCGCGCTGAGCTTGCGCTGCGCCTTGGCGATCGACTTCAGCTGCTTGCGCTCGTTCTTCGCGCCGAGCTTCGCCTCGAGAGTGGCCTTGTGCTTGAGGGCCTTCGCCTCCGCCTTGCGAGTGGCACGACCTTTGCGCTTACGGAACAGACCCATCGACAAGGCTCCTGACATGTGCTGCTAGGCGGTAACGGTGCGTTCCACACAGCCTAATGGGTCATTCCGCAGGCTCCACTCCCGCCTGATAGGCAGCTGTTCTTCTTCGGCTGTCGGAGGGCTCACCTAATGTCTAGCGGTGTGAACGGTCAACGAGATGCGGCAGCGTCGCACGCACCTGTGCTGCTCGACGCCGGATCGTTGACGCGATGTCGGCACCGGCTCTATCTCGACACCGCCTACGGGGCGCTACTGCGCGGTGAACCCGAAAATCCCGGGGTGCGGCAACGCCGAGAGGCGGCCCAGGCGCATCGCGAGAACATTCGCGCGCAGTTGGCAGCGGCCGACCCCATGCAGTGGACCGAGATCGACGAGCCCACGGCCCGTGCCGCGGCCGATGCGACCATCGCGGCCTGCCGCGCAGGCGTCGAACGTATCTGGAATGCAGTTCTGCCACTCGAACGCGATACCGGCCGCCGCGGACGCAGCGAGCTTCTCGTGCGTGACGCGTCGGGCGGCTACATTCCGGTGATCGTCGTCAATCACAAGGTGACCGACCCCGGGCGCGGTGCGCGCACCACACCGCTCACGCACTGGGCTCCGGCCGTCGACGAGACCCGCAAGGTGCGCAGCCAGCTGCGCGATCAGCTCCGCCTCGCGCACCTGTACCGCATGCTCGCCCACGAGGGCTTGGCCACGGCTACCCCGGTCGGGGGCGCAGTGGGTTATCGCGGAGAGTGCGTGTTGGTACACGACCTGACTGCCGCGCTCGACGAATACGACATTCGCTTCGCGGACCGGCTTGCTGTCGCGAGCGGTGACGCGGTGACCGTTCCCTCGCAGATCAGCGAATGCCGTTCGTGTGCTTGGTGGTTCGACTGCAAGCCGCAGTTGGTGGCGGCCCGCGACGTCTCACTCGTCGCATCGGGATCTCGAGCGGACGTGCTGCGCAGCGCTGGAGTGCGGACGATCGACGAACTGGCGCAATGGACCGGTCCGGCTCCCGAGGAGTGGCCCTTCGGCAACTTCGACGACGCGGTGTCCGCGGCGCTGGCCTGGCGCGCCGACGTGCCGCTTCTGCGTCGATCGGAGACCGTGACGGTCCACCGCGCCGACGTGGAGGTGGACGTCGACATGGAGAGCTATCAGGAGCACGGCGCGTACCTGTGGGGCACGCTCCTCACCGAGGCAGGCGGACCGCCGCCGGAGTATCGCGGCTTCGTCACGTGGGATCCGCTGCCCACCGTCGACGAGGGACGCTCGTTCGCGGTGTTCTGGAACTGGTTGATGGACACGCGGGCCGATGCCGCGGCTCGCGGCAAAACCTTTGCAGCGTATTGCTATTCGAGACAAGCCGAGGACAAATGGCTACTCGACTCGGCCCGACGCTTCGCCGACGTCCCCGGAGTGCCCACCGAGGCGCAGATACGCGAATTCATCGACAGCGAGCAGTGGGTGGATATCTATCAGGCCGTCAGCGACCAGTTCATCTGCCCGAACGGCAAGGGGCTGAAGAAGATTGCCCCGGTGGCCGGATTCTCCTGGCGCGACGAGGAAGCCGGCGGCGAGGCGTCGATGGGCTGGTACCGCGAGGCCGTCGGATACGACGCCGATCCCGATCACACCCAGCGAGAACGGCTACTCGTCTACAACGAGGACGATGTGCTCGCCACCAAAGTGTTGCGCGAGTGGATGTCCGACCGCGCCCAGGACGAGATCCCGACCGTGGCGGACCTGCGCGCTCGCGTGTGACCCCGCGCCCGAGAAGTCGGGGCCACACGCGAAAGGACTTCTAGCGCGGTGCCATCCGGATCGCGCCGTCCATGCGGATCGTTTCGCCGTTGAGGTAGTCGTGCTCGGCGATCATCTGCACCAGCTGGGCGTACTCGCTGGGCTGTGCGAGACGCGACGGGAAGGGCACGGACGCCTCGAGTCCCTGACGGTATTCCTCGGTGACACCGGCGAGCATCGGGGTGTCGACGATGCCGGGGGCGATGGTGTTCACGCGAATGCCGACCTGGGCCAGGTCACGGGCCGCGGTGATGGTCATCGCGTGCACGCCGCCCTTGGAGGCGGTGTAGGCGATCTGGCCGATCTGACCCTCGAATGCGGCGACCGATGCGGTGTTGATGACAACGCCGCGCTGGCCGGCGTCGTCGACGGTGGACTGCGACTGAATGCGGTTGGCGGCCAGCCGCATCACGTTGAACGTGCCGAGCAGGTTGATGGTGATGACCGTGCGGAACAGCTCGAGATCGTGCGGTCCCTTCTTGGACAGGATGCGACCCGCCCAGCCCACGCCTGCACAGTTGACGACGATGCGCAGCGGCACACCGGACTCGACGATGGTGTCCAGCGCCGCCTCGACCTCGGCCTCACTGGTGACGTCGGCGGGAATGAGGGTCACGCCGTCCGGGACACTGTCTCCGGCGCGCTCGATGGACTGCGGCAGATCGAGACCGAACACCGTGACGCCCGCGCCTGCCAGACGTGCTGCGGTTGCTGCTCCGAGGCCCGACGCGCCACCGGTGACGAGTGCTGCTGTTCCTGAAATCTCCACGTCGTACGATCCCCTTCGTTAGCGGTGTCGGGTCGCGGCACAGGCAGCGACCACGCTGTGTTCTGCACCATAACCGGCGGGGGACCTCACCCCACTCCCAGGCACCCGCCGATCAGGGCAGAATGCGGCCGGAGTCGTCGTACTCGACTCGCTGAGCGCCGTCACCGAGGTCGTCGAGCAGGATCGTCGCCGCGGCCGGTCGGCCCGGAGGCAGCAAGCGAACCGTCACCGATCCCGTCACGGCACCGTCCAGACTGCTCGACGCCCCCGCCGCGATGTCGTTGCGGACCTTCTCGCTCAGTGCCGTGGGGCTTCGGTCGTCGAGCATCGTGACCTCGACGCCACGGGCGCGAGCCGAGCGTGCCGCTCTGGCCAACTCGGGCAGTACGAGCCCGCGAGCCCGCAGGGTGTCGCGGAGCTCGGCTTCGAGGAGTCGGCACGCCAGGACTTCCTCGTCGGTGAGATCGGGGCCGTCCGCGATGCGCTGCAGGAGCGGGCGGGCGAGCGTATCGAGACTGGCCAGGCGTGCGTCACGTTCTTCGAGTACCGCCGCAGCGGCGGCCTGGGCGGCGATGCGGATGGTGGATTGTTCACGGAGCTCGAAGATCGCTGCACCGAGGGGTCGGATGGTGAAGGCGAAGAACGTCGCCATCAACAACGGAGCAATATTGATGGCGCTGAACGACAACCCGAACAGTGCGCCTTGACCCGTCCAGGCTGCCCAACCGACGACGACAGACATCGTGAGCGCGAGTCCGAACCACGCGGCCGGCGTGCGGCCACGGACACACATGAACGTGTAGATCACGACGGACATACCCAGAGGCCAGGACTGCAGACTGCCGGTCAGCGGCACCGGCACCACGGCGAAGACGAACGACGCGGCCACCGGCCCGGACACCGTGAGCAGCGCCGTGGACCGTGGGCTCAGTGGATCCCCCGGCGCTCTGAGCAGCAGGATGACCGCGGCCGAGAACACCAGCACCGAGACGAACGGCGGCCACACCGCGGACATACCCTTCAGCGTCGCCGACGCACACACGGCGCACGCGAGGATGTAGAAGCCAGCGACGGCGTACGCGGCCCCCGACTTCATCGACAGCAGGTCGCGAACATCCTCGCCGTTCATCGCGCCCAGCTCAATCGCACAGTGGTTCCGCGGCGGGAGGTGTCGATCTCGGCCGAACCACCGTCGAGCTGACGCATCCGCCCCTCGATGCTGACGGCGACGCCGAGTCGGTGCGGAGGCACCGAGCGTCGATCGAAGCCGATACCGTTGTCTCGCACGATGACGCGCAGTGCCGACGGGGCCAGCTCGACCGTCACCGATCTGGTCGACGCCTGAGCGTGAACGACGCTGTTGCGCAGTGCTTCTGCTAGTGCGCCCGCGATCGACCGGACCGCATCGGCAGGGTAGTTCGCCGAGGAATCGGCGGGGTCCTCGCGGACCCTGAAATCGATCGACTCGTCGACCGTCGATGCGGAGGCCCGCATCAGAGCGATCGTGTCGTCGACGGTGAAATCGTGTGTCGCAGTGTCGGTGTGTAGTCCGTCCAGATGGGCCAATGCCGAACGTGCTTGACGGGCCAGGCTGGCAGTGCGGCCCTGGCGAGCGACCGCCAGCAGTGACGACATGACCTCGTCGTGGATGAGGGCGTCGAACCGTTCCCGTTCGACTTCGCGTGCATTCGCCGCAGCCGCCCGTGCGGCATCGCCGTGGGTGGCGCTGATGGTGGCGTCGAGAATGCGACCGGTACGCAGTGCGGCCAGAGTCGCCGCGACGAACACCGTGCAGAACATCAGCCCGAAGAATATTTCGGCGATGATGTTGCTGCGAGGAAACGGCTCTCGCACAGCTTGATTGATCAGTTGCACGATCACCACCGAGACGGCCGTGTGCACGAATGCCGGGATGGGTCGCCACACGGTCGCGGCCGCGAGTGAGGCCAGGCCGGGGAATGCGGACAGGAACATTCCGCTCCGATCGAAGGTGGTCCCGTCCCAGGCCACCCACCACAGCAGGGCCATGACCGGGAATGCCAACGCTGCGATCGAACCCGCAACCTGGCTGACCCTGATGCTCGGGTGAAAGGTGAAGGCTCCGAACGCGAGACCGGTACCGAACACGACGATCACGGCGGCCGGGGTCCACCACCCGGGGACGGTGACGCTGCTGCGTGCGATGTCGGGAACGAGCAGCAGTAGATATGCCGCGTAGCCGGTACCGACGAACCGGCCGAAGATCCTGATGAGCCGATCGGTCGAACGGTGTGCCGCGTCGCTACCCGTCGCCTGCAGGTTGTCGTTCATTCACCCCTCCGCGAGGAGTGTAAACCAAGGTCAGACGTCTTCGGTGGTGCTGCGCTTCTCCACTTCCTGCGGTGCGTCGCTGCGGGAGCGTCGGACGAACGCAGCGGCGACGACGAGGGCCGAGATCGCCACCACGACTGCGGCCGCCACGTACGGAGCCGACGTACCCGGCATCAGGCCCTCGAAGAACAGGACCGCGCCGAAGACGAAGAACAGAATGGCCGCACCGTACTGAATCATCCGTTCCGGCAAGTGCTTTCCGAGAACGGCACCCAGCACGATAGCGAGGGCGTCGGCGGCGACCATGCCCACCGTCGAGCCGATCCACACTCCGACCCAATCGTTGTCGGCGGCCAGAGTGACGGTGGCCAGCATCGTCTTGTCGCCCAGTTCGGCGAGGAAGAACGCGGACGCGATGGCCAGGAAGGCCGACTTGGTGACTCGCGACGCCTTGGCACCCTCGTCGTCGGACAGCGAATCTCCGCGCAGGGTCCACAGACCGAACACGACGAACGCGAGCCCGCCGACGATCGAGATGGCTTCGGTGGGGATGGACACACCGAGGAAATGGCCGACGGCGACCGAGACCAGATGCACGACGGTCGTGGCCACCGTGATGCCGCCGATGACGACGTACCACTTGTAGCGCAAGGCAAACGTCATGGCCATCAGCTGGGATTTGTCACCCAGCTCGGCCACGAAAATGACAGCGAAACTCAACAGTAGAGCGGACAGCACAGCAGACTCCTCGGTCGTCGAACGGACCGAAGGTCTCGCCCACCGGAAGTACCGGTTCAGGTGCCGGGTCGTGGAAAACGACCAGTATGTCGACACGTTGATTGGGGGCTACTCCCCTTCGCTGCAGACGACTTTAAGTGCCGTTTCTCCAATTGTCCAATGCGCCAATAAGTTTGGGGACCCGAAAAATCGTGTACGGGGAGCGGTCAGGATGCGAGGAGCATCGCCAAAACTGCGGTGTCGGGATCGCTGATCGGATCGAGGCCGACCCGACTGATCATCGACGTCACGGTGCCGTCGGATTCTGCCTCCACCCACGCGGCCCGGTGATCGAGGCCCAGATGCGGAAGACCGGGCAGCAGAACGCAACCCGAGGCCGCGCCTGCACACTCCGGCAGAGAAGGCGTCGTCTCCGACGGTGGGTGCAGCATCAGCAATGCGGCCGGCTGATGGTCCGAGAACCGTCCGGGAGCCAACGCGAAATCGCCGATCACCGGTCCCTCGGCCAACACCAGGCCGACCGTCCCCGGCTCCGGATCCTCGGGCAGCTCCTCCCGCACCCCGAACACCGTCGACGTCGCCAACAGACCCGGCATCGACGCGACCCGGACGGCCAGCGCCAGGAATTGAGCCCACTCCTTGGTGGTGTCCGGCCAACGACCGGAGATCACGAACCCGCGCAGTAGACCGGCGGCGTGAAAAGGCGAGACACCGATGAGATCTCGATCGTCCATTGCGCATCCCTCCCAGACAGGTACGAGGCAGAAGCCGGGTACACGACGTTGGGTAAGGAGAAGAATGACCCGAAAACGGCTGGCACACAAGATGGGGAGAGTGCCAGCCGAAAACGTAGCCGGCCCACTGCGGCTCGGCAGCCGATACGCTGCTGCGGTGAAAAACAGAGGATCCGCCCGGCGAACCGTCGTCTCGTTGCTGTCCATGGCGCTACTGCTGAGTGTCGCCGCATGCAGTCGGGAAGCATCGACCCCGGGCGAGACCGGCGGCGAGGTCCGCACCGCGCAGCATGCATTCGGTGAGACGAGTGTTCCCGTCGATCCACAGCGCGTGGCCGTGCTCGACGGCGACCGCACGTTGGAAGCCGTCGTCGCGTTGGGCATCCAGCCCGTCGCGGCGGTGAAGCCGCCGCTCACCGGTGACTACGCACCCGTCGTCCGGGATCGGCTCACCACCGAACCGATCGACATCGGATCCGTCGACGCCGACGTTGACATCGAGGCTCTGACGGCTGCCGCACCGGACCTGATCGTCATGCGAACGACGGGTGAGGACAACCGAGCGCTGTACGACCGGGTCGCCCCGATCGCGCCGACCGTCGTCGTGGAATACACCCCGGCCTCGTGGCAGAACACCTTGCAGCAGCTGGCGGGAATCTTCGATCGGCAGGAGATCGCCGACGGTTTGCTGGCGGACTATCGACAGGCGGTCGACGAATCCGAGTCACGCTCACCTCGGGAAAACAGCACGTTGACCGTCGCGCGAGTGCGCACCGACTCGTTGCGGTACATGACGCAGGACGGATCGTTTCCTTACGCCGTCCTGGCCGATCTGGGCTACCGCGCGCCCGCACAGCAGGATCGCGGATCCGACGCGGTGCAGACGGTCGACGTCAGCCCGGAACTGATCGACGTGCTGGCGGCCGACGACATCCTTCTGCTCACCGATGCCGGGACGGAGGACGCCGTGGCGCAACTGCGACAGAACCCGCTCTTCACCGGTCTCGGAGCTCGGGTGACCGAGCTGCCGTCCAAGGATTTTCTCTTCGGCAACGTGCTGACCGCCCAGGCCCTGGTCGAGACCGCGACCGAAATCGGGGGCTGACGTGCCGGCATCCGAACGCTGGGTCGGCTGCGCTGCAGTGGCGCGCGAGAACGACGAATCGCTGCGCGGGACAGCTGCACGGGCACACGGCTGGGTGTTGATCGAGCACCGAGGCCCGTGGGGGCGCGAACCGTGGGGGCCGGACGGTCCGCTGGGTGGAATCGGCACCGAACTCTCGCGTCGCTGCAAGGCCGTCGGGGTACGCCCGCAACTGGTGCGAGAAACGCACGGCAGGCGTGAACCCACCGAGACGCGACAGGTGTTTCTTGCGCACTCGGGTCGCCGCGGCCCGTGGCTGGAGAGATACACGGTCGACACCGTCGAGCAGATTCTCGAACTACCGATCGAAGCCGCTGCGGCGGGCACCCCACCTGGTATCGGGACTCGCGTCGACCAGCGGCTCTACCTCGTCTGCACGCACGGAAAGAAGGATCCGTGCTGCGCGGTGCTCGGTCGGCCGGTGGCGGCGGCCCTCGCCGGACCCAGCGGGCGGGTATGGGAATCGACGCACCTGGGCGGCGATCGATACGCAGCGGGCATGGTGGCCCTGCCCGACGGCAGCTACTACGGCAACCTCGAACCGACCAACGCGCAGGCCGTCGTGGACGACCACGACCGCGGGCACCTCACGCTGCGCCACTACCGAGGCCGCTGCACCGACGACACCGTCGCCCAGATCGCCGAACACGCAGTACGAACCGAATACGGGCTCACCGGAATCGACGACGTCCACCCGTCCGATGTCACGTCATCCGATGCCGCGTCGGATGTTGTCGCGTCGGATGTTGTCGCGTCGGATGTTGTGGTGGTGACGACGTCGGGAACCGTGCAGGTACACGTGACACCCGATCCCGAGCCCCCGCGCCGAACGACCTGCCGTTCCGAGGACGTCGCGAGACCGGACCACGGCGTCACGACCATCGGGTCGGTGCCCGCCGCCGGGAGGGCGTGACCTTCGAAATGCGACAGGGCCACCGCGTCGAACGCGGTGGCCCTGTCTGCGATTGCGCGTCATGCGGCAATCTCGAAACCTACGGGAAGATCAGGCCCGGGGTCTTCGACGTGGCGGCCTCGAAACGAGCCTGGACGTCGGCCCAGTTGACGACGTTCCAGAACGCCTTCACGTAATCGGCCTTGACGTTCTTGTACTGCAGGTAGAAGGCGTGCTCCCACATGTCGACCTGCAGCAGCGGAATGATGCCCAGCGGCACGTTGGCCTGCTGATCGTAGAGCTGGAAGGTGAGGAGCTTCTTGCCCAGCGAGTCGTAGCCGAGCACTGCCCAGCCGGAGCCCTGCAGGCCGTTGGCAGCAGCGGTGAACTGTGCGCGGAACTTGTCGAACGAACCGAACTGGTCGTCGATCGCGGCACCGAGTTCGCCTTCGGGCTTGTCGCCACCGTTGGGCGAGAGGTTCTTCCACCAGATGGAGTGGTTGACGTGGCCACCGAGGTGGAATGCGAGGTTCTTCTCCAGCAGGAAGATGCTGCCGTGATCCTCGGCCTCGCGGGCTGCAGCCAGCTTCTCGAGCGCGGTGTTGGCACCGGCGACGTAGGTGGCGTGATGCTTGGAGTGGTGGAGCTCGTTGATCTCGCCCGAGATGTGCGGCTCGAGGGCGGAGTAATCGAAATCAAGGTCGGGCAAGGTGTACTCGGACACGTGGTTCCCTTCTCTAACGACGCCGTGCCCATCGCGTGATGCGGGCACGTTCGTCCTACTGCGGATCTTTCGTAGGGTTCAACCCAATCTCATTCCTACCCCTTGTGCAACCGTTGTAACCGAGATGCTTTTCTCGGAATAAATCCACGTGAACAAGACAGTCGAATTCCTGGGCTGCGAAAACCTGCGATTGTCACGAAATAGTTGCGTAACAGCGCCGAATTGGTCCACACCATGAACGGAACCTAAACTCGAGGGTGTGAAAGGGGACCGTCCGAACCGAAATTCGGTCGACGAGTCCGCCGCCGCACCGGCCGTGACCGCGCCCCGCGTCCAAATGAACGGTGCCGATCTTCTGCGCGTCATCGCCGTCTGCGCCGTCCTCTACTCGCACATCTCGTTCTACCTACTCGACGACGTCGGCGGCGACTGGTGGATGCTCGACATCGTCAACCTCGTCCTCATCGACGACGTAGGCCTCAACCTCCACCTCTCCTTCGTGGGCGTGAGCATGTTCATGCTGCTCACCGGGCTGCTCATCACCCGATCAGCTATGCGGCAATCGCGTCGGGACTTCATGGTCGCGCGGCTCGCCCGACTCGTGCCCGCCCTCTGGTTCGCCATCGCCCTGGCCGTCGTACTCGTCAAACTCGGCGTCAACGGCATGTTCAGCGGACAACCCGGAATCAGCAACGGAGAGGCCGTACTCAGCTTCTTCCTCGGCGGCTTCTTCCTCCGACCCGAGGTCGCCGTACTGGGCGTCACCTGGACACTCGTCGTACAGATCGTGTTCTACCTCTACTGCGTCGCAATGCGCTCGGCACTACGCGCAAGCCCGATCACCGTGCCCCTCATCGGAGCCGCACTCTGCACACTGGTGATCCTCTGGAACCTCTACCTGCCCCAGCCGTACACCATCCCGTTCCTCACCAAAGTCGCCGGAGTACTGCCCACCCTGTTCCTCGGCCAGATCTTCTACCTCGGCTGGGCGAAACTCGTCACCTGGCGCTGGATCGTCATCGGCGTCGTCGCACAAATCGAAGTGATCCGCCTCGCCATCGACGTCCACACCTTCTGGATGGGCGAGACCTACCTGTGGTCACTGCTCGTCGTCACCGGCACCGTGCTGATCCTGGCCCGATACGACGGACCCATCACCCGCTGGCCCATCATCGGCTGGATCGGCACCCGCAGCTACGCCATCTACCTGATCCACACACTCGTGCTCTACCGCATCTACGCAGCCGTGGAACCGCACTTCGGACCCACCGCCGCCGTCCTGGCCTTCCTGACCGGCACCGCCGCACTCGCCGAAATCATCTACCGCTGGATCGAACTGCCCGCAGCACGACACATCAGCACGCGATACCGACAACTACGCACCCGATCTGCCGCTTGACCCCAGCCCGCTGGGTAGTGAGCCCCGCTGGGTAGGCATCCCCGCTGGGTAGTCAATGTGACATTTGGTGGCCTTTTCGGGGGTCAATGTCACGTTGAGTGGACTGGGGCGGATGGGAGGCGGGGGAGATCAGAGCTGCGGGATGACCTCGGAGGCGACCAGTTCGAGGTGATCGAGATCGGTGAGGTCGAGGGTCTGCAGGTACACGCGAGTCGCGCCGATGGCCCCGAAGCGGCCGATTTTGTCGACCAGTTCGGCGGGACTTCCCGCGGCCCCGTTCTCGCGGAGTTCGGAGACGTCGCGGCCGATGGCGGCCGCGCGTCGGGCGATTTCCTCTTCGGTGCGGCCGCAGCACAGGACGAGTGCGTTGGAGTAGACGAGGGAATCGGGGTCACGGTCGGCGGCAGTGCAGGCGGCGCGGACGCGTCCGAACTGCGTTTCGGTGTCGGCCAGCGAGGCGAAGGGGATGTTGAATTCGTCCGCGTATTTCGCGGCCAGGGCCGGGGTGCGCTTCTTGCCTCCACCGCCGATGAGGATGGGTGGACGCGGCGATTGGACCGGTTTGGGGAGGGCGGTGGAATCGGTGACGGGGTAGTGGGTTCCCGCGTGCGAGAACGTCTCGCCGGTCGGTGTTTCCCACAGCCCGGTGATGACGGCGAGGGACTCTTCCAGTCGGTCGAAGCGTTCACCGAGCGCCGGGAACGGCAGGCCGTACGCCTTGTGCTCGTCCTCGAACCAGCCGGCACCCAACCCCAGGTCGACGCGGCCACCGCTCATGGCGTCGACCTGCGCGACGCTGATGGCGAGTGGGCCGGGGTAGCGGAATGTGGCGGAGGTGACGAGCGTGCCGAGCCGGATGGTCGACGTCTCACGGGCCAGGCCGGCCAGGGTGATCCACGCGTCGGTGGGGCCGGGCAACCCGTCGCCGCTCATTGCGAGGTAATGGTCGGATCGGAAGAAGGCACCGTAGCCGAATTCCTCCGCGGCTGTGGCGACCCGGAGGAGGTCGTCGTAGGTGGCGCCCTGTTGCGGTTCGGTGAAGACGCGTAGCTCGACCGAGGAGTGAGAAGTCATGTTTGCCAGGGTAATCAGCTTGGATAAACGACCGCAGACAACAGCTGTGTCAAATCACGATCGATCCACAGCCTTCGTTGGTACTCGATACACCGGCAATCAGTTGTGAGGCCGTGACCTGTGGATAGAAACCGGCACGGGCCCCGATTCTGTGCATCAACCTGTGGATATTGTGGATAACTTTCGTGAGGCAAAGTGACGTACGTCATAGCTGGGGCCGTCCATCGTCAGGCGGGCACGAGTGGCAGTCGCGATCGCACCCGTGACAAGATCGAGAGGTGTCTCACCCCGAGCAGTCGCCCGCCGTCACCGTAGACCGCCTTCCGGTGCCGTTCCCGGAAGCGGCAGTGCTGCTCGACGTCCGAGAAGACGACGAGTGGCAGGCCGGACATGCACCCGGTGCCGTGCACATCCCGATGGGCGACATTCCGTCCAGAGCAGGCGAAATCGACAACCAATCCGAGATCTACGTCGTCTGCAAAGCCGGCGGGCGCTCGGCTCGGGTCGTCGAGTACCTCAATCGCGTGGGCTACGAGGCCATCAACGTCGAGGGCGGGATGCTCGACTGGCATGCCGCCGGTAGGCCGATCCAGCGCGACGACGATTCGGACGAAGCGAGAATCATCTAGATGTCGGCACCGCAGGGGCGCGCACAGGCGTTCCAGGTCTGCGCCCGCTGCAGCACTCGCTGGGCGGTCGGCGCACGGCCGGGTACGTGGTGCCCCCGCTGCCACGGCGTGCTGCTCTCGCCGGTGTCCGCTCGGGCACCGGCACAGGGCCGCCGCAATTTCCGTTGGGTTGCGCGGCCCGCGTCGTCGAAGGGAAAAGCCGTCGGTCCCGCCCGGGTCGCGGCACCGACCCCCACTCCGCGGTACGACTCGACGCCCACGTGGGGGCTGCGCGACACCCCACGCGACCCCGCAGCACACACGCCCGCCGGGCGCGTCGAGCAGTACGCAGCCAACGCGCAGACGTTCGTCTGGATCACGGCGCTGCTGCTCGGGCTGGCGGCGTTCGCCGAGCTGTTTCGCTACGGAATTCTGCTGTACAACCGCACCCGACTGCTGTCGCCGATCACGCTGGCAATTTCCGATGCGCTGGTCTATTTCGCACAGGTCGGCGCGCTCATCGTCGGTCTGCTCGCGCTGATCACGACGTCCTGCTGGCTGGTTCGGCAACGCCGGCTGGCCTACGCATCGGTCGGGGCGACCGAGCCGCGGTCGGTGCGATGGATGCTGCTGCTCTCGATGCTGCCTCTGGTTCGGATCGTCATGCCCGGGGTGTACCTGACGGAGATCGTCCGCCTCCGAGCCGAAGCCGACGGCGACGTGTACCGCGAGCTCACCTTGATCCGGATCTGGTGGGCCGTCTGGGCGACGAGCAACGCGCTGGTCGTCGTGCAGGTGCTGTGGAGTCTGCGCAACACACTGCAAGCCCGCGCCGACGGCGTTCTGCTCGCCGCCGTCGTGGCGCTCGTGGCTGCAGTTTCCGCGGTGCTGACGCTGGCCGTCATGCGCCGACTCGAGGGCCGCACCCTGCGCGGTTCGGCGTTGTCTCGTCCCACCCGCTGGGTCATCGCACCCAGCGTCGAGCGAAAGACCACGCAGTCCGAGACCACGCAGTCCGAGACCAAGCAGGCTGAGACCGAGCAGGCCGAGACCGAGACCGAGCGGACCGAGACCGAGCCGGCCGACGCAGCTCATACGGACTCCGGGGCCGAGAAGGACAACCGGGCGGTGACGGTCTCGTGAGCCCGGACCGACGCGGCCCTTTGGTCGTCGCGCACCGAGGTGCATCTGCGGCGAAGAAGGAACACACGCTCGCCGCCTACGATCTCGCGTTGCGGGAGGGAGCGGACGGCGTCGAATGCGACGTCCGGCTCACGAAGGACGGCCGCATCGTGTGCGTGCACGACCGCCGCGTCGACCGAACCTCGAACGGCACCGGAATCGTCAGCGAGATGACCTTCGACGAGCTCGCCCGGTTGAACTACGGCGATGCTGACGAACCCGCCGAACTTCTGACGCTGCACGACCTGATCGCGCTGATTCTGGATTGGACCAGCAAGCCGGTCAAGCTCTTCATCGAAACCAAGCATCCGGTGCGCTTCGGCTCGCTGATCGAGGCCTCGGTGCTGGCCGAGCTGCACCACTTCGGCATCGGAGCGCCTGCCTCGGCGGATCATTCGCGGGCGGTCATCATGTCTTTCGCGCCCTCGGCCGTGTGGCGAGTGCGCCGCTCGGCACCGATGCTTCCGACGGTCCTCCTCGGCGACAGCTCGCACTATCTGGGCGGCGGAGCAGCGACGACCGTCGGTGCCACCGCGGTCGGTCCGTCGATCCGGGCGTTGCGTGAGCACCCGACGCTCGTCGATCGAGCAGCCGCGTCGGGCCGTGCCAGTTACGTGTGGACGGTCGACGAGAAAGAGGACGTGGACCTGTGCCGCGAACTCGGTGTCGGGTGGATCGCGACCAACCATCCCGGACGAACGCGCGCCTGGCTGGAATCGAAGAACGTGTAGGTTTTCTGGCGTGGGTAAGAGCAAAAGAAACAGCGGACCGAAGCAGGACAGCAACCGGGCGGCCAAGCTCGCGCAGCGTGAGGCCGAGCGCGCCAGCCTCGAGTCGGGGACGACGCGGCCGTTCGAGGGCCTGGCCGCAGAATGCGACCTGGTGGCGCTGCGCGAATTCGTGCCTTCGGCCACCGCCACCGCGCCGATCATCTCCGGCGGCCGCACCGTCACTCTGGCAACGGTATTGCCGGGAGCCGTCGCCGCTCTGGTACGCGAAGAGGCGGGCACTGTAGAAGGATTCGTCGGCCTGCAGGTTCAGTTGCAATCGAAAGACGTTGCCGCAGATATCAGTAGCGCGTTGGGCTGGGTCGCCGCCGCTCCCGCAGGTGAGTCGCTCGAAGCCTCGACGGTGGACGAGAATACCCCCGCATTGACCGATGTCCTCGACCCGTCTGCACTCCTCGAGATCACCGTGCATCAGGATTTCAATTGGTGGATCCCGGAAAGTGCCACTCCCGCAGCCGATGTGGCCGCAACCGTGGAGCGCGCGAATCAGGCGATCATGCCCTCGGCGCGGATCGAGGCCGACGGTGTCGTTGCAGCATGGTGGGTCGATGCCGGCGACAAGGCGCACATCCGGTGGGTTCGCCCGGAGAGCGAGGACGACGTCATGCTCGCCCTCGCACGGTTGCACGCTGCCGGAGACCTGAATCTCGGTGAGGGCTCGCGGTACGCAGGCTCGTTCCGTACGCACGGGTTGCTGGTGCCGGTGTTCGATCTCGATCCGGAGATGCATCCCACCGAATGGGCTGCTCCGACAAAGGAGTTCGGGGAGAAGCTGAACGAGGCTCTTGCCGTCGACGCCCCGCTCACGGGAGCGCAGCTGCGTTCGCGGGACGGCCTTCGTGGCCGTCAGGTCACCCTGCGCTGAGCAGTCGAGCCCAACCGAGAGGTGCGGCGGCCCGAAAGTCGGTGCACCGAAACGCACGTCGGGTGGCCGTCGGACAAGGGGCTGCTTGTCCGACGACCACCCGTATGAGCGCGAGATCTCTCGCGTTACTCGTCGATGCGTGTCGCGTGAAGCGAAATTACAGCGATCCGCCGGCGACGGTGGGTGCGCCTGCATCGGCGACGACGCTGGTGTTCATCTCGCGGGCAACGAACTGCTCGAGGTCGAACAGGTTGTGGCCGGCGCGGTCTGCGATGTTGAGCAAGGTCTTCATGCTGGCAACTTCCTCGACCTGCTCCTTGAGGAACCACTGCATGAACTGCTCGCCGAGGTAGTCGCCCTCTTCGCGGGCGGTGCTCGCCAGAGCGATGATCTGCTCGGTGACCGTCTCTTCCTGTGCCAGTGCGAGGGCGATGGCCTCACGCGGGTCCGTGAACACGGACTTCGAGGCGTCGACACCGGTCAGTTCGACGGTGATGTCGCGATCGAGGAAGTACTGGACGATCATCATCGCGTGGTTACGCTCTTCGACCGACTGCGCGTAGAAGTGCTTGGCCAGCTGCGGCAGGTCGACATTGGCGAAGTAGACGGCGGTGGCGATGTACTGCTGCGAGGCGTTGAACTCGTTGCGGATTTGGTCGCGAAGAAGTGCGTGGAACTTGGTGTGGTTCGTTTCTTTGATGTCTGCGCTCATGGTGAGAACAATATGCCTGGTCAGAGGGCATTGTCATCCAAGTCGAGCCTTATTGAGGCGAACGTAGCCTAATACAGTGAATCCTAAATGTCCCCTCTGAGCAGGGCGTAAGTTACGCGCTTCCGGCCTCTTTGGGTGCATTGGTGGCGCGGGTCACCGAGCCGAGCTCGCGTGCCACGTACTGCTCGATGTCGAACAGATCCGAACCTGCTCGCCGCACGATGTTGAGCAGGCTCTGCATCGCGGCTACTTCCTCGACCTGTTCGGTGAGGAACCAGTGCATGAATTGCTCCCCGATGTAATCGCCCTCGGCTCTGGCCGCCTGTGCGAGCGCGGTGACCCGATCGGTGACCGCCACCTCCTGCGCCAACGCCAACTCCACCGGTTCGGCGACCGAATCGAACGCGGTCACCACGTCGTCGATGCCCGACGCGTCCACCTCGAGTCGGTTGTCGATGAGGAACCGAATCATCATCATGGCGTGCCGACGCTCTTCGGCCGACTGGGCGTAGAAGCGGTGCGCCAACTGCGGAAGATCGTTGCGGTCGAACCAGATCGCGATGGCGACGTACTGCTGCGAGGCGGTGAACTCGTACCGAACCTGGGCGCGCAGTAGATCGTGAAACGAGGTGGTGGGCTCATGCGACGGCAATGTCATGATCCACAACGTACCGGCCGCACGCCCCCCGTCAGGGGCCGCCGGTCAGCAGATCTGCCGGAATTTCCCGATCCTGAGCGATGGCGTCGAAGAATGCCGGTGCCCTGGTGTCGTCCCACACGAGGACGTTGCCGACATCGGAGTCCTGGAAGCCGCCGACCGGCACTGTCGTCGTCACCGGCCCACCGCGCATCGCCCAGGCCAACCCGGCCAGGTTCCAGATGTGGTCTCCGTCGTCGACACTCAACGACGACGCGGTATCGGACACCAACGGCCACAGTTTCAAAGGATTGAGGAAAGTGGAAGCGCTGGTTGCCTTGTCGAGCAGAGCGGACATGAAGGCCCGCTGGTTGTTCATCCGGTCGAGGTCGGCCAATGCGGTCGCGCGGGATCGCACGAAGCCGAGTGCCTCGGAACCGTCGAGATCCTGACAGCCCGCGGGAATGTTGATGCCCGCCAACGGATCGTCGATCGCGTTCTGCACACACACGTTGACTCCACCGACGGCGTCGACGATTCCGGCGAAACCACCGAAGCCGATCTCGGCGTAGTGATCGATGTGTACACCCGTCGCACCCTCGACCGTCTGCACCAATAGGGACGGCCCGCCGAATGCGAACGCCGCGTTCAGCTTGTCCTCGCCGTTACCCGGAATCGGCACGTACGAATCGCGGGGCAGGCTGACCATCGTCGTCGCCCCGCCGCCCTCGGGGATGTGGATCATGATGATGGTGTCGGTGCGGCTGGGGCCCACTTCGCCGCCGGTCGCGAGAGATGCTTCCTGCTCCGGCGTCAGGCCGGCTCGTGAATCCGATCCCACGAGAAGCCAATTGGTGCCCGGGGTGTCGCCGATCCTGCCGGGGTACGAGGTCAGGGCGTCGACTCGCGTGAGCGAACTGTCGACGTAGTAGACGATGCCGCCGATGCCCAGAACGAGGACGAGGAGAACGATCAGGAAGCGACGGCCCCAGCGCCGACGCTTGCGCGGCTTCGCAACCTTGGGGGGACGTGAATCGCGTTGTGGCCGAGCTGGTTCCGGTCGTCGTAAGGCGCGCTGCGGAGAAGCCGGTGGCTGCCTGCGCTCGTCGACGTACGGTTCCGGTTGTTGGCGCGGTGCGTACCCGGTGCGCCCGGCCTCGTCCTCGGCAGCGCGGGAGTACTGGCGCGTCGAGTTCGGCGGAACGGAACCGGCAGGGCCGGGTTCGGGTGCCTGCGACCACGCCTGTTGCGGTGGGACAGGGGCACCAAGAGACAGGCCGAATCCCAGTTGATGCAGGCGTTCGTCGTCGATGCCGAAGTGATGGCCGATTTCGTGCGCGACGGTGATGGCGATTTCGCGTCGAGCCTCGTGTTCGTCGTCGACCATGTCGAGGATCGGTTTGCGGTAGATCGTGATGACGTCGGGCAAGTGGCCGCTGTATTCGTAGCGTTCGGTCAACGCGATTCCCTCGTACAACCCGAGGATGTCCTCGGTGGGGTGTTCCTCCTCGACGAGGACGACGACGTTGTTCATGAAGTCGGTGAGTTCTCGCGGCAGTGTGTCGAGAGCGTCGGACACCGCTTCCTCGAAGTCGACGCGGGTCATATGGGTGGGGATGTCAGCCTCCGGTGGTGATCGGAGCGGCACCGGGCAGCGGAGTCGGGAGGGCGCGGCCGTCGGGGGCTGCGGGCGGCGGCACTGGTGCGGCACCGTTGATGAGGATGTCGCCCTTCGCGCTGCCAACGATGGTTGCGAATCCACCGGAGTCGAGTTCCTTGCCCACCGAGCAGGTCACCTGACGGCTACCGGCGAGCCAGCTCGAGACGTCGATCGTGTCCCAGAACAACGTCAACGTCTTGTCCCGCAGCGCGTTCTCCGAGCCGAGGTATCCGTTGACGGCGTCGGTGCAGGTCTTCTCCAGGTACGCGTCCTGGTCGCCTTCCGACGGGTGCCCGCCGGGGAACTGCTGCGTGAGGTTGATCACCGAGGCCACCTCGAACGCGTGGGGAGTCGAGCAGTCCACCGGGTCGGCAGGCACGTTCTGGTTGATTCCGATGCACGTGCCCGTCGGCCACACCTTGGACTGGTCCTGGTCGAGGATCGAGCCGGTCATCTCGAGCAGCGCACCGGTGTTCGACGGCATCTGCACACCGCACCGCAGCGTGCGCTCGCCCTTGGCCCATCCGGCCTGGCTGGGGAACATCAGGCCGACGCCGTAGCGGCCGTTCGGGTCGAACTTGGCACCGACGTAGCCGTCGACGGCGGCGGTGCAGTGCTCGTCGCGCAGTTCGCCGAAGCGCAGCGCTCCCGGGTACGGCGCGCCGGGGCCGAATTCGATGCCGGGGTAGACGCTCATGTCGATGTCGCGGGCCACCTCGAAGCGGTGGGCGTCGGCGCACGGCACTTCGCTGAGGTCCTGACGATCGGTTTCGGGATCGTCGGTGGGCGTCCACTGCAGACATACGCCCGGGTCGGCGGCACCGAAGGACTTCGCGGACACCGGACCTGCGGTGGCGGGGCCACTGGCCGTCGAATGCGTGGTGATCTTCTCGGGAGTCGAGAATCCGCCGGACAGGAACACTGTTGCCCCCGCGGCCAGGACTGCACCGACGGCCACCATGGCGAGGCCGCGTCGAGCAGTGGTGGCCGAGAGAGTTCTCCGACTCTCGCTCGTCGTGGGGTCTGGTTCTGTAGCGGACATCGCCCTCCATCATGCCCGAGTATGTTCGGTCGACATGAGCGACCCAACGGGTGACGACGACCTCAGTGAGCTGGCCGGTCGACTGTTCGCAATGGCACGTACCGGTGACGCCGTCGGTCTGGCGAGTTACGTCGACGCCGGAGTTCGGGTGAATCTGCACAACGAGTCGGGGGACACCCTGCTCATGTTGGCCGCCTATCACGGTCACACCGATGCGGTACGGGTGCTGGTCGAACGCGGTGCCGATGTGAACAAGGCCAACGACAAGGGTCAGAGCCCACTCGCGGGCGCTGTGTTCAAAGGCGAGGACGAGGTGGTGCGGCTGCTCGTCGACGGCGGAGCCGACCCACACGGCGGCCACCCCTCGGCGATCGACGCAGCCACGATGTTCGGACGCGAGGACTACCTGGGCTTGCTCGGCAAGTAAGGTTTGCTCTCGTGATCGACCTGAAATTGCTTCGCGAGAACCCCGACGCAGTGCGCGCCTCGCAGCGCACCCGAGGCGAGGACCCCGCTCTCGTCGACGCTCTTCTGGACGCCGACGCCTCCCGCCGCGCCGCTGTGTTGGCCGGGGATCAGTTGCGTGCCGAGCAGAAGGCGCTGGGCAAGAAGGTCGGCAAGGCTTCGGCCGAGGACCGTCCCGCGCTGCTGGCCGGGGCATCGGAGCTGGCCGCGAAGGTCAAGGCGGCACAGGCAGCCGAGGCCGAGGCCGACGCAGCTCTCGACACGGCACACCGGGCGATCTCCAACATCGTCGAGGAGGGAACGCCCGCGGGCGGCGAGGACGACTTCGTGCTGCTCGAGACCGTCGGCGACGTCCCCGAGTTCGACTTCGAGCCCAAGGACCACCTGGAACTCGGCGAGTCGCTGAACCTGATCGACATGGAACGCGGAGCCAAGGTGTCGGGCTCACGCTTCTACTTCATGACCGGCTACGGCGCGTTGCTGCAGCAGGGGCTGCTTCAGCTCGCCGCGCAGAAGGCCGTCAAGAACGGGTTCACCATGATGATCCCGCCGGTTCTCGTGCGGCCGGAGATCATGTCGGGAACCGGCTTCCTCGGCGCACACGCAGACGAGATCTACCGCCTCGAAGCCGACGACCTGTATCTCGTCGGAACCTCCGAAGTTGCTCTCGCGGGCTACCACTCGGGCGAGATCATCGACCTCGCCGACGGCCCCAAGCGCTACGCCGGTTGGTCGTCGTGCTTCCGTCGTGAAGCGGGCAGCTACGGCAAGGACACCCGCGGCATCATCCGCGTCCATCAGTTCGACAAGATCGAGATGTTCTCGTACATCAAGCCCGAGGACGCGGCGGCCGAGCATCGGAAGCTGCTGCAGTACGAGAAGGAAATGCTCGCCGCAGTCGAATTGCCCTACCGCGTCATCGACACCGCAGGCGGAGACCTCGGGTCCTCGGCCGCTCGCAAGTTCGACTGCGAAGCTTGGGTCCCCACGCAGAAGGCATACCGCGAGCTCACCTCGACCTCGAACTGCACGACCTTCCAGGCCCGACGCCTCGGCGTGCGATACCGCGACGAGAACGGCAAGCCTCAGACCGCCGCCACCCTGAACGGCACCCTCGCCACCACGCGGTGGATCGTGGCGATCCTCGAAAACCACCAGCAGGCCGACGGCACCGTCCGAGTTCCCGAGGCCCTCGTGCCTTTCGTCGGGACCGATGTCCTGAAGTAATTCAGGATCAGGCGATGTCGCCGATGCAGTAGCCCTCGCCGCCGATCGCCAGCAGGAACGTGCGATTCTGGTACACCCCCGAGGCGTCGATGATGTCCGCATTGACCTGCGTGTAGACGCCGTTCTGAGCCGTCACGAACACACTGTCGGGATCGAACGAGGTGATGCTCGGCAGAATTGCCGGGTTCTCGGCCAGAGGTGGGGAAGTAGGAGACCCGGTGCCGTTCGGATCCCACGTGCCGCGGCTGTCGCACACCAGCGGGTAGCTCTCTTCGACGTCGCCCCGATTGACGGGGATACCGGCGATGCGTCCCAGATAGCGATCGACGGTGTAGACCGCGTCCGTCGCGTCGAACACCGGCGTCATGCCGGCGGGATAGACGGTAGGGCAGGCGTAGCCCGACGCGATCTCGCTGCGCTTGATGGCGACCGTTGCCGCGGGTCCGGTCCACGTCACCGCGTACTGACCGTCGACCGCGGGAGCCGCCACCGCTGCGAGGATGGCGCCGGTGTCGAAGTACATCGTCGGAATGTCGGTCGGCGGCACAGTCCAGCACCTCGCGGTGACGACACCTATTCCGCCGCCGGTGAGATCGTTGACGAACGGCCGTAGCGCCGCGGCGGCCGCAGGATTTCCGGGGGCTTCGCCGACGGGCGGACCCGGTGGGATGGGCGGCGGTGCCGGGGTGGTGGCCGAGGGCTCTGGGGTGCTCGGCTCGGCGGCATTCGCGGACTCGGCGGTGGACTCGGCACTGCTGCTGGACGGGGCTGCGTCCTGATCGGATGGGATCCCGACCGCGGAATCGCAGGCACCGACCAGCGCAATCATCGCTATCAGCGGCAGCGCGGTTCGGCAGACTCGGCTGCGCCGCGGTGAAGCCGCTCTGTTCTTCACGTGAATTCTCTCCCCCGTAGCTTCTCGAACTGCGCACGACCCGACCGCGCTCCTGGCCGGACCTTTCTCCGACCCCGTCCACCGACTACGCTAACCGACTGTGGAACCCGTCTACCGATCAGTCATCGGCATCGCTCGCACAGTGTTCGCGTTCGAGGGCCTGAAGTTCGAGGTCGAGGGCGAGGACCACATCCCTGCTACCGGTGGAGCGGTCATCGCCGTCAACCACACCGGATACATGGACTTCACCTACGCCGGGTTGCCGCCGCGGCGAGTGAAGCGCTACATCCGCTTCATGGCCAAGAAGGAAGTCTTCGACAACAAGATCTCCGGACCCATCATGCGCGCGCTCAAGCACATCCCCGTAGATCGTGGGGCAGGTGCGGAGTCCTACAAGTCGGCCGTGCAGAGTCTGCGCAACGGCGAACTGGTGGGCGTCTACCCCGAGGCCACCATCAGCCGGAGCTTCGAGATCAAGGAATTCAAGTCCGGTGCAGCGCGGATGGCCATCGAGGCCGGCGTCCCCATCATCCCGACGGTCATCTGGGGTGCGCAGCGAGTGTGGACCAAGGGCTACCCGAAGCGATTGGGCCGCACCAACACTCCGATCTCCATTGCCGTCGGTGAACCGATTGCGCCGGTCGGGCCGCCGAACGAACTGACCGACAAGCTGCGGTCGGTCATGCAGAAGATGCTGCTCGAGCTTCAGGAGGGCTACCACCACGAGCCCGGCGCGTACTGGGTTCCGGCCCGACTCGGTGGCAGTGCCCCGACCCTGGAGGAAGCCGACAAGCTCGACGCCCAGGATCTGGCGGCGCGCGCAGCCAAGCGCGTCGAGTAGTCGGCGGGCATGAACCTCCGCGGTGAACGGGTCGTGTTGCGGCCGATCACCGCTGAGGACGTGCCGGAGCTACGCCGAATACTGCACACCCCCGAGGTGCATGCGCGGTGGGGTGACGAGGACGCCGACGAGAGCTGGCCGTTCGACAACCCTGAAGAGACCCGCCTGGTTGTCGAATTGGACTCCGCGACAGTCGGTTTGATCCAGTACGGCGAAGAGACCGACCCGATGTACCGGCACGCGTCGATCGACATCTTCCTCGATCCGGCTGTACACGGCCGCGGCGTCGGAAAGGACGCGGTAGGCACGCTGGTGCGCTACCTGACAGTCGGTCTCGGTCATCACCGCCTGGTGATCGATCCCGCCGCCGACAACGCAGTGGCCATAGCCTGTTACAGCGCAGTCGGTTTCGAGCCCGTCGGGATCATGCGCAAGTACGAGAAGGGGCCGGACGGCTGGCACGACAGCCTGCTGATGGACTTGATCGTCGAGTAGCTGACATGTTCGGGATTTCAGGTGTTCACGCGTTCAGGGGGAGAGTCAGCCGGAATCGCGCGCCCGAAGGCCCTGCGAGGCAGACGAGTTCGCCGCCATGGGCGCGCGCCAGTGTTCGAGCGATCGACAGCCCCAGTCCGACGCCACCGGATGCTCGGTCACGGGCGGAGTTCAGCCTGACGAGTCGTTCGAAGATGCGCTCACGGTCTGCCTCTGCGACACCGGGTCCTTCGTCGTCCACGGTGACGAATGCGTGGGTGTCCCGGCCGACCGCTACCCGAATCGTGCCGTCGGACGGGGTGAAACGACCGGCATTGTCCAGCACGTTCGACAGGATTTGTTCGATGCGTCCGACATCGATGTGAACCATAATCGGTTGCGCGGCAGCGACATCGAACCGAATATCCGGCATGACCAGAGCTGCTCGCTCCACGGTGCGGCGGGTGATGTCGGCAAGGTCGGTATCGGTTGCGTCGAGATCCGACGTGTTCTCCGCACGGACGGAATCGAGCATGTCGCCCACCAAGCGTGACGCCCTGCTCGATTCCCCGACCAGCAGCTCGCTCCAGCGTGGGACTCGATCGGGGCGATGCTCGGCGTCGCGCTGCAGCGACTGCGCCAACGCCGAGATCCCGGCGACGGGAGTGCGCAGCTCGTGTGCGGCGTCGGCCAGAAAGCGCCGCATGTCCTCCTCGGCGAGGCGGGCTGTGCGCGCCGCTGCTGCCTCGCGGCGCTCGGCGTCCTCGAGGGCGTCGAGCATCTCGTCCACGGCCGAGGCGGTGCGGCCGAGGTCGGTGTTCGGTTTGGTGGGAAGCAGCCGTCTGCCCCTGTCGCCGTTGGTTATTCGGCGCGCGACCGATGTCATCGAGTCCAGCGGGGACAGTGCTCGCCGTACGGCAAAGGTGAGTGCTGCGGCGGCCAGTAGCAGCGTCACAGCACCCGCTCCCAGCATGAGGATGCGTAGTTGTCGCCGAACATCGGCGATGGCGGTGGTATCGCCGAGGAGAGACAGCGTCGAACCGTCGGGCAACGGTTCGGTGATCTCGAACGAATCGGACGGGGGCGCAGGAGGATCCGGCGGACCAGGGGGACTCGGAGTTCGCGACTGGCCCGCAGGCGGAGCCGGGGTGGCAGGCCGGATGTCCGGGCCAGGCGGTCCGCTGCCGGGAGCGCCATACACCGTGCCGTCCGCAGCCGTGACACGAACTCGGATGGCGTCGCCCTGCAGGGCCTGCACCAGATCCCCGGGCCCGACGCCGCTCTCCACGAGCTCGACAGCCCGAGTTGCCCGGTCCGACAACCGCGCCTCCAGATCACGCCGAAGCTGTTGACCCAGAACGACATCCACCGACGAGCCGACAATCACCAGCAGTGCCGCGAACAATACGACGACGGTGGCGACCACCCGCATCCGAAGCGACGGGGTCGGCGTCCGCTTCACTGCGGAGCCCGCAATGCATAACCCAAGCCGCGGACGGTATGGATCAACCGCGGCCCATGCGCTTCCATCTTGCGACGCAACGCGCTGATGTGAACTTCCACCAGGTTACCGTCGTACGCGCCGTAGCCCCAGACCGATTCCAGGATAGAGGTTTTGGAGACAGTACGTCCGCGTTGTGCGACGAGGAACGTGGCCAAGCGGAGCTCCGTCGCCGTCAGATCGAGAACCTGACCCGCCCGAGTGACCACTCCGGCGGGCTCGTCGACCAGTAGATCACCGACCTGGACCGCGTCGGACGAACGACCGCGACGCCGCAGCACGGATTTGGCGCGGGCGACCACCTCGTCGAGTTGGAACGGCTTGACCACGTAGTCGTCGGCACCGTCGCCGAGTCCACGCAACCGGTCGGCCAGCTGATCTTTCGCGGTGACCATGATGATGCCCGCGTCGCTGCTCTGTCGGACGACGTCGATGAGATCGAACCCGTCCCGTGCACCGGGCAGCATGACGTCGAGGATCACCACATCGGGACGGAAGCCTGCCATCGTGGGCTCGAAGTCGTCGCCGTCGGGCAGGGACACGGCGGTGAAACCCGCGTCCTCGAACGCGGCCACGAGCGCTTCCCTGATGGGTAACGAATCCTCCACCACCATCACCCGGGGAGCGGAACTGTATGTCATGCCTCGATTGTCACCCACCAGCTGAAGTGATCCTGAAGATGCGCCCAGCTTCAGGGTGACTTCAGCTAGCGGCGGCAGTGTCGGTGACAGACCGAAACGAACGACGCAGTCCGAACAAGGAGTGAACGTGAACGATCAGACCCAACCGATTCCCGCCGCATCGAACCCCGAGCCCACCCCGAGCGCCCAGGCAACTCGGGAGAGCAAGCCCAAGCGGTGGAAGGGACGGGCACCGCTGGCCGCGACCGCAGCAGCGGGACTTGCCATCGGAGCCCTGGTGACCGCGGCTGTGTTCGCAGCCGCCGGACCCGATGTCTCGCCAGGCGTGTCGACCGTGGCGTCGTCGTCTGCCCTCGGACAGCGAACCGACGGTGGTGGCGGTGTGGATGCATCGGAGGTGCCTGCGGCTCCTGCGGCACCCGATTCCGGTGACGGATCGACGGTTCCCGCAGTTCCGACCCCACCGGGTGATGGCGCAACACCACCGGCACCGGATAACGGCGCAACTCCGCCTGCCCCGCCCGCGGGTGGTCCGGGCAAGGGCGGACCGGCCGATGGTGGTCCGGGTAAGGGTGGGCCGGGCGCAGGTGGCCCGGGAGCGGTGTGCGCACCAGAAGACGGAGCGACGCCGCCCGCGCCGCCGGCACCGGCCGATGGCACAACTCCGCCCGCGCCGCCGGCACCCGCTGATGGTGCGACGCCTCCCGTACCGCCGGCAGCGCCGTCCGGTTCCTGAACGCAAGCTAGGTCGGTCCCCGCACCGGATCGGTGCGGGGACCGGTGTGGGTGGACGCGCGACTTCCGAACGCGCCCAGGGTTTTATCTCCCGCGGTACGCGGACGCCAGCGCGGCGTACTCGTCGAGGATTTTCAACGATTCGTCGTGCGGCGCGGTGGGCAGCATGAGCGCAAGCTGCCCGAATCCCAACTCTTCGCAGGCGTGCCAGTACTCGGGATCCGCGGGGGTGCCGAACTGTAGCAACGGAACGTCGTGCCCGAGTCCTTCGCGCATCGCATCGATGCGCGCGGACATGACATCGACGGGCTGTGGGTTGGCTATCCACCCGGCGTCGTGCCGGATGACGCGCTTCACCGTCGCATCGGAGGCACCGCCGATGAATATCGGGGGGTGCGGTGTCTGCACCGGCTTGGGACGGAGGTAGGAGGGTTCGATATCGACGTGCTTGCCGTGATACTCGGCCGGCTCGTTCGTCCACAGGGCTTTGATTGCTTCGATCTGCTCGTCCAACAGTGCACCCCGTGTCTTCGGGTCGGTGCCGTGGTTGCGGATCTCCTCGAGGAGCCAACCCGCTCCCACGCCGAATACGAACCGGCCCCGTGAGATCAGGTCGATACTGGCGGATTCTTTTGCAGTGGTGATGGGATCACGCTGAATGAGCAAGGTGATACCGGTGACCAGCTCGATCTTCGATGTCACCGCTGCGGCCGCTGCCAGAGTGACGAAGGGGTCGAGCGTCCGATAGTAGAAGTCGGGCATCTCTTCGCCGGTGGGAAACGCCGTCTCCCTACTGGCTGGGATGTGAGTGTGCTCGGCAACAACCAGCGAGTCGAATCCACGCTCCTCGATGGCGCGAGCCAGCGACACCGGGTCGATCCCGTCGTCGGTGACGAAGGTGGAGATTCCGATTTTCAATGCTGTTCCTAACGTCGGGTGTCGCCCGTGCACGGGGCGTGAAGTGGGATCACAGCCGGGGTCACTCCAGGATGAAGACGGGGAGTTGCCGGTCTGTCTGGGACTGGAATTCGGCGTACTGAGCGAAGGACTCGACGGCTAGCGTCCACCATTTCTCGCGCTCGGCCCCGTCGAGCTCGCGGGCCTGGAGGGTGAGAACCTTCGTCCCGTCTTGCACCGTGACGGTGGGGTTTGCCTTGATGTTGTAGTACCACGACGGGTTCGTGGCACCGGCACCGTTGGAACCGACCATGGCGTACTTGCCGTTGGCTTCGACGCGCATCAAGGGCACGTACCGCTTCTTGCCGGACTTCGCCCCGGTGATCGTGAACAGCACGACAGGCAGACCCTGATACTCGGCCCCCTCGGTGGTGCCCTGCTCGAGAATCTGCTCGGTCAGCTCGCGGACCCAGGACTTGGGGCTCAGCTCGGTTTCGGTGGCGGTCTCGTTATCAAGCACGTGGGCGCAAACAGTCGCCATGGCCGGAAATTCCCGATACGTCTCGCTCAACGAAACTTTGCCCCTTACTCCTGGTATTCCTGGTAATTCCACCCCTTCCACACCGGGGATCGTGGCATCGATGCGTGGGCAACGCGTGGTTGGCCGCGGGCGCAGATTATTGCCGAAGACATTTTGGGGTACATCCGTGTCCGACGTGCATCCGATGCGCGATCGGGCAGGCTGGGGTCTTCGCTTCGATAGCAGGGGGGGGCGACACCGGTATCGAAGCTGCGCTCCGGGAAGGCCGTGAGAATCGAGAAAAAGAACGGTAGACGGACAGTGATCACTGCCCGGGATTTCCGCGCAGGCTGTCGTCGCGCTGAATCGGGTCATCGATCGCGGTTGGACAGGTACACCGCGAAAATAGCCGTCGAGCCGAAAAAGGCTCAGTCGGCGGGACGGGCTTGATCAGCCTTGAGAGCAACGGTTTCCAACTCGGATCGGTACTGTGCCCACCAGGCTGCGTCGCCGTCGGCCATGTTCTCGTTGCCGAGGCGCAGTCCGACGGAGTTGTCTATCAATTCGCGCAGTATGTCTGCGTGCCCCGCGTGCCGGTTGGTCTCGGCGATCATCTGGACCAGGACTCGGTGCAGCGTCACTTCTTGTTTGTCCGCAGGCCAGTGCAGGACGCGTCCCGCTGCATCCAGGTCGAGTGAATCGATGGTCTTGTCGGCATACGTCCACGCCTCGCGGTACAGGGCGACAATGGATTCCGACGATTCTTCGGCGGTGGCCCACATGTCGGAATTCAGCCGGGCCATGCCCTCTGCTTCCAATTCCGCGAAACGAGCTGGAAACTCACGACCGAACGTGAGGCCGAAGTAGCCGTATTCGACGATGGCGAGGTGTTTGACCAACCCCAAGAGGTTGGTTCCCGTCGGCGTCATCGGTCGTCGCTTCTGGTATTCGGTGAGGCCGTCGAGCTTCCACAGCATGTTCTGGCGAGCGATCCGAAGGTATTGGTGCAGCTCGTTTTTCATGTCGTTCAGCTCGTGGATGCGTGCCACACGAGTGCTGCGGCCAGTGCGCCGAGTCCGTTCAACGACCAGTGCAGGGCGATGGGTGCGATGAGACTCCCGCTTCGACTGCGCAGCCAGGTGAAAACGACCCCGGCTGCGGCGGTCGCGACGACTGCGAGCGCGATCCCGACGATCTGCCCGAACAGCCCGCCGCCGAGAAATCCGCTGAGACCCACATTCCCGGCGGTCAGGCCGAGCGAGGACGCGATGTGCCACAGACCGAACAGTAGGGATCCCGCCGCGAAGACTCCGCGTGCACCGTAGATGCGGCCCAACGTGCCGTGCAGCACTCCACGGAACGCGAGTTCTTCCGGGATGACCGTTTGCAGCGGGATGACGATCATCGAGGCGACCAGAGCCGCGGAGATGGTGGCATAGCGATCGGCCATGAAGAAGGGCCGCGTCATCGGCAGCAATGCACCGATGGCGATGACGGTCAGGACGATGCCGACGGCACCGAGTGCGTAGAGCGAACCCGTCTTCCACTGCTTGGGTGACAGTCCCAGCTCGGCCCATCCGAGTCCGCGACGGTTCGACAGGATCACCAGGAGAACGGCGGCGATCGGAACCGTCGCGATACTCGCCCACACCGTGGTGAAGTGTGCGATGAGGTTGGTGCCCACGAGGACGAGAACGACGATGGCGACGTCGAGATAGGCGCGGACGGCCCGTCGGGGTGCCACGCTCCCGGCTGGATTGACGGCAAGCATTGGATCGAGTGTACCGGCGTCAGCTGATGACACCCGGAGAATCGAGGCTTCTGTCGAGGCCCTTACGGTCGTAGAGAAGGGTGAACACCAGGCCGAACACGAGCCCGATGAGCAGCCCGAGGGACGTCATACCCACCGAATGCAGCAGGCCGGCGTCGGGCGAGGCGTTGAAGTACAGGATCGATCGGGTGCCGAGGAAGATCTGATGCATCGGCTCGAACTGGGCCAGCCACGTGAAAATCGGCGGGCTTGCCTCGAGAGGAATCGTGCCACCCGAGGACGGCAGGGCCAGGATGATGAAGACGACCAAGTTGACCAGCAACCCTGCTGTGCCGAATGCGGACATCACCGCCAGCGCCGTGAATCCGACGGCGGTGATCGCGAACGCGCCGTACATCCACAGGGTCCACGCATGGGTGATGGGCATGCTCAGCAAGTGGCTGATCAGTAGGTACAGGGCGGATACGAGCATGGCCAGAACGAACATCACCAGCCACTTGACCAACAGCGTCTGGAACCGGCTGATCCGGGTGGGTCCGCGGTGGATGTACTTCGGGCCGATTTCGGTGGGGGTGAACCCCAACAAGCCGTCGACGAGGGTGCTGACGATGGTCGCACCGGTGAATCCCGCCAAGACGAGCAGTAGCGCGTAGTAGAACGCAGACAGGCCACCGCCGGTACCGTCGGGCAGTGGATCGTGCTGAGCAACAATCACATTGATCGGCTGCGCCAACAACAGAGCACTCGCGCCCGCAAGGGGAGTGTCGCCGAGCTGCTGGCGAACCTGATCGGTGATCTGTTGGCCCACGGTCTGATTCACCGATTCGAATGCAGGAGTGGCCACTCCGGTCACGAGCGACATTCCGAAGCTACCCGCCCGCGGATTCGTGTAGACGGTGATGATCGGCTTCTCGATATCACCGGGAACGATGCTGCCCTCGGCCAGAATTCCCATGCTCTTGGTGAAATCACTGGGGATGACGATGGAGCCGTAGACCTCGGCCGTGGACAGCAGCGATTCGGCCTGCGCCGGGCCGACCTCGCGGAAAGCGACCTTCTCGGAATCGACGTTCTGAGTCAATCCGTCGACGATGTCGTTGCCGATATTGCGTTGCTCACCCGCAAGGGTGTCGCCCTCGTCCTGGTTGACGATCGCAATGGGCAGATCGTGCAAGTTACCCCGTGGATCGAGAACACCGCCCAGATACAGTGCCGCGAGAAACGACATGAGGGTCGAGACGACAAGGATCGGAGCGAGCCAGAAGCGCGGCGAACGAAGGACGTCGGCCATCGACCGAGGGGTTCTGTCGGGTGTCACCGGATCAGTGTCGCAAGTTCGGCTGCTAACTGCGCGGTAGTTCTACCTGTGGACCGTCGGCCGTCCGGAATGGGCGTTACGCACACCCATGTGAGTGGAACTTCGTAGCAGGCTACGAAGTTCCATGCACATGCGGCGCAGCCGCTCCTAGGCGGTTGCCCGACGCGGCAGCTTCCAGTCCGGGCGAACCCAGTGGCAGGTGTAGCCCTCGGGGTACTTCTGCAGGTAGTCCTGGTGCTCGGGTTCGGCTTCCCAGAAATCTCCTGCCGGGGTCACCTCGGTGACGACCTTGCCCGGCCACAGCCCCGACGCGTCGACATCGGCGATCGTGTCCTCGGCCACGCGCTTCTGCTCGTCGTTCAGGTAGAAGATGGCCGAGCGGTAGCTGGCGCCGATGTCGTTGCCTTGACGATTCTTCGTGGTCGGGTCGTGAATCTGGAAGAAGAACTCCAGCAGATCCCGGTACGACGTCTGGGTGGGGTCATAGATCACTTCGAGCCCCTCGGCATGGTTGCCGTGGTTGCGGTACGTCGCGTTGGGGACTTCGCCGCCGGTGTAGCCGACGCGAGTGGAGACCACCCCGGGCAGCTTGCGGACGAGCTCTTCGGCTCCCCAGAAGCATCCTCCGGCGAGAATGGCGGTTTCGGTGGCTGCAGACATGTGCTCTCCTAGTTCTCTATCGAGCGATACGTGGGGTTCAACGAACGAGTCGTCCTCATAATTCCGAATCGTGGGTACGTTCGCCGACTTCGAGGACGAGTTTGCCGGTATTGGCACCGTCGAACAACAGATTCAGCGTCGATCCGAACACCGTGATTCCGCCGATCTCGATCTGCTCGCGCGCGGTCATCTTGCCGCTGGTGAGCAGCTCCGACAGAGCGTCGACGCCTTCCTGGTAGCGATCGAGATAGTCGAAGATGATGAACCCGGTCATCGACGCACGGTTGATCAGCAGGGACAGGTAGTGCGCGGGTCCGGGCTGCGGTTCGGTGGCGTTGTAGCCGGAGATGGCCCCGCACAACACCACTCGCGCACCTTTGCGCAGGCGCGAGAGAGCCGCATCGAGAATCTCGCCGCCGACGTTGTCGAAATACACGTCGATGCCCTTCGGTGCAGCGGCCTTCAGGGCCTTGTACACCGACTCGTTCTTGTAGTCGATCGCCGCGTCGAAGCCCAGCTCCTCGGTGAGCCAGGCGCACTTCTCGGGTCCGCCGGCAATCCCGATCACGTTGGCTCCCTTGGCTTTCGCGATCTGACCCGCGATGCTGCCGACGGCACCAGCCGCCCCGGAGATGACGACGGTGTCGCCCTCGGCCAGCTTGCCGACGTCCATCAACCCGAAGTAGGCCGTCAATCCCGGGAAGCCGAGGGCACCGAGCCACGTGGGTGCCGGTGCGATCGATTCGTCGACCTTCTGCACTCCCGACCCGTCCGAGATCGCATGCTCGGTGACGCCGAACGAGCCCGAAACAACCTCGCCGACAGCGTAATCCGGATGCCGGGACTCGAGGACGCGGCCGACGGCATGAGCACGCATCACCTCACCGATGCCGACGGGAGGCACGTACGAGCGCGCATCGTTGAGCCAACCGCGCATGGCGGGATCGAGGGAGACGTAGTCGACGGTGACGACGAATTCGCCGTCGCCCGGGGTGGGGATGGGTTCCTCGGTGAGATCCCACGTCGACTCGTCGGGACGCCCCACGGGCCGCTGAGCCAAGCGGATCTGACGGTTCACGGATGTCATCTACCGTTCCTTCCACATCGAAGACGTGCATGTCGAAAACAGGGTCCTTCGACACTAGGGCAGAATGACGTCACGATGACCAACGCGCCGAACACCACCCGCCTCGCCCCTCGCCTCGTCGCCAGCGATGTCGACGGAACCCTGCTCGACCAGCACGAACGTGTCAGCGAACGCACCAAGCGAGCTGTCGCAGCCGTCGTAGCGGACGGAGTGCCGTTCGTGCTGTCCACCGGCAGGCCGCCGCGGTGGATCCACCCCGTCGTCGACGGTCTCGGATACGCGCCGATGTCGGTGTGCGCCAACGGTGCGGTCATCTACGACGCGGCCACCGATCGCGTGCTCAGTGCGGAGACCCTCGATGTCGAGACGTTGCAGTGGCTGGCCGACGTCGCGTACCGCGCGCTACCCGGCTGCGGTCTCGCGGCCGAGCGCGTCGGCCGATCGGCGCACGACGCGGCGACGCCGCAGTTCGTCAGCTCGCCCGGCTACGAGCACGCGTGGCTCAATCCCGACAACGTCGAGATGTCCGAGGACGACGTCGTCGACGTCCCCGCGGTGAAGCTGCTGATACGACTGTCGGGATCGACCAGCGGCCACATGGCAAACATTCTCTCGCCGCTGATCTCCGGCCGCGCCGACCTGACCTTCTCTACCGACAACGGGCTCATCGAACTGTCGGCCCCGGGCGTCACGAAGGCGTCGGGCCTGGCCAAGGTCGCCGAGACCCTGTCCGTGGACGTCGCCGATATCGTCGCCTTCGGGGACATGCCCAACGACGTCCCGATGCTGTCGATGGTCGGCCTGGGCGTCGCCATGGGCAACGCGCATCCGGCCGCCGTCGCCGCCGCGGACGAAGTGACCGTCACCAACGCAGACGACGGAGTGGCGCAGGTACTCGAACGCTGGTGGTGATTCGTTGGTAGAGCGGCGCATCGAACACGACAAGGGCCGAGTCACCACGGTGACTCGGCCCCTTGTCGACTGTCTGAACTCAGCCCGCGGGTGCGGGCTCCGGTGCCGGAGCGGGCTCGGCAACAGGTGCCGGCTCCACCGGCGCGGCGACCGGCTTCTGCATTTCTGCGTTGTAGGTGTCGTTGTACGTCTTGATCACCGTGGTCACGATGCCGGTGAGCTCGTTGAAGATGAGCGAACCGTTCTCGAAGTCCGTTCGGAAGCCCTCCGGCACCTTGAACTCGTCGGTGAGCGGCAGACCGAGGACGCCGTCGACACCGCCCTGCTGCAGGTACTGCTGGAAGATCTTGCCGATGACGGCCACGGCCTGGCCGGCCATGTTGGTGATGATCTCGCCGTTCTGGAACTGAGCCTTCTCGCGGCCGCCGCTGACCTGAACCAGGCCGCTGACCGGTACGCCGAGAGCGCCGGTTTCGCCGCCCGAGGACAACCACTTCTGCGCGACGGGGCTCGTCGACGCCAGGCGCTGCAATTCTGCGACCAGGGCCGGGATGTTCTCGCCCAGAGTCGAACTGACGTCCGTGCCCGGGCGTGACGGTGCCGGGTCGGTCACCGCGGTGTCCGGTGCGGTGGCATCGGACGCGGTCTCGGGTGCTGCCGGTGTGACGTCGCCGCCACCGCCGAGGTTCGCGGCCGCGATGTCGCGGATCTCCCCGAGCCTGGCGTATCCGGCGTCACCGGGGCATTCGGTGTTGCCGACGTCGCGGTGACCGAAGATCACCGGCAGGTCGACGGTTTTGCCTTTGCCGATGAACGTGAAATCCGTTCCCTCGGAGGTCATCGTCGTGGTCCCCTTGGGATCCAGACCTGCCTTGCCGAGTCGCCAGCCGAGGAACTTGCCGACCGAGTCGACGGTCTCCTGCGACGGATCCTGAGTGGAGTAGTCGCCCATCATGGCCACTCCGACGGTGTTCTCGTTGAATCCACCGGCGTGCGCACCCTGGACCGGCTTGTCCAAGCCGCCGGCGCGACCCTCGAAGATCTGGCCGTACTTGTCGACGAGTGCGTTGTAGCCGATGTCGCACCAGCCCAGAGTCTGTGCGTGGTACGCGTAGATGGCGCGGACGATCTCGGCCGATTCGGACTTCGAGTAGTCGTTGCTGCCTGCGGTGTGGTGCACGGTGGCACCGCCGATGAAATCGTCGATTGTCGGGTTGGCGCAACGGATCGACTCGTCGGCACCCCACTGGGCGCGGGTGATGACGTTGGGGCCTGCATCGCCCGCCACCGGAGTGGCGAGGTCGCTCAACGCCGAATCGGCGGGGGACGTGCCGGGGGTGATGAGCACGGCGCTGATGTCGCTCACTGCCGACGCCAACTGCTCGGCCGACACCTCAGGAGCGGCTTCGGGCGCAGCAGGCTCTATCGGTGCCGGATCCTGTTGGCGCAGCGGCTTGCTCGACGACGCGGGTGTGTAGCCCAAAGGCTGCTCCGCAGCGGCGGGAGCAGGCGCAGGTGCGGAGGCATCGGAAGGCAGCGGAACAACCGGGACCTCCGGAACCGGCGGCGTTGCAAAGCTTTCGGGAGCAGCGCTGCTCGTCAGCGGAGTCAACAGCACCTGCACGGCCTTGGTGAGTCCCACGAAGATCGGTTCGGTGCCCTGCTTTTCCGCAGCGGGAACGGCGTCGCTCGCAGTGGTATCCACCGGTGCGGTCTGCAGCCACGGGCCCCAGGATCCGTCCTCGAGCTGACGTCGAACCTGTGCGCTCGCGCCGTTCAGCTGCTCGGAGGTCAACGCCACCATGCTGAACGGGGTGTCCTGCGAGATTTCCTTGACTGCCGCTCCGAGCGGCGGCCCGGTGGGGTCGGCAGCCTCAGGATTGACCGGTGCCGAGGCGTCCACCCTGGGGATCGGGGCCTGCGCGGTTGCGCCACCCGGAGCCGGCGTCGTGAGACCCGGGATGTCGGGAATCTCGATCGGCGGGATCACGATGGAATCCGGCAGCGGCAGGTATTTCAGATCGGAGAGCCGCAGATCGGGCAGCGGCAGGCCGGTGAGCTCCTGCAGCGGAATGACGATGTCCGGCGCAGCGCTCAGCGCGGTCTCGACGATCTTCGTCGGCACGGTGACCGGGGTTGTCTCGTTGGCCGGTCGAACTCCGGTGGTCGTGCTGTCTGTCAGCCCTGCGACCGCAAACGGGGTCGCGACGGCGAGTAGTGCGACAGCACCGAGAACGATCGACGGCTTCGTTCGACGGTTCGGCAAGGCGGTACTCCCTGGTTGGTGGTAGGTACGCGTCGTAGGATCTTCACTGCTGAACAACATGAATCACATCAGCAACATGAGTCCCATCAGACACAAGGCTAAACCTTAGCTTGACAGTTAGCCACAGCCGGGAAGTTCCAGTGGCGCGGCGCGTCGGGGCTTGCATTCCTGGGTCATTCCGCAGGCTCCACTCCCGCCTTCATGGGTCATTCCGCAGGCTCCACTCCCGCCTTCATGGGTCATTCCGCAGGCTCCACTCCCGCCTTCATGGGTCATTCCGCAGGCTCCACTCCCGCCCCCTACGCTTTCCACCTGTGACTGTTCACTTCATCGGAGCCGGACCCGGAGCGGCAGACCTGCTCACGTTGCGGGCCGTCGAGTTCCTGCGATCCAGTCCGGTGTGTGTCTACGCCGGTACCTACATCGACGACGCCATCCTCGAACATTGCTCGGCCGGTACTCGCCTGGTCGACACCGCGAAGCTCGATCTCGATGCCATCACCGCCGAACTCATCGCCGCCGACCAGCGCGGGGACGACGTCGCACGCCTGTGCTCGGGTGATCCGTCCCTCTACTCCGCGATCGCAGAACAGTCGGCTCGACTCGACGCCGCGGGTGTGCCGTGGGACATCACGCCGGGAGTGCCCGCCTACGCGGCCGCTGCGGCCACGTTGGGCGTCGAGCTGACCGTTCCCGAGGTGACGCAATCGGTGGTCCTCACTCGCGCGCAGGCCCGCTCGACGGCGATGCCGGACACCGAGGCGCTGGCCAATTTCGCCGCCACTCGCGCGACGTTGGCACTGCATCTGGCCATCACTCGCACCCGCATCATCGCCGACGAGTTGGCGCAGTTCTACGGCTCGGACTGCCCGGCCGCGGTCGTCTTCCATGCCAGCAAGCCCGACGAGATGGTTCTGCGCGGCACTCTGGCCGACATCGCCGACCAGGTCGAGGCCGCCGGCCTGCGTCAGGCCGCAGTGATCCTCGTCGGTCCTGCTCTGGCTCGTCGCGTCTTCGCCGAATCCCACCTGTACGACGCCTGCCGGGACCGCTCGTGAAAATCCATCTGATCGGCATCGGCGGTGGTCACCCGGACCAGGTGACGGTGCAAGCCGTCGAGAAGCTGCGGGCCGTGGACGTGTTCGTCGTGGCAGACAAGGGTGCGTCCGTCGGGGATCTCGCAGCAGCCAGGCAGGAGATCCTCGAACGCCACCACGGTGGAAGCTACCGGGTCATCGAGGTGCCCGACCCCCCACGCGACCGGTCACCTCGGCAGTACGAGACCGCGGTCCTCGATTGGCACGACGCCCGCGCCCGGGCGTACGCCGACGTGCTCGACGGTCTCGCCGACGGCACCGTCGTGGGGTTTCTCGTCTGGGGCGACCCGGCGCTCTACGACAGCACGATCCGCGTCGTCGAGCGGATCGCCCAACTGCGCGGCGACATCGAGTTCGATGTCACACCCGGCATCTCCAGCGTGTCCATGCTGGCGGCGAGTCATCGACTCGTCCTCAATCGCATCGGGGGCCCGATCGTCATCACCACCGGCAGGAACCTGGCCGGCGACGTCGCAGCCGGGCTGGACAACCTCGTCGTCATGCTCGACGGCAACCTGGCCTGCAGTGCGCTGACCGGCGCAGGCTGGGGCATCCACTGGGGAGCCAACCTGGGTACGACCGACGAGAAGCTCGTGGCCGGGCCGCTCGACGACGTGCTCGACGACATTCGCCGCGCCCGCGCCGAGGTCAAAGAGGCACACGGCTGGGTGATGGATACCTACCTGCTCCGACGCCTGCCAGGTTGACACCGGACCGGCCGGGCGGTGCCTGGCGGGGTGGAGCCGTCACGATCGTCGGATACCCTGGTTGCCCGTGACTGCTGTAAGCCCCGAGACCACCTCTTCCGACGCCACCGCGACCGGCCGCTACGACCTCATCGTCGTCGGATCCGGGTTCTTCGGTCTGACCGTGGCAGAACGGGCGGCGTCCCAGCTGGGCAAGCGTGTTCTCGTTCTCGATCGGCGGCACCACCTGGGCGGCAACGCGTACTCGGAAGCCGAGCCCGAGACGGGTATCGAGATCCACAAGTACGGTGCGCACCTGTTCCACACGTCCAACAAGCGCGTGTGGGACTACGTCAACCAGTTCACCGACTTCACGGGCTACCAGCACCGCGTCTTCGCGCTGCACAACGGTCAGTCGTACCAGTTCCCGATGGGCCTGGGGCTGATCTCGCAGTTCTTCGGGAAGTTCTTCTCCCCGGCCGAGGCGCGGGCCCTGATCGAGGATCAGTCCAGTGAGTTCGACTCCAAGGACGCGCAGAACTTCGAGGAGAAGGCAATCTCGCTGATCGGACGTCCGCTCTACGAGGCGTTCATCCGGGACTACACGGCCAAGCAGTGGCAGACCGATCCGAAGGAACTGCCCGCGGGCAACATCACCCGGTTGCCGGTGCGCTACACCTTCGACAACCGCTACTTCAACGACACCTACGAGGGGCTGCCGGTCGACGGCTACACCGCGTGGCTCGAGAACATGACACGCGACGAGAAAATCGACGTTCGCCTGAACACCGACTGGTTCGATGTTCGCGACGAGTTGGTCGCCGAGAGCCCGGACGCCCCGATCGTCTACACCGGGCCGCTGGACCGCTACTTCGACTACTCCGAGGGCGAATTGGGCTGGCGCACCATCGATTTCGAGACCGAGGTGCTCCCGGTCGGCGATTTCCAGGGAACGCCGGTGATGAACTACAACGACGGCGACGTGCCGTTCATTCGGATCCACGAGTTCCGCCACTTCCATCCCGAGCGTGAGTACCCGACCGACAAGACGGTCATCATGCGCGAGTTCTCACGTTTCGCCGAGAGCGGCGACGAGCCGTACTACCCGATCAACACCCCCGACGACCGGCAGAAGCTCGAGGCGTACCGCAACCGCGCGAAGGCCGAGACGGCCTCCAACGGTGTGCTGTTCGGTGGTCGACTCGGCACGTACCAGTACCTCGACATGCACATGGCCATCGCGAGCGCACTGAACATGTACGACAACACCCTGGCCCCGCACTTCGAGACCGGCACCGCCCTGGCGGGGGACAAATGACCGCCAAGCATCTGCTCGAGGACGGGGTGGCAGACGTCGCGCCGGTCCTCGGAATATCGCTGTTGCAGCGTGTTCTGCTGCCCCGTTCGGGTGAGCCGCTCGACGTGCGCACGCTGTACCTCGAAGAAGCGACCACCAATGCCAAACGCGCGCACTCGCTCTCGCGTACCTCGCTCACCATCGGCGGCGAGTCCGAGGTGTCGTTCTGCACCTACTTCAACGCATTCCCGGCGAGCTACTGGCGGCGCTACAGCGTCCTGAAGTCCGTGGTGCTGCGCGTCGAGGTGTCCGGCCACTGCCGGATCGACGTCTACCGGTCCAAGGCCGATGCGTCGCGCATCCACGTCGAGGGCCGCGAGGCCGTGGACGGCGATGCGGCGCAAGAGTTTCTGATCGACCTCGGCCCGTTCGAGGACGGCGGGTGGATCTGGTTCGACATCACCTCCGACTCCGAGGTGGTCCTCGAGAGCGCGGGTTGGTACGCGCCGATCGAGGCTCCCGGCGAGGCGACCGTCGCCGTCGGCATCCCCACGTTCAACCGACCGACCGACGCCGTCAAAGCGCTTGTCGCCCTTGGCTCGGACCCGTTGGTGCTCGACGTGATCCAGGCCGTGATCATGCCGGATCAGGGCACCCGCAAGGCGAAGGACGAACCCGGCTTCGACGAGGCCGCAGCTGCGCTCGGTGGCCGTCTCGCGATCCACGATCAGGCGAACCTCGGTGGGTCCGGCGGCTACAGCCGGATCATGTACGAGGCGCTGAACAACACTGCCTGCCAACACATTCTGTTCATGGACGACGACATCGAGATCGAGCCCGACTCGATTCTGCGGGCGTTGGCGATGTCGCGTTTCGCCAAGGTGCCCACGCTCGTCGGCGGCCAGATGCTGAATCTGCAGGCGCGTAGTCACCTGCACGTCATGGGTGAAGTGATCGACCGCGGGAACTTCATGTGGACCGGCGCGCAGAACGTCGAATATGACCACGACTTCTCCGAGGATCCGCTGCGCACCAGCAAGCTGCTGCACCGCCGCATCGACGTCGATTACAACGGCTGGTGGATGTGCATGATCCCGCGCGTCGTCGCCGAGGAACTCGGGCAGCCGTTGCCCCTGTTCATCAAGTGGGACGACGCCGAATACGGCTTGCGCGCACGCGAAGCCGGCTACCCGACGGTGACGCTGCCGGGTGCCGCGATCTGGCACATGGCGTGGAGCGACAAGGACGACGCCATCGACTGGCAGGCGTACTTCCACCTGCGTAACCGTCTCGTTGTTGCGTCGCTGCACATGCCGGGCGACGGCAAGGGCCTGGTGCTGGACACCATCAAGGCCACCGTCAAGCACTTGCTGTGCCTCGAGTACTCGACGGTCGCCATCCAGAACCTCGCGATTCGTGACTTCCTGGCCGGTCCCGAGCACATCCTCGAGATCCTGCCCACGGCATTGCCGACGGTGCACGCACTGCGCAAGGAATTCCCCGACGCCGTCGTTGTCGGCAGTTCCACGGAGTTGCCACTCGCATCGGGTGAGGAAGTCGGAGCCGTCGGCCTGCCGACCAACCCGATCTCCAAGGTCCGTCGTCTGGCCAAGGGCTTGTTGCACAACGTCAAGCCTGCGCACGAGCAGCACCACGAGCGTCCGCAGCTCAACGTGCCGACTCTCGACGCGCGCTGGTTCCTGCTGTCCCAGGTCGACGGCGTCACCGTCACCACCGCCGACGGCCGAGGCGTCGTCTACCGCAAGCGCGACCGCGCGCAGGCGGCGGCGTTGCTGAAGGAAGCGCTGTCGTTGCGCAAGCAGTTGGCAGCCGAATTCCCTGCTCTCAAGGCTCGATACCGTGATGCCGTGCCGCACCTGACCAGTAAGGAAACGTGGGAACGTGTCTTTCGTTACCAGGCGTAAAGGCCAGACCGAGGTGCCGACCGAAGTGCGCATCCTCGAAAAGGTGCAGGCCACGGTCGGTAGCGCCCCCGGTGCGATCACCGTCGCGCGCGGGATGTCGCACTTCGGCGAACATGCCCTCGGCTGGGTGGCGATCGCAGGTATCGGCGCTGCTCTGGACGCGCCGCGGCGACGCCAGTGGGCGTCGGTGGCCGTCGGTGCCGTCGGATCGCATGCCGCGTCCATCGTCATCAAGCGCATCGTGCGCAGGCCGCGTCCCCACGATCCGGCCGTCCGGATCAATGTCTCGACGCCGAGCAAGCTGAGTTTCCCGTCGTCGCATGCGACATCCACCACAGCGGCTGCGGTTCTCCTCGGCCGCGTGACCGGGCTACCGTTACCGGCGGTCCTCGTCCCACCCATGTTGCTCTCGCGCTTGGTGCTCGGAGTCCATTACCCCACCGATGTGCTGGCCGGATCTGCACTCGGCGCGTTGACGGCTGCTGCCGTCGTGAAGTTCGAAGGAGACAAATGAGCGAGGATGCCGCACCCGTAGGCGCACCGCCGAAGAATCTGGCGGACGGCATCGTCAAGGCGCTTCGCCCGCGTCAGTGGGTCAAGAACGTGCTGGTCCTGGCCGCGCCGTTGGCGGCAGGCTCGGTCACCGATCGCGACGTGCTGCTGTCCGTCGCGCTCGCGTTCATCGTGTTCTGCTTCGCCGCCTCCGGTGTCTATCTGGTCAACGACGCCATGGACGTCGAGGCCGACCGCGCGCACCCCACCAAGCGGTTCCGGCCGATCGCTGCAGGAGTCCTGCCCGTCACGATCGCCTATGCGATGGCCGTGGTGTCGCTCGGACTCGCCGTCGGCCTGTCGTTCTTCGCGAACTGGAAGCTCGCGCTGGTCATCGGCGTCTACATCGTCATCCAGCTGGCGTACTGCTTCGGCCTCAAGCACCAGGCCGTGCTCGACATCTGCATCGTCTCCTCGGGCTTCCTGCTCCGCGCGATCGCCGGTGGCGTCGCTGCCTCGATCCCGCTCTCGCAGTGGTTCCTGCTGATCATGGCGTTCGGCTCGCTGTTCATGGCGGCAGGCAAGCGCTACGCCGAGCTGCAACTGGCCGAACGCACCGGGGCGAAGATCCGTAAGTCGCTCGAGAACTACACCACGACATATCTGCGCTTCGTGTGGACGCTGTCCGCGACGGCCGTCGTCATCTGCTACGGCCTGTGGGCTTTTCAGCAGGACGCCGAAACGGACTCCAACTGGTTCGCCATCTCGATGATTCCGTTTACTATCGCAATCCTGCGATACGCAGTGGACGTAGACGGCGGCGAGGCAGGCGAACCCGAAGAGATCGCGTTGGGAGACAGGGTTCTCCAGCTACTCGCCATAGCGTGGATCGGAGTGGTTGGTGTCGCTGTCTACCTCGCCTGACCAGCGAGACACGCGAGAAGACACCCCGGCGCCGACGGTCTCGACCAGGGCGGTCTTCTGGGTCGGGACCGTCGTCACCGGTGCCCTGTTTCTGTGGGGTGCCTGGGAACGTCGCTGGATCGCCGACGACGGCCTGATCGTCCTGCGCACCGTCCGCAACCTGTTGGCCGGCAACGGCCCGGTGTTCAACGCGGGCGAGCGGGTCGAGACCAACACCAGCACCATCTGGACCTACCTCGTCTACGCGGGCAGCTGGCTCAGCGACGGCCGGCTCGAGTACGTGGTGCTGACGATCGCGCTCGTGCTGTCCACAGCGGCCGTCGTCATCGCGATGATCGGCACGTTCTCCCTGCGTGGGCGCACCGCGTCACGCACTCTCTTCCTCCCCGCCGGTGTACTTGTGTACATCGCGGTACCGCCGGCCCGTGACTTCGCCACGTCCGGACTGGAGACCTGCCTGGTCATCTTCTGGCTGGCGGTTTTGTGGCTGCTGATGGTGCGCTGGGGGCAGCGCCGCGGAGGTGGCGTCGAGCTGCTGCTGCTGGCCTTCTTCGCGGGCCTGGGCCCGCTGGTGCGCCCCGAGCTGTCCATCGTGTCGGTTCTGGCACTGGCGATGATCTTCCTCGCCCCGCAGACGTGGTTGTCGAGGCTGCGCGTGTTCGCATTCGCGGGCGCGGTTCCCGTGCTGTACCAAATTTGGCGCATGGGCTACTACGGCCTTCCGTACCCCAACACCGCAGTGTCCAAGGACGCCGGCGGTGCCAAGTGGTCGCAAGGGTGGGCGTATCTGACCAACCTGATGGGACCGTACCTACTGTGGCTCCCGCTGGTGCTGCTCCTGCTCGGTGCCGCCCTGTCGGTGACACGAGTGCGCCCGACGCTGCCCAGAACAGTGGGCGGCCTGCTCGCCGCGTTGCGCACGCCGACTGCTGTCGTCGTATTCGTGCTCGTCAGTGGATTGTTGCTCGCGGTCTACGCAATTCGAGTCGGTGGCGATTTCATGCACGGGCGAACATTGTTGCCCGCCCTGTTCACGCTGCTGTTGCCCATTTCGATATTGCCCGTCGCGCTCCCGCAACGATGGTCCGGTAATCGTGCGACTGCTGTTTTCGTCGCGGATGTATTCGTCTGGGGTGGGATCGTCGTCTGGGCTGTGATTGCGGCGAACACGACGGGAATGCCCCAGGGCTCGATCGTCGGACGAAGCGGAATCGTCGACGAACGAGCGTTCTATTCGCTCAACACCGGGCACGCTCATCCGATCCTGGCGTCGGACTATCTCGACTATCCGCGGATGCGGGCGATGGTTCAGGCGATCGACGACACCCCGGACGGCGGATTGCTGCTGCCGTCCGCGCAATTCACCTACTGGGATGTCGTCCCGCCGCCCCTCCCGATCCCCGAGGGTGGATTCGGTCACACCGTCTACTTCCTCAACCTGGGGATGACGAGCATGAACGTCGGCCTCGACGTGCGGGTCATCGATCAGATGGGGCTGGCGTACCCGTTGGCATCGCACACCGAACGCCTCGAGAACGGCCGCATCGGTCATGACAAGAACCTCTACCCGGACTGGGTCGTCGCCGATCTGGGACTGGTCGGCATCCATCCGTACCTGCCCTGGTACATGGACGAGGACTGGGTGACCGAAGCTCAGGTGGCGTTGACCTGCCCGGACACCCAAGAAATGCTGACGTCCTACCGAGCACCGTTGACGAAGGATCTGTTCGTCCGGAATGTGAAACGTTCGTTGTTCTATGCCGGTTATCGATTCGACCGGGTGCCGAAATACGAAATACAGCGATGTGATCTTCCGGCACCTGTATTGAAGGCCGATAATTAGCCGACAGAACACGAGAAGATCACCGGGTTGCGCCGATTCGGTCTCGACGCGAAGATGAGCTGTCTCGATCCTGTAACGGGCGACGTACTTCGTGCGATAAGTGCGGAGGATATGTATGCGCCAGACCCTGGGTCGGGCGCATACATGATGAACTTGCGAGATCAATCGTTGATTGCGTAACCGATGTGACGAAGCTGCTGAGAGGTCGAGTGCATGCTGGGTAGATGGAAGAGCCGGTCCGGGGACAAGCGAGCGGGCTCCTGGGGACGCCGCGCCGCAACATCCATGCTGATGGCAGTGGTGCTACCACTGGGCTTGGCCGTGGCGGGCGGTGGCGCAACTGCCAACGCAGCGTTCGACGGCAACGCCATCGACGTCTGGACGGACTCGAGCATGGGCCCGATCAAGAGCCGGGTGTGGCGGGCAGCGGACGGTAACACCAACCGCGTCGTCTACCTGCTCGACGGCCTGCGCGCCACGACGGACATCTCGGGCTGGGAGCACGAGACCGACGCCGGAGCAGTTCTCGCCTCGTGGAACATCAACGTCGTCGAGCCGGTCGGTGGACAGTCGAGCTTCTACTCCGACTGGTACGCACCGTCCAACTTCAACGGTCAGAAGACCACCTACAAGTGGGAAACCTTCCTGACGCAGAACCTCCGCGAGAACCTGCGCGCGAACTACGGCTTCAACCCGAACCGCAACGGTGTCATCGGCATCTCGATGGGCGGCTCCGCAGCCCTCACGCTGGCTGCGTACCACCCGGACCAGTTCAGCTATGCCGGTTCGCTGTCGGGCTACCTGAACATCTCCGCGCCCGGCATGCGCGAGGCGATGCGCCTGGCTCTGCTGGACTCCGGCCGCTACAACATCGACGCGATGTGGGGCCCGCCGTGGGATCCGGCATGGCTGCGCAACGACCCGTTCGTCTTCGCGCCTCGCTTGCGTGACAACGGCACGCGCGTGTGGGTCTTCGCAGGCAGCGGTCTGCCCGGCGGTCTCGATCGCCCGCAGAGCTTCATCGATTACTACAACACCGCGAACGGTATGGGCCTCGAGGCCATCGCCCTGGCGAACAGCCGTGCTTTCCAGATCCGCATGGCGAGCATCGGTGCCAACAACGTCACGTATGCGTTCCCGGCCGTCGGTACCCACCAGTGGGGCTACTGGGGCGAGCAGATCCGCGTCATGGCACCGGACCTGAGCGCCAACATCGGTAACTGATCCACCCGGCAGCGTTTGCTGTCGCAGTCCCCGCTTTCGGCCCTGTAGTGATATTTCACGACTTTTCAGGGCTGTTCAGCGGGGACCGCGCAGGATAGTCTCCTGTTTCAGAAACTCGCAGAGGCGAAACTGGGACGCTGATCACAGTTTTGCCTTGGAACCGCTCGATGGAATAACCTCCATCGAGCGGTTCGCCTGTTATGCAGCAGAACCTCGACGTTTCGACACACCACAGCTTCACCCCGGCCTCATGGGCCGTCAGTCAGCCCTGTTCGATTGCCGGGGGCCGCTACGACAGCGGAGACCGCGTAGATGAGAGAGAGCACGATTCATGCGATTTGCCGGCCTCAGCAGTAACCCGAAGGCGTCATCACGTTGGCGTCAGCGCCTGCTCGGCGTGGGTGCTGCCGCACTCGTTCTGCCGATTGCAGCCGGTGTCGTCGGCGGCGCAGTCGCAGTCGCTGCCCCCACTGCCGTCGTCCATCAGACCCCGGCCGGTGGCCGCGAGGACCTGATCGTCCCGTCCGAGATGGGTCCGATCAAGGTCCAGGTCCAGTGGGCGGCACGCGGCGGAAACGCTGCTCTCTACCTGCTCGACGGCCTGCGTGCCCGCGACGATCGCAACGCCTGGACCTTCGAGACCAACGCGCAGGATCAGTTCGCCAACGACGACGTGACTCTGGTCATGCCCGTCGGTGGACAGTCCAGCTTCTACAGCGACTGGTACACCTCGTCGAACTTCAACGGCCAGGAAGTCACCTACAAGTGGGAGACGTTCCTGACGCAGGAGCTCCCGGCGTTCCTGGAGAACTACGGCGTCTCGCGCAACAACAACGGTGTTCTCGGACTGTCGATGGGTGGTTCGGCTGCCCTGACGCTCGCCGCGTACCACCGCGACCAGTTCAAGTTCGCCGGCTCGCTCTCGGGTTACCTGAACATCTCGGCCCCGGGCATGCGTGAGGCGATTCGTATCGCGATGCTCGATGCCGGCCGCTTCAACGTCGACTCCATGTGGGGACCGCCCTGGAACCCGGCGTGGCTGCGCAACGACCCGTTCGTCTTCGCACCCAGGTTGCAGGGCCTGTCGCTGTACATCTCCGCAGCCAGTGGCCTGCCCGGCCAGTTCGACCGCCCGGCCGCGCCGATCGATTTCTACAACACCGCCAACGGCATGGCGCTCGAGGCACTCTCGCTCGCCAACACCCGTGCATTCCAGATCCGCATGGGCACCCTCGGTATCCCGGCGACCTACAGCTTCCCGGCCAACGGAATCCACGCCTGGCCGTACTGGGGTGCCGAGCTGTGGAAGGCACGCACCCAGATCCTGGACGCGCTGAACGCCTGATTCGGTTCCGTAACGTGCTCTCCGACAATGCCGCCCCACGCTCTCGCGTCGGGCGGCATTGTCGGTTCGAGCGCCGGCTCTCCGAGCCTCCCCAATTCACATTCGCACCACCAGTCACAGCGAGTCTGCTGTTCGTGGCCATCGGGCACGTGTAGAAAGACATACGAAGCATGTCTCGAGACGAGACCTTCGGTCGTCACAGGAAAGAGAGTCACCATCATGCGCACTGGGCTTGTTCGGTTCGGTCGTACCCCATCGGCCGGCACACGGGCTCGGCGAGCGGCAGCAGCAGTGACTGTTGCCTCCGCGCTGATGATTCCCTTCGCGACGACGACGTTGGCCACTGCAGCCCCGGTTGCTCATGCCGCCCCGATGGCGCAGACCGGCCCCGCCTACACCCAGACCGGTGGTGCGACCGTCACCTCGGTGGACTGGCTCTCCGATCGCCGCGTCGCGCTGTGGATCCAGTCGCCGTCGATGGGAACGCCCATCCAGGTGCAGCTGCTGCTCGCGCGTGACTGGAACATCAACCCGCAGGCCACGTTCCCGCAGGTGTACATGTTGGACGGCCTCCGGGCGACCGACCAGGAGAACGGCTGGACGGCCGAGACCGACGCCGAGGCCTACTTCGCCGACAAGAACGTCAACGTCGTGCTGCCGATCGGCGGACAGTCCAGCTTCTACTCCGACTGGGTCGATCAGGACAACGGCAAGAACTACCAGTGGGAGACGTTCCTGACCAAGGAGCTGCCGCCCATCCTGGCCAAGGACTGGCGCAGCACCGACAACCGTGGCGTCGTCGGGTTGTCGATGGGTGGCACGTCGGCGATGTTCCTCGCGGCCCGCAACCCCGGCTTCTTCAAGTTCGCCGGTTCGCTGTCGGGCATCCTGACCACCACCTCGCTCGGCATGCCGCAGGCCATCCAGTACGCGATGACCGACGCCGGCGGCTACAACTCCAAGGCCATGTGGGGCGCACCGTCCAACTCGCTGTGGGCTCAGCACGATCCGTACCTGCTGGCCGACAAGCTCAAGGGCGTCAGCCTCTACATCTCGAGTGGCAACGGCTCGACCGGCCCGTACGATCAGCCGTCGCCGATTCCGGGCGTCAGCACCAACTACGCGGGCATGGGGCTCGAGATCCTCTCGCGACTCACTTCCCAGACCTTCGCCACCAAGCTCAACCAGCTCGGAATCCCCGCGCAGGTCAACTACCGCCCGTCGGGCACGCACTCGTGGCCGTACTGGCAGTTCGAGTTGCACCAGCTGTGGCCGCAGCTCGCCACGGCACTCGGCGTCGAGGTCGACAAGCCCACCTGCAGTGTCGCGGGCATGATCGGCAATGCGAGCGGCGCGAACTCGTGGTTGGGTCCCTGCCTCACCGCGGAGTACAACGTTGCAGGCGGACGAGCTCAGGACTTCACGTTCGGTCGGGTCTTCTTCACTCCCGACACCGGGGCGCAGGTGGTTGCCGGCGCTATCGGCGGCATCTACCAGGGCAACAAGGGCCCCGAGGGTGCGCTCGGCTTCCCGAAGACCGGCGAGATCGCCACTCCCGACGGCCGCGGCCGCTTCAACGCCTTCCAGAACGGCATGGTCTACTTCACGCCGCAGACCGGAGCCCATGTGGTCAAGGGTGCCGTGCTCGACGAGTGGGCAGCCCAGGGGTACGAGGGCGGTCCTCTGGGATACCCGGTGCTCGACGAGGTGGCAACACCCAACAAGCCCGGCTCGGTGCAGGGCTTCGAGATCGGCGCGATCTACACCTCTCCCGACGCGGGCGTGCATTCTGTGCAGGGCATGATTCTCGGCAAGTACGGTGAATTGGGTTGGGAGAGTGGACCTCTCGGGTTCCCCAAGTCCAACGAGATCGGCCCCATCCGGGACGGCGGACGGTTCAATCAGTTCGAGACCGGCAACATCTACTGGAGCCCGGTCAGCGGAGCCTGGTCCATGCCGTACGGCCCGATCTTCGACGCCTGGGGATCGGTGGGCTACGAAGGTGGCCGCCTCGGCTACCCCACCAGCGATCAGTTCGACATCGACGGTGGCGGTAAGCAACAGAACTTCCAGTTCGGCATCATCACCGTCAAGGACGGCAAGGCCACGATCGCTCCGTGACCGGAGGCAGTCACGGCTTCAGAGTTCTCTCAGAGCGTGGCTGTACTCTCGCCTGCGACCCGACGACCGAAGGATTTCGATCGATGACGCGTAACTCTCTGGCCAGAACTCTGTCACTCGGCGTGCTCGCCGTGGCGGCGAGCTCGATGCTGGTGGCGTGTGGAAGTGACGACTCGACGGCCACCGGCGCGCCGACGAGCACCACCACGGCAGCTGCGACGACGACCGAGGCGAGTTCGTCGACGTCGGCGGCCGAGAGCACCACCACTACTGTCGCTCCGACCACCAGCCCGGGCGAGGCTGCGACGGCACCGCCGGAGCAACCCCAGGCCGTGCCGGACGACTTCCCGGGGCCGACGGAGAGCCAGATCGACAACCGCGGCCAGCGTTTCCTCGACGAGCTGAAGAGCAAGGGCGTCACTCCGGCGGGCAACGGCGACATCGCGGTGTCGACGGCCAACTACATCTGTGCCGCGCAGGCGCAGGGCGTCGCAGCCGACGAAATCACGACCTACGTCACCGCGAACGTCGGCGTCGAGGCCAGTGCAGCCGGAACGCAGATGAACGAGACTCAGGCCCAGCAGGCTGCCCAGACCTACATCGCCGCCGCGCAGGCGACGTACTGCACGCCGTAGTTCGCGCTGATGGCCAAACGTAAACGCAGAGTTCTACCGGTGATCGCCTTCGCGGTGATCATCGGGCTCGTCATCGTGGCCCTGTGGTACCTCCTTGCCGGGCGTCTCGGACCCGGACCGGGACCGGTACCGCCGCCGGGGCCCGAGCAGCCGACCTCGCAACCGGCGGACTGCCCGGACGTTCAGGTCATTGCCATCCCCGGTACGTGGGAGTCCTCGTCGACCGACGACCCGTACAACCCGACCGCCAATCCGGTGTCGCTGATGCTCAACGTCACCCGGCCGCTGCAGGAGCAGTTCCCCGGATCTCGCGCGGACGTCTACACGGTGCCCTACGTCGCACAGTTCTCGAACCCCATCGCGCTGCCGCCGGACGGCCAACAGTCGTACAACAACAGCCGCACCGAGGGCAAAAACGTTGCGGTGCAGAAGATGTCGGACGTCGCAGCGCGGTGCCCACTGACCAACTTCGTCATGGCCGGCTTCTCTCAGGGAGCAGTCATATCCGGCGACATCGCGGCCGACATCGGCGCGGGTAACGGACCCATCTCCGCCGATCGTGTCCTCGGCGTCACCCTCATCGCCGACGGCCGCCGCGACGGAGTGTCGGGTACCGACGTGCCGGGACCGCTCGACGGCGTCGGAGCCGAGGTCGCCCTCGGGGGACTCGACCTCCCCGGCATCACCATGACGGGGCGTCGGGACGGCGGATTCGGTGCGCTCGACGACCGGACCAATCAGATCTGTGCACCCGGCGACCTGATCTGTGCGTCCCCGTCGGATGGACTGTCGCTGCGAAACATTCCGCAGAGCATCCAAATTCTGATCGGGGCGGCGGGCAATCCGGTGCACGCGTCGTACAACAGTTTCGTCGTCGACGGTTCCGGCACGACGGCCACCCAGTGGACGGCGGCGTGGGCGGCCGATCTGATCGAGAATGCGCCGACGCCTCCGCACTCGTGATCGGGTCGTGTGGACGACGGCGTGATCGGGGTCGTGGGTAGCGCAGTGACCGGTGTCATGGATAACGGACAGGTCACAACGCGGCGTGTCGCCAACTGGTGCAGGGCACAAACCTGTGGTCTGCGACCCCCAGTCGGTGGGATCCGCTCCCGCGAGCGGCTAGAGTGACGCCTTGGACCTGCGCGGATCGGCCCCGGCCGACTGCCCCGCACGGTGTGCCCAGACCCCCGGTGCCGACCACCTCAGACCCCAGGTGCCGGCCGCTCCAGACCCCAGAGGAGAGCAATAGATGAGTTCCGCCGAGGCCGCGACCCCCGGGCCGCGCAAATTCCGCTTCGCTGCAGGCGGAGAGGGAAACGCGGAGGAGGGCGGGGCTCGGAAGTTCATCAAGCTGGCTCAGCAGGCCGAGGAACTGGGTTACGACAGCTTCATGATCCCCGATCATCTCGGTAATCAGGTCGGGCCGATCGCGGCGCTCGGAGCTCTCGCCGTTGCCACCGACAAGATTCGGCTCGGCACGGCGGTGCTCGCCAACGGCTTCCGCCATCCCGCGGTGCTCGCCAAGGACGCGGCAACCATCGATGTGCTCTCCGGCGGACGGCTCGAACTCGGACTCGGCGCGGGCTGGATGCGCGAGGAATACGACAAGGCCGGCATCACCTACGACCGTCCCGGCGTCCGCATCGAAAAGCTCGCAGAGACCCTCGACATTCTCGACGTGTTGCTGCGCGGTCAGGAATGCAACTACGAGGGCAAGCACTACACGATCACCGGTCTCAAGGGCAGCCCTCGTCCGCGTCAGGGACCGCGTCCGCCGATCTGCATCGGCGGCGGCGGCCCCAAGATGCTCGCGCTGGCGGCCAAGCACGCCGACATCATCTCCGTGGTGCCGAGCACCTCGAAGGAAGGCAAGTTGCTGCTGTCGGGCATGACCATCGAGAAGACTCTCGAGCGCGTCGAGCTCATCCGGGCTGCCGCAGGGGATCGGTTCGACGACATCGAGCTGAACTGGGCGATCACCACCATCGTGGTCACCGACGATCGCGAGCAGATGGCCGAGATGGCGTTGGCCGCGCTGGACAACGGTTATCCGCCCAACGTGGACGTCGACGTCAAGCTCACGGTCGAGGACATTCTGTCGTCGCCGTACCTCGCCTTCGGAACGTACGAGGAAATCGCCGATCAGATCCGTAACGTTCGCGCGCGGACGACGATGTCCTATGTCGGGGTTTTCCCCACACAAATGGAAGCATTCGCTCCGGTTGTCGACTTGCTGAAAGGCGAGTGACGCAGGCGCGTGTCGGTAGCATGGAGTCGGCCTCGAGGTCGACCGAAACCGCCACCGCTGGAGTTACCACTTAGTAACATAAAACGCTGTTCGGGGTCTGCATCGATGAACGTCGTCAATGCAAGGCCAGGTCACGCACGATGTGTGGCAGCGATTCGTGTCGGAGGAGATTGAAGCAAATGAGCCACACGTTCGATGATTTCATCGATGAGAACGGCCACATCACCATCGGTGAAGGGCAGACACTCGTCCGCCACGTCGAGGCGAATGTCGAAGAGAACGCCGACACACTCGCGTACCGGTTCATGGACTACTCCCGGGAACGGGACGGTGAAGCGCACGAGTTGACCTGGTCACAGTTCGGCAAGCGGCTGCGCGCTGTCGCCGCCCGTCTGCAGCAGGTCACCGAGCCCGGTGACCGCGTGGCGATCCTCGCTCCCCAGGGCCTCGAGTACGTCATCGCGTTCTTCGGTGCGATTTACGCGGGCACCATCGCGGTGCCGTTGTTCGATCCCGACGAGCCCGGCCACACCGACCGCCTGCATGCCGTCCTCGGCGACTGCAAGCCCAGCGCGATCCTCACCGCCAGCAACTCCGCGGCGGGCGTTCGGGCGTTCTTCCGCGCGCTCCCCGCTGCCGAGCGGCCCCGCATCATCGCCGTCGACGCCGTTCCCGACAGCGTCGGCGAGACGTGGGTCGAGCCCAATGCAGGGTTGGACGACATCGCCTACCTGCAGTACACGTCCGGTTCGACGCGAACCCCGGCCGGCGTCGAGATCACGCACCGCGCGGTCGGCGTCAACGCGCTGCAGATGGTCGACAGCATGGAGATCAACTACGACTCGCGCGGCGTCACCTGGCTGCCGATGTTCCACGACATGGGTCTGCTCACCGTCATCCTCCCGGCCCTCGGTGGCAAATACATCACGATCATGAGCCCGCGCGCGTTCGTGCAGCGGCCGTGGCGCTGGATCAAGGAACTCGCCGCTGTCTCCGACGGAGCAGGCACGTTCGCCGCGGCACCGAACTTCGCGTTCGAGCACGCCGCCCAGCGCGGACTGCCCAAGAACGGTGAAAGTCTCGACCTGTCGAACGTCATCGGCCTGATCAACGGCAGCGAGCCCGTCACCACGTCGTCGATGAAGAAGTTCAACGAGGCCTTCGGCCCGTACGGTTTGCCGAAGTCCGCGATCAAGCCGTCGTACGGCATGGCCGAGGCCACGCTGTTCGTCTCGACGAGCAAGCACGCCGACGAGGCCAAGGTCGTCTACGTCGACCGTGTCGAGCTGAACGCAGGCAACTTCGTCGTCGTCGCACCCGACGCTCCCGGAGCCATCCCGCAGGTATCGACCGGAACCGTCGCCCGGAGTCAGTGGGCCGCGATCGTCGACTCCGAAACCGCCACCGAGGTGCCCGACGAGCACGTCGGCGAGATCTGGCTGCACGGCGAGAACATCGGCAAGGGCTACTGGGGTCGCGAGACCGAGACCAGCGAAACCTTCCACAACAAGCTCGTCCACCGCGTCGCCGACGGGTCGCACGCCACGGGTGCCCCCGAGGGCGCCAACTGGATGCGCACCGGAGACTTCGGCGTCTATCACGACGGCGAGCTCTACATCACCGGCCGCGTGAAGGACCTCGTCATCGTCGACGGCCGCAATCACTACCCCCAGGACATCGAGTTCTCGGCGCAGGAAGCAAGCAAGGCTCTGCGGCCGGGCTTCGTGGCGGCGTTCGCGGTACCGCTCAACCAGCTGCCCGACGTCGTGTTCGAGTTCAGTGGTGCCGCGTTGACCAAGGATTCGGACGACAGCTCCGAACAGCTCGTCATCGTTGCCGAGCGCGCTCCCGGCTCGGGCAAGGCAGACCCGGCTCCGATCGCCGACGAGGTGCGCACCGCAGTCTCGGCGCGGCACGGCGTCACGGTCCGCGACGTCCTGCTCGTCCCGGCCGGTTCCATCCCGCGTACGTCGAGCGGCAAGATCGCCCGACGCGCGTGCAAGGCCGCCTACATCGAGGGCACCCTGCGCGGCGGTTACCAGCAGACGGCATTCCCGGACGCCGAACTACCCGACTGATCTCTGGGCCTCCCGTTCCTTCGATACATAGCTTGGTGAGTAATGGCTGAACAAGAGACAGACAAGATTCAGAGTGCCGACGGGACGGACCTCACGGTCGCCCAACTGCGGGATTGGCTACGCAACTGGGTTGCGGACGCGACGGGTCAACCCGCGTCGGCCATCTCCGACGACCGTCCGATGGAGGAATTCGGTCTGTCCTCTCGCGATGCCGTCGCACTGAGCGGTGAGATCGAGGAGCTGGTGGGGGTCACGCTGACCGCGACCGTCGTCTACCAGCACCCCACCATCGCGTCTCTGGCCAAGATCATCATCGAGGGCGAACCCGACGAGCCGGTGGGTACCGTCGACGACGCGTTCTACACCAGCGGCGTGCAGTCGGGCGACGCCCACGACATCGCGATCGTCGGACTGTCGTCGCGCTTCCCCGGCACCGGTCACACCCCCGAGGAGATGTGGTCGCTGCTCATCGAGGGCCGCGACGGCATCACCGACCTGCCCGAGGGCCGGTGGAAGGAATTCACCTCCGATCCCGTCATCGCCGCAGCCGTCGACGCGACGGTCACCAAGGGTGGCTACCTCGACGACGTCAAGACCTTCGACGCCGAGTTCTTCGCGATGTCGCCCAACGAGGTCGTCAACGTCGACCCGCAGCAGCGCCTCGCGCTGGAACTGACCTGGGAAGCGCTCGAGCACGCGCACATCCCGGCCAGCTCGGTCAAGGGCAGCCAGGTCGGCGTCTTCATCGGCAGCTCGTCCAACGACTACCAGCTCATCGCCGTCAGTGATCCGGCCGTGCACCCCTACGCACTCACCGGCACCTCCACCGCCATCGTCGCCAACCGCGTGTCGTACTTCTACGACTTCCGCGGGCCGTCGATCGCCGTCGACACCGCCTGCTCGTCCTCGCTGGTTGCTGTGCACCAGGCAGTGCGCAGCCTGCGTACCGGCGAATCCGATCTGGCCGTGGCAGGCGGGGTCAACATGCTGCTCGCCCCGCCGATCACCGTCGGCTTCGGTCAGACGGGCGTGCTCGCTCCCGACGGCCGAATCAAGGCCTTCTCCTCCGACGCAAACGGCATGATTCGCTCCGAGGGCGGCGGACTCGTCGTGCTCAAGCGACTCGAGGATGCCGAGCGAGACGGCGATCAGGTGCTCGCCGTCATCGCCGGATCCGCCATCAACCAGGACGGCCGCTCCAACGGACTCCTAGCGCCGAACCCCGACGCACAGGCCGACGCACTCCGATTCGCATACCGCGACGCCGGCATCAACCCGTCGGGCGTGGACTACATCGAAGCGCACGGCACCGGAACCATCCTGGGCGATCCCATCGAGGCCGACGCGCTGGGCCGAGTGGTCGGTCGTGGCCGCGACGCGGACAAGCCGGCATTGCTCGGCTCGGCGAAGACCAACTTCGGGCACCTCGAATCCGCCGCGGGCGCAGCAGGTTTGATCAAGGTCGTGCTGGCGATGCAGGAGAACAAACTCCCAGCGTCACTGAACTACGTGGGCCCCAACCCGTACATCGACTTCGACAAGGCGCACCTGAAGGTCATCCCGGAGGCCACCGACTGGCCGCGGTACACCGGCAAGGCCGTCGCCGGCATCTCCGGTTTCGGCTTCGGCGGCACCAACGCCCACGTCGTCGTGCGCGAGTACGTACCGGGTGAGACCTCGGCCGAATTCGACCCCGCTGCCGTGGATCCCGAGGCCGCGGTGGTGGAGGGCGTCTACGAGGAGCAGCTCGACGCCGAGACGACCAGCCCGGTCGCCGAGGCCGAGACCATCCTGGCGGAGTCCGACAGTGCTCCGGAGACAGTGATTCTCGCGGTGTCGGCCGCGTTGCCGTCGCGCCGTAAGCGCGCGGCGTCGGAACTGGCCGACTGGCTCGAGACCGAAGAGGGCAGCACGACGCCTCTGGTCGATGTCGGCCGTACATTGGCTCGGCGTAACCACGGGCGTTCGCGCGCAGTGGTTCTCGCGTCCACCACAGCCGAGGCCATCGCCGGATTGCGCGCCATCGCAGCAGGCAAGCCCGGACCGGGCGTGTTCTCCGCGGACTCACCCGCGTCCAACGGCGCAGTGTGGGTGTTCTCCGGATTCGGCTCGCAGCACCGCAAGATGGCATCGCGGCTGTACCGAACCAACGCCGTGTTCGCCGCCGAGGTGGACAAGGTGGACGAGCTGCTCGTCGACGAAGCCGGCTACTCCATCCGCGAGATCATCCTCGACGACTCGCAGACCTACGAGTTCGAGAACTCCCAGGTCGCCATCTTCGTCATCCAGATCGCCTTGGCCGCAACGCTTCGCGCGCACGGTGCCGAGCCGTCGGCCGTCATCGGCCACTCGATGGGTGAGGTCGCCGCCGCGTACGTGGCCGGAGGCCTGAACCTCGAAGACGCCGTCCGCATCATCTACGCCCGCTCGCGGCTGCTGGCCGAGGGCCAGGACGGCCTCGGTGCCGCCTCGCAGGGTGCCATGGCACTCGTCGAGTACACCCCCGACGAGGTCAAGACCCTCACCGATCAGTTCCCGAACGTGGAGCCCTGCGTGTACGCCGCGCCCACGCACACCACGGTCGGCGGGCCCCGCGCCGAGGTCGAAGCCCTCGTCGAAAAGGCCGAGGCCGCGGGCAAAATGGCCCGACTGCTCGACGTCAAGGGAGCCGGCCACACCGCAGCAGTCGACGTTCTGCTCGGTGAGCTCGCCGCCGAGCTCGCCGGAATCGAACCGAGCAAGCTCACCGCGGGGGTCTACTCCTCGGTCGATCGTGAGGCGCACTACCGCGTCGGACATGCGGCGATTCACGGAGTCGACTACTGGACCAAGGGAATGCGTCACCCGGTCTGGTTCACCCAGGCCGTCAATGTTGCTGTGGGAGACGGGCACACGACGTTCGTGGAGCTCGCCCCGAACCCCGTCGCGCTGATGTCGGTTGCCGCTACCGCGTGGGCTGCCGGCCTGGCCGACGCCACGTTGATTCCGACGCTCAAGCGCAAGGAAGACGAGGCCGACACGTTCCTCGCCGCGCTGGCGCAGCTGTACGTGCACGGTCATGCGCTGGAACTGGCGACGCTGTTCGAGTCGGGTCCGTATGCCGCAATTCCGCGAACTGCGTACTTGCGCAAGGAGTTCTGGCTCAACTCGCAAGTCAGCTCCAGCGGTAACTCTCGCGTTCCCGGTGCCCGGGTGGCGCTGCCCGACGGCCGCCACGTCTGGGAAGTCCAGGCCTCGGCCGTCTCGGGATTCGATGCGTTGGTCACCGCCGCTGCCTCGCAGGTGTTCTCCGATGTGGCGCTGGGTGCTTCGGTCTCGCATGCATCGGTGCCCGTGGCCGGCACGGTCGTCACCACATTGACCTCGCACCTCGGTGGGGCGTCGGTCCAGGTCCATGCACACGAGGGCTCGGCGTTCACCCTGCTGCACGAGGCTGTCGTCACCTCGGGCGATGTGCGGCCGGAACCTGTTGTGGCGGTAGAAGAGCGATCCTCGTCTCCGATGGAAGAGTTGCCCGAGGTCGTCGAGACGTTCGGTGACCGCTGGGATCCCAACGGCAATCAGAAGCTCGAAGATCGACTGGCGATCATCGTCGCCGAGTCGATGGGCTACGCACCCGAGGACCTACCTCCCGAGGTGCCGCTGATCGAACTGGGGCTCGATTCGCTCAGCGCCGTTCGGATCAAGAACCGCGTCGAGTACGAATTCGACATCCCCACAGTGCAATTGCAGGCCGTGCGTGATGCGAACCTGCGTGAGGTGGAGAAGTACCTGCGCTACGCCATCGAGAACCGCGACGAGGTGCAGGCGCTGGCAGACAAGCAGGCCGCCGAAAAGGCTGCCGAGCAGGCTGCCGAGAGTGGCGCGACTGCACGCGACGCAGCCCTGGAGACGGCCGTCGCCGCACCGGAGACCGCGGTTCCGAGTGCGGAATACCAACCCGCACCGGTGGTCGCAGCGCAGACCGACCTGGGCGGCAAGGAAGCGTTCGCCGAGGCCGCCGGATCCGATGTGCCCCCACGTGACAACGCCGAGCGGATGACGTTCGCAACGTGGGCAGTGGTGACGAAGGAATCGGCCAAGGGCATCTTCAACACCCTGCCGATCCTCGACGACGAGACGGCCGAGAAGTTGGCCGCTCGCCTGACCGAGCGGGCCGGCGGCGAGATCACCTTCGACGACGTACTGGACTCGGAGACCATCGAGCAGCTCGCCGACAAGGTACGCCCGCATCTCGAGGACGGCGAGATCGACGGTGTCGTGCGCAATCTTCGGGCCCGCCCCGAGGGCTCCTCGGCCACACCGGTATTCGCGTTCCACTCGGCCGGTAGCTCCACCGTCGCCTATGAGCCGTTGCTGCGGAAGTTGCCGGCAGGCACGCCCATGTACGGCCTCGAGCGCGTCGAAGGACCCATCGCCAAGCGCGCCGCGGAGTACGTGCCGCTGATCAAGGCGATCCAGCCCGAAGGACCGTACGTGTTCGTCGGATGGTCGCTCGGCGGCATCCTCGCCTACGAGGTGGCGCGTCAGATGGAAGAGGAAGGCATCGAGGTCGCCTACGTGGGGCTGCTCGATACCGTCATGCCCGGCACCAAGATCCCCGACACCAAGGACGAAGTCCGCAAGCGTTGGGAGCGGTACGCCGCGTTCGCCAAGAAGACGTACAACGTCGACTACCCGATCCCGTACGACAAGTTGGTCGACTCCGACGACGAGGGTCAGATTCGGATCATCACCGATCTGGTCAAGCTCAGCGGGGCAAAGATTCCCGGCGGCATCATCGAGCATCAGCGGACGTCGTGGCTCGACAATCGGGCTATCCAGACGGCCGAGCTCAAGGAGTACGGCGGGCACGTCACGCTGTACCTCGCCGACAAGTACCACGACGACGCGATCGCCCTCGAGCCCGCATACGCCACCCGCGAAGAGCACGGTGGTTGGGGACCGGTGGTCAAGGACCTCGAGATCGTCTACGTCGGAGGCGACCACCTCGCGGTCGTCGACGAGCCGTACATTGGAAAAATTGCGGCCCATCTGTCGAAGACGCTCGAGAACATCGAGTCTGCAAGAACCGGAGCGTAGATTTTGAGTGGCACCACTGCGGAGAAGCTGGCCGAGCTACGGGCGAGGCTGGAACTGGCCAAGGAACCGGCCGGCGAGATCGGCATCGCCAAGCGCGCCAAGAAGGGCATACCCAGCGCCCGAGATCGCGTGAACTCGCTGCTCGACCCCGGCAGTTTCGTCGAGATCGGCGCGCTGGTGAAGGCCCCGAACGATCCGGGTGCCCTCTACAGCGACGGCGTCGTCACCGGGCACGGAACCGTCGACGGCCGTCCGATCGCAGTGTTCTCGCACGATCAGACCGTGTTCGGCGGAACCGTCGGCGAGATGTTCGGCCGCAAGGTCGCCGGCATCATGGACTTCGCGATCAAGATGGGCTGCCCGGTCGTCGGCATCAACGACTCCGGTGGAGCTCGCGTGCAGGACGCCGTCACCTCCCTCGCGTGGTACGCCGAACTGGGTCGACGCCACGAGGCGCTCTCCGGCCTGTGCCCGCAGATCTCTCTGATCCTCGGTAAATGCGCCGGTGGCGCGGTGTACGCACCGATCAACACCGACATCGTCGTCGCCACCGAAGAGGCGTACATGTTCGTCACCGGACCGGACGTCATCAAGTCCGTCACCGGCGAGGACGTCAGCCTCGACGAACTCGGTAGTGCCCGTGTCCAGGCCATGAACGGCAACGTGCACCACGTCGCTGCCGACGAGAAGGCCGCATTCGACTGGATTCGGAACTACCTGAGCTACCTGCCGTCGAGCTGCCAGGAAGAGGCACCGGTGATCAACCCGGGGCTCGAGCCGGAGATCACCGAATCCGATCGCACGCTCGACTCGTTCATGCCCGACGCCGACAACGCCGGTTACGACATGCACGACATCATCCTGCGCATCTTCGACGACGGCGAGTTCCACGAGATCGCCGCCCAAACTGCACAGAACGTCATCACCGGCTTCGCCCGCGTCGACGGTCGGCCGGTGGGAATCGTCGCCAATCAGCCGATGCACCTGTCCGGGGCACTCGACGCCAAGGCAGCGGACAAATGTGCGCGGTTCATTCGCCTCAGCGACGCCTACAACATTCCGATCATCTTCCTCGTCGACACACCCGGCTTCCTGCCCGGCGTCGACCAGGAAACCCTCGGCGTCATCCATCGCGGTGGCCGCTTCATCTTCTCGTTCGTCGAAGCGACGGTGCCGAAACTGACTGTCGTCATTCGTAAGTCGTACGGCGGCGGATACGCGGTGATGGGCTCGAAGCAGCTCGGATCCGACATCAACCTCGCCTGGCCGACAGCCCGCATCGCCGTCATGGGTGCCGAGGGCGCCATCAACATCATGAGTCGCAAGCAACTCGCCGAGGCAGGCGAGAACGCTCCGGCGCTGCGGAAGCAGCTCATCAACTTCTACAACGAGCATGTCGCAACGCCGTGGATCGCTGCCGAACGTGGCTACATCGACGCCGTCATCGAGCCCTCGCAGACGCGCCTCGAAATTCGCAAGGCCTTGCACATCTTGAAAGACAAGGAAGTACACAAGAGTCCGCGTAAGCACTCTTTGCTGCCGATCTAGCCAAGCGCGCCGGTCCTGCGTCGGGGTCGCTTCGCTCCCTTTTGGGATCAATGTGGGTTTCAGTCGCTCTGACTGCAACAAAGCCACATTCATTCGTCTGTCTCCCCGAGCCAGAAGCGAATGAATGTGGCTTTGTTGCAGTTGGAGTGCTTGCAAGAGACATTCATCCGGTCGACGTCGCGCTCCGTCGAAGAACGAGGTTCGGACGGGGCCGCGCCAGAGCCTGTTGATAGCCGGCCCGAAGATCCGCGAGTACGCGCTGGGGGTCGTCCCGGATGTCCTGCGGCAGATGTGACACCACGATCGCGCCGTGGCGTTGCAGGAGAGCTCGGCGAGCCATCGTGTTCGCATGATCGATCGGCGAGAGGTGATGAGCGAGGGAGTCGATCTCCCACCCGAAGCAGACTGTGTCGAGGAAGCCGTCGGGGCTACCGAGGAATGTACCGTCCGAGGTGAACAGCCGGGCATTGTGAATCATTGGTGGGAGTCCGCTCGATCGGTAGAGCCGTTGAGCGTCCGCCTCGGCGACGGAGTGAGCGTTTCCTTCCAGATCCCTGATCGCCAACCGTGTCGATGCGCTGTAGCGTCTCGGCCCCTCCGCCAATTCGATTGCCAGCTCTTCGAGTGATGCCGCACCCCGTCTGATGATCTCCGCAATCAAAGCCGTGCACTGAGATCGTCCGCGTAGTGCGCGGGTCGCGTCGACGACACTCCGGGATACCGGAGCGCAGCGCGGACCGTGGTCGAACACCGTTTCGGGCATGCGCCAGGTGCGTTCGGATCGGACGAATTTGACGGATGCTCGCTGCATCTCGTTCGGGACGAGAATGTGAACTTCATTCGACGGTGGATTCGGCCCCAAGCCATGCACACTCAATGCCGCGTTCCCAGTGAGGATGCTGTGTGGACCGCCGTACGCCAGGGCAGCAGCCATTCGCTGTCGGTGAGATGGGAAGCCGTTGTGCAGCAGCACCACCCCTGGGAGCAAGTGCTGCCAAGGTCCGCCGGCTGCGCATCGGCCGGCTACCGTCCCGTCCGCGACACCGGCCGAGCGAAGCTGTGCCCTTGTCACGACGCCGTGATCGGCGACGTCCTCGAGCATCGATAGGTCTGTGGCCCAAACTCCCCGTTTCATGCCTCGACTGTCGAACGCGACACTGACACTTCGACGTCGAAAACGGCCGTTCAGGGGTTCCCTGTGGATGGTCGACGAGGTTGTGCACAAGTGCCTCGAGGGCGTGTCTTGTGCACCGAAGACTGTCGGGGGTCGGTGGTAAGCCCCCGATCCATCGATCGTGCGCCAAACCCCGCTCCATCGGCCGTACGCCAACCCCCGTCCGCATGAATGCGGGATTCAGTCAGTCAGAGTGCAACAAAGGGACATTGATCCCAAAAAGGAGCGGGCGACACCACGCGGAGGGGCGGGTGAGGCTGGGTGGACTATTTCTCGAAGACTCGCAGCTTTCCGTCCTCGTAGAATCCCGATCGCGTGGTTTCTCCGGTTTGCAGGTCGGCGGGCACGGCGCTGGGGTAGTACTGCTCGTAGCGCTCGAGTGAGCCCCAGTCCCTGGCCCAGTCGTTTTTGAGGTAGGTGGGGACGGCAACTGGCTTGGCGAGTAGTTCGGACCATCCGAGCGGTCCGCCGTTCTCGCCGGATTGCCAGGTGTCGGTGGAGCTGACGGCCAGTGGGCGGTCGGGGAGGATGCGGTAGCCCGGTACCTCGGCGACGCCGTAGCGGTGGTCGAACGGCCGTTGGCACGGGAACTGGAGTCCGACGGCCCAGTCGAGCAGAACGGGCTGCTCACTGCCGATCATGGTGTTCAGATTCTCCATCACCGGTACTCGCGGCGGGGTGAATGCGAGCCACTGGTCGCCGGTGAGGTTGGGGTCGTTGGCGACGATGCGGACGGCGTCGGCGTCGGGTGCGATGTCTGCCAACGGAACTCGCAGGTTGCGCCACGAGGGTGCGGGTCCGATGTCCCGAGGTAGGTAGGTGCCCTGCGCCTGGACGCTTCCGTCGGGCTGGCGCTTGCCGTATTCGAGCAGCAGCGACTGGCCGTAGGTGAGGGCACCGGTGTCGTCGTAGGACCAGATACGTCCGGCCGCGGAGAACACGACGAGTGGTGCGTCGTCGCTGCGGGCGGGTAGCTGGTACCAGCTCGAGGTGGCCTCGGCCGGTTCCTGGATTCCTTCTTGGTAGGAGCCGAGGACGGGTGTGGTGGCGGGGTCGAGTCCGAAGGGGAGGGCGGCGGTGGAGCCGTTGACGCCCAGTGCGCCGGTGCCTCCTGCTGTGCCCGAGCTCTGGCCTTCCTCGAAGGCGGGTCCGACGGCTTGTTGGTCGGTATTGCCCTGTCCTGGTTTGACTTCCACGGCGTCGGCGCTGAGGTCGCTGGGGATCCCGTTGGCGGTGAAGTTGCGCAGGGTGTCGCTGGCTCCGCCGAGGGGGCCTGCGACGGGATCGAATTCACCCGGCAGGGGGCTCAGCACATCAGCGTTGGGATCGGCTTCGACGAGCACGTCGTTGGCGAGTCCGCACGAATTACCCAGTACCGATTGCACATTGGAGCGCGCGAGCGAGTAGGCGGGATATTGGGAGACGGCACCCTTGACGAGGGAGAGGACCTCGAACAGCACCATGATTCCGGCGATGACGGTCAGTGGTGCGGCAGCGAACGTGCGAATGCGTCTACCGCGGGCCGACGTCGGTTTCGGTTGTGGCGGAGCGTATCCCTCACGTAGGTATTGGAATGCCGCGACGGCGAGAACCAGTCCGAAGAGGACGAGGAACAGCGAGCCGGATTCGTTGCCGCCGAGCGAGACCGTCTTGTCGAACCACGGCACGCCGTAGCTCGAGACGTACCAGTAGCCGTTGATGCCCGAGAACGACAGTGCCAGAACGAACATCAGGCCGGCCGTGAACAGGGATCGGTTTCGGCGTGAGCGCAGTGCACTGGCCGAGACGGCCACTGCGGTCAGTGCGGCGAGCCCACCGGCGATTCCGGCGTAGGAACCGAAGTGGTGAGTCCACTTGGTGGGGTTGAACATCATGAAGAAGATGGTTCCGAGGACGACGCCGAGCAGTCGCCAGGCAGGCCCGTTCGCGATGCCGGGAATGCGCCGGCGTCGCAGGAGCACGAACAGCGTGGTGAACAGGCACAGGAGCATCGCGAGGAACGCGAAGCGGCGGGCCACGGAACCGTCGACGGTCTGGACGAAGAGGTAGTAGTACCGCAGGAAGTCTTGGTACCACGCCTCGTTGGGGCCGATGATGGTGCGCACTCGGGTGGATTCGATGACCGTCGCGAAGGTCTGGTCGGCGAACACGACGACGAGGACGAGTACTCCGGCAGCAACCAACGGTGCCAGCATGGCGAGGGTGCCGACCTGACGGTGGCGTCGGACCACGATGCGAGCGATGGGCCGGGCTCCGGCGAGAAGCGCTGCCACACACATCAATCCGGTGGGTGCGGCGGCCAGGGTGAAGGCACCGATGAGGCAGGCGGCGGCTGCGGGAAGCAGTCTGCCGGTAGCGATGGAGCGTTCGATCGAGCACCAGGTCAGCAACGCGCCGAGGGCGACGATCGGCTCGGGACGCAGTCCGTTGTTGTACGGGAGCCAGAAGGCGAGGAACACCAATCCGCCGGTCCACAACGCCACGTTCGATTTGCGCACCGCACGTCCGAGTCGCGGCACCACCTCGCGGCTGATCACCATCCAGCACAGGACTCCGGCGATCAGGGCGGGCAGGCGCATCCACGGGCTTGCGGTCGAGATCTTGGCGAAGACGGCCAGGACGTCGTAGTACCAGCCGAACGGTGCCTCGGGGACGCCGAACCAGCGGAAGTAGTTGGCCATGTAGCCGGAATGTTCGGCCGCGCGGGCCATGGTGAGCAGATAGCCGTCGTCGGAGGTGTTGGCGCCGACGAAGTGCCAGCCGACGAGGACTCCGAGAACCGTGACGTCGACGCCGGTGAACTTCCACCAGTGCGACGGGAAGAAGCGGCGGTGCGCGCGGCGGTCGGTGCCGTCGAGCCGTGCGAGCGCGCCCATGGCCAGCAACGTGCAGGCGATCGCCAGCACCATGATCAACGACTTCAGGATGGTCGGAGTCGACGAGAAGCGGGAGTCGACGTCGACGGTGACCGACATGTCGGCCGGGGCCGCGCCACTGAGATCACTGAAGATGCCGACGACCTGCGGACGGAGATCGCCGTCGAGCCGACCCTGGACGGGTTGGCCGCTCTCGTCGGTCAGTCCGGTGAAGGCTGCGGAGGTGTACTGGTCGTTCGAGGTGATCTCGATGGCGGCGCAGCGCGTGCTCTGGACGTCGGCGCGCGGTGCCGTCGCGACGACGACGTTGCGGTCGAGGACATCGACATTCGACTCGCCGACGCGAACGAACAGGCTGTTGAGGGCGGCACCCTCACCTTGCGGGGGTGCGGTCGCCAGCAACAGCCCGCCCGACGCGGGTAGTGCGGCCACAGCAGAGCACGGGAGGGTGGCGGACAGTCGCAGGGGTGCCTGGGACACCAGTGGGGCGTCCACGTCCTGTAGAAGGCCGTTCTGCGGCCACTCGATGCTCGCGGTGGTCTGCGTGACGGGTGCGAACGGAGTGATCAGTGCGAACAGCACGCCGAGTATGCCGGCCACCATCGCGATCAGCCGGGGAATCCGTACCTGAGCACGAAGTTCGTCCGAGGCTCCGAGCGGAGCGGGGACGGGGGGACCAGCTGATGAATCTGTCACGACGTCGGGCACGATTGTCGATGTTATGCGAGCGTGACTTCGAGGTCACACAGGCGCCGTCCCCGGATCCGATGGAGAAACAGGGAATCAGCCGGTCTTCATCGGTCCGTCGCTGGACAGTCCCGACCGAGACTGTTGCTCGACGGTGATCCGGGCGGTCGCGGCAGCCGGATCGAGTGGCGTGTATCTCTCGATCGACCCCCAATCGCGGGCGTAGTCGTCGGCCAGATACGACGGCAGAGTCTGGGCACCGAGCAGCAGTTCGGTCCACCCCAGCGGGCCGCCACCGAAAGAATCCTGCCAGGCGTTGGTGGATTCGGCTCCGGTTCGGTCGGGCAGGATGCGGTACTGCGGCACCTCGGCGACGCCGTAGCGATGATCGAACGGACGCTGGCACGGGAACGCCAGCCCGACCGCCCAGTCGAGCAGAACGGGGTCGGTGGACCCGACCAGAGAATTCAGCGTCTGAGTTTTCGGGACGCGTGGGGGAGTGACGGCGAGCCACTGATCTCCGGCCAGGTCGTTGTCCTCGGCGACGATGCGAACGGCGTTCGCGTCGGCGGGTAGGTCGTTCATCGGTACGCGCAGGTTGCGCCACGACGGTGCGGGGCCGATGTCGAGAGGCGTGACACGGCCGAGTGCCTGGACGTCGCCGCCGTCGCGGCGTCCGTATTCCAGTTCGACGCGTTGGCCCGGGGTGACGATGCCGTCCTTGTCCACCGAGCGAATTCGGCCTGCGGCGGCGATGGCGATCAGGTCGCCCTCTCCAGGCAGCGAATACCAACCGGAGGTCAGTGACGCGGGCTCGGTCGCTCCGAAGCTGCCGAGGACCGGGGTCGTTTCGGGGTTCAGTCCGAACGGCAGAGCGACTGTGCTGCCGTTGATTCCGACGTTCTCGTTGGTTCCGCCCGAGGTGCCTGCGGAGTTCGACGAGGTGGCCGACGCGCTCTCTTCGGAGTCCTCGGGGCGGATGGAGTTGGCACTGCCCTGGGCGGTGTCCTCGGAGTCGGCCGTGAGGTCTTCGGCGACGCCGTCCGGGGTGAATCCGGTGCTGCCACCTGCTCCCGGCGCGTCCGGGGCGGGGTCGATCGGCTGCAGGACGGACCCGTTGACGTCGGTCTCCACCTGCACGTCACCGGCGAGTCCGCACGAGTTGCCGGCGAGTGCGGAGAAGTTGGATCGCGCGATGGAGTACGCAGGGTATTGGGCCACAGCACCTTTGGCGAACGAGAGCACTTCGAATGCGACGACACCGCCTGCGACGATGGTCAACGCGGAGGGTGCGAAGCGTCGACGCGTGGTGGTTTCTGCTGTGCGATAAGGCAATCGGACATGTTGGTACGCGGCATACAGCAGGGTCAGCACGGTCAGGCCGAGCAGGATGGTCGAGAAGCCCTTGCCGGCAATGGACGGCGGCTTGTCGAACCACGGAATGCCGTAGCTCGAGACGTACCACCAGCCGTTCGAGCTGGTGAACGCCACGGCCGTCAGGAACAGCACTGCGGCGGTGAACAGCGTTCTGTTTCGCGGGGATCGGACGGTAGCCGCCGTGACGGCCACCGCTGCCAGTGCGCCGAGAGACGCGGCGAGACCGGCGTACACACCGAAGTGGTGGGTCCACTTGGTGGGGGTGAACATCATCAAAGCCAGTGCGCCCAAGACGATTCCGAGTATCCGACGCGATGGCCCGGTGGCGGTACCGGGGATGCGTCCGTTCTTGCGGAGCATCACCGCGATGCAGACGACGATGCAGAGCAGCATCGCGAACATGCCGAATCGTCGGGCGAGCGAGCCGTCGGGGGAGATGGTCATCAACGCGTCCCAGCGCACCCGTTCCTCGAACCAGGGCACGTTGGGTCCGAGAGCCGAGCGCACCCGGGTCGCTTCGAGCACGGTGCTCAGAGTTTGGTCGGCGAAGATCGCGATCACCACGGCCAGTCCCGACGCGATCAGCGGCGCGAGGACCGCGAGCAACCCCACTTGGCGGGCTCGTTTGACGATGATCATCACGATCGGGCGGAGTCCGGCGAGCAGCGCGGCGACGGCGATCAGTCCGGTGGGTCCGGCGGCGAGCGAGAAGGCGGCGATCAGTGTGCCGACCGCGGCGGGCAACAGTCGTCCGGTGGCGATCGCACGCTCGATCGAGCACCACGTGAGCAGCGCGCCCAGGGCGATGACGGGTTCCGGGCGCAGTCCGTTGTCGTAGGGCAGCCAGAAGGCGAGGAACACCAGGCCTGCGGTCCACAGCGCGACGCGGTTGGTCAGTACCGCGCGCCCGAGGCGGGGGATGACCTCGCGGCTGATGACGAGCCAGCACAGCAGTGCGGCGATGGTGGCAGGCAGGCGCATCCAGATGCTGGCGGTGCTGACTTTGGCGAGGGCGGCCAGCATGTCGTAGTACGGCATGCCGAACGGTGCTTCGGGAACGCCGAACCAGCGGAAGTAGTTGGCCATGTATCCGGCGTGCTCGGAGACGCGTGCCATGTTGAGCAGGTAGCCGTCGTCGGAGGTGTTGGCACCGATGAAGTGCCACAACACCAGCACCCCGACGACGACGGCGTCGACGCCGGTCACCGACTTCCAGCGTGACGGCAGGAAGCGGCGGTGACGCCGACCGTCCACGCTGTCGAGGCGATGCAATGCGAACAGGGAGGCGACGACGGCCAGCGCGCCGACGATCATCGCCAGCAGCTTGAACGTCGTCGGGGTCGAGGAGTAACGGGAGTCGATGTCCACGCGCACGTTCAGACCGTCGACCGACGCGGTGAGGTCGGTGAAGATGCCGACGACCTGAGGTCGGACGTCGCCGTCGACAGTGGTGGCCGCGCCGCCGAGGTCGACCACCGTGCGAGCGGCGTTCGAGGAGATCGTCAGCGCGCAATCGGAGGCCAGGTCGGATACGGGAGCCTCGGCGAGAACGCGATCGCGAAGCAGCACCTGCAGTCGATCGTCGTCGACCCGCACGGTCAGTGCTCGCTGCTCGGTTTTCGCCGCTGCGATCGGAGCGGTGGACATCACCGTGCCGCCGCCGTCGAGCCGAGTGGCAGTACTGCACGGGATCGTCGCGTCCAGATCGAGCGGGGAGTAGCTCACCAGCGGAGCGTTGACACTACCGAACGAGCTCTGCGGCCACGACAGCGTGGAGACGTCCTGCTGCACCGGCAGCAGCGGAGTGGCGATGGCCAGGACGGCACCGATGATGCCGGTGACGATCGCTATCAGCCGGGCAGTCGTGATGTTCGGAGCGGTCGCAGGCACACCGGCGATGCTATTGGACGAGCGAGCGCACATCCCACACCCATACGCCGCCGGTGTATTGCGGCTGGACGTCGAGCAGCTCGGTGACCGTGCTGCGCAGGGCGACGGTGTTCTTGCTCGGCGGAAGTACCACGACGTCGGCTTCCCAGAAGCTCATGTCCTGCGCCGCCTGGCTGCGCTGATCGGCGGTGATTTCCGGAACGGTGCCGGAGTCGTAGACCGAGCCGAGCAGCAGCGCCGTCGGGCGATCGACGGCACCGTACTTGGCGACCTTCTCTTCCTGATCGCTCGGTCCGACGAAGTATCCGGCGGCAAGCGTGAAGCCCATGTCCGCGTCCATCTGCCAACGCAGCGGCCGGGCGTCCTCGGGCCGTGGGAGAGGGACGGTGACGACGGAACCGTCGTCGACGTAGTTCTGCCAATCGCCGTCGGCGAAGAACCGAGGTGTGGGGGATTTGTCGACGGTGACCAGCGGCGTCGGGATCAGCGGAACGAGGGCGAGGGCGAGTCCGGCGATCCAGAATGCAGGCAACGGCCGTAGTCCGTTGCGGAACGTCCGATCGGTGGCCAGGACGAGCAACAGAGCGAGTGCGGGGACCGCGCCGAGGGCGAAGCGGGTCTCGAGGACGGATTCGACGAGTGGGTATTCGGCGAGTTTCGTCCACGGCAGGGTGATGCCGGTGTCGTTCTTGCCGATCATCAGCGTTGCGCCGAGCGAGAGCACGCTCATGACGATGGCCGTGGCAGCCGCGGCTCTGGCGCAGGCAACACGCCACATCCACACTGCCGCCACGAGGCACAGCACGAGCAGCGGCCAGCCGAAGTAGGCGTTCTCCTCGGTGGCGTTGATCCGTACGTTCTGACCTGGGGTGGCGACGCCACCGATGGATTGCGTCGGGAACTGGAACAGGGCTTTGGCGTCGTTGCCCATCGGGCCGTGTTCGAGGAAGGAGTACGACTGCGGTCCGAAGAACTGCCACCACAGCGGCAAGGCGACGATGGCCAGCGCGATGGTCGCCGACACCGCGAGCCGGGGTACGGCATTGCGTACGGCCCGCCACAGGGAACGCGGCCGGGACAGGTAGTAGACGACGGCGAAGATGGCGAACGACATCGCGAAGATCAGCAGCGGTTCTTCGCCGAGCAGGATCTGCAGCGCGACGATCAGGCCGAGCCCGACGGTGTTCTTGGTGGTTCCGCCGCCGTGTGCGATGCGGGTGACCAGCATCGCGATGACCGGGAGCAGGAACAGCACCACGAAGTTGGGGTGGCCGTTGGCATGGGAGATGGCACCGGGCGCGAACCCGCACAGTGCGCCGCCCATTGCGGCGGCACCCTTGGACGCGTTCAGCTGACGCGAGAACAGCCAGTACCAGGCGAACGAGGTGCCTGCGAGGCCGGCGGCGAGGGCGATTGCCCAGGTGACGGTGGGTCCGAACAACAGCGTGATCGGAGCGAGCGGGATGGAGATGCCGAACATCGCCGTGTTCGCCATCAGATTCACCCCGAGCGGGTAATTCTGCAGGTCACTGGACAGTGGATTGTCCAGATGCGCGACGGCATGGGCGGCGACGGAAAAGAACCACTCCCACATCGTCTGGTCCTGGCCGCTGTTGTAGAGGTAGCCGCCGTTCAGATTGCGCCACTGACCCTGTAGGACGTACACGGCGGCGATCAGAAATCCGACGGCCGCCACGAGGTCGCCTCGCCCGACGCCGGAGTGTCGAGCCGGTGCCGTGGTCGGCTGCCGCTCGAGAACTCTCTGGTCGTGGGTGGTCATCGCGTCGAGGTTACAGAAAGATCACGGTCGGCGAAAACTCGAACGTGCTGGGTCACACCGGCTGGAGTGCGACGCCGCCCCACCCCTATGTACGGATCAGTCACCGATCCAGGTGGTCACGTTCGTCACGTCTGCCCGTTCGGTTCGGAACGAGTTGATCGGGTGCTCCAGGTCCGCGTATCCGAACGAGATACCGAGCACGATGCGCCGGTGCTCCGGTATGTCGAAGTAATCGTGCAGAAAATCGGAGTACGACGCGAGGGCGGCCTGTGGGGCGGTTGCGATGCCGAGGCTGTGTGCGCTGAGCAAAAAGGTGTTGACGTACAGACCGCAGTCGATCGCTCCGTACTCGCCGAGATCGGCCTCGGTGGTGATCACGGCGACGTGTGGCGCATCGAAGAAGTCGAAGTTACGGAGCATCTGAGCAAGGGCGCGCGGATCCCCCTTCTCGATGCCGACACTGTCGTAGAGCTGCAGTCCGCACGCACGGCGACGGTCGCGATAGTCGCCGGCGTACTGGGTGGGGAAGGGGATGTCACTCTGCACGGGGCCGCCGCCGCGGACGTGGTCCTGGAGTGTCCGGCGGAAGCGGTCTGTCCCTTCCCCTTCCGTCACGATGACCTGCCACGGCTGGGTGTTGCACCACGACGGTGTGCGCTGGCTCAGGGCGAGCACACGCTCGATATCGCCGCGTGGCACTGCATCCGGCCGGAACTGTCTGCACGTCCAGCGTTCTTCGAGAATTCCGGCGAGTGCCGAGAATTGCTGCCCTCGATCGTCTGTCACAGCGTCCATGTACACCCCTGGTCTCATTTCGAGACTACAAAGTAGCAGCAATAGTCTCGTTTCGAGACTGCTGGGTAAGGTCGACGGTATGCGTCATGCGGAGCTGGCCGATGTGCCCTGCTCGATTTCGAGGTCTCTGTCCGTTCTGGGTGACCGGTGGACGCTGGTGATTCTGAAGTGGTCGTTCGCAGGGGTTCGCCGTTTCAACCACTTCCAGAGCGCCATGGGGATCTCACGAAGTCGGCTGCAGGATCGACTCGACCGCCTCGTCGAGCACGACATTCTCGCCAAGGTGCAGACCGATTCCACCTACGCGGAATACCGGCTGACCCGCAAGGGCCACGACATCTATCCGATTCTGATGGCCTTCAAAGACTGGGGCGACGCGTACATGGCACCCGACGGTGTCCCCGTGCACTACACGCACCGCGACTGTGGGGGCAACGCACACGTGAGGCTCGAGTGTGACTCGTGTGGCGATGAGATCACGGCTCGTCAGGTGCTGCCGGCGCCTGCCGCGGGTAACCCGCTTGTGCCGTGACGTACTCGGCCTGCGGCCGCGGTCTCGATCCGGCGCGCATGGCGTTTATGCAGTGCGCACCGCCAGTGCGAAGGGGCCGATATCGGTCACGGTGAAGCGTGGATCCTCGAACAGTGACTCGGGGAAGGTGACGGTGTAGCGCCGCACGTTCGGATCGTTCGGGTAGACGTCCTCCGCCAGTCTCAAGGTGTAGCCGTCGGCACCGCGGCGGAACAGGAAGGCGTCGGGGGCGCGCCACTGGCTGGTGTCGAGCGCCTCGATCATCTGGTCGGGGGTCTCGAGCTCGGTCCACCGCTCGATGGCGTCGGCCCGCTGATCGAACTGCGCCAGTGGATTGGCGTAGTGCGACGTCAGTCCTTGGAATCCGAAGTACGGGTAGTAGCTCAGGAACGAGGTGTCCGCAGTGAGCAAGACGGTTTCGTCGCGCGGTCGACCGGTCTGTTCGGTCAGGGCGTCGTCGACCTCGCGGTAGTACGAGACGGCGCTCGGCGGACGCATATCGGCACGGTTGCCATCACCGTCGGTGTCGGAGTACGCGACGGTGATCTCGCTCTGCAGTACCTGGGGGATGTTCTGCGCGAAGGCCATTGCGCCGATGGTCGCGACGACGACGGCAGCGATGCGGAACTTCGGTGGCTCGTTGATGGCCTGGTAGATCGCGTGGCTGCCTTCGAGGAATCCGAAAACGCCTGCGCTGCCGAGCAATACGATGAGAACCGCTTCGAGTCGGAACGAGAGCAGTGTGGTGCCCGCAGCCGTGGCCGCCATGGACAGCAACGTCCACAGGTAGACCGCGACGACGCCGACTCCGAGTGCCTGTGCTCGACGCGACGACGAGAAACGTACTGCGACCCATACCGTTCCGAAGAGGCACAGAATGCCCATCATCGAGAACTCGAACATCGGGAACGGAAGCGTTGCACCGGCCTCGGGCAGGTAGTGCAGTGCGGTGCCCGATGTGGACGGTGCGCCGCGGAGGAAGTCGACGAGATACGGCAGCCATACCGTCGCCGCTATGAGGCCCGAGATGACGGCGATCGCAGCCACTTTGAGTGCAATGGGAATCAGGGCCCGCCAGGTCTTGCGCTCGCGACAGGCGAGAACGGCGGCGAACAAGGCCATCAGCACGACGGTGAACGCGGCCAGACCCAGGTACAGGGTGTAGAACGTCGCGGCCAGGCCGAGGAACAGGCCGGTACCGATTACCGCTCCCCAGCCGCCTGCTGCGCGTCCCCCCGTGGGGATGAATGTCCCATTCTTGCCGTCTGACCGACTGGATGCCGCATTCATCCCGACGGGGCGATGCAACGCGCCCCAGGCCAGGAGCAATGCCGGGGCGAACAGCAGCACGATGACGGCGCTGTAGGCCTCGGGCGAGGCGTAGGCGACAACCAATGCAGTCGTGACAGCGCTGACGGCGACAGCCCAGTCACTGCGGATCAGGGCCTTCCACAGTACGAAAGCGACCACCGACGTGACAGCAAGCAGTCCGATTGCGTACGGCTTGAACACTTCCCAGCCGTCCATACCCAGCAGGTTGCCGACCCGTCCACCGAGCCAGAACCAACCGGCGGGGTAGAAGGGTGGGATGTCGGCGTACGTCATGTCGCGCAACGACGCCGAATCCGTCAGCCGCGTCAGGTATTCGGTGCGAAACTCCTGGTCGACGGAGATGCCGAACAGGTACAGCTTGGTTGCCGCCAAAGGCATTCCGAGGGTCACGGTAACGAAGCCGGACAGCCCGACCCACGCCGAGAGTCGAGCGATCCACGGCCACTTACGGATTCGGTACAGGTAGATCGACGACGCGAACAGGGCCGCGGCTACCACCTGGCCCAGAGTTGTCAGAGCGCGAGTGACGTTGGACGAGTTGAACGCCGGCCACTGAACCAGTGAGAAGGCGTACAGCCCGACCGTCGCCACCACGACTGCGACGAGCGCACCGAGAACGATCTCCCCGACGGCAGAGGCGGTTCTGCGAGCCGGTGCAACCCCGTCAGTCATCGAGATCAGATGGGCAGCTTGCGGAAGATCGGCCGCGGCACGTGTCGCAGCACCATCATCACCAGACGCCACGGTGCGGGAGTCCAGATGAGCGGGGTGCCCTTGCGCGAAGCGTTCACCGCGAGCTTCGCGATGACCTCCTTGTCGACGGTCATCGGCGCTTCCTTGACGTGGGCGCTGAACTTGGTGCGCACCATGCCCGGACGAACGACGGTGACCCGAGGACCGAACTCGCGCAACGCTTCTCCGAGTCCGAGGTAGAAACCGTCGAGACCGGCCTTGGTGGAGCCGTAGACGAAGTTCGAGCGACGGACCCGCTCGCCTGCCACCGAGGACATGACGATGATGCGGCCGTACGCCTGCGCCTTCATCTTCTCGCCCAGCAGAACGCCGACCGACACGGATGCGGTGTAGTTGATGTTCGCGGCCAGGACGGCCTTGCGCTGGTCCTGCCAGAGCTGCTCGGCATCGAAGTCGACGGCGAAGGCAACGATGGCGACGTCGACGTCACCCTTGGCCCAGGCCGCGTCGATGACCTTCGGATGCGACGCGGTGTCGAGTGCGTCGAAGTCGATGACGTCCACGGACTTCGCGCCCTTGGCGGTGAGCTGTGCAACGGCACTCTCACGCAGTGGATCGTTGGGCAGCGCGGCGAGAACGACGCGTGCCGGAGACTTCGACAGGTACTCCTCGGTGATCGCGAGACCGATCTCGCTGGTGCCACCCAGAACGAGAATCGTCTGTGGGTTACCTACGGCGTCTATCGTCACAGCAGTTCCAGCCTTCTAGCCATATCGGAGGCGAAAACGCCTGTGGGGTCTACAGATCGACGAACCTTGATCCATTCGTCGATCCGCGGGTACATCGAGTGGAACGTCTCGGCGTCGGTGCGCGAATCCTTCGCGGTGTACAGACGACCGCCGAACTCGAGCACACGCTTGTCGAGTTCGCGGACGAACTCGTTCAGGCCCGGCTTGATCGGGAAGTCCACGCAGATGTTCCAGCCTGGAATCGGAAAGCTCAGTGGCGCTTTGTTTCCGGGCCCGAACAGCTTGAACACGTTGAGGAACGAGTAGTGCCCCGACTTCTGGATGTCGACGATGATCTTCTTGAACTCGTCGACGGCCTCCGGCGGCACCACGAACTGGTACTGCAGAAATCCCTTGGAGCCGTAGGCGCGGTTCCACTCACTGAACATGTCGAGTGGGTGGTAGAACGCTGTCAGGGACTGAACCTTGTTCCGATAGTTGCCGGCCTTGCGGTACCAGGCCTCGCCGACGGCGGAGAACGTGTACTTGTTGGCGAGCCCGTTCGGAAAGATATCGGGGAACTTCACGAGCGGCTTGGCGTTGAAGCGCAGCGGATCTTTCTGCAGCTTCTCGGGAAGCTGGTCGAGGCGCGCCAACGATCCACGTGAGAGAGCTGCGCGGCCGAGCTTGGGGGGCGGAGCCACGGCGTCGAACCAGGCGCTCGAGTAGTCGTAGTTGTTCTCACTGCCGTCGCTGTGCAGGGCAATGGTCTCGTCGAGGGTGCTGGTGACGTCGCCGTCGGCGATGAAGTAGGCCGTTTCCGTGGGCGTCATCTCGATCGTCGCGCGCAGGATGATGCCGGTCAGGCCGTTGCCGCCGACCGTCGCCCAGAAGAGCTTGGCGTTCTTGCCCGTCGGCGTCAGGTGGCGGATCTGACCGTCCGCGGTGAGCAGTTCCATCGAGCGGACGTGGTTGCCGAAGCTGCCCGCGCTGTGGTGGTTCTTGCCGTGGATGTCCGTGCCGATCGCTCCGCCGATGGTGACCTGACGGGTACCCGGAAGCACTGGAACCCACAGACCGAACGGCAGTGCAGCACGCATCAGCTGGTCGAGGTTGACGCCACCGTCGACGTCGACGATGCGCGTCGAGGCGTCGATGCTGTGAATGCCGTTGAGGGCATTCATGTCGATCACGAGTCCGCCGGAGTTCTGCGCGTTGTCGCCGTAGGAGCGGCCGAGGCCGCGGGCGATGACGCCGCGTCGGAGGTAAGCCGGCTTGGAGTCGTTCTGCTCGGCGACCTGCTTGACCGCGTTCGCGATGAGCTCGGGGTCGGAGGTCGAGAGCACCTCGCCGGTGGAGGGCGCAGTGCGGCCCCAACCAGTGAGTGTGCGGGTCTGCGTGGGTAGCGGCGCAGTGTTCCCGGCCTGTGGTTCCAGGGGGAAGAGTGCGTCGTCGGCTGTCGTGGACATCGCTCAAGAGGGTACCCGCATTGCGATAGCAGCTAATGTCAGTCCTCGTGTCCACCCCTGATCGCTCCATCGAAGACGGCTCCGGGAACGACGACTGGTCGCCCGAGGACGACGAGCTGCAGCATCACGTCCCGCTGCCCGTCGAGCTGCCACTGACCGAGAACATCGCCGACGCGGCCCTCGATCTCAAGACGCAGGTAATGCGGTTCTTGGCGACGGGTGTGCTGTCGGCGATCGTCGATCAGGGCATCAACCTGATCCTGCATTTCGTGTTCGGCGTCGGGGTGACTCTGGCCAAGGCAATCGGGTTCGTGCTCGGCACCACCACGGCGTACCTGATCAACCGTCGGTGGACGTTCAACGCGGCACCGTCGCGGGCCCGGTTCTTCGCCGTCGTCGCGTTGTACGGAGTCACCTTCGCCGTCCAGGTCGGGATCTACACCTGGCTCTACCAGGTTCTGCCCGACGGCTTCTGGTACGCCAACGTGGCGTTCGTCGTCGCGCAGGGAACGGCGACGGTCATCAACTTCCTGGTGCAGCGGTTCGTGATCTTCAAAATTCGGTAACTGTTGTGGGGCGCTAAGTTTCCTTGATCCCGGGCCGAAGTCCTGGTTCAATGTGCCCCAGGAGGGGAGTATCCCCCAGCAGCTTCGTCGTCACCACGGCCCGGCAATCCGGGCCCGGCGAGCGGCCCACGTCGGGCGGGAGAGACCTCCAGTTCACCGAACTGGAGGTTGTCATGTCCGTTCCATTTTGGGCTTGGGTGGCAGTACTCGGCTTCATCGTCGCTATGCTTGCGGTCGATTTGTTCGCCCATCGGCGAGCACACGTCATCGGAGTGCGCGAAGCGGCTGTCTGGTCCGGTATCTGGGTCGCTTTCGGCGTTGGATTCGGTGCACTGATCTGGGCCACCGCCGGTGCCGAGTTCGGCCAGCAGTACTTCGCCGGCTACCTGATCGAGAAGTCGCTGGCGGTCGACAACGTGTTCGTGTGGGCCATCATCTTCACGTATTTCGCGGTGCCCAGGGAGTTGCAACACCGCGTCCTGTTCTTCGGCGTACTCGGTGCGCTGGTCTTTCGTGGCATCTTCATCGCCGGGGGATCTGCCCTCATCGCCAGCTTCAGCGCGGTGCTCTACCTCTTCGCCGCCTTCTTGATCTTCACCGGATACCGCATGGTGCGTCAGCGCAACGAGCATCTCGATCCCGAACAGTCTCGTACGCTGCGGTTGTTCCGTCGCTACGTTCCCATGACCGACGCGTTCTACGGGCAGAAGTTCGTGGTGCGCATCGGGGGCGTTGCGTTGGCCACTCCGCTGTTGGCGGTGCTGGTCCTCGTCGAAGTCACCGACATCGTCTTCGCTGTCGATTCCATCCCGGCGATCTTCGCCGTCACCGACATCCCCTTCCTGGTGTTCACCGCCAACGCATTCGCCATTCTCGGACTGCGGGCGATGTACTTTCTGCTCGCGGACCTGATGCACCGATTCGTGTATCTGAAGGTGGGACTGGCGTTGGTCCTCATCTGGGTCGGCATCAAGATGGCACTCAAGGTCGACGTGTTCTACATCCCCACCGCCGTCTCGCTCGGTGTCATCTCGTCGATTCTCGCGATCTCCGTGATACTCAGTTTGCGAGCCACCCGAGGGCAGGATGCGCACCCGCAGGTCGACCTGTCGGCGTCTCCGTTCCGGACGGCGACGGAAACGGAACTTGTTGCGGCTCAGCCTTTATCGAGCAGGCGCGGTCGACGGAAAGACCGTCTGTAGCCTTCGCATCGGATGTTGGGGCGACGCCGCACGGCCGCGGTGTCGCCCCAGCAACGACTTACTCAGAAGGTGGGCAGGTTTCCTGCTTCGAGGGCTTCGGTGAGGGTGGGGGCGGCTTTGTCTTTGGCGGAGAGCTCGTAGGTGAGAGGCGATCCGTCGCGGCCGGTGGTGGGCCAGTCGATGCCCAGGGCGGGGTCGAGGGGGTTGATGTCGCGGTCCAGTGCCGGGGTGTATTCGAGGCCGCACAGGTACATGACGGTGGAGTTGTCTTCCAACGACAAGATGGCGTGCCCGAGGCCTTCGGAGAGGAACACTGCTCTGCGGTCGATGTCGTCGATCAGCACGCTGTCCCATTGCCCGAACGTCGGGGAGCCGACGCGCAGGTCGACGATGACGTCGAGGAACGCTCCGCGGGCGCAGGTGACGTATTTCGCTTGCCCGGGTGGGTTGGTGGTGAAGTGGATTCCGCGCAGCACTCCGGCGGCGGAGACCGAGCAGTTCGCCTGCTTCAGGTCCAACGCTCGCCCGGTCGTTTCGGCGAAGAGGCTCGCTTTGAACCATTCGAAGAACACGCCGCGGTCGTCACCGAACTGGCGTGGGGTGTATTCGTAGGCGCCGGATATTGTCAGTTCACGGAAGGTCATCGGTTTCCTCGGTCGATCAGGTCGAGCAGGTAGCGGCCGTAGCCGGATTTGACGAGTTTCTCGGCGCGGGCGCGCAGTTCGTCGTCGGTGATGAATCCGCGTCGCCAGGCGACTTCTTCGGGGGACCCGATCTTGAGTCCTTGGCGTTGTTCGATGGTGCGCACGTAGTTCGAGGCGTCGAGGAGGGAGTCGAAGGTGCCGGTGTCGAGCCAGGCGGTACCGCGGGGGAGGACTTCGACCTGGAGGCGGCCGGCGTCGAGGTAGTGGCGGTTGACGTCGGTGATCTCGTATTCGCCGCGGGCGGAGGGGGCGAGGTCGCGGGCGATGGCGATGACGTCGTTGTCGTAGAAGTACAGGCCCGGGACGGCGTAGTTCGATTTCGGGGCGGTGGGTTTTTCTTCCAACGACACGGCTTTTCGGTTCGCATCGAATTCGATGACGCCGTAGGCGGTGGGGTCGGAGACCTCGTAGGCGAAGACGGCTCCGCCGTCGATGGTGTCGAAGCGTGAGAGTTGGGTGCCCAGCCCGGGGCCGTAGAAGATGTTGTCGCCGAGCACCAGGGCTGCACTGTCGGTGCCGATGTGCTCGGCTCCGAGGACGAAGGCTTGGGCGAGGCCGTTGGGCTCGTGTTGGACCTTGTAGGTCAAGGAGATGCCGAATTGGGAGCCGTCGCCGAGCAGGCGTGCGAACTGGTCGGCGTCCTGGGGTGTGGTGATGATGAGGATCTCGCGGATGCCGGCGAGGATCAGGGTCGAGAGGGGGTAGTAGATCATCGGTTTGTCGTAGACCGGGACCAGCTGTTTGCTCACTCCCATCGTGATCGGATGAAGCCGTGAGCCCGTGCCGCCCGCCAGAATGATTCCCCGCATGAGCCCGAAGTCTTCCAGACCCTCCGATCACCCGCTCGGTCGTGCACCTTCGTTTCCGGCGCGCGAGGTGGCAACTGCCCATAGACTCCGGCCAGCCCTGCCCCGTTCCGACGGATCCGCCCGTCGACCGAACAAAGGACAAGCCACGTGACGACGAGTAGCCAGATCGCCACCGGTGCCACTCAGATCACCGAATTGATGGCCGGAATGACCGACGCCGAACGCGCGTCGGCCACGCCCTGCACGGAGTGGACAGTCGCTGACTTGACGGACCACCTGGTGCACACCGCGGCCAACCTGGTGACGATGGCGCGAGGTGGGGAGATCGACTGGTCGGCCGCACCCGAGCCCTCCTCGGATCCGGTTCCGTTGTGGACCGCCCGGACCCGCGAACTGCTGACCGAGCTCGACGCAGGTTCACCGCTGCCGGCCGGCATGGTCGCTGCTGAACTGTCGGTGCACGCGTGGGACCTTGCGACCGCGCTCGGGCGCGGTACCGACGACTTCGACCAGACCGTGGCGGAGGAGGGGATGGTGTTCATGTCGGCCAATATGACCGATGAGCGCAGGGGTGGTGCCTTCGATCCCGAGCAGCCTGCACCCGACGGAGCAAACGCGTACGAGCGCATCGCGGCTTTTGCCGGGCGTACTGTTCGACGGTCCTGACACGTCCAGCGGCGCTCACTCCCACGGGATTCGATAGGGCTGAGACAGGGCTTCGGTCGTCGATGTCGGCCATTCCGACGGCCACACGATCAGCGGATCGGCTGTGAGCTCGTCCACCTCCGGAGGCAGCGGATTCGCGTCCACCTGGATTCGTTCCCAACAGCATTCACCCGACGCGACGCGGCGTGCGTAGTGGATCAGGTCGGCCGACGCTCGCGGTGAGGACGCCACGCGGGCCAGTAGTTCGGTTGTGACGGTCCGGGTTTTCAGGTCTGCGTTCGAGGCGCGTGTACGCATGGCTTCGAGCTCTCCGCAGGATGCCATCAGTCGGTCGTAGGCAGCGCGGGCGTGCGGAGGCAGGGACTCGATCATGCGTCCCGCCATGGTTCGTCGCCGGTGCCGACGGAGAAGTCCTCGTCCGGTGTGTCGAGTACCGGTCGGATATCCGCGGTCTTGCCCGCTTCGACGGCTTGCGTGCCGTAGTCGAGGAGGTCGTTCAGCGGTCGCAGTGTGTCGTCGATCTTCTGGCCCACCTGGCCTTCGGGGTCGCCGAGCGCGTCGAGGAACCCGCCGAAGTCGTCGACCACCTGCTCGATCTTCACAATGAGATCCTTGGTCAGATTCATTGCCGTCAAGCATATTTCGATGATGCTCTCCACCTGCCATGCAGTGCCGACCACCGGCACTTTCTTGAGCACGACCTTCAGTGCACCGCGAGCGTTGTCGACGGCCACTTCGGACTCGAGCAATTCGACGATCTTGCGGACCACTGCCAGCGCTGCGCCACGAAGTTGCTCGGCGATGGCTGTACAGATTGCGGCGATCGTTCGGCCGGCATGCCCTTCCCATCGCATTGCGGCGAGTTGTCGGTCGGCATAGTCGGTGAATGCCTGGGCGGCTGCACCGTTCCAGTGACCGTCGACGCGGCGTACTCCTGCAGCCAACGACTCGGCTGCGGCTTCCATGGCGTCGCCCGCAATCTGGTACGCCTGACCGATTCGACGGATTTCGTTCCAGTTGCCGGTGACAGGAATGGTCGCTTCGCGTAGCGGACTCCACCCGGAGAGTTCGAAGATCGTTCGGTCGATCTCGCCGAGCCACTCGGAGGCATCGGCGAGCACGTCGCGGATGTCGTCGATGGCGGGATTGGTTGGAGGATAATCGATTCCGTGAGGATGACCGTAGTCAGCGGCACCGTCGAATTCGTCTATATGCCCGGCCGCGGCGTGATCCGAACTCCCGCGGTCGCTGCCGGGTAGCGGTGGCACAGATGTGTGGGCGTTGAGCAGGTCGTAATTCTTTCGATCTTGATCGGCATACAACCAGGCAGCTTTGTTCAGCTCGGCCCCCATCTCGCCGCAGTTGGCCGACAGGTGAACGTGTCGGGTGCGGGTCATCTCTTGGAAGCGCGCGATATACGGACGGAGCTTCTTCAGAATTTCTCCAACCACGTTCTCGCCGAGGCCCGCATTGTCGAGCAAGTAGTGGTGACTGGCCAGGGTATCGGCACCGATGCGATCGAAAAGATTACCGAGGCCGGCGATGTTTGTTGCGTCCGCCGAAAGGAGTTCTTTGGTCATTGCGTCACACCGTCGGGATCGCTACGGCGGAGTGTGGAAATGATGTCTTCGACGACCGAATGATCCACTGCCCCGTCGACAGCGAGGTCCCGCTTCACGAAGAACACGGCGACCGTCGCCGTCGCGAACCCGGGCACGGCAACGACATCGAACGTCCCCTCCGTGGGGTCACAGTCGGTTCGCTTGTGCACGCTCGATGCCGTGACGGTGTATCGCACAGCAGGCTCGCCTGCGACCTCGATGTCGCTCGGCTGCGAGTACTCGATTCGAGGCGGTGCGGCGGAGTCGTCGCCGAAGATGATCTCCGCGCCTCGTGCTGCGTCGAGCGCTGCGGTGTGCAGATCCATCCCGCGGCGTCCGGTCATGCCGGACATGGCAAGCGTCGACCCGTCGGATTCCGGGCAGTAATTGCTCCCGAAATCTCCGATCGAGCCGTAGACGACCGATCGACCGGCATTCGACCAACCCGCGATTCCGGTCGAAAAGTTTCGCCACTCTGCTGGTATTTCGTAAGTCCAGCCGAATTTGGTGGCGATGGGCTGCGGCTGCCCGTCGGGCACCTCGATTTGCGGTGGCGGGCGTTCCATCGACGGAAAACCCGGCGGCAGGGGCGGCGGCACGGTCGTCGAGCCCGTGGGTTTCGGCGACACCGGTGGCAGAGCCCGTACACCCTCGTACGGTCCCGGTACTTGCGGAGCCAGCTGCGGAATTGCCCACATGAACCCGAACAGCAGCGTTATCAGTGCCGCGAGACGGACAAGAATTTTTCCCAGACCCATTGACGTACTCCCCCCGAAGTCGAACAGAAGCTAGCACGCGCGCCCGACAAGAACGGCCCACACGAGCATCCCCCGGTAAAGTGCCTGTTCATGAGAATTCTCGTCACGGGTGGGGCCGGGTTCATCGGCGCGAACTTCGTACATCAGACCCTCGCGCAGCGCCCCGACTCCCAGGTCACCGTGCTAGACAAGCTCACCTACGCCGGCAACAAGGCCTCCCTCGAGCCGGTGGCCGATCGCATCGACTTCGTACACGGCGACATCGCCGACGCCGATCTCGTCGACCGCCTCGTCCGCGAGACCGATCTCGTCGTCCACTTCGCCGCCGAATCCCACAACGACAACTCGTTGACCGACCCGTGGCCGTTCGTGCACACCAACGTCATCGGCACCACCACCCTGCTCAACGCGGTCCGCGAACACGACGTCCGCTACCACCACATCTCCACCGACGAGGTCTACGGCGACCTCGAACTCGACGATCCGGCGAGATTCACCGAATCGACCCCGTACAACCCGTCGAGCCCGTACTCCTCGACCAAGGCGTCGAGCGATCTGCTGGTCCGCGCGTGGACCCGCTCGTTCGGCGTCCGCTCCACCATCTCGAACTGCTCCAACAACTACGGCCCGTATCAGCACGTGGAGAAGTTCATCCCGCGTCAGATCACCAACATCCTCAGCGGATCACGCCCCAAGCTCTACGGTGCCGGGCAGAACGTGCGCGACTGGATCCACGTCGACGACCACAACAGCGCCGTCTGGGCCATCATCGACGGCGGCCGCATCGGCGAGACCTACCTCATCGGAGCCGACGGCGAAGCCAACAACCGCACCGTCCTCGAAGCGATCCTCGAAGAAACCGGCAACGCACCCGACGCTTTCGATTTCGTCACCGACCGCCCCGGCCACGACCTGCGCTACGCCATCGACTCCACCAAGCTCCGAACCGAATTGGGTTGGACACCAACCTATGTCGACTTCCGCGCCGGATTGAAAGCGACCGTCGACTGGTACCGCGACAACGAGCAGTGGTGGCGACCGCAGAAAGACGCCACCGAAGCGGTCTATGCGGCGAAGGAGTCCGTACTGAATCGCTAGTTGGCAGTCGACTGTTTGTGAGGCGCTGGAACGCGAGAGTGGCTGTGCACCAGCATGTTACGGAGCGCTCGCGAACCGGATGCAGCGGCGATCACGCCGGCCAGTACCTCGCACAGAGTGAACACGAGTCGCGAGGCCAGGGCCAATCCCAGTGCGACACCGGCGTCCATGAACGGCGACAGTGCTGCGACCACCACGGCTTCTCGGACACCGATGCCGGACGGCACCACCACGACGAGCACGCCTGCACACATTCCGAGTGCGAGTGCGCCGATGCACTCCACCAGTCCACCGATCCGGAAACCGGCGGAGCTCGAGGCGAGGATCCACAGGTGGGTGCCGTAGAGAACCCAACTTGCGGCACACCAACCAAGTGACAACGCTATTTTGCGCGTCGTCAGCGGCGACTGTAGCGGCGCGCGGCGAAGGACCTTCAGCGCCAGATTCACCAGGCGAGTCAGGATAGGTGGGTACGCGCAGGTCAGGGCAATGGGAACCAGCACGATTACCGCCACCGCAGCGATGGTGCTGACATCGAACAGTGCAGGAAGGCCCAGAAGACCGACAACCAGCGCGGAGGTCGTGCTCAGTCCTACGGTAACCAGAACCGCCACGAATCCTGCAGCTCGGGTGACACCGGCGCGTCTGACCAGCTCGGTCTGAAGAACGAATGCCCAGACACTGCCGGGCAAGTATTTGCCCAGTTGCCCCACCAGGTAGCAGCGGGCGGCGTCGAACGCCGGGATGGGATATTCCAGTGCCCCGAGTGCGTGCTGCCAGGCCCGCACCGCTGCTCCCATGCCGAGGAACACCAGCAGCGACGACCCGAGCAGTGACCAGATTCCCAGCGACAGAATGGTGTCGCGGACCTCGGACCACTGGGATCTCACTGCCAGGACGATGGCGACGACGATCGCCGCGGTGACCGCGACGCGCAGTACGGTGCCGGCAATCTTCTTTCCGCGCGAGGCCGCTACTTCCTCCGTCATCTGATCAAGGGTTTGGTGGACAGATTTCGCCACCACTCGAAGGCCGTCGCGGTTGTTTCGTTCAGAGCGGCAAGATCGGGCAGGCGGCCGTTCGAGTATGCCGAACCGACGATCTCGACATCCGACTCTGCGTACCCCTTTCGCGTCATGCCGACCGAGTTGGCTCCGTGCAAAACTCCTGGGTTCCCGACGACGGTCGCGAATGGCGGGATGTCTTTGGTAGCGATACCGCCCATACCCACCATGGCACCAGCGCCCATGACGCGGCGCTGGTGGATGGTGCTGTTCATGCCCATGTTGCATCCGGGCCCGAGAGTGACGTGACCGCCGAACGTCACGCCTGGCGCTGCGATCGTGTTGTCCCCGAGCTGTACGTCGTGTCCCACCGAGATGCGATTCATGATGAACGAGTTCGCTCCGACGACGGTGCGTCGTTCGCTTCCCTGATGGACGGCGGTGAGCTCGCGGATAACTGTGTTCTCTCCGATGTGAATTCCGCACCCGATGCTGGGTGCCACGTAGGACGAGAAATGCTCGAAACCATTGATTTCTGGGGGCGAACCGAGGACGGTCTGCGCGCCGATCCAGCAGTCGTTGCCGACCTCCAGCGGTCCGGTCAGCACTGCGAAGGGGCCGATGGTGACCCGGTCGCCGATGACCACGCCCTCGCCGATGACGGCGGTCTCGTGGATTCGACAGTCCTGGCCTATGTCGATCGGCACCTGAAATCGGCCTCCCACGTCTCTGTTGGATTTACTGCGCTGTTGTAGAAAATAACGTTACGCGCGGCAAGGCTTGTGACCGGGACCTCGTGGCAGGCGATAGTGTCGACGGGTAAAGATGCGAATCGGTACGGTTTTCCGTCGCAGCCAGATCGGTCCGAGGGGTATGTCAGTGATTGCAATTTCCAGTGTCGTTTTCGGCGAGGATGTCGAGCGTGAAGTACTCGACACCCTTCGTTCGGGCATTGTCGCGCAGGGTCCCAAGGTCAAGCGCTTCGAGGAGCAGTTCGCTGAGCTCGTCGGTGCCGGCCACGCAGTGGCAGTGAACAACGGCACGACCGCCCTCGGTGCGGCGTTGGAAATTCAGGATCTGCAGCCCGGTGACGAGGTCTTGACCAGTCCGTTCACATTCGTCGCGACGTTGAACGCAATTTTGGATGCGGGTGCCATTGTCCGATTTGCCGATATTTCTGCGGATGATTTCAACATCGACCCGGTAGACGCGGCCACGCGAATTACCGATCGCACTGCCGTACTGATGCCGGTTCATCTGTACGGCCAGTCTGCGGACATGGCCGCGATAGGCGATCTTGCGCAGCAGCACGGCCTTGCCATCGTGGAGGATGCGGCGCAGGCGCACGGTGCGACGTTCGACGGCCGCGGAGTCGGCACGTTCGGGCTCGGCTGTTTCTCCTTCTATGCCACGAAGAATTTGACCACCGCCGAGGGCGGCATGATCACCACCGACGACGAGGCCGTCGCCGACCGCTTGCGAGTCCTGCGCAACCAGGGGATGCGCGCCCGGTACCAGTACGAGGTCGTCGGTCACAACTACCGGATGACCGACTTGCAGGCCAGCCTCGGTCTACCCCAGCTTGCCGGCTATCGGACGCAGGTCGAGCAGCGTCGGCGCAACGCGGACATGCTCACCACCGGGTTGAAGGACGTTGCCGGATTGACCTTGCCCGCAGAACTCGAGCGCAGAGGGCACGTCTGGCATCAGTACACCGTGTTGGTCGACGAGGACGCCTCGATCGACCGCGACGAGCTGAGCTCGCGACTTGCCGATGCGGGTGTGGGGAGCGGAATCTACTACCCGAAGACCGCGTACGACTACGACTGCTACCGCGAACACCCGAACGTGGTCATCGAGGACATGCCGGTCGCCACGTCGGTCTCCCAGCGGTGCTTGAGTATTCCGGTACATGCGAACTTGACCGTCGATGAAATCGACACCGTCGTGTCGGCTGTTCGTTCGGCGATGGGACAGTGATGAATCCTCGGGTTGCACTGGTCGGATCGGGTCGCATGGGGTCTCTGCATGCCAGGGTCATTGCCCAGTCGGATCGCTGCGATCTGGCTGTGCTGGTCGAGCCACGGGAGAGTCAAGGTCGGGCTGTCGCCGAGCGCTTCGGCTGTGACTGGGCTGCGGAATTCGACGACCTCGCTGGTATCGATGCGGTGGTCATCGCTGCGGCGACTCCTGCTCATTACGACATCGCGTCGAGAATTCTCGAACTGGGTAAGCCAGTGTTGGTCGAGAAGCCCTTGGCCGCCACGTACGAGCAGAGTGCTGAGCTCGTGGGCAAGGCTGCGGCCGGAGACATCCCGTTGATGTGCGGGTTGCTCGAGCGGTTCAACCCCGCGGTGCGTACAGCGCGTGAGTTCGCGGGTGACGTGTGGCAGGTCAACGGCATTCGACATTCTCCGTTCGTATCGCGAATCTCGACCGGTGTGGCGACCGATCTCCTCATTCACGACGTCGATCTCGCGATTTCTTTCGTCGGTTCCGAACCGAAATCGGTTGCGGGGGAGTTCGGCTACTTCCATCCGGCATCGAAGGAAAACCATGCCGAGGACTGCGCCGATGCAATCCTTCGCTTCGAATCAGGCGCTGTGGCAACGATTTCTGCGAGTCGCATCAGTCAGCGCAAGATCCGGCAGCTGTCGCTGCTCGAATCCGACCGGCTGATCGAGATCGACCTTCTCCGCCGCGACATCACCGTCTATCGGCACATCGACGACGACATGCCGTCCGATCGAGACGGATACCAGCAGCAGACGATCATCGAGATCCCCACCATCAGGTACAGCGAAGAGCCGCTCTCGGCTCAGCTGAATCACTTCCTGGACCTCGTCGCTGGATCAGGAGATGTTGCAGCAGAACGTGACTCGATCCTTCCGGCGCACCGTGCGGTGGACGAAGCGACGAAGTCGGCGGCTCACTGATCGACCGGTCGGCGTCGCCTGACGCCGACCGCGACCGATTGCGCAACCGCAACCAGGAGACCGCCCGCGGCGAGTGCCACACCGCCGGTGGTGCCTGGCGGCGCGTACTCGATGGTCGCGGTCTCGCCGCCTTCGGGTAGGACCACCTGAAGCAACCCTCCCTCGGTTGCGCGTACCTCGGCCGGGGCCCCGTCCACGGTTGCCGTCCAACCGGGCCAGGCGAGCAAGGCAAACGTCACGACACCGGAGCCGTTGTATCGCACAGTCTCTCGGGTGTCCGTCGCGGCATCGTCCGCAAGAACGGTGACGCCGTCGCTTGCAGCGGACAGTCGCCCATCCGGCCACGCCAGCGGCGTGTTGCGGTGTGCGACGGTGACGACATCGGCATTGGTGGTCGTCCAGCGGTCGCGTGGAAGCGCATCGAAAGCGTGTAGATCTCCGTAGGGGCCACTGTTCTGAACGATGATCGTGTCGAGCCGGAGTGCATCCGCCCATGACACGCCGGTTCCGGGTGCCGTTGCCATCAACCTGTCCACTGCGTCCGGGCAGGTGACTCCGCCGTAGTAATTCAGGCACAGCGCGTCGACGAAATCCTCGTAACTGATACCGGCGTAGCTGTTCACGGCATCCACGCCGGAGGCTTGCCACGCGTTGCCGAACACCAGATCACCCCATTGCGACGTGGGAGCGTCGTCGGGAATGGAATCCGTGTCGGCGATCGCGAATGTGTTGCCGGTGTACCTGCTGTCCAAGCGGTCTTCCAGAAACGCAACCTGGCGGGGAAAACGCCAGGGTGTGACGTTGTCGTTGCTCTGGAACCATGCGTTCGTCTGAAGCGCGAGGGTGGCCACTATTCCCACGACGAGGACGCCGCCGAAGACGCGTGGTGCTCGATAGGCTGCGGTGACAGCCGCTATCGTCAGCACGCCGCAGACCAGCAGTGCCAAGGCATGGATGCCGAGGTCGTCCGGAACACTCGACCACGCCAGGTAGAACTGCAGCACCAGAAGTGCAGCCGTGATCGAGGCTCGGAGTCGAAGCCTTTCCCGGTGCAGACCGGCGCTGGCCGCAACCGCTGTGACAATCAGTAGGGGCAATTGGCCGTATTCGATCAATCTGATCGGCCAGCGAAAAAGCCACAGGTTCGACGGTCCGAGTAACAACACGGCATAGACGCCTGCGAAGACGGCCAGCGATACGGCACTTTTCCGCAGGTTACCGAGTGTGCGCCACCGGATCCACGGGCTCAACGGAACGAGAAACCACACCAGGTAGCCGATGGGGACGGTCATGAAGCTGGCCCCGAACGACTCGACCATCGGCAGATGAGTCGGGCTGCTGACGTTGATCAAATCGCCCAGTCCGGGGCGGAGGGTTCCGTCGTTGGACACTCCGGACTGGTTTCGCACCGACACATCGGTGGTGAAGGCGAGCGGGAGGTAGACGATCAAGGACATCGCCAGGATCGATACTCCGCTGACGATCAGCGACAAGATGCGCCGATAGTTGCCCAGCGCCAAGACCTCTGCGATGACAGCGAGATACACGACGGCGACCGCGACGGCACCGTACGGATTGCCGGTCGTCATGGCCATGAAGCCGAAGAAGATGGGAACTATTGGATTCACTCGGCCGAGGGCAGCGGACCGCGTGGACCACCAGACGTGTGGGATCCACGCGAAGGCGAACAGGCCCGACGCCCAACTGGAGGCACCGAAGTACAGCGTGTAGCCGGCGAACGGCATCGCGAAACCGGCCACGAACGCCATCGACGTTCGTGCGCCGTACTGCTTCGCCAGGATGTAGACGCCGACGGCGAGAATCGCCATGAACTGCATCTTGACCAAGGTGATGCCGATGGCCAGATTCGGAATTGCCGCGATCAGCGCGGAATTGGCCAACAGCAGCGGGTTGTAGGTGCCGTAGAGCGCCTCGGCGGTGACGTTTCCGCCGGCCCACAGTTCCGGCAGCAGCGTCGGCCACGATCCTGACAGCAGTCGCTCGCCGATCACCCGCCATCCCGGTGTGAACGCCGCTGCACTGTCGTCCCAGTAGTAGAACCATCGGTTCGTGAGCATGGGGATCGCCGCGGCGACCGCGACGGTCAGGGCGAGAACCGCGGGCGGCAGTACACGCGCAGCCCAGGGGCGATCAGAAGTCACGAAACGCCTTCGTCGGTGATGGTCGGTGAGCATCGGACAGTCCGTTGCAGCGTAGTGTTTCGTCCGTTCGTGGTTTTCGACAGGCGCTGAAAGGGTGACTGTGTTCTCTGGTCCCGCTCCGAGTTCGCGGCCGGACGCGGTCGAATTGTCGGTGGTCATACCTGCCCACAATTCTGCCCGAGTCATCGAATCCACTGTGGATGCCTTCGTCGAGTACTTGTCCGGCAGTCCTGCGGAAATTATCGTCATCGAGAACGGTTCGACCGACTCCACGGCAGACATCTGTGCACGGCTTGCGGCTGATTGGACTCATCCCACCGTCGGGCTGTCCGTGCTGACCAGCGCCAAGGGCATGGGTAACGCGCTTCGACTGGGCGTCGAGCAGTCTCGCGGCGACCGCGTGCTGCTGACCGCCGACGATCTTCCATTCGGGTTCGACGATCTGAACGCGGCTGCGGAATGGACCTCCGAAACCGGGTCGACTCCATTGGTGGCCATCGGCTCGAAGGCGCATCCGGAGTCTGCTGTGCAACGTGGGGTGCTTCGCGCAGTGATGACCTTCGGTTTCACGTCGCTCCGCAGAATCGTGCTGGGCACTCGAACGAAGGACCCGCAGGGAACGTTCATCGTCGATGGCACCCTTCTGCGTGCGGTGGCTCCGCAGCTGATCGAACCGGGTTTCCTGTTCACCACCGAATTGGATTACGCGGTGGAATTGGCCGGTGTCCGTCCTGTGGAGCTGCCGGTTCGTCTGTCCGAATCGCACCGGAGCGAGCCCAGCCGGGTTGCGATCGGGGATGTCGTGAAGATGGCCCGGGGCCTGCTGTCGTTGCGAGGGCGGCGTCACGAACTACTGGCGGCCGCACAAGCCGGTCGTCAGGCTGTGGACGCCTGAAGCGATCCGCTCCGGGCTATTGCGAGTGACCACTCTCTAAGTTATGGTTTCGTCATTCTATGACGGAGGTCACATGAACCCGAACATCCCTTTCGATGTCGTCATCGCCGGCGGAACCGTGTACGACGGATCCGGCGGCCCTGGAGTTCGGGCGGATGTGGGCATCGTCGACGGCGTCGTGCGGGCCGTGTCGTCCACTCCCCTCGAGCCGAGCGCGACGACCGAGGTGGTCGATGCCACCGGCAAGTGGGTCACGCCGGGGTTCGTGGACGTACACACCCATTACGACGCAGAGGTGTTGGTCGGGCCGGGTCTCGAAGAATCCGTCCGGCACGGGGTCACGACGGTTCTCCTGGGCAACTGTTCGTTGTCGACGCTCTATTCCACTCCGGTCGACATCGCGGATCTGTTCAGTCGGGTCGAGGCGCTGCCGCGAGATCATGTGCTCAAAGCCGTCGATGCGCACAAAAATTGGAACAGTCCCGACGAGTACATCGCAGCCCTCGAGCGCCTGCCTCTCGGGCCCAATATTGCTGCATTGGTGGGTCATTCGGATCTACGGGCGCATGTCATGGGGCTCGACCGCTCGACCGACCGCAGTCAGAAGCCCACCCGCGAGGAATGGCGTGCCATGTCCGACGCGCTCGAGAAGGCGCTCGATGCCGGGCTGCTCGGAATGTCGACCATGACGAACCCGTGGGACAAGTTGGACGGCGATCGATACCGGTCTCGTTCGTTACCGTCCTCGTATGCCCGGTGGAGCGAATTCCGTTCTCTGCACAAGATTCTGCGTCGACGCGGTCGGCTGTTGCAGAGCATTCCGAACCTGAACACCAAGTACGACATGTTGTTCTTCCTCGCCTCGGCCACCGGGGTCGGCCGCACTCCGCTCAAGATCTCGCTGCTGGCGGCGGCCGATGCCAAGGCGTCGCCGTGGATCCATCGCGTCTTCGGCCCGCTCGCCCGGATGGTCAACGGCCCGGGCAAGGGCCAGTTCCGCTGGCAGCACCTCCCCACCACGTTCGACGTGTATTCCGACGGCATCGATCTCGTGGTGTTCGAGGAGTTCGGCTCCGGCCGCGCCGCACTGCATCTGCGAGAAGAGTTGGGCCGCAACGAGTTGCTGTCCGACGAGGCCTACCGCCGCTGGTTCCGTGCCGACTTCGAGAAGAAGTTCAGCTCGCGCGTCTGGCATCGCGACTTCGCCGACGCCGAGATCACCGAATGCCCCGACGCCTCGGTCGTCGGAAAGAACATCGCGGAGGTCGCGGCCGAGCGCGGTGTGCACGTGGTGGACGCATTCCTCGATCTGGTGGTCGAGCACGGCCGAAAGTTGCGCTGGCACACGACGGTTGCCAATCATCGCAAGCGGCAGATGGACAAGCTGATCAATCAGCCCGGGGTGACCGTTGGTTTCTCCGATGCCGGCGCTCATCTGCGCAACATGGCGTTCTACAACTTCGGCATTCGGTTGCTGCACCGTGTGCACGACGCGCGAAACGATCGCCGGCCGTTCATGACCGTGGAGAAGGCAGTGCACAAGCTCAGCGGCGAACTGGCCGACTTCTACGGTGTCGACGCCGGTCACCTGCGGGTGGGGGACCGTGCCGATATCGTCGTGATCGACCCGGAGGGCCTGAACGAGGATGTCCTGGCCTATCGCGAGGAGACCATGCCGGAATTCGGTGGCCTGAGTCGCATGGTCAATCGCAACGACCGAGCGGTCACCGCCACTCTGGTCGCGGGCCGAGTGGTGTTCTCCGGCGGCACCTTTGCGCCCTGGTTCGGTGTGTCGGAGCGGGCCGGTAGCTTCCTGCGGGCAGGCACTCCCACGGCCCCGCGACGCCGGGAGCGTGTGTGAGTGGCGAGTCAACACCAGCGCCGAACCGAGACCATCGGAAAACTGCTCGACGCGACTATTGCATCGTTGTGCGAGAAGGGCTACGCCGCAACCAGTGTCAGTGAAATCGTCAGCCGGGCCGGGGTGTCGTCCGGTGCCATGTTTCGGCATTTCGACACCAGGCTCGACCTGATCGTCGCCTCAGCCGACGAGGTTCGTCGACGTCAGTTCGAGGAGTTTCGCCGCGGCCTGTCCGGTTTCGGGAGCGCGTCCATCGAGCACTGTCTCGAACTGCTCAGAGCAGCGTGCCGCGCCCCGATCAACGGGGCCTGGTACGAGCTGTTGACCGCCGCCCGCAGCGACGACGAGCTGCGAGAGAGACTGCAGCCGTTCACCGTTCGATATCACGAGCAGATCGCCGAACTTGCTCGTGCGCTTCCCGTTGCCGGCGTGATCGATCCGCAGCATCTGGAAACGGTGGTCTTCAGCGTCGTCCACCTGCTCGACGGCGAGGCGTTGGCAGCCGGGGTCCATCCGCAGCCCGAGCAGGAAGCCATGCGGCTGAAGATGATTGCTCACCTGTTGCGCGGCGGCGCACTGCATGCCCTGACCGACGCGGGATGACTCACTGGACGGTATGCATCGCCGGTGCCGAGCTTCCCGTTTTCGAGTACGGGAACCCGACAGCCCGCTCGACGGTGTTGCTGGTGCACGGCTATCCCGATAACCATCACGTGTTCGATCCGCTGATCACCGCGCTCGGCGACACGGTCCGGGTGATCGCCTACGACACACGAGGCAGCGGAGCGTCCGTGCTGGAGCCTGCGGCAGACGTCGCCATCGAGCAGCTGGCGCGGGACGCCTTCGCGGTGGTCGAGTCGATGCCGGGCCTGACCGGCAAGGTCCACGTCTTCGCCCACGACTGGGGGTCGGTCCAGATGTGGGAGGCGATGGCCTCGCCTCGGGCGAGCACCGCATTCGCGTCGTACACGTCGGTGTCCGGGCCGAGTCTGGATCATCTGCGGCAGGTGGCACGGGCGCGGTCGGTTCGGCCGCATCGATGGCCGTCGCTGGTGGGGCAGTTGGCCAGGTCCTGGTACGTCTTCGGGTTTCACGTGCCCGTTCTGCGAACGCGAATACCGGCTCTGCTGGCCCGACTGCAGGCCGAGGGCGAGCCGACCCCGACGGCGGCCGACCAGCAGCGCGGCATCGCGCTGTACCGGGCCAACGTGCTGCGGCGGGTGTTCCGTGGACCCGATCCGCGATGCGTCGTCCCGACCACCGTGGTGGTCCCGGCACACGACCCGATGCTGTCGACGAACCTCACCGACGGTCTCGATCGGTGGATCCCCGACCTGCGCGTCGTTCACGTCGAGGCGGGCCACTGGTGGCCGTACACGCACCCGGCCGACGCCGCTCGGGTGCTGCTGGAGAGGGTGCGCGAAGGGGAGTAGGTGGCGGGCAGTGCGGCGAGCGTCGGACGGATCGGCCTCGGGCTGTGCAACCATGGTCAGTGGTCTTCTTCTCGGTACGGCCACACCTGTGATCGCTCGAACTGTCACTACTCGAACTGGATGGGGTATTTCTCGGTATGGACGGCACTGCTCTCGATCGTCTCGGTTCCTCGGACGTGCCGGCTGCCGCCGGCGGTGACGATACGGCCGAACTGACAGTTCAGAGGCTTCTGTTCGACGGCCCGTCGCCCCTGGTCAGCGCAGACATGTACAGCGAGGTCCGCAAGGGCAACGCCGAGCGCACCCGCACCGGTGTCCGGATCGCCAAGCGCAGCGTCGTACATACCAACAGCTACTTCGGACGATTCCCGGCCAGCTACTGGCAGCGGTGGACCACCGTCACCGAGGTGGTCTTCCGGGCGACCGTCGCCGGTGCCGGCCGGATCGATCTGGTGGCCACGGACTACAAGGGTCACGAGCGCACGATGGCCAGCACCACCGTCGATTCCGCGAACGCGTCAACTCAGGTGGCCGTTCCCGTCGCCACCACGCAGTTCCTCGACGGCGGCGCGCTGTACGTCCGCTTCACCACCACATCGAGCGAGTTGTCGGTGCAGGACGCGGAATGGACCGTCGCCGCACCGGAGAAGCTGCGTCCCACCTCGGTGGTGATCTGCACGTTCAATCGCGCCGACGACTGCGCCAACACCGTCGCTGCCATGGCCGACGATCCCATCGCTCTGCTCGGTGTCGACAACGTCTACGTCGTCGATCAGGGCACCGATCAGGTGCAGACGCGCGAGAAGTTCCAGCGCGTCGCGGCCGAACTGGGCGACAAGCTCGTCTACATCACGCAGCCCAACCTCGGCGGCGCCGGCGGGTTCACCCGCGGTCTGTACGAGGTGCAGGGCAAGGGCGGCGATCCGGCCAACGTGATCTTCATGGACGACGACGTGCTGTGCGAGCCCGAGGCGATCGTGCGCATGAACTCGTTCGCCAACATGACCGTCGAGCCGGCGATCATCGGCGCCCAGATGCTGTACCTGCTGCACCCCGACCGCGTGCACGTCGGTGCCGAGGTGGCCAACCTGCAGAAGCTCGAGGCCGGAGTCCACGTCAAGAACGCGGTATCGGACAAGAGCGCATTCAAGCGCAAGCGTCAGCAGGACGTCCGCGTCGACGCCGGATACAACGGCTGGTGGTCGTGCCTCATCCCGTCTGAGATCGTCGGGCAGGTCGGCTACCCGTTGCCGCTGTTCTTCCAGTGGGACGACATCGAGTACGGATACCGTTCGCGCGCAAACGGATTCGCCACCGTCACGCTGCCGGGCGCAGCGGTGTGGCACGCCGACTTCGCGTGGAAGGACTGGGACGAGTGGCACCGCTACTTCAACCTGCGCAACGGCATGATCACCGCCGCCCTGCATATCGAACTCGACGGTAGGACGCTCGCCAAGCAGTTGTTCACCGATCTGCTCCGCTACCTGGTGTCGATGCAGTACGGCATGGCGTACACGCTGATCAAATCTGTCGAGGACTTTCTGGCCGGTCCGGAACATCTGCTCGACGGCGGCATGGACGCGGCCGGTTCCATCCGGCGTGAGCGCGCAGCGTACGGAGAAACCAAGCGGCACAACGCCAACGACGTTCCGGGGGTGCGTCCGGCCGATATGTTCATCACCCCGGCCGGCCCACACCCGAAGAAGAGCATGGAATTCGCCGTGCTCGCCAAGCGCGTCCTCAACCAGTGGCGCGGCACGGTCGATCCGGGCCCCGTTTCCATTTCGGCCGACGACGCGCACTGGTGGCACGTCTCGCTGTTTTCCCACGCGATCGTCACCGACCGCTCGCAAGAGGGCGTCCGAGTTCGCAAGCGCAACAAGGCACATGCCGTCGAGCTGCTCAAGCGCGGGGTGGCGGCACTCAAGCGTCTACGTACCGAGACACCCGCCGTGGCAGCGTCGTACCGCGCCGCCGTCCCGCAGCTGACGAGCCGCGAGAACTGGGCTCGTCTCTACGGGCAGTAGCTAGTTCGTGCGGACCTTGGGTGCCGTGCGAATTCGTACGACGACCTGTTCGTTGTCGGCGGTGTACCCGAGGTAGTCGAATTCGGTGCCGGTGCGTGCGACGAATTCCGTCCACGCCCGGTACTCGTGGTTGCGCCAGCCGGGGAAGTTGAAGTACTCGTCGAACACGATGACGGTGCCCACCGCGAGTCGATCGGCCACGAGGTCCAGCACGGTGACCGTCGACGAGTACAGGTCGGCGTCGAGGTGCAGGAAGGCCAACTTCTCGTGGTGGCCCTTCAGGAAGCCCGGCAGAGAATCCTCGAACAGCCCCGGGACGATCTGTGCGCCGGGCACTTCGGGGATCGTGTCCTGCTCGAACAGTCCCTTCGGAAAGCCCGTACGCCAGGTCTCGGGTAGGCCGGAGAACACGTCGAATCCGGCGACGACGGTGATGTCCTTACGCGACGCCAATTCCTCGGCGATGATCTCGAGCGTCGTCCCGCTGGCAACTCCGAACTCGAGCGCCATGCCGCGAATGGAGACCTCACCGAGTGCGAATCGCAGCGTGGCGTGCGGCCGCAGGAAGGTCGGGGCCTCCGGCATCATCTCTTCGGCAAACTCTGCGCTCTGGGCGGCGGCCTCGACGTCGGAAGCGTACGGAATGTCGCGACGCATCCGCATCTCGAGACCGCGAATGAAGGCGTGCAGATCGTCGATCTCACGTCGTTGACGTTCGAGGACGTCGAGCAATTTCGCTTGCTGATCGCTCGTCTGCTCGGCCAGCTGCGCGGTCTGCTGCGCCAGAACCTCACCGATTGCTCGTTGAAGTTTTTCTCGAGCCGACGACTTGATGCGATCCGCGAGCTTCCGAGGTTCCGTCATGGGCACACGGTAGCCGGTGAGGACGCGTTCGCAAACACGTCAGGGCTTACGAAAGTGCTCTCGACGGCCGAGTCCGCGCAACCGGAACCACTCCGCCAGACCGCGAGGATTCCTGGTGGTGATCAAGAAGAACCAGGTGAAGCGAATCCACTCCTGCGGCAACAGCTTTCGCATGCCTGGCTGCGACATCAGGTAACCGCGGTTGCGGTAGGTGAAGTAGCGCTTGGTCGCATCCTCCGGGTACTGCGTGTGCATCCGGCCACCGAGGATCGGCTTGAACTCCTCGGCTCCGTTGGGGTGCACGTACGCGGCCGTGAGACACGTTCCGAACTTCAGGCCCGAGCGCTGCAATCGGCGGTGTACTTCCACCTCGTCGCCGCGCACGAACAGCCGCAGATCGGGCACGCCCACCGCATCGATCGTCGACGCTTTGAACAGGGCACCGTTGAACAACGACGCGATGCCTTCGAGCAGATCGTCGTCCGGATTCTCCGGGTCGATCAACTCCGAGCGAAGACGACGCCACTCGACGCCGCGTCGCAGCGGAAACGCCAGACGATCCGGATCCTCGATGTCACAGACGACGGGGGAGACCTCGTCCAGTCCGTGCGCGAGCGCACAGTCGTAGAGGGTCTCGAGCACCTTCGGGCCCTCGGGGCGGCCGTCGTCGTCGGCGAGAAACACCCAGTCCGCGCCGAGCGAGAGGGCGTACAGAATGCCGAGCGCGAATCCGCCTGCGCCGCCCAGGTTGTGCTGCGAGCCGAGGTACGTCGTCGGCAGGGCCGTCGATTCCACCAACTCACGCACGGCCGTCTCGTTCGCATTGTCGACGACGACCAGATGATCGAGCGGACGCGTCTGGGCACCGATCACGTCCAACGACAGAGCCAACAACTCCCGACGCTTGTGCGTGACGATGACTCCGACAATCCTGTCAGGCACCGGTTTGCCCATCAGGTCCGTCTTCCCGCTCGATCTCTTTCAGGATCTGCGCGACGTGGTCTCCGGCGTCGTCACCGTCGTATGCCCGCACCACGTCCTCGATGCCGCCCTGCTGGCGAATCTGGCCGTGATCGATCCACATCGCGGTATCGCACAACTGAGCCAGGAATTCGTTGGAGTGGCTGGCGAACACCAGGATTCCCGAGCGCTTCACCAACTGCTGCAGTCGGTGCCGGGCCTTCTTCATGAACTCCGCGTCGACGGCACCGATGCCCTCGTCGAGCAGCAGGATCTCCGGGTCGATGCTGGTGACGACGCCCATCGCGACGCGCACCCGCATTCCCGTGGAGTAGGTGCGCAGCGGCATGTCGAGGTAGTCGCCGAGTTCGGTGAAGTCGGCGATCTCGTCCATCTTCGCGAGCATCTGCTTGCGCGTCTGGCCGAGGAACAGACCGCGGATGATGATGTTCTCGTAACCGGAGATCTCCGGGTCCATACCGACGCCCAGATCGAACACCGGCGCGACGCGGCCGCGGATGGTGGCGCTGCCACGCGTCGGCTCGTAGATGCCCGAGAGCAGCCGCAGCAGCGTCGACTTGCCGGCACCGTTGTGTCCCACCAGGCCGACGCGATCGCCGTCCTTCAGGTTCATCGTGATGTTCTTGAGGGCCTCGACGACGACGACGTCGGAGGAGTTGCGGTCGATGGCGCCACCGGCTTTACCGAGGAACGCCTTCTTCAAGGACCGCGTCTTGGCGTCGAAGATTGGGAAGTCGACGCATGCGTCATGAGTACTGATGCTGATGGACAACTGCTGACCCCTAAACCCAGTAGGGCACGCGGGCCCGGTACTTCTTGAGAGCGACGATGGCCAGCGCCCACCCGACCACGGTGAACCCGAGCACGATGTACCAGTGGTACGCCTGCTGGTCCTCGCCGATCAGAGGGGCCCGGATGATGTCCAGGTAGTGGAAGAGCGGGTTGATCTCGACGAGCTTCGCGCGATTCGCGGCCTCGCCGCCCATCTGCTGTAGGCCCGAGGTTGTCCACACGATCGGCGTCATGAAGAACATCAGTGTGACGAAGCTGCCGAGGATCGGGGCGATGTCGCGGTAGCGGGTGGCGATGATGCCGAAGAGGATCGACACCCACACCGCGTTGAGCAGAATCAGGACCAGCGCCGGGATCGCGAAGATCACCGTCCAGTGCAGTCCGCCGGGCGGCCAGAAGATCGCGATGATGATCACGTAGATCAGCAGGTTGTGGCCGAGGAGCAGCAGCTGGCGCCACACCAACCGATAGACGTGCACGCTCAGCGCACTGGGCAGCTGCTTGATCAGGCCCTCGTTGGCGACGAAGACGTCTCCGCCCTCGAGGATTGCGGCGCTGATCAGGCCCCACACGATCAGCCCGACGGTCACGTGCGGCAGGAACTCGCGCAGATCGATGTTCAGGAGCACCGAATACAGCAGGCCCATGGCGATGGCCTGCACGCCGGTGGCAATGGTGATCCAGAACGGGCCGATCACCGACCGTCGATAGCGCTGCTTGATGTCCTGCCAGCCGAGATGCAGCCACAGCTCACGCTGGTTGAAACCGGTCCGCAGATCGCCGAACGCGCGCCGATAAGTCTGTGAGTCCGAAACCGGAGCAGGCATCTGTTCTCCTGCCTCGCTCTCGGGATCCTTCGCTGGTGCCGACACGACGGTCGACACTACCTGTAATCGACCATGCAGCTCATTTTGCGAGCGTGTGTGTGGTGTTACAGGTACTGGCCGGTACCGCTGCCGTGGCCGCCGCCCGGTGTGGGCATGACGCCGGGAGGCAACGCGCCCTGACGCATCTGCTCGAGCTGGGCCCGTGCGGCCATCTGCTGAGCAAACAATGCCGTCTGGATGCCGTGGAACAGTCCTTCGAGCCAGCCGACGAGCTGAGCCTGCGCGATCCGCAGTTCGGCGTCGGTGGGCACGACGTCGTCGCCGAACGGCAGCACCAGACGCTCGAGCTCGTCGCGCAGCTCCGGGGCCAAGCCCTGCTCGAGCTCCTGGATGGACGATTTGTGGATTTCCTTGAGCCGATTGCGGCTGGCGTCGTCGAGAGGTGCCGCGCGCACTTCTTCGAGCAGTTGCTTGATCATCGTGCCGATGCGCATCACCTTGGCGGGCTGTTCCACCATCTCCGAGAGGTCCGATCCGTCGGACGACTCCTCGTTGGCCGCCGATCCGGAAGCGCGGGCTGCAGCAGCGGTGGCTTCCTCGCGGCTCAGTGCGAGTGGCTCTCCGTTGGGGCCGATCACGACGACGTGATCGCCGGGTGCATTGTTCGACTCGGATTGCGTCATGCATCCATCTTTACGCGTCGCCTGCCGTTGCGCGATCGACAGGGGCGATTATCCTGGTTCGGTCGTTCGCAACCGGGGTGTCAGGAGGATCGAAGCGTGCGTTGTTGGCTGCCGTTCCCTGGGGAAACGGGACGTGAAACACACCCTCGGCGGGTCGGCGCTTAGAGTGTCCGGCATGGGGTACGACGTCGCACGGGTCAGAGGGTCCATTCCCTCCCTCGGCGACGGGTGGATTCATTTGGACCCTCAGCTGGGAATGCTGATTCCGGATCGCGTGTCGACGGCCGTCTCCACGGCGTTCCGGCACAGTGCGTCCAATCATTCGGCCGGCAACATCGCCGCCAAGCGGAGTGCTGCTCTGCTCGAATCCGCCCGCGTCGCAATCGCAGATCTGGTCGGTGCCTATCCGTCCGGGGTGGTCATCGGACCGGATCGGGCGACGCTGCTGTCGTGGCTCGCCGATTCTCTGAGCTCCCGGCTCGGGCTGGGAACCGGCTTGGTGCTCTCGCGTCTGGACGAGGAAGCCAACGTTGCGCCGTGGCTGCGGGTCGCCAGCCGAACCGGCGCACACGTGCGCTGGGCCGAGGTCGAGATCGATACGTGCGAGCTGCCCACGTGGCAGTTCGAGGAACTCATCACCTCCACCACCCGGCTCGTCGCGGTCACCGCGGCGTCGCCGATCGTGGGTAGCGCTCCCGACGTTCGCGTCGCGGCCGATCTGGTCCACGAGGTCGGTGGACTCATCGTCGTCGATGCCGCCGGAGCAGCCCCCTACGCACACGTCGACATCAAGGAACTCGGAGCCGACGTCGTCGCGATCGACGCGGCCGCGTGGGGTGGGCCGTCGGTGGGTGCGCTGATCTTCCGCGATCCGACACTGCTCGACCAGTTGCCGTCGATGTCGCTGAACCCTTCGGCGAAGGGGCCGGAACGGCTCGAGGTCAGTGGTCACCAGTACGCGCTGCTGGCCGGTGTCGTGTCGTCCATCGACTACCTGGCCAACCTCGACGACGCAGCGACGGGCACCCGACGTGAGCGGCTGGAGCTGTCGATCGGGTCGCTGCAGCACTATCAGGATCGGCTCTTCGAGCATCTGATGGCTGCGCTCGCCACCCTCGATCACGTCATGGTGCTCGGCACTGCGCCCACGCGTATCCCGACCGTCAGCTTCACCGTCGACGGTATGCCCGCGGTGAAGGTGTCCGAGCAACTCGCGCAGGCTCGCATCGGCAGCGTCAGCGGGGTCCACGGTGGCAGTCGTCTGCTCGACGCCCTGGGCGTCAACGACGAAGGTGGTGCCGTCACCATCGGACTCGCTCCCTACACCACCCGGTACGAGATCGATCAACTCGTGAAAGCTCTCGCTGCGCTCGCCCTTTGAGCGGCTGCGCCGCACGTGCACGGAACTTCGTAGCCCACTACGAAGTTCCACGCACGACCCTCGGGCGCACATCACTGCACGCGCAGGATGACCTTCCCGATGGTCTCGGCGTCGTCGAGCATTCGATGTCCCTGTGCTGCTTCGGTTATCGGGATTTCGGCATGCACGACGGCGGTGACGCGGCCTTCGGAGATCATCGGCCACAGGTGTGCGGTCATGTCGGCGACGATGTCGGCTTTGCTCGACGGTCCGGTCTCGGGGCGTCCCCGCAATCCGGCCGCGTGTACCGAGCCACGCTTGGCGATGAGCTTGCCGAAGTTCAGCTCACCCTTCACGCCGCCCTGCATTCCGATGGTGACGACGGTGCCGTCCATGGCGAGCGCGTCGAGGTTTCGGTCGAGGTATTTCGCGCCCATGTTGTCCAGGATCAGGTCGGCACCGTGATCGTTTGTCTGTGAACGGATTTCGGTGACGAAGTCTTGATTCTTGTAGTCGATGAGGATGTCGGCACCGAGGTCCGCGCACATGTCCAGCTTGTACTTGGACCCGGCGGTCACGGCGACGGTGACGCCTAGCTGTTTCGCGACCTGGGTTGCGTGCGTACCGATTCCGCTACCGCCGCCGTGAATCAGCAGCACCTGCCCCGAACGCATGTGCGCATCCATCACCAGGTTGGACCACACCGTGGACGCGACCTCCGGAAGTGCTGCTGCCACATGGAGATCGAGGCCCGCAGGGATCGGGAACAGCTGGGTGGCAGGCACGGCGACCTGCTCGGCGTACCCGCCACCGGCCAGAAGCGCGCAGACCCTGTCGCCGACGTTCCAGCCGCTGACGCCGTCACCGAGCTCGGAAATGATTCCCGAGCACTCGAGACCGAGGATCTCGCTGGCACCCGGGGGCGGCGGGTAGTTGCCCTGACGCTGCATCAGATCGGCACGGTTGACGGCGGTGGCGGAGACGTCGACGATCACCTGTCCGCGGGCCGGTCGTGGATCGGGAACCTCGGTCCACTCCATGACGTCGGGATCGCCGAATTCTTTCAGTGTGATTGCACGCATGCATCCATGATGCGCCACCACTGTCGCAGGCGCTTTACAGGTCCCAGAGGTTGATGCCGAAGTCGCCGGCGTGACTGTCGATCTGTTCGAGTTCGGCGTCGGAGAAGTCCAGATTGTCCAGTGCCGCGACGTTGTTCTCGAGCTGCTCGACGCTCGATGCGCCGATCAGTACCGACGTCACTCGCCGGTCGCGCAGCGCCCAACTCAGTGCGAGCTGAGCCAGTGACTGACCGCGGGCCGACGCGATGTCGTTCAGTGCGCGAAGGTGCCCGATGTGGTCGTCGGTGAGCCAGTCCGGGTTCAGCGACTTGCCCTGTGCTGCGCGCGAATCCGCGGGAATGCCGTCGAGGTACTTGTCGGTGAGCATGCCTTGAGCGAGGGGAGAGAATGCAATGACGCCTGCGCCGATCGCGTCGAGTGTGCCCAGTAGTTCGGGTTCGATCCATCGGTTGACCATCGAGTAGCTGGGCTGATGGATCAGCAGCGGAACACCGGCGTCGGCGAGCAGATCCGCCATCTTCTGCGTGCCCTCGGGCTTGTACGAGCTGATACCCGCGTACAGGGCCTTCCCCTGCTGGACAGCGCTGATCAGCGCACCGGCTGTCTCTTCGATGGGAGTGTCGTGGTCGGGGCGGTGGCTGTAGAAGATGTCGACGTGGTCGAGTCGCATGCGCGCCAACGATTGGTCGAGTGAGGACAGCAGGTATTTGCGGGAGCCACCGAAGCCGTACGGGCCGGGCCACATGTCCCATCCCGCTTTGCTGGAGATGATCAGTTCGTCGCGGTACCCGGCGAAGTCCTCGGAGAAGATGCGGCCGAAGTTCTTCTCGGCGCTTCCGTACGGCGGACCGTAGTTGTTCGCCAAGTCGAAATGGTTGATCCCCAGATCGAAGGCGCGACGGAGAATCGCGCGCTGCTTCATCAGTGGAACGTCGTCGCCGAAGTTGTGCCACAGGCCCAGCGACACAGCCGGCAGTACCGGCCCACGCGATCCCACTCGGCGATACGACATGGATTCGTAGCGATCGGCGGCGGCAACGTACGGAGGGTCGATGTAGGGATCTGTCATAACTCGACCCTAGGTCTCATCGGCGAATCGGACCCCGAACCACGGCAAGCTACTCGTGAGTAGATTTCCTGCCTAAGATGACTCGCGTGACGGCCGAATTAGCCATTGGTCCCGGGGGGGACCCGCAGTGGCTCGACACTGCGGAAATGAGAGCTTGGCGTGCCTATGTCGACGGCGGTCAACGATTGATGGAGGTATTGAACAGGGATCTACAGGACAGACACGACCTGTCGATGGCGGAGTACCGCATCCTGGTGATGCTGTCCGAGGCGGACGACGGCTCCATCCGCATGAGCGAGTTGGCCGACGGGGTTCTGTCCTCCCGAAGTCGCCTCACCCACCAGATCAGGCGGATGGAAGTCCAGGACATGGTGCGCCGCAGTACCTGCGCGCACGACGGCCGTGGCGTCCTCGCCGTCATCACCGAGGAAGGTCGACGACGACTGACGGAGGCAGCACCCACACACGTCCGCAGCGTCCGGCAACATCTGGTCGATCTCCTCACCCCGACCGAACTCGAGGTCCTGGGCGACATCTTCCAGAAGGTCGACGCCGCAATGGACGCATCGGCAACCCGACCCCGACGCTGACAGACCGGCAACGAGGGGCGATTGGGCCGGTGCCGCCCCGGCCGTTAAGATCGCACACGGAAGCGTGGCAGAGCGGCCCAATGCACTCGCCTTGAAAGCGAGAGACGTGTAAAAGCGTCCGGGGGTTCAAATCCCTCCGCTTCCGCCATATGTCAATTGATCGAGCCCGGTCCGCCCGCGAGGGTGGGGCCGGGTTTGTTCGTTTGCGAAGCAGCGAATTCTCGGCGTGGCATCAATACCGGTTAGGTGGGTACTACCTGCCAATGAGCGAAGAAGCGCGGCGCAACGACGGCGACAACGAGGGGCCTCTGGAAGAGGAGCTCGAGGAGAGTTTCGACGCTGTCGTCACCGAAGGTGGTGAGCGATTGCACCGCGAGGAATGATCAAGACCTGTGGATCAGGGAGGGCGTGCCTTCCCGTAAATATGATCCTGGTAGTCACTTGATCAAGTCAGCGTTGCAGCGCTGGCGGAAAGGCACGCCTCGTGCTCACGGTAGTCAA
>NZ_JABFAQ010000014.1:0-5350 GCF_017168275.1 Rhodococcus sp. KRD175
GCAAGAGCAAACGCGACATCATCCGCTGCCTCAAGCGAGCCGTCGCCCGCGAAATGTTCCAACATCTCACCCAGAAAACTGCCACTTGACACTCATAGGAGCATCACATGCGGCGCCAGCCGCTCTAACGCCACACATAGCGGACCTGCGGTCGCCCGGCTTTACCGTATTCGGTGTGCCGGGTGACCAGGCCGTCGTCGGCCAGTCGTTCGAGGTAGCGCCAGGCCGTCACCCGGGATACGCCGACAACCTTGGCCGCCTCGGAGGCGTTGAGGCCGTCGACGGATTCCTTGACGCTGGCGGTGATGCCGTCCATCGTCTGTGGGGCTATGCCTTTGGGGGTGGAGACGCGTTCGTCGGCCGTGCGCAGGTGTGCCATCGCACGGTCGATGTCTCGCTGACTGGACGCGTTCTCGCCGGCGGGTAATGCATCGTGGAATTCGCGATAGCGCTCGAGCTTGTCGCGGAACGCAGCGAACGTGAACGGTTTGAGCAGATACAGCACGATGCCGTGCGCCACTGCCGAACGCACCACCGACAGATCACGTTCGGAGGTGATGGCAATGACGTCGGGGCTCGGACGCAGACCGCCGAGCGCCGCGGCGACGTCGATGCCACTGGCGTCGGGCAGGCCGATGTCCAGCAACACCAGATCGACTGGTTCGGTGCTGGCGAATCGCATGGCCGCAGCGCCGGTGTGTGCGACGCCGGCCACGTCGAAACCGGGCGTCCGCTCGACGTACGTCTTGTGGGCCTCGGCGATGAGCGGTTCGTCGTCGACGATCAGTACGCGGATCACGACGTCGCTCCCGGAATGGTCGCCACCAACACCGACCCGTACGTCACTTCCGAGGTCAACGTGCCACCGTGCCGCGTGATCACCTGCGTCACGAGCGCGAGGCCGAGTCCGCGAGATCCGGATTTGGTCGAATATCCGCGCCGGAGAGCAGCTTTCAGGGTTTCCGGTGGCATGCCGGGTCCACTGTCGGCCACCCGGACGACGAGTTCGCCGTCGGCGTCGCGGACCGTCACTTCGACCCACGGCTGGTCGGATTCTTTCGAGGCATCGATCGCATTGTCTATCAGATTGCCTACCAGCGTCACCAATTCGCGAGCAGTCAGAACCCCTTCGTGTTCCATCGCCGTGTCGTCGGTGATCGTCAGCTCGACGCCCTGTTCGGCGGCCTGGCTGACCTTGCCGAGCAACAGCGCCGCGAGCGCAGGTTCGCCGACCGCGTTCATCAACCGGTCGATGAGAGTCTGCGAGAGTTCGAGATCGGCCGTCGCGAATTCTACGGCTTCTTCGGGCCGACCGAGCTCGACCATCGTGATGACCGTGTGCAACCGATTCGCCGCCTCGTGCGCCTGCGAGCGCAGTGACTCCGCGAAACTGCGCACCGAATCCAATTCGCCCATCAACGAACGCAACTCGGTCTGATCGCGAATCGTCAGGACGTTACCCAGGCGTTTGCCCTCCCACATGACCGGATCCTGGTTGACGACGAGTACACGATCTTTCGTCAGATGCAGCTCACCGCGGACGATCCCGGTGTCCATCTGTTGCATCGACTCCGGCAACGACGTCAGCGATACCGGCCCGTCCGGTAGGTCGAGAAGGCGTCGGGCCTCGTCGTTGACCAACTCCGCCTCGTCGCTGCGTCCGAACACCAACAGGCCCTCGCCGATGGAATGCAGAACGGCGTCGTGATGCTCGTACATCGTCCGCAATTCGGCCGGAGCCATTCCCAATGTCTGACGCCGTAGCCGGCGGCTGAGCAGCGTCGAACCGGCCGCAGCGACGACGAAGGCCGCGAGCACGACGGCGAGGATCAACGGCAGGCCTTGCAGGAACTGATCGCTGATCTTCTGGCGGGTGACTCCAGCGGACACGAGACCGACGATCTCGCCGTCGGTATCGGTGACGGGTGTGACCGCCCTGATGGACGGGCCGAGAGAGCCCACGTACGTCTCGGTGAACGTCTCACCGAGCAGTGCGCGATCGATGTTGCCGCTGAACGGTTTACCGATCAGGTCGACGGTGGTGTGCGTGAAGCGGGTGCGATCGGGAGCCATGACGACGATGAAGTCGACCCCGGTGACCTGCCTGATCTTCTCCGTTTCCGGCTGCAGACGAGACGTCGGGTCTTCGGATTCGATGGCCAGCGGCGTCGACGGTTCGTTGGCGATACTCACCGCGATCGCCGTCACCTCACGTCGGGTGGCGTCGTCGCTGTTGGACCTCTCGTTGAGGATCGTCAGTATCCCGCCGGCGAGAACGACGACGGCCATGACGACCAGTTGCAGGACCAAAACCTGGCCCGCCACGCTCAGCGGCCGCTTCGAGGACAACACATTCCTTTCGGACAAGAAACATCGATGTGAAAAGAATGAACGTATAGGTGACTCCAGTCACTGGGTGCAGCAACATCATCTCTCAGCAGGGGTGACCCACCTCACTCCACTCCGGCGATCACGAAGCCACCAGCCACATTCACGCACCACCGGAACACTAAGGAACGTCCATGACTATCAGCACCGACGCTGAGCGGAACGACAATCCGTCGTCCGAGCCGAAGAAGAAGCGCGACAGAACGCACTGGCTCTACATCGCGGTGATCATCGCCGTCATCGCCGGCATCATCGTCGGGTTGGTGGCCAAGGATTTCGCGTCCGACCTGTCGATCCTCGGCACGCTCTTCGTCAGCCTGATCAAGATGATGATCAGCCCGGTCATCTTCTGCACCATCGTCCTCGGCATCGGGTCGGTACGCGCCGCAGCCAGCGTCGGCCGAGTCGGCGGCCTGGCGCTCGCTTACTTCATCGGCATGTCGACCATCGCCCTCGGTATCGGCATGGTTGTCGGCAACCTCATCAAGCCCGGTGACGGACTGAACATCACGCCGAACGACGCCGGACTCAAGCTCGCCGACACCGCCCACGAGGCCGGCGGGACGATGGACTTCATCGCAGGCATCATTCCGACATCGCTGCTTTCGTCGCTGACGGCCGGTTCTGTTCTGCAGACGCTGTTCGTCGCCATCCTCGTCGGTTTCGCACTGCAGGCCATGGGCAAGCAGGGTGAAGGCATCCTCAAGGGCATCGGCGCAGTACAGAAGCTCGTCTTCCGCATCCTGACGATGATCCTGTGGCTCGCCCCGATCGGTGCCTTCGGTGCCATCGCCGGTGTCGTCGGCAAGACCGGCTTCGACGCAGTGATTCAGCTCGGCACTCTGATGCTGGCCTTCTACATCACCTGCTTCATCTTCGTCTTCTTCTTCCTCGGCCTGATTCTCAAGTTCGTCTCCGGCTTCTCGATCTTCAAGCTGGTCAAGTACCTGGCCCGGGAGTACCTGCTCATCGTTGCCACGTCGTCCTCCGAATCGGCCCTGCCGCGTCTGATCGCCAAGATGGAGCACGTCGGAGTCGAGCGCACCACCGTCGGCATCGTCGTCCCCACCGGTTACTCGTTCAACCTCGACGGCACCGCGATCTACCTGACCATGGCCTCGATCTTCATCGCCGACGCCATGAACATGCCGCTCTCCATCGGGGAGCAGTTCTCGCTGCTGCTGTTCATGATCATCGCCTCCAAGGGCGCAGCCGGAGTGTCCGGAGCAGGCCTGGCGACTCTCGCCGGCGGCCTGTCGAGCCACCGCCCGGAACTGCTCGACGGTGTTCAGCTCATCGTCGGAATCGACCGCTTCATGTCCGAAGCCCGCGCCGTCACCAACTTCTCGGGTAACGCCGTTGCCACCTTGCTGGTCGGCACCTGGACCAAGACGATCGATAAGGATCGGGTCAACACGGTGCTCGACGGCAACCTGCCGTTCGACGAGGAGACCATGGTCGACGACCACCTCCCCGAGGACGAGCGACCCGCCGACAAGCAGGTCATCATCGAGAAGAACGCCGCCAAGGCATAAGAACCTGCCGGGCGACGCGCATCCCCCCGTCGCCCGGTTCGGAAGAACGCAAGTACGGCCCTGCCACCAGCGGGGTCGTACTTGCTTTTGTACGTCGGTTCCATTCTGTCGGTACTCACAGGTAAGTTCGGGTGATGACTGAAGTTCAGAACATCGGCATCAACACGCTGGGTGGTGCGCCCACCTCGCTCGACGAGTACGCCGGACGGGCCGTCCTCGTGGTCAATGTCGCATCCAAGTGCGGACTGACCCCGCAGTACGAAAAGCTGGAGAAGCTCGCCAACGAGTACTCCGCCAGCGGCCTGTCGGTCGTCGGGGTGCCGTGTAACCAGTTCGGTGGCCAAGAGCCCGGCACCGCCGAAGAAATCGAAACTTTCTGCTCCACCACGTACGGCGTCACGTTCGCGATGACCGAGAAGGTCGACGTCAACGGTGACAACCGGCACCCCCTCTACGCCGAACTGACCAAGACCGAGGACGCCGACGGCACCGCCGGAGACGTTCAGTGGAACTTCGAGAAGTTCCTGATCTCCCCGGATGGCGTCGTCACCAACCGGTTCCGCCCGCGCACCGAGCCGGACGCACCCGAGGTGCTCGCCGCGATCGACAAGATCCTGCCGAAGGAAACGATCGCCGTTTAGCTTCTGTCTGCATCGACGTCGAGCCTCGTTCACGCTGGTGTGCGAGGCTCGAGTCATGTCTGGACGCCTGATCGTGTCGGTGAGCGGAATCAAGAACGACACCTACGAGCACGCCGCCGAGTTCGCGCGAGAACTCGACGGACGGGGCGTCCCGCTGTCGCTGCTCGTCGCACCGCGGCTGAAAGACAAATACCGGCTCGCAGCCGACGTGCCCACCCAGGAATGGCTGCGGACGCGACGCGACGGAGGCGACGCCATCGTTCTGCACGGCTACGACCAGGCCGCGACGAAGCGTCGACGCTCCGAATTCTCTGCACTGCCGCGTCACGAAGCTCGACTGCGCTTGATGGCCGCCGACCGCGTCATGGAACAGACCGGCCTGCGTACCCGAGTGTTCGCCGCTCCGCGCTGGATCGCCTCACCCGGAGCCATCGAGGCGCTCCCGGATGCAGGATTCCGAATGATCGCCTCGCTCAACGGTATTCACGACCTCGACCGCGACGGCACCATCCGCGCCCGGGTCTGGGGAATCGGCGAAGGCTTCAAAGCCGAACCTTGGTGGTTCAAAGCACTCGTACTCGGGGCCGGTCGCACCGCCCGACGCGGGGGAGTGGTGCGCCTGGCCATCAGCGCCAAACAACTCGGACGCCCCGCGCCCCGACAGGCAATCCTCGATGCCATCGACCTCTCCCTGCGCCACAACGCGGCAGCGGGAGTCTACGAATGGATCCCGCGCACCAAAACTCGCGTGGCCTGACTCCTCGCTGCCTGACCTCCACCCCGCCC
>NZ_JABFAQ010000014.1:5450-110434 GCF_017168275.1 Rhodococcus sp. KRD175
GACGAAGCCAGAGCGGCGACCTACCAAGACTGGATCCATCACTACAATCACCACCGACCCCACACAGGCATCGGCGGCAAGTCACCCATCGAGCGACTGACCGTCCACAACGTCCCCGAGAAGAACAGCTAGGCGGTCTCCGGATCGCCTTTGGAGTCGCGATCGTGCTCGGCGGCTCGGCCGAGATCGGAGGTCTCCTGCCGCTCGAGGGCGATGTCGAATTCGAGATCGGCGTGCTGGTGCTTACGGAACAGGACGAGGAACACGATCCACCCGACGATGGCGACCAAGATGAAGCTGACCCCGCGATAGACCAAGGCCGACGCCACTGCCTGAGATGCGGTGATGGACGCGGCGCTGGTCAGGAACGCGATAAGGGTGGCGTCGACGACCACCAGGCCACCGGGTGCGAGCGGAACGGATCCGACGGCCTTACCCGCCGCGAATGCGATGAACAGCCCGGACAGTCGTGGATCTGCGCCGACGGCGAAGCACGCGAACGCCAGGCACGCGACGTCCGCGAGCCGGTGCACGGCCGACCAGGACAGTGTGAGCGCGCCGTCCCGCTTGCCGAGCTGTACGGATTGGATCTGGCCGATGACCTTGTCGATGGCCTCGGCTCCGGCGTCGAGATCGTGGTTGCGGAACGCGTTGTACTTGCGCAGACCCCAGCGGGCGAACTGTTTGATGGACTCCGGGTGGTTCGAGATGTATCGGACAGCGGCCACGATCGCGATGACGCCGATGATCGGGAGCACCACGGTGAAGGTATTGAACGAACTACCGACCACCAGTCCGCCGGCAACGCCGAGCACCGCCAACCCGGCCGCGGCGATGACGCCGGAGATGGCGAGCTGCCACGAGGCGACAACCGGACTCGCACCCCAGCGTCGGGTCTCGCGGTAGGTGAAGGCCGTCGAGAACACCTGGCCGGCGGGCAGAGTGAGCGACATTGCGGTGCTGCCGTAGATGACGGCCACGGACTTGCGTTGCCGCACCTGTACGCCGCCCGCGTCGAGCAGCTGCTTCTGGACTCGGCCGAACGCGCTGAGCGACACGGCTTGGGCAAATACGCACGCAGCCAGCCAGCCCCAATGGATTTCTCGTACTGCTGTCCAGGATTCGTGCAGCCGTGGCCACAGGTAGATTGCCTCGCCCACCAGCAGAGCGACCAGGGCAATTGCGGCGATCCACTTGACCCATCTCAGCCGGTTTCGCGGGCGCCGCGCTGCGGGTCCGCTGGTCGAGCTGGGGTCGGGCATCCTGTCAGACTAACCGTCACTCGAGGAGGAGTCGGGATACTCCACCGGCCAGGCCAGGTGGGTTGCCCGTCGTCGGCCACGCAGTTGCACCTGGTCGCCCAACTCCCACTGTTCCTGCTCCTCGTCGTCGGCGAAGTACAGGGCCGAGGTGGATGCCAGAACGCGTCCGGGCCGCAGTTTCGCCAGTTCGGTGAGCCGCGACGCCTCGTTGACCGGGTCTCCGATGACCGTGTACTCGAAGCGCTCGGACGCGCCGATGTTGCCGGCGACGGCCAGGCCCGCGGACACCCCGATGCCGATGTCGAGTCCGGTGATCTCGTCCAGAGCGAAACGCAGTTCACGCGCCGCGGCCAAGGCCGCGGTGGGAGCGTCGGGACGGTCGAGCGGCGCCCCAAAGATCGCCAGCGCCGCGTCGCCCATGAATTTGTTGACGAAGCCGTGGTGGCGTCCGACGACGTCGACGACCACCCGGAAGAACTCGTTGAGCAACACCACGACCTCACTCGGCGGGCGTTCCGACGCGGTGGCGGTGGATCCGACCATGTCGACGAACAGCACGGCGACGAATCGTGTCTCGCCGCCCAGCTCGGTACCGAACTGCAGTGCTCGACGCGCCACGTCCTCGCCGACGTGCTGGCCGAACAGCTGACGCAGCACGCGTCGCTCGGCGGATTCCTCCATCATGCGGTTGAAGCCGACCTGGAGGCGACCGATCTCGCTGCCGTCGAACACGTCGACCTCGACGTCGGTCTCGCCGCGTTGCACGCGTTCGATGGCGTTGTGCAGTTGGCTGATCGGGTCGGAGATCTGGCTCGCCGTGAGCATCGACAGGACGAAGGCCTGCACGATGGCCAGCACACTGAGCAGGATGATGGCCACGGCCAGTGCGTTCGGCGAGAACACCAGGTCGGTCGTCAGCTGGGTGGCACACAGCAAGATGATGCCGATGACGGGCATCAACGTGCCCAGTCCCCACGTCATGGCCATGCGGGTACCGACGCCGGGCGTCATCGTGCGATCGAAGCGGCCTTCGCTCAGTGCCAATGCGGCGACCGGGCGTAGGATGCGTTCGCCGAGCATGTAGGTGAAACCGAAGGTGACGGTGGCGGCCATACCGACGGTGACGATGACGGCGATGGACAGCGACGGCATCTCCGCGATGGTCAGCAGCACGAAGATGATGCCGCCGATGATCCACAGAATCAGGTGCACGATGGCTTGACGCAGCGGCGCGTGCAGCGTCGTCATCTGTTCCTTGCGGGTGGGCGGGCCGCCGCGAAGCTGCCACCTGATGACCGAGCGCAGCAGTGTGTACGCGTAGATCAGGCTGACCACCAGGGCAACACCCAGATACGCACCGAAGATGTACACGTTGCGGACGCGATCGGCGACGATCGATTGCGACTCCGGAATGGGCAGACCGTAGCGAACGAAGGCGAAGACCAGAACTGCGCCGAAGACGTTGGCGATGAGCATCGAGAGCATATAGAGCGGCCAGCGACTCTTCAGGGTGAGCGAGACCGCTCGGAAAGATGCCAGCACAGGTTAAATTTAGCGGGTGAGCACCGACGAGTTGCGGGCGCAAGGTACGGGGGCGTCCCCGCGCCTCACTTCGGCCGCAGATTCGGTGCACCCGCTGGTACGGGTTGGGGCGGAATGGACGTGGCGACTGCTGGTCCTGTTTGCCGGATTCATCACTTTTGCCTATGTGATTGCGAAATTGAGCACGGTGGTCATCCCGCTGGGTCTGGCGCTGCTGGCGGCCGCTCTCCTGGTGCCGATCGTCGACTGGATGCAGCGCCGGGGAGTGCCGCGTGTCGCTGCGGTGATCATCGTGATCATCGCCAGCATCGGCGTCGTCGCCGGAATCATGACGTTCATCGTCGAGCAGTTCATCGAGGGGCTGCCGCAGGTGGGCGATCAGTTCACTCAATCGATCAACAGCGTCGAGGAGTGGCTCAGCAACGGGCCGCTGCACATCAGCGAAGACCAGATTCGGCAAGCGACCGACAATCTGGTCAAGGTCATCCAGGACAACCAGGAGGCCGTCACCAGTGGGGCATTGACCACGGCGACGGTGATCGGCGAAATTCTGACCGGGGCGCTGCTGACGCTGTTCACGCTGATCTTCTTCCTGTACGGCGGTGATCAGATCTGGCAGTTCGTCACCCGGCTGGCACCGACGAAGGCGCGCAAGAAGATTCGCACAGCCGGCATCCAAGGTTTCGGGTCGCTCGTGGGATACGTCCGCGCGACGGTGGCCGTCGCCGCAGCCGACGCGGTGGGCATCGGAGCCGGGCTCGCCATTCTCGGTGTACCGCTGGCACTTCCGTTGGCCTCGCTGGTGTTCATCGGCGCATTCATACCGATCATCGGTGCCGTGCTGACCGGATTCGTCGCAGTGTTCATCGCGCTGGTGACGAAGGGGCTCATCACCGCCGTCATCACCCTGGGCATCGTGATAGCGGTCATGCAGCTCGAAGGCCATGTGTTGCAGCCACTTCTGCTCGGCCGCGCCGTTCGGCTGCACCCACTGGCCGTCGTGCTGTCCATCACCGTCGGCATTCTGCTCGCGGGCATCGTCGGCGGCTTGCTGGCGGTCCCGATCGTTGCGGTGCTCAACACCGCCGTCCGGTCGCTGCTCGCCGACGACCCCGACGAGGTGTACGAAGAACTCGATGTCAGCGACACGCTGTACTCCGCCGAACCCAGCGACCCGGACACTCCTCCCGGTTCGTCCGAGCCCGATCGACTTGCCAAGGGGGAGCTGAACACTGCAGACCCGAAGACCGATGCGGACGACTGACCGAGTGCGGCCGACGCTGAACTCGGCCGATCCCGACAGCCCGCTGTGGCGGGCCTCGCAGGCCTTCCGCCTGGTCACTCTCGTGTACGCCGTCAGCTATCAGGCCGCGACCGTCGACAACTACACCAACCCGCGGCTGAGTTGGGCGTTGGTCGCCCTGATGGCCGTATGGTCCGGAGCTTCGGCACTCCTGCTCTCGAGGGCCACCCTGCCGCGCTGGCAGGTGGTGCTCGCAGATCAGATCATCGTGATCGCCCTGATGGCGTCGACGCGGTTGGTGGCCGACTACGACTGGTACAGCACCCGCCAGACCCTGCCCACCACCCTGTGGGCCACCAACGCCGTCATCTCCGCCGCAATTCTGTTGGGGCCCAAGGGCGGTATCGCCTCGGGTGTGGTGATGTCGTTGGTCAGTGCCCTGGTACGAGACCGGTTCGACACCGACCTGTGGTCGGACGCCACCGCCCCGGTACTGCTGTCGGCCGGGCTCGCGTTGGGATTGGCGTCGAACACAGCCCGGCGCGCCCACGAGGAATTGCGCAGTGCGGCACGGTTGGCCGCGATCACCGAGGAGCGTGAGCGGCTGGCCCGACAGGTGCACGACGGGGTTCTGCAGGTGCTGGCCCTCGTTCGCCGTCGAGGTCTCGAAATAGGCGGGCCGGCAGCCGAACTCGCCGAGCTCGCCGGTGAGCAGGAAGTCGCTCTGCGCGTGCTGATCTCCGAACAGTCGGCTCCGGTCGACGATCACACCGGATCGATCGTCGACGTGCGCGCCCTGCTGCGTACTCAGGCCGGCACGTCGATCTCGGTGTCGACTCCCGCCGACCCGGTGCTCGTCGAATCCGACGTCGCCGAGGAACTCGCTGCCGTCGTGACCACTGCCCTGTCCAACGTCGAGCTTCACGCAGGTGCCGATGCGAAGGCCTACGTACTGCTCGAAGACGTCGACGGAGAGCTGATCCTGAGCATTCGCGACGACGGCCGCGGAATACCCGCCGGACGGCTCGCCGCCGCCGAGGCCGAGGGCCGGATGGGCGTCTCGAAGTCCATCCTCGGCCGCGTCGAATCTCTCGGTGGTACTGCGATACTCGACACCGGAGAGGGCGAGGGCACCGAATGGGAAATTCGGGTTCCGCGAACGAGAGGAGCGAGATGACCGGCGACGAGAATCCGAACGCCGAGATCGCGGTGATGGTCGTCGACGATCACCCCATGTGGCGAGACGGCGTCGCCCGGGATCTCGAGGCCGCCGGATTTCGGGTGGTCGCCACCGCGGACGGAGTAGCCGCGGCCGGACGCCGCGCCCGAGCGACCACTCCCGACGTCGTCCTCATGGATATGCATCTGCCCGACGGGAACGGTGCCGATGCCACCGTCGCAGTGCTGGACGCGTCCCCGAAATCCACGATTCTGGTGCTCTCGGCGTCGGCGGAACGCAGCGACGTGCTCGACGCGATCAAAGCTGGTGCGACGGGTTACCTGGTCAAGAGCGCATCGGCGGAGGAGCTGTTCGACGCCGTCCGCGCCACCGCAGCTGGACAAGCGGTGTTCACCCCGGGTCTGGCCGGTTTGGTTCTCGGCGAATTCCGGCGGATGTCGTCGTCACCGGAGTCGGAGTCCGATACCCGCCCCACGTTGACCGAGCGCGAGACCGAGGTGCTCAGGCTGGTCGCAAAGGGGCTCAGCGCCAAGCAAATTGCGACCCGTTTGACGCTCAGCCACCGGACGGTCGAGAACCACGTGCAGGCGACACTGCGAAAACTGCAGCTGGCCAACCGCGTCGAATTGACGCGGTACGCCATCGAAAAGGGTCTGTAGGGGTTTGCGACCCGGCCCGACGGGCACTCTTGACCCCATGACCGACAACGAAGCAGTGGACACGACAGTCGATCCGGCCGAGCACACGAAGGGCGTCGACGCCGACCAGGATCAGACCGGTGACGAGCGCGCCGAGGCCATCGACGAATTCGACGGCCATCTGGACGGGTCGGGCGAGGAGTCCGAGCTGCCGACGCCCGAGCCGACCGAGGTGGCCGACAAGAGCGACGAGAAGACCGTCACCCGGTCCGAGTAGCCCCTACTGGGCACACAGCCTGCCGAGCGCGAACTTGGCGATCGGCAGGTAGGGCAGCACCAGCGGCAGCGGGCCGTCGATGGTGATCCACGCCCGGGTTCCGCTGGGTCGTGAGACGACTCCGTGTGTCAGATCCACGCCGATGGCCCTGTTCTGGAACCATGCCGACCACGCCCACGTCCACGAGTGTTCGTCCACCGAGTGCACCTCGAAGTCGATCGGCACCCCCAACGGCCCCAGCACTCGGCCGGAGGTATCGGAGTCGAGGCGTTCACCGCGGTATTCGACGCCCATGATCTGCGGAGCCCAGGTCTTCCAGACCGTCGGGTCCATGTAACGCTCCCAGACCTCGGGTGCCGGGGCGTCTCCGGTGGATTGCAGTGTCACTCGCATAGCCCTCACCTACCCGCTGGTAGCCGTCTCCACACGGATATTCGCCGAACGTTCGGTCACCATCCACCGCCGGGGCATCGGGTGGACGTCGGGCTGGAGAGACTGAGCAGGTGCGCATCGTTCAACTGGCGAACTTCTACGGGCCGCGGTCCGGCGGTCTGCGGACGGCCGTCGATCAGCTGGGATCGGGCTACGTGGCCGCTGGTCACGACGTCACGTTGATCGTGCCGGGTGCCCGGTGGAGTGAGACGACGCTGCCGTCGGGAGTGACGCGCGTCGAGGTGCCGGCACCGAAAGTTCCGTTCACCGGCGGCTACCGTGTGGCCGACCCGCGACGAGTGGCCTCGATCGCGTCGGGTCTACGTCCGGACGTGATCGAAGTGTCGGATCGGTTGACCCTGCGCGGAATGGGCAGGTGGGCGTCGCGTCGCGACATCCGCAGCGTGATGATCTCCCACGAGCGCCTCGACCGGCTGCTGGCTCAGACGATGCCGATGCGGTACGCCCGGCCCCTCGCCGACGCGGCCAACCGACGCACTGCCGAGTCGTACGACGCCGTCGTCTGCACCACCGAGTTCGCCCAGCAGGAATTCGATCGAATCGGGACACCCAACGTCCATCGAGTCCCGCTCGGCGTCGATCTCGAGCTGTTCCATCCCCGACGTCGCCGAGCCGGCGCGCGCTCGGCATGGTTGGGTAGCGCCGACCGGCTGCTGGTCCACTGTGGCCGGCTGTCGGTGGAAAAGCATGTCGAGACCAGTATCGATTCGCTTGCCGCGCTCTGCGATTCGGGTATGCGGGCTCGGTTGGTCATCGCCGGCGACGGCCCCCGACGAGCGGGCCTCGAACGACGCGCCCGCGGGCTGCCCGTCGACTTCCTCGGCTTCGTCGACGGCAGGTCGGCCGTCGCCGAGCTGCTCGCCTCGGCAGACATCGCTCTCGCGCCGGGGCCGCACGAGACATTCGGCCTCGCGGCATTGGAATCGCTCGCCGCGGGCACGCCCGTCGTCGTCTCCGAAACCTCGGCACTGGCCCAGATCGTCACCCCGCAATGCGGTGGATCCTCGATCAACACCGCCGACGGCTTCGCAGCGGAAATTCAACGGCTGCTTCGACTTCCGGCCGACGGCCGCCGGATCGCGGCGAGGGTACGCGCCGAAGAGTTCGGCTGGCCCGCATCGGTACACGGAATGTTGTCGGTTCTCCGCGGGCACGCCGCCTGAGAACTTCGCTACCCTGGGCCCATGGAGGCAAGGGATCTGCGAGTGTCCGATGCCGAACGCGAGCACGTCGGGCAGCTGCTGCAACGAGCAGTCGGCCAAGGCATGTTGTCGCTCGGTGAGTTCACCGAAAGAATGGACACCGCTCTGGCGTCGAAGACCCGGGGCGAGCTGAACTCGGTACTCGCCGATCTACCGGGCATGCAGATCGCCGGCGAGCACCTCCCGTCGCCGAAACCCTTCGCCGATCCCACCCCACAACCGACGCCGCGCCGCGTCGTGCAGGAGCACTGGGGACACGGCGGCGGTACCCCGGACACGGTGCGCGGCAGCATGTCCACCATCACCCGTAAAGGCCCGTGGAACGTACCGCGCCGGTTGAACGTGGTGACGCGGCTGTCGTCTGTGACACTCGACTTCACGCAGGCCGTCATGGTCAGCCAGGTCGTCGACATCCACGTCGACGACTACTGCAGCTCGGTCACGTTGATCCTCCCGACCGAAGCCACCGCCGACGTCAACGGTGCCGAGGCCGTCGCAGGTACCGTCACCAACAAGGTGCGCACCGGCCCGCCGTACGGACCGCTGCACGTGGTGCTCACCGGGAAAGTCCGCTTCGGTTCCCTCACCGTCAAGCACCCCTTCGGCAGCTCGTTCCGTAAAATTTTCGGATAGTCGGGCTGGACTACTCGAGGGATCCGAGTAGCACTACTCAGGCTATCGAGCCGCGCGGCCCGCAGGATCTATCCCATGACTTCTTCCCAGAACTCCGGGCTGGACCCGCAACTCGTCGCGCGCCTGTCCAGCCGCTTCGATTCCCTGGGCGACCACATGCGTCAGGTGGCCGTCGACCTGCATACATTGCAGTCGCAGCTCGGTACTGCACCCACTTCCGTGCCCGTTTCGGCTCCCGCCAGGCCACAGCCGGTGCCGCGGTCGTCTGCGCCGACCGTCCCTCCGCAGACGTTCTCGCCGCCCCAGATGCCTGCACCGCAGCAGCCCTATGCCGCGCACGGCCCGGTGTCGGCACCTCCGGTCACGCCGCCTCCTGCGGTCGGCCGGTCCATGGCAGCCCCGCCGTTGCGAGGGCCGGTGGTCGCGCCGCGGCCACCCGCTCCGCCCCGTGAGCCGTGGTGGCAACGAGACGGCGTCATCAGTCGCCTGCTCGCCGTCGCGGGCGCGGGTGTCACGCTCGTCGGCGTCGTGATGCTGCTGGTTCTGGCCGCACAGGCCGGCTGGTTCGGGCCGCCTCTGCGCGTCGCCGCAGGCGGGGTGTTCTCCCTCGTACTGATCGGTGCCGGGGTGCGAGTGTTCGGTCGCTCCGGAGGACGCGTCGGCGGAATTGCTCTGGCCGCTACGGGTATTGCGGGTCTGTACCTCGACGTTCTGGCGACGTCCGTCCTGTACGGCTGGCTCGATCCGGTGATCGGCCTGATCGCTGCATTCGGAATCGCCGCTGCGGGAACAGCTCTCGCAGTGCAGTGGAAGTCGCAGCCGATGGCGGCATTGATTCTCGCCGGAGTCGCCGCGTGCGGGCCCATCCTGACCGACGGTCCGACCCTGGCCCTGATCGCGTTCTTCATCGCCACCTACGTTGCGAGCTTCCCGGCCCAGATCGGCCGTGATTGGCCGCTGCTGCAGATCGTCCGAACCCTTCCCCTCATCGGCACGGTCCTGATAGCGCTGGTCGGCACCGACCTGTCCGAACCGACCGACTATCGACTGCTTCTCGTCGTCCTGCTGGTGGCCGCGTCCGGTATGGGCATGTCTCTGGAACTGCTGCGCCGCAACGTCTCCGACGTGGTGGCCACCGTCATGACAGCTCTGGCCGCGCTGCCGCTGTTGATCTCGGCGAGCGTGTTCGATCGGTGGACCACCGTGACCGTGCAGTTGGTTCTGGCGGCCGCGGCACTGGCGATCGTGGTGCTGGTGCACTGGCTGCCGGCGCATGCCCGCATCACCGTCTCGATCATCGGTGCCGTGGCCATGCTGCAGGCCGCAGTCGGATCGACGACGGTCGACGTGCGTCCGGTCGTGCTGTTCGCGGTTGCCCTGGCGCTGTTCGCCGCGGCCCACCGCACCCGCTCGTCGTTGGCGTACCTGATCGGAAGCGCGTTCGGTGTGATCGGCGCGTTGACCTTCGTCTCGATCTCCCCGCCGGAGGCTCTCCTGGACTCCGATCACGCCGCCGGGAACGCGGGCATCATCATCGGCGGAATATTGCTCGCTGCAACAGCATTCGCGTTCGCCTATGTCCTGACCGAACTGAAACTCATCGACGACGGAATGCAGACCCTGGCCATCGTCTCCGGAATGCTCGCCCTGTACGGCCTCACCTCGGCCACCGTGAGCTTGGGAACCTCGATCGGCGGCAACACCACCGGATTCACCGCCGGGCACACCGCCGCCACGATCGAGTGGATGATCGCAGCATTCGCCCTGCTGGCCTTCGGGTTACGGAGTGTCGCCCACGCTCACCTGGCACTGCTGGCCGGACTGTCTCTGACCGCCGCCTCCATCGCCAAATTGTTCCTGTTCGACCTCGTCGCCCTGGACGGCCTCTTCCGCGTCATCGCCTTCATCGCAGTCGGCTTGTTGCTGCTGATCGCGGGGACCCGATACGCCAAGGTATTCGCGGACCGAGAGGGCGCGGTCACCTCCTGACCCCCGCTGCCTCCTGACCCCCGCTGCCTCCTGACCCTTTAGCGTGAATGGACCACTGCACACACGTCTCGACGGTGCAGTGGTCCATTCACGCGTTGCGGGGGAGGGTGCCTCCCGGCTGTGACGACTCGCGTCAGCGTGAGCGGTTGCGCTCCCGAGCCAACAGTTCGCTGACACTGAGCACCTGGCCGTTGTCGCCGCCGCGATGGCGGCCACTGTCGCCGCCTTCGGTGGACGGAGCGGCACGACGACCGGACGGCTTCTCCTCGCGATCCGATTCCGAACTCGCCCCGACACCGTTGCCGTTGCTTTCGGTGTCATGTCGTTCCGAGGTGCGGTGGTCGGAACCACTGCTGACGGAGCCACTGCTGTCCGAACCGTTGCGGTCGATGCCGTTTCCGTTCGAGCCGCGGCGTTCGGACCCGTTGTCGGCGTTGCCGTTTCGCCCGGAACCGTTGCGTCCGGCAGCAGTGCCGCCGTGGGTGCCGGTGCTCGAGCCGTTGGTGCCGTGCTCGTCGGCCCCGTTCGAAGCTGCCCCGTTCGTGGCGGCCCCGTTGGTAGCGGCTCCGTCGGTAGCAGCCCCGTTGATGGTCGAGCCGTGGGACGACGACCCGTTGGCACCGGTGCTGTGACCGTTCGAGCCGAGACCATTCGAAGTGTGGCTGTCAGAACCGCGGGAGCCGTTGGTGAGCGACTCGCTTCGCGGAGTGCTCGGCCGTGGTGCCTGCGATGCGCTCGGGGCTCGCAGATCGGCCAGCCAACTTTCGATGGATCGCGAATCCGGCTCCTCGACCCGTCCCGCTCGCGTGCTGCGGGTACGGCTCGGGGGTGCACTCGGCGGTTGAGGCGACTGTTCCGGTGCCGGTGCGGGTGCGTCACTCGGGGGAGCGGGTCGAACGACGTCCGCTGCCTGAGTCGGTTCGGGTTCGACGTGCGGACGCGGCGGAACTTGCGGAGCCCGAGTCGGCCCGGATACGGGTGGGCGCGGTTCGGCAGGACGCGGCGGAGTGGGACGCGCCGCGGGCGCCTGCGGCGAGTAAGCCTGCGACGAGCGAGCCTGGGGCGAGTAGGCCTGCGACGAGTACGGCTGCGCCGAATCAGGCTGGGGCTCGGCCTGCTTCGGGGGAGTGGTCGGTGCCGCGCGGGTCGGCTCGGGTGGCGTCGCCGGCCGGCCGGTCACGCTTCGACGCGACTCTTCCTTCGCGGCGTGCGTGGCACGGATCGGTCCGCCTCCGTGCGGTGCCACCACCGGGATGGGTTCGGTGAGGGGCTCACCGCGGCGCGGTGTCGGACGCATCGGGGGTGCGACGGTCGACGAGGGTGCGCCGCCCGCGAGGGCGAGTTCGGGCACGTCTCCGGTGGGCAGCAGCTCGTCTTCGAGGATGGTCTCGCCGAGGCCGAGCTTGCGCTGAATGCGCTTCATCCACTGCGGAGCCCACCAGCAGTCGTCGCCGAGCAGCTTCATCGTGGCGGGCACGAGGAACATGCGAATCAGCGTCGCGTCGATGATGAGGGCGGCGATCATGCCGTAGGCGATGTACTTCATCATCACCAGATCGGAGAACGCGAACGCGCCGGTGACGACGATGAGGATCAGTGCCGCCGCGGTTATGATGCGTCCGGTATGCGAGGTTCCGATGCGGATGGCTTCGCTTGTGCTGGCACCCTTTTCGCGTGCCTCGACCATTCTGGAGAGTAGGAACACCTCGTAGTCCGTGGACAGGCCGAACACAATCGAGATGATCAGCACCAGCACCGGAGCCATGATCGGCCCCGGGGTGAAGTTCATCAGCCCCGCCCCGTGACCTTCGATGAAGATCCACGTCAGGATGCCCATGGTGGCACCGAGGCCGAGAACGGTCATGAGCACCGCCTTGATCGGCAGCACCAGCGATCCGAACGTCAGGAACATCAGCATCGTCACGATGAACACCACCAGCACGGCCATCAGTGGCAGCTTGTCGATGAGTGCGCTGATCGAGTCCTGCTCGATTGCCGGGGTACCTCCGATCATGACCGTCGCGCCGTCCGGCACGTCGATGCTGCGGAGGAAGTCGATGGCCGGTTTCGAGTCGTTGCGATCGGTCAACCCGGCCTTGAAGACGATGACGCCGTCCTTGCTGGCACCGACGGGGGTGAACTTCTCGATCAATCCGGGAGCGTTGTTCGCCTGCGTGGTGATCGCGCCGAGCGTCGGGCCCTGCGCGCCCTCGATGACCATCTTGATGGGTTCGGTGCGCTGGCCGGGGAACAGGCTGTCGAACTCTCCCTGCGCGACGCGGGTGACGTTGTCCGGCGGTAGGTAGGTCTCGTTGATGCCACCGAATTTGATGTTGCCGACGGGCAGCGTCAGAAGGACCAATCCGAGCACGATGGGCACGGTGACCTTGACGGGGTTGCGCATCACCCAGCGGGTGAGCTTGCCCCACATGCCGTTCTCGATCTCTTCGCTCGACTTGGTCTTGCGCATGAACTTCAGACCGAGGGCGTCGACGCGTGGGCCGAGGATGGCGAGCATCGCGGGCAGGATCGTGATGGCCGTCAGCGCTGCGAGCGCGACGGTGGCGATGGATCCGTATGCGACCGATTTCAGGAAGCCCTGCGGAAACAGCAGCAGGCCACCGAGAGAAGCGACGATCATCGTCGCGGAGAACACCACGGTGCGACCCGCCGTCATGACGGTACGGCGCACGGCCTGTGGCGTCGTATGTCCGTCACCGAGTTCCTCGCGGAATCTCGAGACGATGAAGAGTCCGTAGTCGATGGCCAACCCGAGTCCGACGAGCGAGACCACGGGCGCGACGAACGAGTTGACCTCGGTGAAGTTGGTGAACACCTTGACGATGCCGTTGGCTCCGACGACCGTCAGACCGCCGATGATCAGCGGGAGTGCCGCGGCGACGACGCCGCCGAAGATGAAGAACAGCAGGACCGCGACGGCGGGAATCGCCAGCAGTTCCATGCGGTGAATGTCGCCGGCCATCGTCGACTGCAGTGCGCCGGCCACGGCCTGAAGACCGGTCACCTGCACGTCGACGCCGTCGATGTAGAAGGCGTCCTTGACGGCCTGGAAGTTGTTGGTCAGTTCGGTGTCGTCGGCACCCTTCATCGCGATGCTGGCGATGGCATGTTGCTTGTCGTTGGTACCGAGAGCCGCGAGGTTGGGTGCGCCGGGCACCTTGAAGTAGGTGCCGTTGACCTTCTCGATCTGGTCGGGATGGTCGACGGGGAGCGATTCGAGGCTCGAGACGACCTTCGACTGGAATTCCGGATCGTCGATCGACGACCCTTCGGGCGCGGTGTAGAGGACGATGACGTCACCCTGCTTGTCGCGTCCGAACGTCGTGTCCGCCAGACGGGCAGCCTGGGCCGATTCCGAGGTCGGATCGTCCCAACCGCTCTGACTGAGATGGCTGTTGAGATCGAGACCGTAGGCAGCGAAGCCCAACAGCCCGGCCACCATGACACCGATAACGGTGTACCGCAGGCGGTAGACGATGTCTCCCCATCTGGCGAACACTTAAGAAACTCCTTGGCGCCCGACGAGCAGGGCGGACAGCGGTCGGAAGGGCTGCAGCCACGCGCCCTCGTCGGGGAGCGAATCGAGACTCACCCGAGGCAGTGGCTCACGGAAGACGCCGGGAATGTCCTCGAGGTCGAGGAATTCCAGGATGTCCGACGTGACAGCCCAGCTTGCGTGCTCCCGGAATCCCAGTACCTGAACGGGTACTCCGGTTGCTGCGATGGCCTCCAACGGCCCTTTGAACGCCTGACCGTCGGCGGACGCCACCATGACACCGGCGAGGCCGCCGTCACGGTTGCGGAAGTCGATGTGGTCGAGCATGTCGGCGTCGACATCACTGTCTTCGTCGACCTTGGGCTTGGCGAACACCGCGAAGCCCACGTTACGCAATGCTTCGACCCAGGGGCGGACGACGTCGGCGCTGCCGGGTGCAATGTTGGTGAACACCGTTGCCTCGGGCTCGAGCGTCGCGGTGCCCGAGGTGGACAGTTCGGCGGTGCGGCTGAGCAGCCATCGGCCCAGCGCATCGAATCGTGGGCGGTAGGCAGCGGTGGGCCGGCCACCCAGGATCGCGCCGAGACCCATGTCCAGGTTGGGTGCATCCCACACGAGCAGGACTCGCTTGCTGTGGCGGGACTCACCGATCGCCCCGAGCTCGGCGGGATCGATCACGGTGTCGGGCATGTCCGTACTGACGCTCATGCTGTCTTCCTTCCCCAGATCAATTCCGTCACCGAGCTGCCCACCTGCTGGGCCTTGCCCTCGAACTTGGTCACCGGCCGCTCGTGCGTCATGGGCGACTCCCAATCGAGAACGGTCAGGCCGGGCTCGGCGTTCCCGGCCTCGGCAATCCACTCAGCGTATTCGGCGTGATCGGTGGCCACGTGCAGAACGCCGCCCGGCTTCAGGCGATCCGCGATCATCGCGAACGTGGGGCCCTGCAGGAGACGACGCTTGTGGTGGCGCACCTTGGGCCACGGGTCGGGGAAGAAGACGCGAACGCCGGTCAAGGACTCCGAGGTCAGCATGTTCTCGAGGACGTCCATCGCGTCGCCGCGGAACAACCTGACGTTCTCGATGTTCTCGCGCTCGATCTGCTGCAGAGTCTGCGCGAGCCCGGGTCGGTAGACCTCGACGGCCATGAGGTTGACGTGCGGCTCGGCCATCGCCATCGCCGTGGTGGCCGTGCCCGTGCCCGACCCGATCTCGAGAATCGCCGGACCGCTGCGCCCGAACCAGGCGTCGATGTCGATCTGCTCGTCGGCGACATCGCGGCCGATGCGTGGCCACAGGTTGTCCCAGGTGCTCTGCTGAGCGTCGGTCAGCGCTCCGCGGCGGGAGCGGAAACTGGTCACTCTGGGGTACAGCCGCGAGCCCCGTTCCTGGGTCTGCACCGAGTTGTCTCCGGTGTCGGCAGAGGTGTCCTGTGGCTCGTTCACCGGTCCATTGTCGCGCATCGGCGGAGTGTGTGACAGGTGGGTCTCGAGTTGAAGTTGAGACTTGCTGTTCCATCGCTGATCAGCGGTAGGGCCACGTCCTATAACTACAACGGTGTAATTCTCGACGGCCCGTCCGGAACGGCCGTCGTGTGCCAGAATCGGTGCCGCAGCAGGGGGCTGCGGGCCACGTGGCCGATCGTGCTCGACGAGCCGATCGCACATCTCGATGTGGCCGTTCGGTGGGTCGTTTCCGGGGGGATCGATGATGGACGGTGCCGAGGCAGGTCTGGGTCGATTGCGTGTGCGCTCGGAAGAGGTGGACGCGGCCGGGGCCGGCGCAGGCCGGAAGGCTGTCGAGAATGCTGTCGAGCGGCGTCTGCGGCCGCTGGAGGTGCACGTTTCCGGCCGCGTCGGAGTCGGGAAGTCGGTGATTGTCTCGGTGCTCGATGCCGCGCGACTGCATACCGACGGGTTCGAGGTCCGGTTGCACGAGAGCGGATGGGCCGATATCCCGCGTGCCGCGGAGGTGCAGCAGAGGCGCACCGCATCCGATGTCGACGTGCTCGTCCACGTGCTGGCCGGTGCCGTGTCCCCGGACGACATCACCTTCCTCTCCGCTCGACCCGGCGGACCGCCGGCACACACCGTGATCCTGCTGAACAAGGCCGACACTCTCGACGAACCTGCGGCGACGGCCGCAGCGGCATCCGAGCAACTGGGGCGACGAGTGCTGCCGGTGATGGGATCTGTTGCAGCGGGCCTGGGCGGCGCGGCCCGAGGCTTCGCTGTGGACATGGCCGATGTGCGGGCCGTGGCGGCCGGTGCGCTGCGTACTGGGGATCTGATGACGGTCGATCGGTTTCGGAGTGCTGATATTCCGCTCTCGACGCCGCGCCGAGAGGCACTGCTGGACCGGGTGGAATTACGCGGTCTCGCCCTACTCGTCGATGCGCTCCGGCGGCGTAGCGAAGTGTCCGACGCGGATGTACTGCGTGAGCTGTGGGAGGCCACCGGCGTCGACGCCGTGACGACGGTGGTGTCCGACACTGTCTCGGCTGCTGCGACGGCCCGCGACGACGACCTGCACGAACAACTGCTGCAGATATCCGCCCGTCACCGTGACGTTCGAGGGGCCGTCGAATCCTATCTGGCTTCGGACGAGGCGGTGGCTGCCGATATGCGCTGTGCTGCAGCGCGATTGGCGGTGCCGATCGAGACGGGCTCGGAGCAGGCCCTGCTGGAGCAGGCATTGGTGTGGAAGCGGTGTGCCGCCACCTCGGAGGACGACGACGTCCGGCGCTCCGCCCTGGCCCTGTGCCGCGGCTATGTGCGGATGCTCCGACCGTGACCGATCCGAACCGGTTCCCGCTGCCGGACGATCTGAAAGGTGTTCTGCGTCGACGGAACTCGGAATCCCTCGTACGCATCGACCGTGCACGCAGCAGCCGACCTGCAGGCATTCACGTCACCGGCACCGCAGCATCCGGCAAGACCGAGATATGCCATCTGCTCACCCGGCGCGACGGCGCGGAGATCGGGTTCGCCGACTCGGTCGAGGAGGCCGCGGTGGTCGTGATCGTCGTCGACGCGTCGGCTCCGGTCGGCCGTGCCGACGTCGAGCGCTGGCGTCCTGCCTTCGAGTCGACACCGGTTGTGTTGGTGGTCAACAAGATCGATGTGCATCGCCGGTGGCGCGAGGTGGTCGACGCCGATATCGAGATCGTCGCCGAGCGTGTGCCGCGTGCGGTGGAACACTCCGTTCATCCGGTCTCGGCACGGTTGGCACGAGCCGGTAGGGAGATTGGCGATGCTGCCGTGTTCGCGGAGTCGGGTTTCGGGGCGGTCGCCGACAGAATCGACGCGTTGCTGATGCAGGCCGCGGCGGTAGGGGCACAGCGCAAATACGTTGCTGCAGTGCAGGAATCTGTCGCAGAGGCGAAGGCCGCCATCGTGGCCGAAGCTCGCGCAGTGACCGGAGGTGGTGACACCGCCCCTCTGCGTGCCAGGCGGGCGCGGCTGCTCGATGAACGAGAACGTCTCGGTGGTGACCGACGAGCATTGCTGCACAACCGTATTCAACGGGTTCGGGTCGACTGTATTCACGCTGCGGTCGAGGACGTTCGGATGCTCGGCGCGCAGGTACGGCAGACGATAGAGGGATCGCGGCGGGCCGAACTCGGCCATCTGCCCGGGCACCTCGCCGAATCCGTACAGGCAGTTCGAGCACGCGCCGACGCTGCCTTGTCCACCGGTCTCCGCGCCGTGGAAGTCGAACTCGGGCTCGTCGACACGGTGCCCGAATCCGGTACCGCAGGCGGTGAGATCGACATCGGCGAACCGACCAGGCGACGCGGGATCGAGGACGTCCTGATGGTCGCACTGGGGGCCTCGGCAGGGGTGGGACTGGGTCGGCTCGTCGTTTCGCCCCTGGCTCTGATTCCTACCTTGGCCGTCGCCAACACGATCGTCTCACTGGCCATCGGTGCCGCGATCGCGTGGTGGTCGACCCGCTCACGCGCACTCGTCGCCGACCGTGCGCACCTTCGCGGCTGGACCCAGGAAAGTCTGGCTCGCGTGAAATCGGACGTGGAACAGCGGCTGCTCTCTCGCATTCTCGACGCCGAGTCCGCGCTCGCGTCGGCATTGACCTCGGCGGACCGGGAGGCGGCGGCACGTATCGATCTGTCGCTGGCCGAGATCGACGCCGAACTTCGCACGCTCGCCGATCACAGATCGGCGCTGCTCTCGGCCTGCGATCGGGATCTGGCTGCACTCGAGCGCGGGCTGGAGCGATTTCGCGGGTCCGGGCGCGACTCGGTCGTGCCGTCGAAGCCCGTGGAATTCTCTCCCGGCGATCCGGAACCGATCGGCGCACCGATGCGTCGAAGCGGGTAGGTGCACGTCCGAACATGTTCGCAGGCGGCGAACAGGGACCCGACAGTGAGGAGCGTCGATGATCGCGGTGGATGGCTTCGCAGTGGGCGGTTTCGAGACGAACGAGCCGGCCGAGGACGCGTCGGACGACGGTGGCGGATACGTCTCGACGGACTGGTTCGATCTCGACGGCGACGGTCGTCACGAGACTTCCGTTCGGACGACGGAGGCCGGAACGACGGTGGTAACGGATGTCGATGGAGACGGTGTGACAGACAAGTTCACCGCCTTCGACCGTGACGGGCACTACGAATCCTGGGAGATTTTTCGGGAAGCGAACGGTTTCGGGCAGGGCAGATCGTCCGAATCCGGCCGACTGTAGGCCATTCGGTCTGATTTGCATCGGCGCTGGTGGATGGCTTCTTGCGTCGGTCTTTCCCTATCTGAATCGGTCTTGTGACCAATCGGACAACACCCTGTTTCTGGAATCACGTCGCTCGGCGTTAACCTGATGAACAGGACATCCGGCGCTCGGTCCTCGGCTTGCTGTATCCAGTAACATGGTGTACTGCAGCTCGAACGGCCGAGCAGCGCCCCGCCGAGAGGGGAAAACCGAGATCTACTCGTGCGTGCTTGCCCACAGCGATCGTGCGAATTCTTCCCGGTTCCGGCTAACCCCAGGAGAGTTAGATGACCTCAGCGACCATTCCCGGTTTGAGCGGCACCGACAGCGTGCCGACTCGACACAAAGAACTGCTTGCCTGGGTTGCTCAGGTAGCCGAACTGACCGAACCGGACTCCGTGGTGTTCGCTGACGGATCCGACGCCGAATGGGAGCGCCTGACCGACAAGCTGGTCGAGGCAGGCACCTTCACCCGTCTCAACGACGAGAAGAAGCCCAACTCGTTCCTCGGCAATTCCGATCCGTCGGACGTGGCCCGCGTCGAGTCGCGCACGTACATCTGTTCCAAGGACGAGATCGACGCCGGTCCCACCAACAATTGGATGGACCCGTCGGAGATGCGGTCGTTGATGACCGAGCTGTACCGCGGTTGCATGCGCGGACGGACCATGTACGTCGTTCCGTTCTGCATGGGACCGTTGGACGCTGCCGATCCCAAGTTGGGCGTCGAGCTCACCGATTCGGAGTACGTCGTCATCTCCATGCGTGTGATGACCCGCATGGGTCAGGCCGCTCTGGACAAGATCGGCGACGACGGGTTCTACGTGAAGGCGCTGCACTCGCTCGGTGCTCCGCTGGCCGAGGGCCAGGCCGACGTGCCGTGGCCGTGCAACGACACCAAATACATCACGCACTTCCCCGAGGACCGCGAGATCTGGAGCTACGGATCCGGTTACGGCGGCAACGCTCTGCTGGGCAAGAAGTGCTACTCGCTGCGTATCGCGTCGGCCATGGCCCACGACGAGGGCTGGCTCGCCGAGCACATGCTGATCCTCAAGCTGATCTCCCCCGAGGACAAGGCGTACTACATCGCCGCGGCGTTCCCGTCCGCGTGCGGTAAGACCAACCTCGCGATGATTCAGCCGACCATTCCGGGCTGGCGTGCCGAGACCATCGGTGACGACATCGCGTGGATGCGCTTCGGTGAGGACGGTCGTCTCTACGCCGTCAACCCGGAGTTCGGTTTCTTCGGTGTCGCTCCGGGCACCAACTGGGACTCGAACCCGAACGCGATGAAGACCATCGATCAGGGCAACTCGGTGTTCACCAACGTCGGCCTTACCGACGACGGCGACGTGTGGTGGGAAGGCCTCGAAGGCAAGCCCGATCACCTGATCGACTGGAAGGGCAACGACTGGACGCCCGAGTCCGGAACCGATGCTGCACATCCGAACTCGCGGTACTGCGTGCCGATGGCTCAGTGCCCGTCGATGGCTCCCGAGTGGGATGACCCGCAGGGTGTGCCGATCTCGGCGATCCTGTTCGGTGGACGACGCAAGACCACCGTTCCGTTGGTGACCGAGGCTCGCGACTGGCAGCACGGAGTGTTCATGGGAGCCACCGTCGGCTCCGAGCAGACCGCCGCCGCCGAGGGCACCGTCGGTACCGTCCGACGCGACCCGATGGCCATGCTGCCGTTCCTCGGCTACAACGTGGGCGATTACTTCCAGCACTGGATCGACCTCGGCAAGAACGCCGACGAGTCGAAGCTGCCGAAGGTGTTCTACGTCAACTGGTTCCGTCGCGGCGACGACAAGCGCTTCCTGTGGCCCGGATTCGGTGAGAACTCGCGCGTGCTCAAGTGGATCGTCGAGCGCATCGAGCACAAGGCCGCGGGCGTCGAGACCCCGATCGGTGTCGTCCCCACGGCCGAGGCACTCGACATCGACGGCCTCGACACCACCGTCGACGACGTCGCCGAGGCACTCGCGGTGAACACCGACGAGTGGAAGGCCGAGATTCCGCTGATCCAGGAGTGGTTCGACTTCGTCGGCGAGAAACTGCCCACCGGAATTCAGGACGAATTCGACGCCCTCAAGCAGCGCCTGGGCGCGTAGTATTCACGAGACAGAACGGGGCTCACCGAGGGGTGGGCCCCGTTCTGGCTTTCGAAGTATGCGAGATCAGGCGGTGAGAGCGGCCGCGCCGTGCAGGGTGCCGAGTCCGCCCAACGCAGCCGGCACCACCTGCAGGCCGTCGAGGAACTTCAGGCGCGCGTGCAAGGCAATCGACTCCCGGATCGGATCCCACAGCGGGGGGCCGGCCTGAGCGAAGCCGCCGCCGATCACCACCACCCGGACGTCCACCAGTGCGACCGCCGATGCGATGGCCTGACCGAGAGCCACTCCGGCCCGTTGCAATGCGGTGACGGCAAGCGGTTCGCCCGCGGCGGCATCCGCAGCCAGTTCGACACCGGTGTTCCCCGGCCAGCCCTGCTCCCGAGCCCACCGCACCGCCGAGGGGCCGCTGGAGACGGTCTCGACGCACCCGATTCCGCCGCACGCGCAGGGCGTCGTCGAACCGGGGACGACGACGTGGCCGATGTGCCCGGCATTGCCACTGGCTCCGGCGACGATCTTCCCGCCCAGCACCAGACCTCCGCCGATCCCGGTGGACACCACGAGGCTCAGCACGTCCGGCACCCCGACAGCGGCACCGAATCGATGCTCACCCAACGCCGCCGCGCTACCGTCCATGGCCAGAAGTACCTCGGCGTCGGGCAGTGCGGCGGCGATGTGCTCGCGCAGGCCGAATCCGTTCTTCCACTCGTCGACATTGATCGGCGCGACCGACCCGGTGACGAGGTCGACCGGACCGGAGCACGCGACCCCGACCCGCGTCACGTCGACGCCTCCGACGACCCCGTGCAGCAGTTCGGCACAGGCCTCCCACACGCCGGTGGCCGGTGTCGGAACTGTCTCCGGGTGCTGCGGACGTCCGTCGTCGCCGACGAGTGCCGCTGTCATCTTGGTGCCGCCGATGTCGAGCGCGAGTGCCGTCATCGATCCAGGTTATGCGGGAGTGGAGCCTGCGGAATGACCCATTGGGTATGCGTTCGGTTTCAGGACCAGGACGAGGTTGCTGCCGAGGAACTCGCGGAGTATCGGTACACGCATCATCCACCATGCCCAGCGCGGGTGATAGCGCGGAAACGCGGCCAGTAGCGTTGCGTTGGGAGTGCTTCGCGCCCAACGCAATCCGTCTGCCGCGCTGATGTCGAACAGGGATTCGCCGAATCGGTTCTTGGGTTCGTGTCCGGTGGTGCGGGCGTAGCGTCGGGCCGCGTATTCGCCGCCGAGATAGTGCCACGGCCGGGTCTCGTGGCCGCCGAACGGGCCGAACCAGATGGTGTACGAGAGCACCGTGAGGCCGCCGGGTTTGGTGACGCGCAACATCTCCTCGGCCATGGTCCACGGCTCGCGGACGTGCTCGGCGACGTTCGACGAGAAGCAGATGTCGACGCTGTCGTCGCGGAAGGGCAACGCCATGCCGGAGCCGAGCACCGAACCGGGGATCTGCAGTCCGGCGGCGTGCATTTCCGAGGCGTCGGGTTCGACGGGCAGATAGCGGGCGCAACTCGCGCCGAAGACGTCGGCGAAGTATCCCGGTCCGCCGCCGACGTCGAGCACGGTCGCCGCCGACATGTCGGTGCCGGTCAGGCCGCGGTAGAGGTCTCCGATCAGTTCGACCGAATCACGGGCCAGGGCACCGTAGAAGATGTCCGGAGAACTCTGCTCGTGCCCGAAGTCCTTCAGGAGTTTCACCGAGCGACGCAGTGTCGCGCGAGAGGCGAACAGTCGTGTCACGGCGGAAGTCACGAAAACGAACCCTAGCGGTTAGTGTGGCAGCGGTATTCGACGACGGTCGAGAAGCGAGCACGGTGGATGGGGTGAAGCGAGCGGTGCGCGAGGTTCTGTTGCTGTGCTGGCGCGATACCGGGCATCCGCAGGGCGGCGGCAGCGAGCGCTACCTCGAGCAAGTAGGCGCGGGCCTGGCTCGACGCGGTGTCCGCGTCACGCTGCGGACGGCCTCCTATCCCGGTGCTCCGGCCGAGGAGATCGTCGACGGCATCCGGATCAGTCGCGGTGGTGGTCGCCTGTCGGTGTATCCCCGCGCTCTGGCCGCCATCGCCGCCGGTCGGCTCGGTTTCGGGCCGCTCAAAGGGATCTCCCCGGATGCCGTGATCGACACCCAGAACGGCATTCCGTTCTTCTCCCGCGCAGTACTCGGTGTGCCGGTGACGCTGCTGGTGCATCACTGTCACCGCGAGCAGTGGCCGGTGGCGGGCCCGATGATGGCAAAGCTCGGCTGGTGGCTCGAGTCGACGATCTCACCGAAGGTGCACCGCCGCAATCAGTACCTGACGGTGTCGTTGCCTTCTGCGGACGAGCTGATCGCTCTCGGTGTCGACCGGGAGCGCATCGCCGTGGTCCGCAACGGTGCCGACGACATCCCACTGTCGGTGCCGGAAGGCGGCGAGGACACCCGCACGCCACACCCGTCCTTGTCCGTGCTGTCGAGGCTGGTTCCACACAAGCAGATCGAGGACGCGATCGACGTCGTGGCTGCACTGCGCGGCAGCATTCCCGACATCCATCTCGACGTCATCGGCGGCGGATGGTGGGAACGGAATCTTCGCGAGTACGTCACGAGCCTGGGCGTCGATCGATACGTCACCTTCCACGGTCATGTCGACGAGGAGCGCAAGCATGCACTGCTCGGTCGGTCGTGGGTGCATGTGATGCCCTCCCGAAAAGAGGGCTGGGGCCTCGCCGTCGTCGAAGCTGCCCAGCACGGTGTTCCCACGGTGGGCTATCGCAGCTCCAAGGGGCTCACCGATTCGATCATCGACGGCGTCACCGGTGTTCTCGTGGGTGGTTCGACGTCCGGAGCCGAGGACCGCGATGTGTCCGCGCTGACCGGTGCCGTTGCCGAACTGCTGCAGGACGCAGAGGCCCGCACCCGCCTCGGTGAGAAGGCACGAGTCCGCGCGGGTGAGTTCTCCTGGGGCCAGTGCGCAGACGGCGTGTTCTCGGTGCTCGACGGGACGACGCGCGGCACCTGGTCGTCAGGCCTGGTGGGGGCGGCCGACGCGCACACGCCTGCCGAATCGGCTCAGGAGTCCTACCGCTAGTCCGCCGAGCAACAGCAGTGCCCACGCCAGATGTGCGAGCACAACGGTTGTCGCCGAACGACTTTCGAGCATCGCCGGATCCGGCACCCGATAGAGGCTCAGTTCCTCGTCGGAGTACACGGCGTCGAGTCGGTCCAACGTCTGCTGCGCATTGCCGAGCTCGCCCGGAGTAGTGTTCTCCACCAGTACCCAGCCGACACCCAGGGCCGCGAGAGTGTCCGCGGAGTCGCCTGCGAGCAGAGCGTTCTGCACGTCCGTCGCCCGTTTCCCTTCCCCGCGGACCGTGCCGCCTGCGACGAGGAGCTCACCGGTCTGCAGTACGTCGAGCGGCAGCATGCGGGGTGCGGGATCGAGAACGGGTGCTGAGCCGCTGTAGGGAAAGCGGCGGAACATTCCGGCGGGAAGGACGGCCACGTCGCCGTCCTGGTCGGCGAGTTCCGCCGAGACGGCCCGCCACGACTGTGGGTATGTCACCGGTTTCAGTGCGCTGCCGACGCCCCAGCCGAGGTCGGGGAGCGCAACGAGCAACGCCAGCACGGCAACGCCCCCCGGCAGCCATGCATTGCCGAATCGGGTGCGCCGGGACGCCAACCAGCTGATACCGGCCGCAGCGGCGAGAGCGTACATCGGCATGGCCAGCGCAACCCACTTCTGCGAATCGCGGAGCAGACCGGCCCCGGGGACGGTGTCGCCCAGTACACGAGCCGCCGCCAACCCCGGTCCGGTTGCTGCCAGCGCAGGAAGCGCGATGGCAGCGAGCGCAACGACACTCAGGCCCACGATCACCGGATTGCGTCGACGCAGATACAGCGGCCGTATCCCGAGAGCGACGACGGTCAGTAACAGGACCGTCCCCACGACAGCGAATAGTCCTGTCCGAGAACCGGGTACGGCATCGGAGTTCCAGATTCCGCCGAGACCGGCCAGGCTACCCACCGTGCCCAGACCCGGTTCGGCGCGTGCTGCGAACGCAGCCCAACCCGCCGGATCCGCCGGTTCGACGCCACCGCCCGACACCATCGTCGCCGTCAACCACGGCGCCGACGCGACGGCGGCGATCGCGAGGGTGGCGACCACGCGCAGGCCGCGTCGGGCACCCCCGGGGAGGGCGACGACGAGTAGCGCGACGGTTGCCGCCAGCAACGCACCGGTGGGAGTGAGCCCGGCCGCGGCCAGGCAGACGGCGAGGGCCCACCAGGAGCGACCGGACCTGACCGCGAGTGCGGCGACCACCGTCCACGGGAGGGCGGCGTAGCCGACGAGCAGACTCCAATGTCCTTGCAGCAGGCGTTCGGCGACGTAGGGGTTCCACACGGCCACCGTCGACGCGACGAGCAGCGCAGGCAGTGGTGCGGTGGGCAGCATCCTCTGCGCCATCACCGCCGCGCCCCAGCCGGCCGTCCACAACGCCACCAGCAGAACGGCCTTGACCACAAGGCCACCGTCGAACACCGTGGTCAGGGCCGCGATCGTGGCATCCTGCGGCACTGCCCGCGCGGCCGCGTCGGCGATTCCCCAGGCGGAGTCGGTGAAGTAGGAACGGGGGGTGCTGACGGCGTCGCGAAGCAGGAGATACCCAGGGCCGAGCAGTGGCCCGAGAACGACGAGCGAGAGCAGCAGGCTGTAGAGCGGCGGCGTCCACCTCGACCTCGACCACGCCATGATCGGCACCCTATACCGTGGACGCATGTCGTTTCGCGCCTCGTCCGAGGCAGACCACCCGGCGGGTGCGTCCGTCGCCGGGATGGGGATGGTGACGGCCGGCTCGATGTTCGCCAATGTCGTGGCGTATCTGCTACAGGTGCTCGCGAGTCGCATGCTCGGCGTCGAGGGTTACGGCGAGTTCGCGAGTCTTCTTGCGGTGCAATTGGTTCTGGCGGTCCCGGCGTTGGCGTTGCAGTCCGTCGTCGCGCGCGAGGTGGTGCGCGGCCGCAGTTCGCGCGAGCTGCGTGGCGTCGGCTACCGCTGTGCGGCGGTCGTGGGTGTGCTGGCTCTCGCTGTGTCCCCGGCGTTGTCGGCGGCCATGGACGTCTCGGCAGCGGCGACGGTGTCGGCCGTGATCGCTGCGCCGGTGCTGGTGTTGTTGGCCGCGGAGCAGGGGCTGCTGCAAGGACGCGGCCGGTTCGGTGCACTGAGCGTGGTGTTGGCGGCGGCCGGTTTCGGCAAGGTGGCGCCGGCGGTGGTCGTGTTGCTGCTCGGCGGCGGCCCGGGTTCGGTGCTGCTGGCCACGGCGGCCGGTATCGGCGTGGTGGCCGTCGGCGCGCGGTCGGCCGCCGGAGTGCCGGTGAACGCGGTGTCGGAAACCAGGGTGACCGTTCTGACGGTGTTGCAGGCCTCGCAGGTGCAGTTGGTGCTGATCGCGATGTCCGCGTTGGATCTGGTGCTGGCTCGTTCGTTGCTCAGCAGTACCGAGGCCGGGCTGTACGCGGTCGGTGCTGTCGCGTCCAAAGCAGCGTTCTGGCTGCCGCAGGCGGTCGGGGTGGTGTTGTATCCGCGCATGGCGAACCCGTTGCACTCGGCTGCCGCAGTGCGCTCGGCGCTGACCGTCGTCGCCGGACTCGGCACGGTACTGGTATTGGGGGGCGCGCTGGCGTCGCCGCTACTTCCTTTGGTTGTCGGTGACACGTATTCCGGTGTGCAGCAATACGTGTGGCTCTTCGTGCTGCAGGGGGCGTGCCTGGCGGTACTGCAGAGCGCGCTGCTGTGGGCAATCGCGGGGGAGCGCACCCGCCTGGCCCTCGTCGCCTGGTTCGCCCTCGCGGTCGAGGTGCTGCTGTTGCTGTTCGTGGCGTCCACCCTGGCCCAGTTCGTCACCGTCGCAGCCGTTACCGCCGCAGTCACGATGGTCGTCGTGTGCGCAGTCGTTCTGTTCGGAGACAGGATCAGTCGCCGGCAGGTCTGATCTCGCCGATGATCTCGAAGTCGACAGCACCCGCCAACGCCAGATAGATCGGTTGCGAAACGTGGCCGTCGGACAGAAACAGGTGCCCACGGGCACCGGTGAACGACACCGAATCGGATACGGATTCGATGATGCGAACATCTGCTGTGCCTGCCCTGTTCACCAGCGCGCCCAGCAGTTTGATGCCCTCGTAGCACGACTGTCCCAGTGCGCCGACGATCGGCGCATCGACCCCGAATGAACGAGCGAAACGAGCGGAGAATCCCAAACTTGCTTCGGTGGCGAGGGTTTCGAAATAGCCGGACGCGACGTACAGCCCGTGGGTGTTCTCGCCGCCGGCCGCCAGCAACATGTTCTCGTCCATCAGTGGACTGAGGCGGATGCAGTGCGCGTCCAGCCCGGCACCGGCGAATTGCTGATGGAAATGGACTGCGTCGTCGCCGATGAGGAGGACCACGGTCGCGTCGGCACCCGACCGCTCGATCGCGGTGACGGTCCTTGCGAAGTCGCTCGTGCCGACCGGTGCGAACTCCGCGTGCACCACCGATGCGCCCAGCGCACGGAGCCGAGTTGCGGTGATGGAAGCGCTCTTTCGGGGCCAGACGTAGTCGTTTCCGACGATTGCCCAGCGGCGTCGTCCGAATTCGCGAACGAGGAACTCCAGCGCCGGCACCAGCTGGTTGGCAGGGGTCTCACCGGTGATGAACAGTCCCGGGTAGCGGTCGCCGCCCTCGTACATGGAGGTGTACACGTACGGAATCCGTCCGAGCGTCACCGGAATGACGGCTCGCCGTACCGCCGAGGTGTGCATCCCCGCCACCGCATCGAGGGCACCGGCATCGAGCAGCGTCGCGACCTCGTGGGCCACCGTCACCGGATCGCGGCCGCCGTCGATGGACATCAACTCGACGCGGCGGCCCAACACACCGGCCGAGGCGTTGAGTTCGTCCCTGGCCAGCTGGGCCGACAGCTCGCTCGACGGTCCGATGATGCCGAACGGTCCGGACATCGGAAAGATCAGGCCGACGCGAAACGTGTCGAACCGATCGCTGTTCATCGTGCCGTCCGTCCGCTCGGTGTCTCTTCGCGGTTCGCTTCACCATAGAATCGCTGAGAGAGACTGTAGCGCCGACGCAGGAACCGAGCAGGGGGACGATCACGTGGATCACCAGGATGCTGCGTCGGCAGCGCGTTTGCTCACCGTGGTCGAGCGGGCCGTGTCGGATCGATTGCGCGCCACCCTCGTGCCGTGGGAATTGGACCTCGAAGAATGGCGAGTGCTGTCGTTGTTGTCCGACGGTGAGGGACACACGATGGCCGAGACAGCGGAGTTCGCATTGCTCTCCCCGCCGACGTTGACCAAGGCGGTCAACCGGCTGGTCTCCAACAATCTGGTGCACCGCCGTACCGGCACCGTCGATCGTCGCCAGGTGCTGATCCGCTTGACGGCCCGTGGGAAGGCGAAGCACGACGCGGCCGCCCCGATGATGAACGACGCCGCGGCGATGGTCTTCCCGTCGGAGTCGGATCGTGAGCTGTTGCAGTCTCTGCTCCGGGCCCTCGAGACCAACGCGAAGACGGCCTCGATCACCCACTGACCTTTCTCGGCGTCCGGTCTCGGACGCGGTCTCCGCCGTAACCTGCCAGGTCGGCCGCTTTCGTGATCTCTTTTTAACATGTTTCACATTGCAATAGTGTCCACGGAAAGTATTGTTCCGATGCAGCGCAGCCAGCGCTCTCGCCGCGAACCGAAGTGGACACCCGTTCATGAACATGAAGAAATACTTCGAGGGGCCAGCGACCAGCCTCGACGATCAGATCGAAAGCTACGCAACCTCCCGAGTGCCCGACGACCAACGCTGGCGGCGGCCGGCGATCCTGCTGGTCCTCACCGGCAACGTGACCGCGATGTTCTGGTTCGCCCTCGGCGGCCAGATCGGGTTTCTGGTGGGATGGCCGATGTTCCTGATCCCCGTGGCGTACATGGTGATCGGTGCGACGCTCGTCGGCAGCCTCATCATGCGTATCGCCAGCCAGGAGGGTCTGTCGCTGCCACTGCTCACCCGCGGGCTCGGATTCGGAACCAAGGGTTCTGCCGTCGCCTCGCTCGTCTACGCGGTCAACTACGTGTTCTACTTCATTTTCGAGGGCAGCATCGTCTCGCACGGGCTCAGTGAGCTCGCGGGGATCGATATCGACTCCGCGTGGGCCACAGTGGTATTCGCGCTGGTCGCACTCGTGGCGCTGTTCTTCTCCTGGCGCGGTATGCACTCGATGAACATTCTGCAGCGATTCGGGATGCCGATCTTCCTGATCCTGTTCGCCGTCGGTATGTACATGCTCGCCAGCGGTTACGTACTCGTCGGGCCCGGCGAATGGGAAGCGACCGGAGGATTCACCGCCACCGCACTGTGGCAGGCGTTCAGCCTCGCGAACGGGCAGGTCGTGTTCCAAGCACTCATCGCCACCGACTACGGACGGTTCGTCAAGAAGAGCGTCAGCTATGTCGGAACGGCCGGACTGATGCTGGCAGAACTGCTGATGATCGTCGTCGTGATGATTCTCGGTGTGTTCCTCGGTTTCACGATGCTGCGTCATTTCACCGGAACCACTGCAACACCGGAACTCTCGGCCACCGACCCGGGATTGTACTTCGCCATCGTCATGGGTCTGCTCGGCGTGATCTTCGCGGTGGTCACCCAGGTTCGCATCAACGTCATGAACCTGTATTCAGGATCCCTCGCCCTGTCCAACGCGTGGGATGTGCTCTCGCCCAGGAAGGTCGGGCGTCAATGGTGGATGGTGGCGCTACTGGTGGTGGGCGTGCTGTGCTACCCCGTCAACATTCTGCAGTACACCGACAAGTTCCTGGCCGTCACCGGCATCATGACCAACACCTGGATCTTCATTCTGCTCGCGGACTACTTCGTGTGCAGAAGACTGCTCGGCCTGGCTCCACGCGACAACATCGAGTTCCGCGAAGGGCGAGTGCGCAATTGGAACCCCTGCGGCATCATCGCCATGGCAGCGGGCGTCGCGGTGGGCGGACTCGGCGTGTTCGGCCTCTACCCGTCGTATTACGCGTCGTTCATCGCCATGCTTCTCGGTCCTCTTCTCTACGTTCCGCTCACGATGGCAACCCGCGGACAGTTCTACGAACCACCGAAATCGAACGATCCCCTCATCGCCGAAAGGATTGTGGCGTCATGACATTCACTGCAGCGGCCGTCCAATTCGAGCCCACTCTGTTCGCCAAGGAATCGAACGTCGCCGCTCTGAGCGACCTCGTGGAGAAGGCGGCGTCGGACGGAGCGCGCCTGATCACGACACCCGAAATGGCAACCACCGGCTACTGCTTCCACGACACCGAGGAAGCGGCAACCGTCGTCGAACAGATCCCCGGCCCCACCACCGAGACGTTCGCCGAGATCGCCTCGCGTCGTAACTGCTACATCGTCGTGGGCATGCCCGAAGTCGATGCGACGAGCGGATTGTTCTACAACAGTGCAGTTCTCATCGGTCCCGAGGGAATCGTCGGCACACATCGCAAGACGCATCCGTACATCGCCGAACCCAAATGGGCGGCCCCGGGCGATCTCGGGCACCAGGTGTTCGAGACCCCGCTCGGTCGCATCGCACTGCTCATCTGCATGGATCTGCACTTCCTGGAGACGGCGCGAGTGGCTGCGCTTCAGGGTGCCGACGTGATCTGCCACATCAGCAACTGGCTCGCCGAACGCACTCCTGCCCCCTACTGGATCAGTCGGGCCTTCGAGAACAACTGCTACGTCATCGAGAGCAATCGCTGGGGTCTCGAACGAACCGTTCAGTTCAGCGGCGGCACCTGCATCATCGAACCCGACGGAAACGTGGCCGGCCGCCTCGACGTCGGTGACGGTATCGTTCTCGGCGACATCGACATTCGTCGCACACGTGAGGCCGGTCCCGTGCGCAGGCCGAATCTGTACCGTGAACTGCAGACCAACACGTATGCGTGGAACCCGCTCGATTTCTTCACCCTCTACGGCCACTCGCCCTTACCGGCCGGGCGGACTTCGTCGGTGAGCGTCGTGCAATGCACTCCGGGGACGTCGATCGACGGCAATCTCGACGACATCGAACAGTGGGCCGCCGGCCTTGCAGGCGCGAGCGATCTCATCGTGTTTCCCGAACTGTCCGTCACCGGGCCGGTCTCCGCGGATCGCCCGCCGCGCGAGGTCGGGGAGTCGATCGACGGGACGTCGCTTTCACGCGTCGTCGATATCGCTGCCCGACAGGGTGTTTCGATGGTCGTCGGTGTCGCCGAGCGTGAGAACGGGACCGATCGGGTGTACAACTCCGCAGTGCTGGTTCAGCCGAACGGAACCTGCACGGCGTACCGCCAGATCCATCTGTCCGTCGAACACGCCTCGCTGTTCGATGCGGGCGACCGCTGGACCGTCGTCGACCTTCCCGTCGGGAGAGTGGGAATGCTCGTCGGTCACGATGCACTGTTGCCGGAGGCCGGCCGAATTCTGGCGCTACGTGGCTGTGATCTGATCGTTTGCCCGGCCGCACTCGCCGGCACCTTCGTCGGCTCCCACCCGGGGACCGACATCCCTCATGCAGCAGAGATTCCCACCGGAGCCGATCCCACGCACTGGCATCACATGCGCGTCCGGGCAGGCGAGAACAACGTGTACTTCGCCTTCGCCAACACGATCGACGCCGACCGCGGAATTGCCGGACACAGCGGAGTATTCGGGCCCGACACCTTTGCCTTCCCCCGAACCGAAGCCCTCGTGGAGAGCGACGCACCGGGCCACGCGACCTGCGTCGTGGACACCACGAGCCTGGGCGGGGCGTACCCCACCAACGTCGTGCGCCGCAAAGACCTCGTGCTGATGCGGCAACCACACCAGTACGGAATCCTCTCGACTGCCTGAGTGGCCGAAAACGCCAGTGGCGTGGTCATGTGCCCGCTGGGGCACACAACCACGCCACTGGCTATCTGGTCGTTCCGCAGGCTCCACTCCTGCATAGGCACTTACTCCTTGGAGAGGTTCGTCCTCGGAATCTCTTCCGTGCGATCGGTCGTCCAGTCGCGGTTCGGTGCGGTGCCGCCACTGGGGGTCGGGCGGGGACCGGTGTCGGTGCGGGCCGGCTGACGGTGTCCACCGTTGCCGCCGCCGCGCAGCAGCAGAACGACTCCGGCGATCAGCGAGATGACACCGAGGATGCCGGCGACGATCGGAACGGTGCGGCCGAAGAGCGACAGCTTGTCCTGTCCGTCCTTGGCCTGCTGGATCTGGTACTCGACGGTGTTCTCGTCGAACGTGATCGGGGCCTTCAGCACGTCGACCTCGGGACGGCCTGCCTCACGGCCGTAGTACTGGTGGATCTGCTCTTCGCCCTTGACGACGACGCCGGTCTCGGGCTCGACCCACAGGGTGCGGGTGTTCTCGTACCAGCGGGTCATCGTCACCGGTGCGGTCCCACCTTCGACGCCCCAGGTGTCGGCGGGCAGCGTGACCTTGTTGGTCGGCAGGTTCACCACGGTCGACAGGTCGACCGGTCCGACGGTCTGCTGGTACTGGTACACCGGCGTGCCGTTGATCTCGGTTTCCTCGACGAAGTCGATGTCCTTCGAGGCGCGCGCGTTGACGTCGAAGTACGGGTAGCTCTTCTGCTCGGCATTGAACGGGAACTTGTACTGCAGACCGGTGTGGGCCACTTCCTCGGCCGGCTTGTCGCCTGCCACCTGAATGGTGCCGATCGGGCTCTCGACGGGCATCGAGGTCTTGCGGTCGATGCTCACGCGGTCGACCGTGGCGGTCAGCAGTCCGGTGTCGGCCTGCTTGTCGGTGCGGCGCAACGTCTGTCCGGCCTGAAGAGTCATGATGTCGGCGTCGGAGGGATCCTCGACGGTGACGAATCGCTGTGAGGTCAGCGGAACGTTCTGATCGACCACGGCGCGACCGGCTGCCAGCGACCGCGCGTCGAGGACGCTTCCGGTGCCGGTGGAGACTGTGGTGACCTCCAGGTCGAGTGGAGTCTTCTCGAGCGCCGAGACGGTGTAGGTGGGGATGAGGATGGCGGCAACCACCAGAAATGCGCCCAAGCCGATGAGGAAAAGGGCCAATATCCGGCTCGGCCCTGAGCGCTCCGCCATGCTGAATCTCCTTAGTCGACCGCTTCACTGGAAGACACCGCAGGCGGGATCGTACGAATTCCCCGATGCGCTGCCCGATTTCTTACGACACGTCGCAGGTGACAGTAACAGTCGACAGTGGCACCGGTCTCGTCCATGCCGGTTCGACACGGCACACTTGAGCCACCATGAGCACTCGAGTCCACTCGGCGTCCGTCGTACCGTTGCGTGCCTTCGTGCCCGCTCTGGAGGGGATGCGGGCAGTTGCAGCGCTCGGCATCGTCGTCACCCACGTCGCATTCCAGACCGGGGCCGCCAATTCCCCGCTGATGGGCCGAGTCTGGGGCCGGTTCGATCTCACGGTGGCGATCTTCTTCGCGCTGTCGGGATTTCTGCTGTGGCGCCCGCATGCCGCGCAGGCCCGCGGACTCACGCAGGCGCAGCCCACTCGCCGCTACTTCTGGTCACGCGCAGTGCGCATCCTGCCCGCCTACTGGGTGGTCACGGTGCTCGTCCTGCTGTTTCTGCCGCACGCAGGCGGGGACTATCGGGTGTGGCTGGCCAACCTGTCGCTGACCCAGGTGTTCGTACCGTTGACACTGACCGAGGGCATGACGCAGATGTGGTCGTTGTCGGTCGAAGTGGCGTTCTATCTGTTGCTGCCGCTGTTCGCCTGGCTGATGATCCGGCTTCGGGGATCGTCGGCGAGGTACCGGGTGTGGGTTCTGCTCGCTGCGTCCGCGGTGACGCTCTCCTGGGCGTTCATTCCGATCGCGACACCGGAAGCCATCCATCACGACAACTGGTTGCCCGGCTACTTCCCGTGGTTCGCCGCCGGCATGGTGCTTGCCGAAGTATCGGTCGGTCCGCAGATGTGGGTGCATCGTTGGGCGCGTCGCACATGGGTGATGCCCGCGATCGCGGTGACGGCATTCGTTCTGTCGGCGACGCCGCTGGCGGGCCCACAGGGATTGGTGCGGCCCGAGCCGTGGCAGTTCGAGCTCAAGATCGTCTTCGGTGCCGTGCTGGCGTTCGCGATGCTCTCGCCGTTGGTGCTGGCCGATTCCGGCCGCAGGCATCGGGTGTTCGAGAATCCGGTGATGCTGACCCTCGGCCGCTGGTCGTACGGGATCTTCATCTGGCACCTGGCCGTGCTCGCCGTCGTGTTCCCGGTGTTCGGCATCGTCCCCTTCTCCGGCGGCATGTGGTTCGTGCTGACGGTGACCCTGGCGCTCTCGATTCCGGTCGCTGCCGCGAGCTATGCGCTGGTGGAAGAGCCGGCCCGGCGCAGGTTCGCGCCGAAGAAGGCGGTCACGGCTTCCGCATCGCGCTGACGGCCAACGCGACGATGCCGATCAACGATGCCAGCTGCACCGCGTAGGACCCGCCCACATATCCGTCGGCCGACCGCCACGGTCCGAGTGAGAGCAGCGCTGCCCCCAGCAGGGCGAATCCTCCTGCTGCGCACACCGATACGCGAGACGTGAGCTCCGACCCGTAACGGCGGTTCAACAGCGCCGAGCCGGCACCGAGAACCAGCACCGAGATCGCTCCGACGACGCCTGCCAGCACGATCGCCGCGCCGAGCAGCGCCGCGAACGCCACCGGGGTGCTACGCCAGGGTCTGGGCGCGGGGCCTGGATCGACGACGCCGCGAGGCCGCCGCAGCGCGAAGATCAGCAGCGGAATCAACAGCAGTAGTCCGCCGAAGATCCCGAGTCGGTACCAGCGGTCGGTGGTGAAATCCAACGACACCGTGCCCGACGCCCCGGCCGGGACGATCCAGGCCTGCTGCCAGCCGTCGACGACCACCGGGATCAGTTCGGCCCCTCCGGGTGTCGTTGCCCGCCAGCCACTGTTGTTGCTTTCGGGGATGACGAGCAGGCGATCCGAGGTGCTCGAGGTGAGGGTCACTTCGCGGTGATCGGGACTCCATGCTGTGGTGCGCGCCGCCTGCGGTGCAGACGTGTCCGGCCACAACGCCGGAATGGGCATGGTGCGCAGCCGAAGCCCGTCGACGAAGAACGACGCTCCGGGTTCGACGACGATGTCCTGGCGTCCCTCGGGGAGCGACACGGGATTGACGAAATTCTCGTTCACCGGGATGTCCGCGTCGCAGACCGATGCGGGTAGAGCTGCGCCGGAACGGAATTGGTCTGCGGTGGCCGTCACCGAGGTGCGCACCGTCTGCCCCGCGATGGACACCAGGGGCCCGTCGAAGCAGTCGACCGTGATCTGCCGGTCACCGTCGTACGGCGGCCCGATCGGCTCACCGGCGGACAACGGTGTGACCTCGGCAAATCCGGGCGGTTGAGATTGGATGAAGCCCAACGAGTTTCGGTCGAGTACGCCGTCCCAGTCCACGATGGACAGCACGATCCTGTCGGTCACGTACGGTGCCAACGCGAGTGTCGTCGAACCGTCGGTATCCACATCGCGCACCATCGGACCGTTGCCCAGGTTCACTGCCACCCGCGTGGGGTGGGCAGGCAATGCGCCGAGGCTGGGGCTGAGCTCGAGGCCGTCCACCAGTGTCGGAGCGGGCAATTGGATGGTGAGAGTGGGGTCGGTGCCGGCTCGATCGGTGATCGACTTCTCCGGTGCCGTCCACGACGTACGCGGGTCGCCGTCGGTGGCGGCGAAGGCCGAACCGTCGAGGTCCGCGACGTCGGACGCCCCGCTCGCCAACGGCCGGCCGGGCTGGGCCAGCAGGGCCTCGAGCTCGGGGGACTGCCGCGTGCGCACCGTCAGCTCGGGGATCACCGCGGTACCCATCGGGACGTCGATCGTGCGCGAGAAGCGGCCCAGTTCCTCCGGCGACTTGGACAGTCCACTGCTGCACCGGATTCGATCGTCGGTGTCCAGGCAACCGGAGCGGCCCGGAAATTCTTGGCCCAGCTCCCACGCGTCGATGCTCGCGCCCGCGGGAGTGGGTGGCAGTACCGCGCGATGCACGATGGAGACCGGCTTGGGGTTGTCTCGATCGGAGTAGTCGTCCACCGACACCTCGCTGATGCCGAACTGACTGCCCCGGGTGCCGTCGACCGTCGACTTCGCGGTGATGCGCAGCCACGGAGTTTCCCCACCGGGCAGCGACACCGTCATCGGGTCTCCCGGCTTGTCCACCCGGGCCGCCGTCGAGCCGTTCGGAGTGGTGACCTCGACCCACTTGACCGGGTCTCCGATCGTTCCCGGGCTGGTTCGCATGTGCAGCAACCCGCCGCGCACCGGAGTATCGAAATCGAGTTGAAGCCATTGCCCCACAGCGCGTTCGATGCCGTTGCTGATCCAACCGGTGGCCAGGTCACCGTCCACTGCGGCCGCGACCCCGCTGCCGGGCACACTGCCCCCGACCTGAGTCGCGTCCGACGCCGAACTCGATGCGGTCAACGTCGCGCCCTCCCACTCCGCGTCCACGGTCTGCGCCCCGTACACCGGATAATCGGGCACCTCGTTGAGCGAACGACGGGGCTCGTCGGCGGCCCGCAACGCGGAGTTGTGATTGTCCACCTGACCGAAGTCGGTCTCGCGATTCATCGGTGTATCGGTCACCGTCACCGAATCGACGGGCAGACCCGCAGCAGCTGCATCCGACGCCAGCAGCGTCGGCCCGGCCGGAACGGGTAGCCGAACACCGTTGTTGTGCAACTCGTTCGATCGCAGAATCGACTCGGGACCGCCCTGCACCACCGGCACCCGATCCACGTCGACCGTGTACGGACCGGAGGCAGGTACGTCCGCTGCGGCATCGACCGCGTAGATCTCGACGGCCGGATACGGAGGCCGTAGATCGCCGTCCAGAACCACCCCGTCCACCTGACCGGGTGCCACGTCCTCGCCGAACTCTGCCACCTTCTCGAGCCCCGGCGAACCGTCGAGCACGCGGTGGACGGACGCCGGTCGGGTGGACCGCGAGTCCTCCGGATCCAGGTCGTTGCGCACGACGACGTAGCTGATGCCCTGTCCCACAAGGGTGTCGGCCAAGCCGGTCGACGGCCTGCCGTCGGCGAAGAGTCGTTGCACCGAGTCGAGGGCGCGAATGGCACCGGGCGGCGTGAGCGGCACCGCATCTCGGACGGCCCAGGGCGTGGTCGCGAGAGCCTGCAACGGCTCGTCGCGCGTCAGGCCCCAGGTCTGCAGAGCGAACGGTGCGCCGGGCACGATCAGTGCACGCTGCGCGTCGGAACCGTCGGGACTCGAGCCGGAGGCGTGGTCGGTGAGCCAGTCGGCGGCGTCGTGCCAGTACTGCGGCACGGCCTCGTACGCACCGCGCGGCGCGAGCTTGCCCGTCCATGCCAGCGCCGTCGAGAGCGTCAGCGCCACCAGGATCAGCGCGGTCACCGCCATCATCGGGTGCTTCTCGGGATGCGCGACGGCCGCTCGCCACGTCGGCCGTGGAACCGAACCCGGCAGTGGAACCCGGGCCAGCAGATGAGCGAGGCCGAGTACCAACGGGATTCGGATGACCGGCTCTAGTTTGTGAATGTTGCGCAGAGGTGCGCCCGCGGAATCGAGGAACACTCGCACGGTTGCCGCGAACGGACCGTCGAGATCGCCGACGAACCCCGCGCCCAGGCCGACGAGGCCGACGAACAACATGACCGTCAATCGGCCGCGGGCCGGCATCGAGCGCATCGCCAGACCCGCAATGCCTGCGGCCGCGATGAAGCCGGTCGCGATCACGGCAGCAGGCTGAGTCACCAGCACGGCGCCCGCCACCCGCTCGGGAGAGACGAACGGGGTCCAGCTGCCGGTACCGCGCAGCACCTCGGTCAGCGACGTCCACTGGGTCGTCGTGCCGGACGATTCGATGTAGTCGAGAAACGGCGGAGAGACCTTGCCCAGCAACAGCAGTGGGACGATCCACCACAGTGTCGCCAGCACCAGAAAGCCGGTCCACCAGGCCGCGAACACCAGCCAGCGGCGGTTCGGTCGATGGCACAGCAGCCAGATGACGGCAACCAGAACGGCGGCGGCCGTCGCGACGGCATTGACCGCGCCCATCAACGCCACGGCCAGCGCCGATTGTGCCGCCGCGCGCCGAACCGTGTTCGTTGCGGACCGGCTGTTCAGGCAACGAACGATGGGAACGAGCACCCACGGCGCGAGCATCATCGGCATCGTCTCCGAGGAGATCGACGCCAGAGTGGTGATCACTCTGGGGGACAGCACGAATGCTGTCGCTGCGATCAGACGGGAAGTGCGACTGCCGACACCGAGTGCCTCGGCGAGCCGGACGATTCCCCAGAAGCCGGCGACGAGCAGCAGTGCCCACCAGATGCGCTGGGTGATCCACGGTGGAATCGACAGCAGATCACCGCCGGCGAAGAACGCTCCGTGCGGGAAGAAGTAGCCGTAGGCCTGATTCTGCACCTGGCCCAGCGGTGCGGCGCTGTTCCACTGATGCGAGGCGCGTTCGAGAAATCCGAGAGGGTTCTGCGCCAGGTCGTACTTGGTATCGGCGACGGTGAAGCCCGGGACCTGCAGAAACGTGAGCAGGAATGCGAGAGCGGAGACTCCGAAGAGCCAAATCCGACCGAGCGGCTCGGCCGAGATCAACGATCCACGTGAGCGACCAGCGTCAGCGGCTGCCGTACTCAACCTGGTTCAGCAAGGACGAGTCGGCGTTTCCGGTGCGATCGATGTCCGGCCGAGAGTTGTCTGCTGCACCGGCGGTGACTCCGAATACGACGCCGGCACCCAGTACGGCTCCGACGACGGCGGCAATGACACCCGGGACAGCGAACTTCATCTCGGTTCTCCAGTCAGTCGGCTCAGTGAAGCAGTGGGCGAGGTTGTCCCCCACGCGGGCATCACGGTATCACCTGCACCCCGTGAACCGGCCGGTGGACGCGTTACTTTCCGGGAGGAACGATCAGCACGGGTCGATGGCTGTGCCGCAGCACGTGCTCGGCCACCGAGCTCTGCAGTAGGGCCCGCAGCCCCGTGGTGCCCCTGGTGCCGGTGACGATGATGTCGACGTTCATCTCGTCGGCCTTCTCCACGATCGCGCTCCAGATGGCGGTGGTGCATTCGGTGCACTGGCCTTCCACCTTCAGGCCCGCGGCCTCGGCCAGGGCGACGCCCTCGCTGTTGGTCACCTTCGCATCGGTGAGAGCAACGTCCTCGGCCTCGTCGTCCGGCACCCACTCGGGCTGCATGACACCCGACAGACCGGACATCCGCGCTGCTTGACGCACCATCGGTTCCCAGGCCGTGACGACGATCGCGCGAGAGGTGGTGAGAAACCGTCCCGCATAGTCGATGGCTCGTTTGGCGTTGTCGGAACCGTCGTAGGCAATGAGTATGAGGTCAGCAGTCATGGTGGTGATTCTCCTCATGTCGCTTTCGTCCAGATTACCCCGCCCCCACCCCGGATCGATGTGGGTTTCGGTCGCTCGGAGTGCAACAAAGTCGCATTGATCCCAACCGGAGGGCGGTCAGCAACACGCAACTTCTCGGCTACCGTCGTATTCCATGCGACTTCGGTTTTCTGTTCGGTCCGCTGCAGCACTGACGGTCGGGGTGGGGTTGCTCGTCTCGTGTTCCAGTGAATCGTCGCAGGTGGCCTCGACGCAATCGGCCCCGTCCTCGACGACGACCGCACCGCAGACGACGGTCCCGCAGTCGACGCCTCCGCCGGCCGACGCGTGTGTCACTTTCGTCGACGGTCTGACCGAGCGGCAACGTCTTGCGCAGTTGCTCACCGTGGGCGTCACCGGAACGCAGGACGCGATTCGGATCATGTCCACCGAGCAGGTGGGCGGGATCTTCGTCGGCAGCTGGACCGACGAGTCGATGCTCGGTAACCGTGAGGTTCCGCAGGTGCTCGACGCGTCCGCGGTGGCACCGATGGTGACGATCGACGAAGAAGGCGGACGCGTGTCGCGGGTTGCCGATCTCTTGGGTGCGGCACCGTCGGCGCGGGAACTGGCGCAGACGATGTCGGTGGACGAGGCGTATCAGGAGGCCTTGACGCGAGGCCGGGGACTGAAGGATCTCGGCGTCACCGTCGACTTCGCGCCGGTTGTCGACGTCAGTGCTCAGCCCGATGATTCGGTCATCGGCGACCGCTCGTTCTCCGACGATCCGCAGGTCGTCATCGAGTATGCGGGTGCGTACGCGAAGGGGTTGAAGGATGCGGGTGTCGAGCCGGTCATCAAGCACTTTCCCGGGCACGGCTCGGGTTCGGGCGATTCGCACACCGGGGCCGTCACCACGCCGCCGCTCGACGAGCTGAAAGGCAAGGATCTGCTGCCGTTCGCCGCGCTCGACACCACCGGAGTTGGCGTCATGGTCGGCCACCTCGACGTGCCAGGACTGACCGACCCCGGTGTTCCCGCCAGCATCAGCCCTGCGGCCATGGCGTTGCTGCGCGACGGCGTCGGATACGGAGCGAAGCCCTTCGACGGTCCGATCTTCACCGACGACCTCAGTGGCATGGCGGCGATCACGGCCCGGCTCGGGATCGTCGACGCGGTCGAGTCGGCGTTGGTTGCCGGAGCCGACGTGGCGTTGTGGCTGACCACCGATCAGGTGCCGGCGGTGTTGGACAATCTGGAGGACGCAGTGGCGACGGGACGCCTTCCCGCAGCCCAGGTGGACGAGGCGGCGGCGACGGTTGCTCGGTTCAAAGGGGCGTGCGGAGCCTGATCGGTCGTCGCTCGACCTTACTGTGGAGTAACGTCTAGTGCTTCGTACGTATTGGAGGATCCATGGCTGGCGGCACCAAGAGACTGCCCCGCGCCGTCCGTGAGCAGCAGATGCTCGACGCGGCAGTGGATGTGTTCTCCGACAACGGGTTTCACGAGACTTCGATGGATTCGATCGCCAAGAAGGCGGCCATCTCCAAGCCGATGCTCTATCTGTACTACGGCTCGAAGGACGAGCTGTTCGCTGCGTGCATCCATCGTGAGGGCCTCAAGTTCGTCGAGGCCCTGACGCCCGCTGCAGACCCGACCCTGACGCCGCGCGAACAACTGCGCCGCGCGCTGGTCGGTTTCCTCGGCTTCGTCGGCGAGAACCGGAAGTCGTGGATGGTGCTCTACCGCCAGGCGATCGGTCAGCAGGCTTTCGCCTCGCAGGTGCAGAGCAGCCGAGACCGGTTGATCGAGCTGACCGCAGGTCTTCTGGCGATGAGTACCCGAGACCCGGAACAGTCACAGAACTTCGGGCTGATGGCCGTGGCGCTGGTCGGGGCCGGTGAGGCCGTGGCCGACCGAGTGGCAGGCGGCGAAATCGAGGTCGACGCCGCAGCGGACCTCCTGGAAAATCTGGCGTGGCGCGGACTCGCCGGCAAGAAAACTGCCACTACCTAGCTGGCCGCCACCTACACAGCCGAACTCGAAGTTATGGACGGAAATCCGAGGAAATCCGTCCATAACTTCGAGTTCGAGCTAACTCAGCGCAGGGTGCCCGTCAGATGCGGGTAGCCCTTCTTCGGGTTCTTCAGTGACAGGTCCCAGCCGGTACCGACGGCATCGGCGTAGGCGTTGATCGTCGCGGGCAGGATGATCGGCTTGCCGAATCGGATGCTGTACTTCACGGCCTCCGGGATGCGGCCTTCGACCGTTTGCAGTACCGCTGCAGCACTCCACATTCCGTGTGCGATGGTCTTCGGGAAGCCGAAAGCCTTTGCGCCGAGCGAGGATACGTGGATCGGGTTGCGGTCTCCGGAGATGGCCGCGTACCGGCTGATGATCCGCTGATCGACGCGCAGGGTGCGGGTCGGGGGCGGCGGTACCTCGTCTGCAGGCGGTGTTTCACGGGGTCCACCCGAGAGCGAGGTCTTCTGCAGGCTCAGGAAGCTCGAGGTCTGCTTCCAGACCAGTTCGCGTCCCACCTTGACCTCGCTGATCAGGTCGACCAGCAAGCCCTTGCGGTGCTCGCGCAGATTCTCCGCGTGCACTCGGATATCCAGCGGCTCCGATGCCGAGATGCCGCGGAACTGCTCGATGACGTTCTCGGCGTGCACCGAACCGATGGCGGCGAACGGAAAGCCCTTGGACACCATCAGTTTCATGACGGTCGGGAACACGAGCGTGAACGGGTAGGTGATCGGGAGCTGATCGCCGAATCGTAGCCCCGTCGCGCGGCAGTAGCCGGCCAGGTTGTCCTGGTCCACTCGCAGGCCCTTGAGCTCGAACACGGTGCTGGGCACCGTCTTCGACTTGGATCCGAGGAAGGGCAAGGCACCCAGTGCAGCCGAGGTGTAGATCTGCGATGTTTTCGGCTGCTCGGTGAGCGTGACGGTGCTCATGCGCCGAGGAGGCTCTGGCCGCACACGCGCACGACCTGCCCGGTGACGGCGTTGGATGCGGGAGAAGCGAAGTAGGAGACCAACTCCGCGACGTCGACGGTCTCGCCGCCCTGCAGCAGCGAGCTCATGCGCCGTCCGGCCTCGCGGGTGGCGAACGGGATGGCCGCCGTCATCGCGGTCTCGATGAAGCCGGGAGCAACGGCGTTGATGGTGATGTTCTTCTTCGCGAGCACCGGTGCGGATGCGTGCACCAGGCCGATGACGCCGGCCTTGGAGGTGCCGTAGTTGGTCTGGCCGCGGTTGCCCGCGATACCGGCGATGGAGGAGACGTCGACGACGCGTCCGCCGTCCTTGAGCGCACCCGAGGCCACCAGTTCGTCGGTGATGCGTTGCGGCGCAGCAAGATTGACGCCGATGACGGAGTTCCAGCGGGCGTCGTCCATGTTCGCGAGGGTCTTGTCGCGGGTGATGCCTGCGTTGTGCACGATGATGTCGGCACCGCCGTGGCGCTCGAGCAGGTGCTTCGAGAGGACCTGGCCGGCGTCGGGCGAGGTGACGTCGAGGGCCAGCGAGGTACCGCCGACCTTGTTGGCCGTCTGCGAGAGTGCTTCTCCCGCTGCGGGAATGTCTGCGGCGATGACGGTGGCTCCGTCACGGGCAAGAACCTCGGCGATGGTGGCACCGATGCCGCGGGCAGCGCCGGTGACGACGGCGACCTTGCCGGCGAGCGGCTTGTCCCACGAGGCCGGTGCCTGCGAGTCGGCGTCGCCGACGACGATGACCTGGCCGTCGACGAAGGCGGACTTGGCCGACAGCAGGAAGCGCAGGGTGGATTCGAGGCCGGAGAGTCCGGTCGACGCGTTGGGGGAGATGTAGACGAGCTGAGCCGTCGCGCCGCGCTTGACCTCTTTGCCTACGCTGCGGGTGAACCCTTCGAGGGCGCGCTGCGCGATGTGCTCGTCGACGCTCGACGTTTCTTCGGGGGTGGTGCCGATGACGACGACGCGAGCCGAGGGTGCCAGGTTGCGGATGACCGGCTGGAAGAACTTGAAGAGCTGCTCGAGCTCGGCGACGTTACCGATGCCGGTGGCGTCGAACACCAGTCCGCCGTGCTTGTCGTCGTGCGGCTGCGACTGCGGGTAGTCCGAGAGCAGCTCACGCAGCGGCTCGACGAGGCGGCCGTTGCCGCCGATCAGGACCGGTCCGGCCAGTGGCGGCTCGCCTGCCTTGTAGCGGCGCAGCTTCTCGGGCTGCGGCAGGCCGGCCTGCTTGGCGATGAAGGCTCCCGGCGCGGACGCGAGGAACGTTGAGTAGAGATCTGGGGCTCCCTTGGAGGCTGCCACTGTCGTACCTTTCATTCAGCGCTGCTCGCTCTGAGGGCGAGGCGCACGACCGGGTGTCGACAACCAACTTACTCGCCAGTAAGATGAAACTCCACCAGGGCCATTCCCCACATGCTGGGGACGATGTTTGGAGACGTCAGTGACAAGCAAGCAGCTACGACCGGTCGCAATCGTCGGTGGCAACCGCATTCCGTTCGCGCGTTCGGACAAGAAGTACGCGCTGGCGTCCAACCAGGACATGCTCACCGCCACCATCGACGGTCTCGTCTCGCGATTCGGTCTGCAGGGCGAGCGGCTGGGCCTCGTCGCCGCCGGTGCCGTGCTCAAGCACTCACGCGATTTCAACCTCACTCGCGAGGTCGTACTGGGCAGCGCACTGAGCCCGTGTACCCCGGCCTTCGACATTCAGCAGGCCTGCGGTACCGGTCTGCAGTCGATCATCGCCGTCGGCGACGCCATCGCCTCGGGCCGTATCGACGCCGGTATCGGCGGCGGCGTGGACACGACGTCCGACGCTCCGATCGGCGTCAACGACGAACTGCGCGAGTTCCTGCTCTCGCTCAACCGGGCGAAGAGCACCACCGCTCGCCTCAAGCTTCTCGGCAACGTCCGTCCCGGCATGCTCGGCATCGAGATCCCCCGCAACGGTGAGCCGCGTACCGGCCTGTCGATGGGTGATCACGCCGCCATCACCGCGAAGGAATTCGGTATCCGCCGCGAGGACCAGGACGAACTGGCCGCAGCGAGCCACCACAACATGGCAGCCGCGTACGACCGCGGATTCTTCGACGACCTGGTGACGCCATTCCTCGGCCTGACCCGCGACGACAACCTGCGTCCGGGATCGACCGTCGAGAAGCTGGCCACCCTCAAGCCGGTCTTCGGAACCAAGCTGGGCGACGCCACCATGACGGCCGGCAACTCGACTCCGCTGACCGACGGTGCGTCGGCGGCGCTGCTGTCGAGCGACGAATGGGCTGCCGAGCGCAACCTGCCGGTGCTGGCGCACCTCGTCGATTCCGAGACCGCCGCGGTCGATTACATCCACGGCAACGGATCGTTCAAGGACGGCCTGCTGATGGCCCCGACGTACGCGATTCCGCGTCTACTCGCCCGCAACGGTCTGACGCTGCAGGACTTCGACTACTACGAGATTCACGAAGCATTCGCCTCGGTGGTGCTCGCGACGCTGCAGGCGTTCGAGAGCGATGCGTACTGCAAGGAGCGTCTGGGACTCGACGGTGCGCTCGGTTCCATCGACCGCAGCAAGCTCAACGTCAACGGATCCTCGCTCGCCGCGGGCCACCCGTTTGCCGCGACCGGTGGACGCATCGTCGCATCGCTGGCGAAGATGCTGGCCGAAAAGGGTTCGGGCCGCGGCCTGATCTCGATCTGCGCGGCCGGTGGCCAGGGCGTCACCGCCATCATCGAGCGCTGATCACCGCAGCTTCGGCTGCTCCCCGATACAGGGACACGATCTGGGGGTCACAGGGTCGGCGGATCCGGCAAACGAGGGGTTTTCGGATCTGCTGATCACAACGTCGAAAAGGCACGCAGAGCTCGCTCTGCGTGCCTTTTCGTGTCCGATCAGCCGGGTATGCCGCTCTCCGGCGGAGTCGATTCGTCCCCGGTGTATTCCTCCACTGCGGAGTCTCCGATGTCGGTCTGCAACACCGGAGTCAGGTACTCGGGTACACCTCCACGGATCTGGAAGACACTGGCTCCGGAGATTCCGAGGTGGCTTTCGTCGGAGTATCGGAACGGGGCCAGCTGCGGGCCCTGGAAGTCCATTCCGCCGTCCTGGATCGCGGAGACGATGCCCTCACGGGTGGGATTTTCGCCGGCCGCCTGAAGTGCCTGCACGAACGCGTACGCCTGGCTGAGCCCGTAGATGCGGTAGTTGGTCAGTGGGTCACCTGTTCCGTTCTGAGCCCAGACCTTCTGCCACAGTTGCGTCCACGGATTCTCGGGGGAGTCGACGCCGGGGATGTATTCGAGCGAAATCATGCCTTCGAGGGATTGCGCACCGTTGGTAACTGCGCCCTGGGAGAAGCGTCCGAGCAGAGAACCGACCAGGTCGACGTCGGAGCCGATCGAACTGTAGAACCACTCGGGATCGTAGTTGAGCCGCATCGCGGTCAGTTGGCTCAGTGCGGTGTACGACGGGACGTTGAAGCCGAGCACGAGGTCGGCTCCGGCACCCTGCAGAGCGGCGATCTGTGGTGCGACATCGGTGTTGCCGGAGGTGTAGCGCACGACCTCGACGATCTGGTCGTCGAGATATTGGCGTACCGCGGCTTCGCTGTCCCTGCCGAGATCGTCGTCCTGAAGGAACAGCCCGACTTTGGCGTCGGGCCGGTTCTTCGTCACCCAGTCGCCGATGATCTTGCCCTCGACCTGGTAATCGGGCTGCCAGCCGAAGGTATTCGGGTACTTCTCGGGGTCGTTGCCCCACATGATGGCGCCGGAGGAGACGAAGAGATCCGGCACACCCTCCTCGTTCAGGAAGTCGATGACTGCGCTGTGCGTCGCTGTGCCGAGTCCACCGACGACGGCGAACACTTCGTCCTGGAGGACGAGTTCGTTGACGACCTGGGTGGTGGTCGTCGGGTCATAGGAGTCGTCACGAACGACGTACTCGATCTGCCTGCCGTTGACGCCGCCCGCGGCATTGACGTAGTCGAAGTAAGCCTTTGCACCCGTGGGTATTTCGCTGTATCCGGGTGCTGCGACCCCGGTCAGGGGGAAGTGGGCTCCGATCTTCACCGAGGTGTCGGTGATGCCGATCGTCGAGCCTTCCGAGGATTCTGTTGCCTCGTCTCTACCTCCTGCACCGCACGCTGCGGCCAACGAGACGACGGCGACGAGTGCGGTCGTTCTGACCGCCACCGATCCGAACTTCTTCATTTCATCTCTTTTCTGGTTGAACGCAACCTTCGATACGTGCCCACCAGACCCAGTGGGGCGAACAGGATGACCAGGACGGTGAAGATGCCGGTCACCAGTGGTGCGAGTTCGGCGGATTGCAGACTGCTCAGCCCCAGATCGAGTCCGAGGTTGGTGACCACCGGTGGGATGTAGGTGAGCAGCAGCGCCCCGATCAATGCCCCGGACAGAGTGCCGAGCCCGCCGATGACGACGGCGGAGAGCAATGTCAGGGAGAGCGTCAGAGTGAACCCGCTCGGGGCCGCGATCCGCGCCGACATCGCGAGGACGGCACCTCCGGCACCCGCGCATGCGGCGCTGACGACGAACGCCAGGATGCGTGCCCGCCCGAGATCGATCCCGGACAGCTCGGCGGCTACTTCGTCGTCCCGAACGGCCCGCCAGCGACGGCCGATCCGGCTCGACGAGACGTTCGCCAACAGGAAGAACACGACGACGAGCAGCACCCAGCTGACGTAGGCGACGAATTTGGTTCCGCTGAGCTCGTTTCCGGTGACGAAGAACATCATGTCGTCGATCAGGTCCGGCACTTTCGGAGCCGGGACGACGAGACCCTGTTCACCGCCGAGGTAGTCCGAGAAGTACAGAGCCAGTCCCGGTACGGCGACGGCGAGCGCCAGCGTCGCACCGGCCAGGTACGGGCCGTGCAGTCGGGCGGCGGCCACTCCCACGACCACGCCCACCAGGGCAGAGATCACGGTGGCGGCCAGCAGTACGAGGGGCACCGACCATCCGGAATCGTTGGCCCGCAGCATCAATGCCGCGGTGTACGCACCGACGGCCATGAACGCACCGTGCCCGAGTGAGAGCTGCCCGCTCAGACCGGTCAGCACGGTCAATCCGCCGGCTGCGATCGCCAGGTACGCGACCGACGTCAGCTGACTCTGACGGAAGGTGCTCAGTGATTCGAGCGCCAGCACGATGACGACGAGTCCGATGACAGCGCAGAGGAAGTGGCGTCGTACCGGGGTGGCCGTGAGACGAGTGAGAGTTGCGTTCACGTCATACCCTCCTGGCTGCTGCGCTGGCGAACAACCCGCTCGGGCGGACGAGGAGAACGACGATCAGAATGATCAACGCCGCGCTCGACACGAGGTCCTGGCCGAGGTAGCCGCTGACGAAACTGAGCCCGACGCCCATCAGCAGGCCTCCGACCACTGCGCCTGCCGGGCTGTCGAGACCGCCGAGAACGGCTGCGACGAAACCGAAGACGACGATCGAGTCCATGTACCCGGGGTGCACCAGCGAGCCACCCGCAATGAGCAGCCCGGCCAGCGATCCGACGACTGCGGCCAAAGCCCAACCGAGCGTGAGCATTCGACTCACCCGGACTCCGAGCAGCTTGGCCACCTCCTGCTCGAATGCGCTGGCGCGCATCTTCAGTCCCAGATCGGTGAACCGGAACAGCAGAATCAGCAAGCCCAGGACCACGAGAACGGCGACGATCTTGAACACGTCGTATCCGGTCAGGGCCACGTTGATCTCCCCGACCTTCTGGCCGGTGAGACCGAACGGTGCTGGGAACGAACGAAATTGGTTCCCGAAGATGATGGCCGCAACCGCGTGGATGATGATGAACAACCCGAGCGTCAGAATCACCGGGTTGATGTGCGAGGAGCTGTCGACGAACCGAATGACGAGTCGTTCGATCAACGCTCCCAACAACAGTCCGCTGAGCAGCGCGACTCCGAAGCCCAACCAGTACGAGTAACCGGCGTCGATGACGACCAGTGCGACGTACGTGGTGATCATGGCCATCGGTGCCTGGGCGAAATTGACGATGCGGGTCGATCGCCAGATGAGGACGAGAGCGAGGGCGAACGCGGCATAGACCATGCCTGTCGTCACGCCGTTGATGAGGATGGTGAGCAGTTGTTGCACTGTGGCTGGCGTCCTTTCGGCTTGCTCTAGAACCCGAGATAGGCGTGTCGGAGGGCGTCGTCCCCGGCCAAGGTGTCGGCCGGGCCTTCCACCGCGACCTTGCCCAGATCGAGGACGACGGCATGTTCGGCGATGGACAGTGCACTTCGTGCGTTCTGTTCGACGAGCACGACCGTCATCGATTCGGAATCGACGAGTGCGCGCAGCGTTTCGAAGATCTGTGCGGCGACTTTCGGTGCCAACCCGAGCGACGGTTCGTCGAGGAGGAGAACCGACGGTGTTGCCATCAGTGCTCGACCGATCACCAGCATCTGCCGTTCTCCGCCCGACAGCGTGTGCGCCGACGAGGTTCGGCGTCCGGTCAGCGGCGGGAACATGTCGTAGATTCGATCGAGGGTCACGGCGTCGTGACTTCTGTTGCGTCCCAACGCGCCGAGGCGAAGATTCTCGTCGACGGTCAATTCGGCGATCACGCCCCGGCCTTCGGGCACGTGTGCAAGCCCTTTACGGGACATGCGATCCGGAGGTATGCCGACGATGTCGACGCCGGCGAGCTCGATACGTCCCGACGTCGGCTTCAGGAGGCCGGAGACAGTGCGCAGCAGCGTGGTCTTTCCGGCACCGTTCGCTCCGAGTACGGCGGTGATCGTGCCCGCGGTGACGGTCATCGACACCGAATCGAGGGCGGTGACCGGCCCGTAGTGCACGGTGAGGTCGGTGATCTTCAGGTGTGTCGCGTCAGTTGTCATGTGCCACCTCGTTTCCGAGATATGCGGCCAGTACGGCCGGATCCTCGCGAATCCGATCCGGTGTGCCCTGGGCGATGACCTTGCCGAAGTCCAGGACGTAGATCCGGTCGCACACGGTCATGACGAGGTCCATGTGGTGTTCGACGAGCATGACCGATGTTGCCGGTCGGTCCGGCCGAGAATCCTTGTTTACTGCTGTGAGAGAGCGGATCTCGTCACCGAGTTCGCTCATTTCGTCGTTGGACAGGCCCGAGGCGGGTTCGTCGAGCAGGATCAACGACGGTTCGCTCACCAGTGCGCGCGCGAGGGCCACGCGTTTGCGCACCGCGTAGGGCAGGCTCGGTGGCAGCCGGTGCGCGTAGCCGTCGATGCGCAATCGTTCCAGGGTGTTCATCGCGGTCGACCGGACCACCGCGTCGTCGGCCGCGCTCGAGGGAAGGCCCAGGAGGCCGCTGAGGATTCCGGTGCGTGCCGTTCGGTCGGCCCCGACCATGACGTTGTCCAGCACGGTCATTCGATCGAACAGTCCCAGTCCCTGCAGCGTTCGGCTCATACCGAGCCGGGGCAGGTCGTGTGGGCGCAGGCGGCTCAAGGTTTCGCCGTGTCGGCCCAGGGTTCCCGATCGAGGTCGAACGAGACCGCACGCAACGTTGAACAGTGTGGTTTTGCCTGCCCCGTTGGGTCCGATGACGCCGAGGACTTCGCCGGGTCGTACCTCGATGGTCACTCCGGAGAGCGCGACGATGCCGCCGAAGGACACGTCGACGTCCGTCATGGTGAGGACCGGATCCATCGTGTCGAGAGAGTTCAAGTGATGCACCTCACAATCTGTTGGGTCCACTATGGGGCGTCCAGCACAACGCGCGGTATGGGCGCTCCGCACAGAATGTTTGGGTGTCTGGGCACCAGTAACGGTCAAATCACCCTGTGATGTGGGCTCTGTGCGCAAAAATGAGCGGATGGCTTCTCCCGGAGTGCGGCGCGCTACGTCGCGATCCGCTGCGCGCGGCGCGGTGAAGCCCTCCGACCAGGAGAAGATTCGCGGTGCGTGGGCCGCGCTGTTGCCGCGGGCGGATGCGATTGCCGACTCGATCACGCTGGCGCTGATAGAGCAGGAACCCGCGTACCTGGCAAGCTCCACTCCTGACATTGCCGGCGAAATTCGTCGCAGTACTCGCGCGCATATCAGCCAGGGCCTACGCACGCTGTCCGGTCTTGCGGCCGCGGGCGACAACGCCCGAGAGGTATGGCGTCGCACCGGGAGAGAGCGTGCACGCCAAGGCATTCCGATGGAGTTGGTGCTGAAGGCGTACACGCTCGGAAGTCGGACGCTGTGGGAAGAGTTGATGCTCGAGCGTGAACAATGCAGATCCGTGATCGACGAGCATCTCCTGCTCGTCGCCGGCCAGCAGTTGTGGAGAGCGCTGGACAGTCAGTACGAAACTCTCGTCGAGGCGTACCGCCAGGAGAGCGCGCGTATGCAGCAGCGTGATCTCGCCAATGTGCTGGTGATCTTGGACGGTCTCCGGTCGGGCCGAGGCGGTGATCCGGCTTTCGTGATCGAGGCCCGCGCGACCCTCGGTCTTTCGGCTTCACAGCAGATCGCCTGCGTGGTCGGCCCGCTCGACGATCAGGGGTCGCCTCCGCTCCCCGCGCCCGAGGACGCGATGGACCAGATCGGCGCAGTGTCCCACTGGAATACCCGGGACGGGCACCAATTCGCGCTCGTGGCACTCGGGACCGGATCGTGGAGATCGGTCATCGACGCCCTTGCCGCGCGGGCGGTCGGCCCCGTCGGTGTCGCGCATTCGCCCGAGGGCGTGGCGTCGTTCGCGGCAGCGTATCGCCTGGCGGCACTGACGGCCGAGACCATCACCGAAGACAGTGGCGTCGCGTTGGCGACGGACCGACTGCCGAGGGTGATCATGGCCGCCGACGATCAGTCGTCGGAACTGTTGGTTCGCCATGCGCTCGGCGCTCTGTTCACGCATCCGGAGCCGCACCGAGAAACGTTGCTCGACACGTTGGCGCACATGCTCGCTTCGGACGGTTCGCCCACCAACGCTGCGAAGGCGCTCTACTGCCATCGCAACACCGTCATCTACAGGGTGCGTCGGATCGAGGAATTGACCGAGCGTGACTTGACGGATGCACGCGACCGGCTCCTGCTCACTCTTGCGCTGGTCAGGACGGGACATTGGGCGCGGGCCGTGGAGCAGGACGACGGTTCGACGACCCACGGTTCATTCAATCGAATGAAATGACGATGGCAATTCCGAACTCGCTGTAACGAGTGGTTGAAGTCTGCATATATTCCGTGTGGCTCCGTACTGCTGCCTGACCCCCGACCCGGCAGCAGTACGGGGCCTTTTGCGTACGGCGCACGCGAGGGTCTCGGAACGAGCGGTGCTGTGCGGTTTGCGTAAGCTCGTCCGCGGGGTACGCCGCGCAGCAGGCCGGAATATGAATCGACGGTCCTGGAAGGGTCGAATGTGAGCGAGGGCAACAGTAGGTCGGGTGACGCGCCGAAGGGTGCCGAGCCACGCCCCGACGTACCGCCGTACGACACGCCGACCGAGGTGTTCGGGGCCATCCGCGACGACGCCGAGGCGCCGAAGCACGCAGAGCAGCCGGTACCCGAGGGCCAGGAAACCACGGAATCCGACGCGAACGAATCCGACGCGAACGAATCCGATGCGAACGATGCCGAGCCGACGCTGGCCGAGGGAACCGAACCCGATGGCACCGCCGAGGGCGACCGATCCGAGCCGGTTGCCGACCTCGATACCGCCGGTGATCCGGACGTCGACCAGATCGGCGAGGCCGAGTCTGCTGCACCCGGCGCGAACGCGCAGCCCGCACCGGTGGCAGACGAATCGCCGACGGTGGCGCAGCCCGTTGTTCTACCGTCCTCTTCTGACGCCGGGCAACCTCAGCCACCGGCCGAACCTCCCTCTACTCCCCCTGAGAACGGTTCGGCGGAGCACGACGGATCCGGGTCCACGCCGCCGTGGAAGAAGATTGCCATCGGTACCGGCGCGGTGGTTGCCGTCCTCGGGTTGCTGTACGCGGCGGACTGGATTGCCTCCAGCGATCGGGTTCCGCGCGGTGTGACCGTCGCCGGTATCGAGGTGGGCGGCAAGAGTCATTCCGACGCCGAGGCCGTACTGCGTGCCGAATTGGGACCTCGGGCGGAGGAGCCGATTCAGGTGGGCATCGACGACCGGCAGGTCGAGGTGTTGCCTGCCGCGGCCGGGCTGGGAGTCGATTGGAACGCGACGCTCGATCGCGCAGGTACTCAGCCCATCAACCCGATCACGCGTCTGACGTCGCTGTTCGGAAGCCGGGAGATCGGCGTTGTCTCGACCACCGACGAGCAGGCACTCTCGGTCGCCGTGGACGGCCTGCGAGCGGAGACGGACCGTGCGCCCGTCGAAGGCGACGTCGTCTTCGAAGGTGCCTCCCCGGTAGCCGTCGAACCGTTGGCCGGGCGAGTTCTGGACGCCGATGGGACGCGTCGAAATCTGCAGACCGAGTGGTCGACGGGTGCGACCGAGGTCGTCTACGAATCCACCCCTGTCACCGTGACGCAGGATGCGGTCGATCAGGCTCTGTCGAACGTCGCGGTCCCCGCGGTCTCTGAGCCGGTGGTCATCGAAGGCCGACAGAACGTCGATGCAACGTTGCCGGTGGACCGTGTGGGTGAGGTGCTGCGCTTCGACCCGGACGGGCAGGGTGGCCTCACGCCGATCTACGACACCGGTATCGCCACCGGCATTCTTGCTCCGCAACTGGTCCGCACCGAAGTTCCGCCCAAGGACGCGTCGTTCACGTTCTCCGGCGGAGCTCCCACCGTCGTTCCCGGAGTGATGGGTGAGCTGGTCGAGTGGAACAAGACCCTCGAGCAGCTTCCCGCCCTGCTGGCTGCGGACGGTCCGCGCTCGACCGAGGCCGTCTACGAACCGGCGCCGCCTGCCCTCACCACCGAGGCGGCAGAGAATCTCGGCGTGCGAGAGGTGGTCGCGGAGTACACGACCGGAGGTTTCGAGTACGCGTCGGGCGTGAACATCGGGCTCACCGCGCAGATCGTCAACGGCGCGCTGGTCAAGCCGAAGGAGACGTTCTCGCTCAACGGGTACACCGGTCCGCGCGGGACCGCTCAGGGCTTCGTCGAATCGGGAATCATCGACAACGGTCGACCCGATCGTGCCGTCGGCGGCGGCATCAGCCAATTCGCGACGACGCTGTACAACGCGTCGTACTTCGCGGGTATGGAAGACACCGACCACACCGAGCACAGCTACTACATCAGTCGATACCCCGAGGCCCGGGAAGCGACGGTCTTCGAAGGTGCCATTGACCTGAAGTTCACCAACCCCAACGACACCGGCGTGGTGATCGAGTCGTTCGCGGATTCGTCCAGCGTCACCGTCCGGCTGTGGGGCACCAAAACCGTCGACGTCGAATCGATCACCGGGCCCCGGACGCGGCCCACCTCGCCGAACACCGTGACATTGCCGGCCGGTGCCGGCTGCGTCGCATCCGGCGGGGGACCGGGATTCACCGCCAGTGACACCCGGGTGATCAGCGACGCCGCGTCGGGCAGGGAGATCTCGCGCAACACCAGAACCGTGAAATACGACCCCATCCCGATCGTCAAGTGCGTCCAGCCCGATCGTCCGGCTCCGGCCCCCGAACCCGACGACCCCCCGCGCCCGAACGACGACGAGTGACGTCCTGTGCTCGACGTGTCACTTCGAATCACGCGGATTCGGACTGTGGCGTCGACGCTCGATCGGGTGTTTGCTGGATGTAGACGTATGCCCGGAACGAATGCCGCCGCGACGAGGTTGCAACAGTAGAGGTGCGCTCGGCACCGCACGATCGAAAGGGAGCATCCTCCATGACGCTCACACGCACCGTCCTCGATCAACAGACACTTCGTGAGGCGTACGCGCAGTTCCCCAGCGGCGTCGTGGCGATCGCTGCGAAAATCGACGGTGTCCTGGTGGGCTTGGCGGCCAGTAGCTTCGTGTCGGTGTCGATCGATCCGCCGTTGGTAGCGGTGTGCATCCAGAACACGTCGACCACGTGGCCGAAGCTGGAAGTTGCGCCGAACATCGGCGTCAGCGTGCTCGGGGAAGCGCACAACGATGCCGTCCGCACTCTGGCTGCGAAAACCGGTGACCGCTTCGCCGGTCTCGACCTCACCGTCACCGACGGAGGCGCGGCCTTCATCGTCGGTGCCACCGCCTGGCTCGACACCACCGTCGAGCAACAAATTCCAGCGGGCGATCACGCAATAGTGTTGCTACGCATCCATTCCCTCGAAGTACAGAGTGAAGTCAATCCAATCGTCTTCCACGGCAGCAAGTTCCGCAAACTTCAGCAGTAACCGCTGTTCGACTTGGTTCGGCCCCCTTCAGCCTGTTCGGCCCGCCCACCGGTTCGGCCCTGTCCGCCCACCTTCGGCCTGTTCGGTTCGCCCGCCGATTTTCGCAAACGCGCGCGCACTTGCTGAACGCGCGCGAAATAGTGGCCCAATCGTGGGCAATTCTGCGCGCATCTGACAAGTGCGCGCGCGTTTGTCGGATCGGTCTCGTGAAGTCTGCCAGCGACGCTTTGCCGAGCCGGTTCTCCTGGTGGTGCAGCTGCGCTTCGCTCGGTGCGGCCTCGTTTGCTCGTCCACCTGTTTCGGCTCCGTCTGCCTCGCAAACGCGCGCGCACGTGCTGAACGCGCGTGAAATAGTGGCCGAATAGTCGACGATTCTGCGCGCATCTGACAAGTGCGCGCGCGTTTGCGGGACTGACAGCTAGGCGAACTGGTACGCCGGTACCTGTATTCATCCACAAGCCGGGAGTTGTGCACAGTCGTCAGCTTTCGAGCTCGACTCCGTCGACGCATGGCCGAGACTCGGAGCATGAAGGACGACCGAATGATTCGACGCTCCGAGGCGCTGGCAGACGGGAGCGCCGATCACGAGTTGCGCGCAATGTATGAGCGGGGTGGCTGGGAGCGTTTTGTGAATGGCGTCTACGTTCCGTCGTCGAGATTGGCCGGGCTGACAGAACAGGAGCGGCACAGACTGTTGATCGATGCGATTTTGCCGATCTTGTCCGGTGGTTACGTCGTCAGTCACCGTTCGGCTGCACTACTGCACGGATTACCCTTACCCACTGGCGGATTGGACAAGGTTCACATCACCCGACACCGCCGCGGCGGCGGTCGTACGAATACGACTGTGACCCTGCACTGTGCACCGTCCTTATCGAGCGTGACGGTCGACGGAGTCTCGGTGACCTCGCTGGCTCGGACAGTGGTCGACCTTGCTCGAACCGAGACGCTGCTGTCTGCGGTAATCGCAGGTGACGTGGCGTTGAAGTGCTGTGACGAGAGGGAGCTCGACGCGGAGTTGCAGCGGGCTCGGGGCTGGAAAGGTGTGGCGCAGGCGCGACGAGCGGTGAACCTCATGGACGGGCGCAGTGGAAACCCCGGGGAATCGCAGAGTCGAATCATATTGCGCGAGGCTGGATTCGACGTCGAGTCTCAGGTGGAGATCCTGGATCCAAGTGGGCGATCGGTGGCACGGATCGATTGGATGGTCAATGGCCTCGTCGTATGCGAGTTCGACGGTAAAGCCAAGTACACCAAATACTTGCGACAGGATGAGAACCCCGGCGACGTGGTGTTCAGGGAGAAGGTACGGGAGGACGCGGTGCGCGATCTCGGCTATCCGGTGGTGCGCTGGACCTGGGCGGACCTGGCGAATCCAGCAGAGTTGGTGGCGCGCGTTGCCCGAGCTGTAGAACGGGCCGCTGCCCTGCCGGCACCGCGAGGGAGCGTGCGAATTACATCGAGTCGGGAGCAAACGCGCACGCATTTGCCGAACGCGCGCGAAATCGCCTAACTATTCCGCAAAAGCCGCGCGCATCTGACAAACGCGCGCGCGTTTGCGCCAGGGCCGGGGGAAGCGTCGCCAGGGCTGGGGGAGCGTCGCCAGGGGCTCCCCATAACCCCACCCCGCTGAAACTGCCAGTCTCCCGGCACTGTGTAGCGGATGCCGTATTTGGTGTCGATGGGGATCGGGTCGCCGTCCGGAACGTCGTTCTCCGGGGGAGCAAATTCCATGGATGGAAATCCTGGCGGAGGCTTCGAGGCAGTCGTGGTTCCCGTCGGCGGCAGCGTTGTGGCTGCCTCCGACGTCGGCGCGGTGACGCCCTGGTACGAATTCGGTGCTTGTGGGCCGAGCTTGGGCAGCAGGTAGCCGACCGCCAAGAACAGTCCCAGTAACGCCGCGACGCGCAGTAGACGCATTTTCAGACTCACAACGCTCCCCCCGAAGTCGCCACACGCTAGCACCTCGGTATCGGTCCGACGTTCGACCGACAACCCTTGACTTCGATCTGACGATTCGGAGCTAATGAATGGGCGGGAACCTCCCGAGGGGGAGTGCCGAGAGCCGTTTGCAACGTAGCGGACACGTCGAGGCAATCCCGCAAAAACATGTAACGACCTGCGTCTACCTGCCGATCTTCATCAGGACAAAGCAAGTAGGACCAGCTAGTCTGCTCCGTGGGGTGGCACGCAGTCGTGTCGATCGCGCAGGGCGCGATACAGCGGATGCATAGGGGAATCAGTTGGCGATCAGCGGCTCGGGCGCGCTGGGATCAGTCGTGTCTCGACGCGACGCTCGGCGGTTGCGCAAGGTGACCTCGCGTCGTGAGTGGGAGTCGCACTACATCGATGGACTGCGCATCACCGACACGCTGGTGGTCCTCCTCGCCGTGACGGTTGCGCAGATCATTCGTTTCGGTGAGATCGACTTTCGCAATCCATGGTCGATTGCCGGCTACATCGGCGTATCGGGTGCCCTCGCCGTGCTGTGGCCGACGTTCCTCGCCATCTTCCGCACCCGTTCCCCTCGGGTCATCGGCAACGGCTCGGAAGAGTATCGACGCATCGTCTCAGCCACGTTCCGCCTCTTCGGCACCGTGGCAATTCTGTCTCTGCTGTTGCGCTTCGACATCGCGCGTCTGTATCTCGCCATCGCATTTCCCGTCGGTCTGATCGGGTTGCTACTGAGTCGATGGGGATGGCGCAAGGTGGTCGCTCGCAAGCGTGCGCGCGGTGAGTATCAGACGGCGGTGCTCATCGTCGGAAGCAAGAGTTCGGCGTTGTCGATGGCGAGGTCGTTCGAGCGTTCTCCCGGAGCCGGGTACAGCGTGGTCGGAATCTGCCTGCCCAACTACGAGCCCAGCAGCGCCGCGTCCTTCACGATCGACGGCATCGACATTCCGGTGCTGGGGGACGAGCACAGTGTCGTCGAGGCCATCGAAGTCTCCGGCGCAGACACCGTCGCAGTGACGGCAACCGAGCACATCGGCCATCACGGGCTCCGAAAGATGGTGTGGGACCTCGAGAAGAAGAAGGTCGATCTCGTCGTCTCTCCCGGCGTCATGGACGTCGCCGGCCCGCGCCTGGTGATGCGGCCGGTCTCGGACTTCCCGCTCATCCACGTCGAGAAGCCGCAGTACAACGGGGCCAAGAAATTCGGGAAGACGGCCTTCGACCTCGTCTTCGCCGCGTCGGTGTTGCTGTTGATCTCGCCGATTCTGCTCACCCTCGCCGTGATCATCAAGTTCACCAGCAAGGGCTCGATTTTCTACAGGTCCGAGCGAATGGGTATGGACGGCAAGCCGTTCCAGATGATCAAGTTCCGCAGCATGGTGCAGGACGCAGACAAACGGGTGCAGGATCTCGCTGCACTCAACGAGGGTGCGGGAGTGCTGTTCAAGATGCGTGACGACCCCCGCGTCACATCCGTCGGCAAGGTGATGCGCAAATACAGCCTCGACGAGCTTCCGCAGTTCGTCAACGTCCTCACCCGCGAGATGAGTGTGGTGGGTCCGCGTCCGCCGCTGCGCAGAGAAGTCGAAACCTACGACGGCGAAGTGCGGCGACGATTGCTGGTGAAGCCGGGCATCACCGGCCTTTGGCAGGTGAGTGGCCGATCTGATCTGTCGTGGGAAGAGAGCGTGCGTCTGGATCTCTCGTACGTCGAGAACTGGTCCATGACAGGCGATTTGCTCATCATCGCGAAGACAGCGGTTGCGGTCGCCAAGAGTGAAGGCGCGTACTGAAGCCCGTTCGACGCCGATCCGCCCTGGTTGTTCTCCTATGCGTAACCGCCCGTTCAGAGCGGGCGCTCGAGTACCGCGGCGGCCCGAAGTGTGTTTAGTATTCGCAGGTGCGGGCGTGACCGGATCGGTGGCCCTCATGATCTCGAGACTGTGTCTCGACCGAACATCGCTCAGCAGCGCAATCGACGGGGAACGAGCAGAATGCGAATCACAGTCTTCGGTACCGGCTACCTCGGTGCCACGCACGCCGCCTGCATGGCCGAACTCGGCCACGAGGTACTGGGCGTCGACGTGGACCCGGCCAAGCTTGCGAAGCTCGAGGCCGGAGAGGTTCCGTTCTGGGAGCCCGGTCTCGAAGAGGTGCTGCAACGCAACATCGCAGCCGGACGCTTGCGCTTCACCGCGTCCTACCAGGAAGCCGCGGACTTCGCAGAGGTTCATTTTCTCGGAGTCGGCACTCCCCAAAAAAAGGGTGAGTTCGCGGCCGACATGAAGTTCGTCGACTCGGTTATCGAGACGCTCGCGCCGCTGCTCACCAAGCCGGCTGTGATCTTCGGTAAATCGACCGTTCCAGTGGGCACCGCCGAGCGGCTCGGCCGTATTGCTCGTGAACTGTCTCCAGCCGGCGATGGCGTCGAGGTTGCCTGGAACCCGGAGTTCCTGCGCGAGGGCTACGCCGTCAAAGACACCCTGCATCCCGACCGACTGGTTTTGGGTGTCGACCGTGAGCGGCCGGGCCGCGCTGAAGAGCTGGCCCGCGAGGTCTACGCCCAGCTGCTCGACGAGCAGATCCCGTTCTTGGTGACGGATCTGGCCACGGCCGAGCTGGTCAAAGCCTCGGCCAATGCGTTCCTGGCCACCAAGATTTCGTTCATCAACGCCATCGCAGAGGTGTGCGAGGCGGCCGGGGCCGACGTCACCGTCCTTGCCGACGCCATCGGACACGACGAGCGCATCGGTCGCAAGTTCCTGAACGCCGGCATCGGCTTCGGTGGTGGCTGTCTGCCCAAGGACATCCGGGCGTTCATGGCCAGGGCCGGCGAGCTCGGTGCCGATCAGGCGCTGACGTTCCTCCGCGAGGTCGACAACATCAACATGCGGCGACGCACCCGCATGGTCGAGTTGGCACGTGAGGCGTGCGGCTCGCTACTCGGTGCCCGGGTGGCTGTGCTCGGCGCGGCCTTCAAGCCCGACTCCGACGACGTTCGTGATTCACCGGCTCTGAACGTGGCAGGTCAGATCCAGCTCCAGGGTGCAACGGTCAACGTGTACGACCCGAAGGCGATGGAGAACTCCCGGGCGCTGTTCCCCACGCTGACCTACAACAACACCGCTCTGGAAGCCTGCGAGGGTGCCGACGTGGTGCTGGTGCTGACGGAGTGGAAAGAGTTCAAGGCTCTGGTGCCCAGCGACCTGGACGGCGTGGTGCGCAGCAAGAAGCTGATCGATGGCCGTAACTGCTTGGACCCGGAGCAGTGGCGGGCGGCGGGGTGGAATTACCGAGGCCTAGGGCGTCCGTGAGCACTGACAAACAAGTCAAGGGCACAATTCATTCGATGGAATGAATTGGTCGCTCCCTAATCGACGTGTATCTGTAATCTGAATTAACTGACACTTAATAAAAGTCGACTCGCCTGTTGTTGCACGCGTGAACAAGTGTCGAGGTTCGTTCTGTGGCGCAAGCTCGCCTATCGGAGGTTGGCCCCCACGATAAACAGCACGGAGCGCTGTGAATTATCACGAGATTGAGCAGATGAAGCTCGTGTGTAACGTTTTTGGACCTCGGGGCGGTAACTCCTAGGAAGCCCCTGTCGTCCGTTTCGCCTAGTCAGCGTAGGTGTGGTAAACCAAGCAGCAGCTGTTATTCATCTGTGATCTGCGCCGCTCCCGTGGTGCTTCGGATAGCAGCGTGGGAACATTCCAATTCGAGACCAGTCGCATTGCAGATTGGTTTCGATTTACAGACCAGCGACCACCATGGTGATCGCAGAAGCGCAGAAGGAGGGGAGCAGGTGGCATCTGTCGGGGCGGCACCACGCTCACTCTGGGGATCCTCGCGGTCCGGGGAGTTGAAAACTCGCAAGCTCACGTCCAGGCATGTGTGGCAACGCCAGTACATCGCCCGCCTTCGGGTAACGGACGTGCTCGCAGTGGTCTTGTCCGTTGCCCTCGCTCAGATCGTTCGCTTCGGAGGGGTCGAAACCACCGGACTGACCAACTCGGTGATCTACACAGGCGTGTCCGTCGCGGTGGCGAGCGTCTGGATCGCGTTTCTTGCCATCTTCCGAACCCGCTCGACGCGGGTCATCGGCAACGGTGCCGAGGAGTACCGCCGCATCGTCTCGGCCACATTCCGGCTCTTCGGTGTCATCGCCATCGTCTCACTGTTGTTTCGTATCGACTTTGCACGTCTGTATCTCGCCATCGCCCTGCCAGTCGGGTTGATGGCGTTGCTCGTCAGTCGCTGGCTGGGGCGTCAAGTAGTTACTCGACTCCGTACCGAGGACAAGTACAAGACATCGGTTCTGATCGTCGGAAGCCGCGCAGCCGCGGTGTCGATGGCAGAGTCCTTCGAGCGCTCACCATCCGCTGGCTATGCGGTGGTGGGTATGTGCATGCCAGGCTACGAGGCGCCGAGTGATGGAATCGTTCACGTCGAGGGTGCCGACATTCCGGTACTCGGTAGTGAGCGAGACGTCCTCTCTGCAATCGACGAGTGCGGTGCCGACACCGTCGCAGTCACCGCAACCGAACACCTAGGCCACAAGGGCATTCGCAAGATGATCTGGGACCTGGAGAAGAAGGACGTCGACCTTGTGGTTGCGCCTGGCGTCGTCGACGTGGCTGGCCCACGTTTGGTGATGCGGCCCGTCGCAGGATTCCCGTTGATCCACGTCGAGAAGCCCCAATACAACGGCGCGACGCGATTCAGCAAGGTCGCCTTCGATCTGACGTTTGCGGCGCTGGTTCTGGTGTTGATCTCGCCGGTGCTACTCGCAGTAGCGGTTGCTGTGAAGGTCACCAGTCGTGGACCGGTGTTCTACAAGTCGGAGCGGATGGGTATCGACGGCAAACCGTTCTCGATGATCAAATTCCGCAGCATGACCGTGGATGCGGACCAGCAGGTTGCGCACCTTCTCGACCGCAACGAGGGCGCAGGCGGGGTGCTGTTCAAGATGCGTGACGATCCGCGGGTAACACCAGTCGGCAAGATCTTGCGTCGCTTCAGCCTCGATGAGCTACCCCAATTCATCAACGTGCTCAGGCGCGAGATGAGCGTCGTTGGTCCGAGGCCGCCACTACGCCGCGAGGTGGAAACCTACAACGGTGACGTTCGTCGTCGCTTGCTGGTCAAGCCCGGCGTCACCGGTCTGTGGCAGGTCAGCGGAAGATCAGACCTGTCGTGGGAAGAGACTGTGCGCCTTGATCTTTCATACGTCGAGAATTGGTCGATGGTGGGCGACCTACTGATTATCGCAAAAACTATGAAAGCTGTGGCTGGTAGCGATGGGGCTTACTAGAGCTATGGCGCAATGCAACTGGACCGAATGCTGGGCTTGAGGGGAATGAATATATGAAGCGCGCGCTAATTACGGGTATCACTGGCCAAGACGGCTCCTACCTGGCGGAACTGTTGCTGAGCAAGGGATACGAGGTGCATGGCCTCATCCGACGGTCGTCCACCTTCAACACCTCGCGCATCGATCACCTGTACCAGGATCCACATGACAAGGACGCCAAGCTGTTCTTGCACTATGGCGACCTCAGTGACGGTGCCCGCCTGGTCACCTTGCTCACAGAAATCCAACCGGACGAGGTCTACAACCTCGGTGCACAGTCGCATGTTCGCGTCAGTTTCGATGAACCCGAGCACACCGGCAACACCACCGGCGTCGGCTCCATTCGCCTGCTCGAGGCTGTTCGCCTCGCTGGCTTGCAATGCCGGTTCTATCAGGCGTCGAGCTCCGAGATGTTCGGCGCAACTCCGCCCCCGCAGAACGAAGAAACTCCCTTCTACCCCCGCTCGCCGTACGGCGCAGCCAAGGTCTACGCCTACTGGGTCACCAAGAACTACCGTGAGGCGTATGGCATCTTCGCCGTAAACGGCATCCTGTTCAACCACGAATCTCCCCGTCGTGGCGAGACATTCGTGACCCGCAAGATCACCCGGGCAGTTGCCCGCATCAAAGCCGGCATCGAAGAGAACGTGTACATGGGCAATCTCGACGCTATCCGCGACTGGGGTTACGCGCCGGAGTACGTCGAGGGCATGTGGCGGATGCTGCAGGTCGATGAGCCGGACGACTTCGTGTTGGCTACCGGCGGCAACTTCTCGGTAAAAGACTTCCTCGTCGTCGCTTTCGAGCGAGCCGGCTTGGACTGGGAGAAGCACGTCAAATTCGACGAGCGCTATCTGCGTCCCACGGAGGTGGACGCTCTCATCGGTGACGCCAGCAAAGCCGAAGCAAAGCTCGGTTGGAAGGCAACTGTCCACACACCGGAACTCGCGAAGATTATGGTCGACGCGGATATCGCGGCGCTAGAGCACGAGGGCCGCCCGTGGATCGACCGCCCTGCATTGCCGGACTGGGCATGAGCGCCGCTGAGACGGGTGCGTCGAGGGCATCCGACTACACGCCTGGTCCGCTCGATCGTGATGCGTCGTTCTACGTTGCCGGCCACCGCGGGCTCGTGGGATCGGCGATCTGGCGTCAGCTCAAAGCCCGCGGCTTCACGAACCTGATCGGACGCACATCCTCCGAGTTGGATCTGAAAGACCGTGACGCAGTCTTCGAGTTCTTCAAGGAGACCAAGCCGAAGACAGTTGTGTTGGCGGCCGCCAAGGTAGGCGGAATTTTAGCTAACAGCACGTATCCGGTCGATTTCCTCTCGGACAATCTCCGTATCCAGGTAAACGTGCTGGACGCAGCCTTGGCGCAGAACGTCCAGCGTGTGTTGTTCCTCGGATCGTCGTGCATCTATCCGAAGTTGGCTCCGCAGCCGATCAAGGAGGAGTACCTCCTCACCGGTCATCTTGAGCCGACCAACGATGCCTATGCCATCGCGAAGATCGCCGGCATCCTGCAGATCCAATCGGTACGTAAGCAGTACGGTCTTCCGTGGATCTCGGCCATGCCGACCAACCTGTACGGCCCGGGTGACAACTTCTCCCCTGAGGGCTCGCACGTCCTGCCCGCGCTCATTCGCCGTTACGACGAGGCCCGCCGAGATGGTGTCGACACAGTGACCAACTGGGGTAGTGGCTCTCCTCGTCGCGAGTTCTTGCATGTCGACGATATGGCAGCTGCGTGCCTTCACTTGCTCGAGAACTTTGACGGCCCTGACCAGGTCAACGTCGGCACTGGTGAAGATGCCACGATCAAGGAAATTGCAGGTATCGTTGCGGCCGCCGTCGACTTCAAAGGTGAGACCGAGTGGGACACCTCAAAGCCGGACGGAACACCGCAGAAACTGCTGGACGTCAATAAGCTTCGCAACGCCGGATGGAAGCCGCAGATCGACCTGGCGGCAGGGATCGAGTCGACGGTCGAGTGGTACCGAAAGCACGTCGACTCGGTAAGGACTTGACACTAGTTGCTGCTGTCGCGGTACGAGGCTGCTTGCAACTAAGCTGAAACTTAGAAGAGTTTGGCAGGTGGCGCAGGCGTAGACGAAGTTGTGATGTTGTCAGGGTCTTTCGGTCGGAAGGCTAGCTGCGGTAGCTACTACATGAAGAAGAATGAAATGAACGTGCCTCGCCGAATCACACTGCTCGCAATAAACTACTTCCCAGAAAAGACAGGCATAGCGCCATACGTTACAAATCTGGCGGAGGAGCTCTCGGCCCGCGGGCACAAAGTTAGTGTAGTGACGGCAATGCCGCACTACCCTGAGTGGAAAATAGCGTCTGAGTACAGGAGTAAGTGCTTCTCGAGAGAGGTGCTAAATGGCGTCAAAATTACGAGGGTTCGGCCAATCTTAATTGGAAATAACGGTGCCAAATCGCGATTGATTCTTGAAATTGCTTTTGGCGCTTTTTCGTCTGCAGTTGGCTGGGGAAAGCCGGACATGGTTCTCGCGGTTTCACCCGCTCTGGTGTCGACTGGAATGGCACTCCTCAGATCGCGACTGTTTCTCCGCAGGCCGGTCACCGCTGTTTGGGTGCAGGATATCTACAGCCTTGGTGTTGAAGAGACAGGGCTCATGGGCACCAGAGCTACGAAGCTAGTCCGTAGACTTGAATCTGGAGTCATTGCGGGCGCTGACGCAACTGCCGTGATCCATGAACGATTTAAGAGCTACCTAGTAAAAAAGCTCGATATCGCAGGCGAGGGTATCAAAGTGCTACCAAATTGGTCACATGTGATGAGGGCCAAACAGTCGGACAGGGTGACCGTTAGAGAATCGATGGGTTGGCGGCCTGATGAGACCATTGTCGTGCACGCTGGAAACATGGGTGTAAAGCAAGGTTTGGACAATGTAATCGCTGCCGCGCGCATCGCAGAACGCGATGGCCTGAATGTACGATTTTGTCTAGTGGGCGACGGAAATCAGAAGGAACTCTTACTGGCCGATGCCAGAGGGATCACCACGGTTCAGTTCATCCGATCCCTTCCCGGCGACCAGTTCATGGAAGTGCTCGCTGCCGCGGACATACTTCTCGTTCACGAAAAGCCGGGCATTTCGGAGATGGCAGTTCCAAGCAAATTGACGACGTATTTCGCGACTGGGAAACCGATACTGTCGGTGAGCGATCCGGACAGTGTGACGACTTCGGTCGTACGAGAAGCCCGCGCGGGTGTGACTGTTGACGCTGGCAATCCGCATGTGCTTGTCAACGCGGTAATTAACCTAACGAACGACCCGGCACTTTGCGAGACGCTTGGACAGGCGGGTCTTAGACATACCGAGGCATGCCTTGGACAGTCAACGGCAATCGATGAATTTGAGCTATGGGTCGACCAATTAGTGAGACAGGGTCCTGAAAAAAGGCGGACTTCGCGCTCCTGGTTTAAGAAGACTAAGCAGTAACTCGATGAAAGGGTGAGATATGCGCAATCTTGCGAAATTTACCGGGTCGAACTACGACAAGGGACGCGGCGTTATCTGGCAAATTGCTTGGCTGTTTGTATCAGGAACCGTCTTCATGCGGTGGTGGTGTCCGAACTCGGCTCGTTCCGCAATTCTGCGTCTGTTTGGTGCACAAATCGGCGGTGGCGTCGTTATCAAGCCCCAGGTAAAGATCCACTGGCCGTGGAAGCTGGAAGTCGGTGACAACAGTTGGATTGGGGAGAAGGCGTGGATCCTAAACTTGGAATCAGTATCGATTGGGCACGACACATGCATATCGCAGGATGTACTGATATGCACCGGCAGTCACGATTATGAATCCGAAACATTCGAGTTCGACAACGCTCCGATCAAAATTGGTGACAGAACCTGGATTGCTGCTCGTTCGACTGTCTTAAGAGGTGTGACGATTGGCAACGATGCGCTAGTGGGATGCAATTCGCTGGTAACAAGGGACGTACCGAATTCTTATCGGGTCCGACCGCAACCCAGCATTCGGGAAAGTGTCATTACCGAATGAGAATTTTGCACATTGTCACGCTAATATCGCCCGGCGGTGAATACGGTGGGCCAGTGCGGGTTGCGCTCAACCAATCGGCGGAGCTAATACGACGAGGTCACACTGTTGACATCGCGGCGGGGACTCGTGGATACACAGAAACGCCCAAACATAAGGAAAATGTACCCCTGAAGCTTTTCCGGGTGCATTCCGTAATGCCGACCGCTGGGTTCGCAGCTTTAGCAGGTCCCGGGTTGTGGGCATGGGTCTTCTTGCACGCACAGAACTACGATGTGATTCACGTACACCTAGCTCGCGATCTGGTAGTGCTTCCGGCCGCGGCCCTTGCGTGTTTAAGGGGCGTCCCGGTGGTGGTTCAATCTCACGGGATGGTTACAAAGTCGGATAGAAGAACTGCCAAACCGCTTGACGCGCTCCTGACACGTAAGGTCCTGAACAAAGCATCAATGACTCTTTATCTCACAGAGACAGAGAGAGCGGACATTCGGAAAGTTGCTGGCGATGACGTTAAACAAACAAAATTGACAAATGGAATCCAAATAAGGCATGGACTTGATCGTCCGGAACGTGAACCGATAGATGTGCTCTTTCTGGGAAGGCTCCATGCGAGAAAGCGGCCGACTCAATTTGTAGATATGGCAATTGCTATCCTTGCCAATCATGGCAATGTGAGATTCTCTATCGTCGGGCCCGATGAAGGCGAGCTAAGTCAGATTCATAGAAGAATCGAATCGTCACAAATGGCAGCGCATATACAAATCGAGGGACCTATTGAGCCGGAAATGGTTTTACAGCGGATGTCAAAGAGCTCTATATACGTGTTGCCATCAGTCGACGAGCCGTACCCTATGTCAGTCATCGAAGCGCAATCCTTAGGAATACCGGCAGTAATTACCAAAAGTTGCGGTCTAGCTGAATTAGTGAGCAAGCATAACTCAGGAATTGTCACCGACGAGTCTGTAGAGGAGCTTATTACTGCTGTTAGGAGATTGATAGAAGACAAGGTGCTGAGGGCGTCAATGTCACGCAACGCCGTTGACATGATTTGTAAAGAGTTCGATATTGCCGCAGTGGTTAAGAGGCTAGAGTCAGTGTACAAGAATTGCTAGTCTTTATGTTTGATTCAGTTCTTTTCCGAGCTGCGATTTCGGTACTGCCAGACAAACATCGGTAGCACCTGAAGTAACGATAAACATACGATGCTGCCGGCAATTGGCCCGATCGCTCCGTAGTGGATGGAAAGCACGATCGCAAGCGGTATGTTCGCAATACAAGACAGCATGGCCGTATAGGCTTGAAATCTTATATCAGGCCCATCGTTCAATCTCATCATAGACGGTACAGCAGCTGAATTAACAAAAAGCAAAACGCTAAATGCGATCCATACAGACCACGGTACGTACTTGACGTCGCCGGTTATGAACCATCCGTAAACTGGACCAAGCGTTAAGACAATAAGGGCGGCGATCAAACCCAAAGCGGCAAACTTCTTGGTGTAAGAGATTAAAAGCTTTGAGTTGGATGGCTGGCGGGAAAATACTGGCCAAAGAGGGGTTGCGGCCGTGTTTATCAGGCTTAGCAGAGGACTGAAGGCTTGAGCGCCGACAGAATATGTGGCAAGCGAAGTTGCAGGCGCAAAGATGCCGAGGACTACTCGTGCGGAGTTGTACGAAATGGGTGAGGCAACAGAGATCGCTAGCATTGACGCGGATGTAGAGAAGATTGGATCTAACTTGTCTCTGACTTTCACACGGTATATCCCCGCAAGCGTGTGGCCTATAGGCAACTTCACCACTTGAAAGCCGGCCCTGAAAACGTATGTCTGTACCAGCAACGAAGACAACGGCCACGCCGCGTATAAAACACTTCCGTCAACATGCAAATTGGTGGCGCATGTCGTCATAAGGAAGACCAGGGGTGGCCCAAATACCGAACAGAGAACTGACCGATGAGTCTTACCCGCGCCGATTAAAAGACGATTTCCAATGGAAACTGGAACATTCATAAATATTAAGAGAATCGCGAGGGCGCCCATCGCAGCGGGTAGAATTTTACCATTGCTATGAAGGGCTACGCCCGTTAGACCAGACAGCGTAACGATTGCTACGCATAAAGTTCCGATTAGTGCCACCGCCAGTTGTGCTTTCAGAACTCTTTGCACCAGTATTCGCAACCCGGAACGTCCGGGCTCGTCAACTAAGCGAGCGACCCTATTCATAACGACTGCACCCAGGCCCAGGTCGGCGAAAGGTATCATTAGCTGCAGCGTTGCGAAGATCGATACAACGGCAAATGTGGCCGGACCATAATGCTGAAATATTAGGCGAGAAGAGATTGCGGTAAAGAACAGCGAGCTGAGCAGGACAAGCATCCTTGCCATTCCGGCACCGGCGACGCCGGTTGTCAGTTTTGCTCGTGCTTTCGACAATATCTCCCGGCTCGGTACGTCGTGTGTCGGATGACGTCTATGTCTCATTGTTTGATTTCGGTAAAAGTACTCGAACGTACGAGTAAACAAACCAGACGGGTGCCGCGTAGTTTGCACAAACTCGAGAGAAACGCCAATGGTCTCGCAGCGGAATGCCAAAAGGCGAGAGCGCAAAATCTATCCGCGCTCTAAGTGGGACGCTCCTGTCGAACATAGATCCCGTCGCTGGGTTCCGTGAGTCCTGGCCAATTGGCCGGCTTAACATTTGGACGTTGAATCCGGCTCGCCTTGCTAGTAGACCGTAGACCAGGTCTGCATATCCATGTCGATACTTTGGTGGAAACTCAATTTGTTGAAAAACAGGTCGAGGGATTGCGACAAAGTTGGCATTGAAGGTATCCACCGCGCGGCCAAGCAGGTCGGAACTTGCTAGTCTAAACGACAACGGATTCGACCGCGCCTGCAGTCGGCCACCGTAGGTGATTTCGCCTTCTGGCCCAACTACAGCCCCGACAAGAATCGTGCCAGAACCCGCGCACTCACTTATGCCTTGTACAAGTGTAGATATAGCATCTGAATTAAGCTTTACATCGTCATTGACCCACACGATTATATCTGGGCTTTCTCGCATCGCTCGACTGTGGGCGAGCCGCATGCCGCCTGCCCAGTATAGTTCTCCGTTTCCGGGGATGACAGTTGCGCCTGCTTGCCCTAAACGATGAGATGTGTCATCGGAAGAACCGTCGTCCACCGCAAATATCTTGATGCTTGTGGAATCGTCTTGTTGTTCAAGAAGCGACCGAGCTATGGCTTCAGACTGCGCGGCTCGGTTTCTGCAGGCCATTGCAATGGCGATCTTCATCACGTGGCTTCGTTTCGAACGGCACGTAACGGCACGCATGGATTGCCGGCGCAGATCGTCATTGGAGGTTGATCCTTGGTAACGACGGAGCCTGCTCCAATTATGGCACCCTTTCCGATTGTAACGCCCTTCAAAATAGTAGTGCGCGTGCCGATAAAGACGTCGTCCTCAATCAGAATAGGCCTCGAGTCCGCCGGCCTCACGGACCCGTACCGTCTCGCCGTTACCGGATCGATCTCGGTTGGGTGGTGGTCCGAGTCCGTGATCAAACAACCGGCCCCGATTAAGACGCGGTCGCCAATGGACACAGACATGCGCGCTGAGATTACGGTCGATGACACGCCAGTGTCTACTCCTATTGAAATGCGTGCGTTTTTCTCCAATGTGATAAGTGTTACGGGGTTCTCGCATGAGATGTCATTGGAGTTCCACTTCGAGTTAAGGACCACCCGGTCTCCGAGTTTGATCACCGACCCCTCGGATCGGTTCACCCTGGGTAGCCCATTGAACGATACCCGTCGTCCAAGTTCGAGCCCGTGACGGTTAATGAGAGCTGATTTAAGTCGGGTCTTGGCCAAATGTATTGCAGATCTCATATCTCATTTCCTCGCTCGCAGTTTTTGGATGGATGATACGTCATTCCGACCTAAACTTACGTTTCATTCGGCGTCGAGTATTCCGTGCGTGATGTCGTATCACTGCTGATAACGATGATGGTTCTAGTAAGAGTGTAAATGCAGCTGATCGGAGGCCTGACGCTGCTTGACAAGCTCGAAAGTGGCGCCATTTTGCTTGATCAGACACTGCCTGTGTCGACATTAGGTCAATATCAACCTTAAAAGCACGAGAGTAATAGGCACGAATCCTTTCGCTGTCTAGGACCGCAGCTTGAGAGCTGCGGGCTGACTTGCCGCCGTCCGCACGGTAGTTGCAGGTAGTGTCGGATACGGCGGCCACCTTTCCCAATGTAGAGACCCTAATAAGCAGTTCGAAGTCCTCCGCAAATTTTGTGCGGAGTCTATCCGGATCGATTCTGAGGGAGGCGCGGATCGCGTCGGTCCGCCAGACGGCTGCTGCTGGAGGCCAAGGGCTGTTCGGCTCTCCGAGTATTGTCTGCGTTGTCCAGGTTGATGGAATAGGGCGGGTGACTCGCTGAGTCATGCCCGACGGTCCCAGGATTGCGACTCGGCCTCCGACAGCAACGACGTCGGAATTCTTTCGAATAACGTCGATGGCTGCGATCATGCCGTCTGCAAGTCGGTCGTCGCTGTCCAAGAGAATGACGTATTGGGTATTCACTAAGCGAATACCGGCATATCGGGCGGCTGATGCGCCCGCGTTTGGTTGGTATTTAATTTCAGCCCCCATCTGATTTGCTACTTCAGATGTGTGATCAGTGCTGCCGTCGTCTACCACGATTATCCTACATCGTAGCCGATCGGATACGCTCCGGATAGAGTCGCTGAGAGTCTTCTCCGCATTGTAAGCCGGAATGACTACGGTCAAGTCGTCGAAGTTTCTCAAAAGTATTCCTTTGCCCCCGTTTGTTCAGCAGTCTTATGTGCGCGAGTAGTCGAATGTATGTCTTGGGCGGTTACGTGACGACAGACCCTCGGGTGTTTCTTTGCCGCCGTCGGCTGTTAATCGTGGATTTGTTTGGGGCTGGAATAGCAATATTGCCATTGGTATAAAGAACGCGTATGACATCACGTCCAACCCGCTATAAGTGCCGGGGTTTTGAAGCCAAGAGTTGAAAATTAGGCCTGTTATGAATAGAGCCGGGACAAAATCACTAGAAGTGCTTTCAATCGATCTCTTTGCGATCAGTGTGAGCAACAGAACGACGGCTAGAGTGGTTGCGATCCCGCCAGTTGTGACTGTATGGACATAAGCGTTGTGTCCAGAAAATGCCGTTTGGCCGAGTTCGTTTCGGAATCGGGCGATTAGCTGGTAGAACCGTGGACCGAGTCCGAACAGAGGGCTTTCATGAGCGCGCAGCAAACTTGCGTTCCAAATTCGACCTCTGAAGCTAAAGTCTGCGGCGTTATTAGAAAGTATCGGAGTCATTATCGTCATTGCTGTTCCGATTATGATCGGCAAGATTACCCACTTTTTTCGCCGCGTGCATGATATGAGTAACCAGATGAGCAATACTGCCCCGCCCGCGAAGATCGAGTTTCTATTACCCGACCAAACTAGCGCGACTGCTATCAGGGCCGTACCTACGACCTTCACCGGAAGTTGCTTTATGAGCGGTACGAATGGCAGCCCCAGTGATAGTGCTAATCCGAGAACATTCGGGTGCGAGTGGGGGCCCGCTAGTAGGGAGTCCCAGATGACTTTGCCGCCCTCAATTGGTGCAGGTGCGGTGCCGATTTCTTTATTTATCAGCCCGAGTGCAAGGCTGGCAATGGCCAAAAATACGGTCAGCCATCCAACCGTTGCCAGAACGGAGAGGCCGACTTGGGCTCGCCAAAGCGCGATTACAACCAGTGGGTAAACGAGCGAGTAGATACTGTACCCGCCTGCGTTTGTTATTGATGAGATAGAAAGGAGTATAAAAGGGAGTAGCAGAAGCATAATTGCGGGGTAGTGGAGGGTCGAGGGTCGACTCATCGTGTTGATTAGCAGGGCTACTGCGCACGCTGCCGTGAGTAGCAGAAACAGTTGTCCCATGACTTGGGCTGTTCCTGAAATGACCCGTACGTTTGTTGTCAGGACTTCTCCTCGACCTGATGAGACGATGTTCAGGTAATTTGGAACGACTCCGTACGCCCAAGCTGAGAATATCAGCAGTGATGCTAGCAGGTGATTCACGTGAATCGGTCGCTCCAGTAGCCGAGCCCTCCGGTCCGCGAGATAGCCCATACTCAGCAGGGCTACGAGGATGCTGATCATCACCCACAGGATTTTTTCCACGCCCCATTATGGCTGACTGGCGGTAGATGCGCAGACCATATTTCCGGTCTGGGTGTCCAATGGTGGTCTAGTTTTCGGCTGCTTGGCGGTCGTCACCTGGACCCCCACCGCAGATCTCCCGTCATGCTGAGTGTTACAGCCGCAGAGCTTGAGATGGTATGACTATCCGGCGTGAGGTCTGTTGTTCCTACGTACTGCCGGCTGGCGGTATGTGTACTTCGCAGGCTCTGTCTAGTAGTTCTAGTCCCACCAGCCTAGGGTGACGATGGGCACTGTTCGGCCATAGAGCGGAGTGTGTGTCCGTGGCCATGAAAAAGTACCCACTGGTGGCCAGGTCGAGGTCCCCACTGGTGGCCAACTGAAAGTCCCCACCCCGTGTTCGTCGTGTCGATCAGGAACTTCTGGCCCGAGCGGTGACGGTGAAGGTGCCAACCACACACCGCACCGCCCGGGGAGTTCCATTGAAGTCTGCGAAGGAACGCATGGACATCATTTCCGCTTACCGCGAAGTCGGGTCGTATCGAGGAGCCGCCGAACTCGTCGGCACCACCCACAAGACCGTCAAACGCACCATCGACAAATTCGAAGCCGACCAGGCCGGCACCACACCACCGCCGCGGGCCGAGCGTGAACGCAACTACGCCGCCGTCACCGACCTGGTAGCCGAACGGGTCGACAAATCTCAGGGCCGAATCTCCGCGAAACGAATCCTGCCGATCGCCCGCAAGGCCGGCTATGCAGGATCGGACCGCAACTTCCGCCGCCTGGTCGCCGAGGAGAAGAAACGGTGGCGCACCGACCGTCACCGCGGCCGACGGCCCGCGGTATGGGCACCGGGTGACTACCTGATCATCGACTGGGCCACTGTCGGCGGACTGCACCTGTTCTGCGCCGTCATGGCCTACTCGCGGTGGCGGTTTGCTGCATTCGCCACCGACGAGAAAGCAACCACCACAATGGCATTGATCGCCGAAGCGCTTGCCGCTGTCGGTGGTGTCCCGTGCAAGGTCCTCGCCGACCGCATGGCATGCCTCAAAGGCGGGGTCGTTGCGAACGTCGTCATTCCCACCCCGGACTACGTCCGGTTCGCTGCTCATTACGGGTTCGCACCGGACTTCTGCCACGCGAACGACCCACAATCGAAAGGCGTCGTGGAGAACCTCGTCGGATACGCCCAACGCGATCTCGCTGTCCCGTTGCTCACCGAAGCAGCCATCGCCGGCACCACCATCGATGTCCACGCGGCCAACGCCGCCGCCACGGTGTGGTGCACGGAAGTCAACGACAGGGTGCATTCGGAGATATGCGCGATCCCGAACGACAAACTCGACGAGGAGCGAGAGTTGTTGTCGCCGTTGCCATCACTGCGACTGGAGATCGGTCCACCGCCGGTGACCCGCAAAGTCGATCGCTTGTCCTGCGTGCGGTTCGCGTCCGCGCGCTACTCCGTGCCGGTCCGGTTGATCGGCGCGACGGTCACCCTCGTCCAGACCGAGGGACGGTTGGTGGTTGTCGAGCCGGCCACCGGTGAGGTCGTCGCCGAACACGACCTGGCCCAGCCGGGGACCGCGTCGGTCCTCGACGAGCATTACGGCGGTGCCCGCCCCGCACCCCATCGCGGTCCCAGGCCGAGAACCACTGTCGAGCAACAGTTCTGCGCACTCGGACCCGAAGCAGAAGCATTCCTCGTCGGTGCCGCCGCGATCGGCAACACCAGGCTCGGATCCGAGCTCGAGATACTGCTGGCACTCGGTGCGGCACATGGCACCGAACTGTTGGTGGCGGCGTTGACCCGGGCGGTGGCGTTCCGTCGATTCCGGGCCGCGGACGTCCGATCGATTCTCGCTGCCGGTGCCGGAGCGCCGCAGCCCAGGCCGGCCGGAGACGCGTTGATTCTGGACCTGCCGACCGCACCGACACGCTCCCTCGATGCCTACGCCATCCGGACCCCTGCCGCCGATACGCAGGTGCCGTCATGACCGACACCACCACTGCACACTCTCCGAAGACTGCTGCACCCCAGCATGTTCCCGAGCTCGCTGCTGATCTCGACGCTGGACTGCGGCGCCTGAAACTGGCTGCGATCCGCCGGACCGCACCGGAGGTGTTGATCACTGCGAAGACGCAACGCTGGACCCCGGAAGAAGTGCTGCGGACGCTCATCGAGTCCGAACTCGCCGCACGTGATGCCTCCAACATCGTCAACCGGCTCAAAGCGGCCGCGTTCCCGGTGACGAAAACGTTGGAGTCCTTCGACGTCGCAGCGTCGTCGATCCAGCCGAAGGTGTTCGACTACCTGTCCAGCCTGGAATGGGTTCGGGCACAGTCGAATTTGGCGATGATCGGACCTGCCGGGACAGGCAAGTCGCATACCTTGATCGGACTCGGTGTCGCCGCCGTGCACGCTGGACACAAGGTCCGCTACTTCACCGCCGCCGATCTCGTCGAAACCCTGTATCGCGGATTGGCAGACAATACCGTCGGCAAGATCATCGAATCACTGCTGCGGGTCGATCTGATCATCATCGACGAAATGGGCTTCGCCCCGCTCGACGACACCGGCACCCAGTTGCTGTTCCGTCTCGTCGCCGGAGCCTACGAACGCCGCTCGTTGGCGATCGGATCGCACTGGCCGTTCGAGCAATGGGGCCGGTTCCTGCCCGAACACACCACCGCCGCCTCGATCCTCGACCGACTGCTCCACCACGCCACCATCTTCGTCACCGACGGCGAGTCCTACCGCATGAAAGACGCACAACACCGAAAGGACCGCCCCTGAAAAACCGGAAACATCAACACGGGGTGGGGACCTTCACCTGGCCACCAGCGGGGACTTCAACTTGGCCATTGACACTGCGGTTTGTTCCAGCGTGCCGGGGTTCCTCGAAGGTGAAGGACGTCCGCTCTAGCTGTTCGCGCAGTAGCACCGTGGTTCACGGGGCCTGGCGTCATCGCTCTGACGGTTGCGGAGGCGGCCGCCGCGGCGATGGCAGATCTAGAGGCTTCAGGGAGCAGTAAGGTGCGGCTCGCCAGGGTCCGGGCTGCCTCGCAGCTCGAACGAGAGGTCGCGAGCACTCCAGTGTCGAGAATCACCCTGACTTGGGCCGGGTTCGCGAAGCTCTTTATGGTTCCTGCTCTAGCTGGTCGAACGCTACCGGCACTCCTGGCCCGTTCGTGAATTTTGAAATCGAAATTGGGGACACGGATTGTCGTGACACGTCACAACAGGGAATTCGCCGAGTAGGTCTCGTGAATCAAGCGAATGAGTGACTGGCTCCAGGGGCGATACTGATCCGGTGCACGGCGATCGAATACTTATGTAACGATTGAGCCACACAGTAGCCCGTTGCGGGGTTGTACGAACGGACGAGGAGCTCGAAGCATGGAGATACAGGATTATCTGAAAATCCTGAAGGCGAGATGGATCATCATCGCCGTAACCGTGGTCGTAGCGATCCTTGGTGCCCTGGGTGCGTCCCTGCTGACAACGCCGCTGTACGAGTCGAGCGCCAGGATGTTCGTCTCTACCTCTGGTGGCGCGACGGTGAGTGAGACCTACCAGGGCAACCTGACCTCGCAGCAACTCGTGGCGTCGTATTCGGAGTTGGCGACCAGCGACGCGTTGGCGGCCCGGGTCCTCAACGTACTTCCGCTCGGGGGTATGAGCGCGGCCCAGCTGGCCTCGAAGGTGAAGGCGTCGTCGACTCCCGACACTGTTCTGTTCAATCTGACGGTCACCGATCCATCGCCTGAACGGGCTCGCGATATCGCCAATGCGATGGCGACCGAGCTGACCGAGCAAGTCCGAGAACTGGAGACGCCCGCCAATGGCGGTGACCCCGCAGCTGGCGTCAAGACGTTCCAACAGGCTGAGGCGTCGTCAACGCCTGTCAGCCCTAAGACCAAGCGCAATCTCGCCCTGGGTGCGGCCGTCGGCCTTCTGCTCGGAATTGCTCTCGCGGTCCTGCGCGACCGCCTCGACAACACGATCAAGGGTCGTCGCGAGATCGAAGCGATCTCCGGCAAGGCGCTCGTCGGCACAATTCCGTTCGACAAAGAGCGTAAAGCGCACCCGGCCGTCGACTTCCAAGATCTCACCCAGTCGGCCAGTGCCGAGGCGTTCCGTGAGCTTCGCACCAACTTGCAGTTCCTCGAGGTCGACCATCCACCACGAGTCATCGTCGTCACCAGTGCGATTCCCAGTGAAGGCAAGACGACCACCGCGGTGAATCTCGCCGTGGCCCTGGCCGAAGCAGGCCACCACGTGGCTCTCGTGGAAGGCGATCTGCGTCGGCCGCGCGTCTCGAAGTACATGGGTCTCATCGGCTCGGTCGGAATGAGCACCGTTCTCGCCGGCCAAGCAACGGTAGAAGAGGTGCTGCAGCCCACCAAGTACGAGGGTCTGCAGGCCATGGCCTCGGGCCCCATCCCGCCGAACCCGTCCGAGCTGTTGGGCTCGGAAGCCTCGCGTGCTCTGTTGGTCGAACTGCGTTCGAGGTTCGACTACGTGATCGTCGACGGTGCCCCGTTGCTGCCCGTCACCGACTCGGCTGTCCTCACCACCCATGCGGATGGTGCTCTGCTCGTCACCCGCTACGGACACACGAAGTCCAACGAACTCGCGCGAGCGATCGGCAATCTCGAAACCATCGGTGCCCGTGTCCTCGGCGTGGTGCTGGCGTTGACCCCGTCGAAGAAGGGGGACATGTACAGCTACTCGTACAACTACACCGCCGATACCAACCTGCCTCGTCAGGTTGTGCCCCCGGTGCCCGCACCGGCACCGCAAGGCCCGGTCGAGCCATCTGGCCCGGTCGCTGCACCCACGCCGCCGCAGGCTGCATCGACATCCACCGGCTCGGCGCAGCCTGCGCCTTCGGCACCGACCGAAACTGCACGCTCGGCCGTCAGCGCGGCTCCATACGGACGAGCGCGGCGTCCCGAAGTACACACCGACCCGCCTAGAAACGGTACGGACAACCCCCGCTTCCGTAAATAGTCGGTTCCGTCGACAGAACTAGCGCGGCCGAGATTACTCACAGCCACAACCCGAAATGCCCCGCCACAATTGCTGTGGCGGGGCATTTCGACTGTTGGAGGCTAGACGCGACCCTCGAATTCCGCGACCACGAACAGCACGGTCAGTGCAAGCGTCAGGACTATCAACGCGATCCAAACAAATGGATGCGCCTTTTCTGGTGGCCTGACCCGGTCCCTACGTCGTTTTCCGAACACGGAACGAACTGTAAGTCAGCCGAAGAACAACCGCAGCCCCGTCGCGCCTAGTGTGACGAAGACGCGCGGGGCTGGGGTTATCGGGCTGTCAGCGCTGGGCTGTCAACGCTGGGGAGTCAACATTGCGGGACGTCGATGCTGACCGTCGGCTGATCGACCAAAGGTTGCACGGGCACCGTGGCCTCACCCGGAGCCGAGGGCTCCTCGAGTTCCCAGGTAACCGTCTGCGACTTTCCGGGCGGAATGGTCAGATACGCGGCCTGCACAGGACGACCCAATTCGGTTCCGGCCTGGATGGAGAATCCGGAAACGCCGTTCACCTTCATGGACGTGATTTTCGCGCCCTGAGTGCCGTACAGATAGACGATCGACTCGTTGGTGCCGTACGGGACGTTGGGCTGGAATGTGCTCGCCACGTACGACGTCAGGCCGTTCGGATCGACGTTGTTGGTCAGCGTTGCCGTCACCGTCGACTTACGCGTCCCGGCGGTGCAGGATTCGGCCGAATATTTGATATCGCGCGCCAGGTAGTAATCGAGCTTGTTGCCACCGGCATTGTTGACCACCACATTGGCGTAGGGAGCCGGGCTGTCCGGCAACACGTGACCCACCTTGGTGCCGGCCAGAATTGCCTCCTCGGCCGGATCTGCGCTCCACACCGAAATGCGGCCCTCGCTGCCGGCGCGGCCCACCGCGTCGAGCAAAGATCTGGTGGGGGCAGCGCCCGTGGTCATCTTCTGTACCACTGCAGACGCGATCTGCTGTAGATACGCCTTGCGTGCCAACTGGTCGTCGCCGAACCTCGAATAGGCTGTGCTGAGGGTGATTTCGACGACGTTGTCTGCGGTTATCTGCTCGCCGTCGGCCAGTGTGACCGGCCCGGTGGCTCCGAGGATGTAGCTCAACGCAATCGGGTCGGTAGCGATGGCACCGTTGAGCACCTCACCGGTCTGCTCGGTCCACATGGACGACCAGATCTGGCCGGCATACGGAAAGTGTGGGCTCGCATTCGAGTTACGGAAGTCGGTCGTGGTGTTACGCGGTGCCCACAGTGCGTTGTACTCGGGGCCCAGGTCGATGGGCTGCTTCGCGAATTCGAGTTCGTTGTTGGCACCGAGAGTGTCGACACGGGCGGTGCCGTTCTCGGCGCGAATGATGCCGTAGCCACCGAGCAGACCGCCGGTACCGCGGGCCTCCGCATTGGTCTGGAACGCGAGAAAGTAACTGCGCGGACCGTTGTCGCCGAGCATCGACGGCAACAGCCGGCTGGCGATCCGGGTGTTGGTGAGCAGGCCTGCGAGGTCGTGTGTTTGATCGATCAACGAGGTACGTGCATCGCTGACGACGCCGAGGAATGCGGGCTCGTCCACCTGCTGGGCTCGGAGGCTCAAATCCTCGGCTGCGGCAGCGGTCTGCTCCAGCACAGGTTGTGCGTCCCGCAAAGCGGCGGTATCGACCTTGCCGCCACCTTCGACGAGGCTGCTCGGGTTCAGGCTTTCGCCCGCCGTTGATGCGGGGGTGAGGACGTCCACGGCCAAACCGTGCACCACATCGGTGATCTGAGCTACCGATTTCAGCGGACTACCAAGGTAAGGAACGGCTTTCGCTATCGAAAACGGGATGGACGTCGTTGCCGACACTGCGTCGTCTGCCGATTCCGAGGCCCGAGCGGCCGCGGCCTCGGCACCGGCCGCATCACCGTCGAGCAGAGCGTCTTTCGCCTGCGTGGCGGAGTCGCGCGTCGCGTTCAGGCTGGACTGAGCGGTGTAGGCCTCGTACCCCAGCCACACCAGAAACGCGACCAGTACGACCAGCAGCACCCCCACCGTGAGGAGAATCGGCCGCTTCTTGCCGGATCGAGAACCACGAACTTCGGTGGAACTGGTCGCCATTGTCGGTGGCCTCTCGGTCATAGGAAGTCGGTCGAGTGCATAGCCTAAAGGGGAGCGGCGGTTCCGGCGTACCTGTCGTCCGATCCGGGTAGAGCATTCACAATGGGTCGACTAGGTTTGTCACGGGCGATGTAGATCGACGTTGCTGGGCGGCACGTCAGCCGAAAATTCACGCCGTCGGAGCATATGCGTTGAGGAGGTCATCGAGTGTCGCCAGAGGTTGGTGAGCTGTTCGAGGATGGCCGCTTCCCTTTGTCCGCTGCGCAGATGAATATCTACCTCGCCCAGCAGCTGGCGCCGGACGTACCGTTCACCATCGCCCAGTACGTCGAAATTCGTGGCGATATCGACCCGGCCGTACTGATCCGAGCCACGGACATCGCGTGCAGGCAACTCGAATCGCCCGCAGTGCGGATCGGGCTGCACGACGGGCATCCGTACCAGTGGCGAGACCTCCGGGTGCCGTACGCGATGATCTATCGCGATTTCCGAGACCAGGAGAATCCCGTCGAGGATGCTCAGCGCTACATGGACGAGCAGTACCGTCGCCCCGTCGATCTGGTTCGCGATCAGTTGATCGCCTCCGAGATCATTCAGGTGAACGATGGGCACTACTACTGGTACAGCCGCGCCCACCACATCGTCATGGACGGACTCGGCGCGATCTCCGTCCAGGAACGCACCGCGGCGGTGTACACCGCGTTGACCAACGGTGCCGAGTTACCCAAGACGCGCGCCATCGGCGTCCGTGAGATCTACGACTACGAGGCCGCGTACCCCAACTCCTCTCGCTACGACACCGACCGCCAGTACTGGCTCGGACGACTCGACGGCCACCTCGACGCACCCCGGCTGGCCGGCAACACGTACACGCGCGCGGCACCGAGCGGCGTGACGGTGAGTGTGGGTGCCGTGTTGGACGCAGACCTCACCGAAGCCGTGGCGGCCGTGGCACATCGGTACAACAGCTCCGACGTTCCCGTCGTGCTCGCCACGTTCGCGCTGTATCTCGCGCGCATGACCGACACCGAAGACGTGATGCTCAGCCTGCCGGTATCGGGGCGAGCCACCACCAAACTGCGGGAATCCTCCGGCATGATGTCCAACGTGGTGCCCCTGCGCATCGGCGTCGAAGAGGGCGTGACCGTCGAAGAACTTCTCCGACGCATTCAGGTGGAACTCACCGGCGCGCTGCGCCATCAGCGTTTCCGCGTCGAGGACATGCAGCGCGAGACCGGCGACGGAACCGGCAGCGCCGCGGCCGGACGCGGGGTGTTCGGACCCACGGTCAACATCATGATGTACAACAGCACCATTCGGCTCGGCGACGTCATCGGCGAATACCGGGTGCTCTCCAGCGGACCCATCGACGACATGATGGTCAACGTCTACCCCGGAGTTGCCGGCACCAGCACCCGCGTCGACTTCCTCGGCAACCCGGCTCTCTACTCCACCGACGAACTCGCAGCCCATCACCGCCGGTTCCTGGCTCTGCTGCGTGCGGTGGTCAATGCCCCTGAGGGCCTTGCCGTATCGGAACTGGATGTGCTCGACGCCGCGGACGAATCCGCGTTCCTGACAGCGCGTCCAGCGGACACGGTGTCGCCTAGGCCGTTGCCGGCGCTGCTGCGACGCGGGACGGTGGTGCGTGCCGCGGGTGTCGATCAGTCCAGTGAGGACTTCACCAGGGTCGCAGAACACATTGCTGCGCAACTGATCTCGCTGGGCGCAGGCGTCGAGAAGCGCATCGCCGTGGCGATGGAACGCTCCTACGAATCTCTGCTCGCCTCGTGGTCGGTCTCCACTGCCGGAGCCTCGTTCGTTCCGCTCGACCCCACCGAGCCCACCGAGCGGCTGGCGACTGTGCTGACCGGCGGAGGCATCGAATTCGGTATCACCACCAAGGATGTGCTGGAACAACTTCCGAACACCATCGAGTGGTTCGACATCGAGGATCTGCTCGACGCGAACGAGCGTGACCTCGCGCCGCCGGCGCTGCACGTCGACAACGAGGCCTACGTCATCCACACGTCGGGATCGACCGGAAAACCCAAGGCCGTCAGCGTCACTCATCGCGGTCTGGCGGCACTGGCCGACAACGTCGTCGACCGGTATGCCGTCACCGCCGACTCACGAGTGCTGCACCTGGCCTCGCCCGTGTTCGACGCCTCCATCCAGGAAGTTCTCGCTGCATTCGCGGCGGGTGCCACCCTGGTGATCGCCCCGGCCGATGTCTACGCCGGGCCTGCCCTGGCCGCGTTCCTGGCCAGCGAGAAGATCACGCACCTGATCACCTCTCCGACGGTGCTGGCGACCCTCGATCCGGAGGATCTGCACTCCATCGAAGTCTTCGACGTCGGCGGCGAAGAGTGCCCACCCGCATTGCGGGACCGGTTCGCCACTCCCGAACGAACGATGCTCGACGCCTACGGCCCCACCGAGACCACGGTATTGGCGACGCTGTCTGCCCCGATGGTCGTCGGTGAGCGCGTCACCATCGGTGCGCCCCTACCGGGTGTTCGTGCGCTGGTACTGGATTCGCACCTGCGGCCCACGCCCCACGGCGGCGTCGGCGAGCTGTATCTCGGGGGCGACGGACTCGCCCGGGGATACGACGGCCAATTCGGTTCGACGGCGGCGCGGTTCGTTGCCGACCCGGGCGTGGCGGGAGCGCGGCTGTATCGCACGGGCGACATCGTCCGGTGGTCGTTCGACGGGTCCTCGCTCGAATACCTGGGTCGCTCCGACCACCAGATCCAACTGCACGGGCGTCGACTCGAACTCGGCGAGATCGAAGCCGCAGCAAACTCATTCGCTGGAGTGACCGCGGCCGTGGCCGTCGTCCGCGACGACCGGCTGGCCCTGTACGTCACCGGTACCTCCGACGGGCTCGACGGTCACCTGCCGAACCGGTTGCCGGCGTGGATGATTCCCCGCCATATCGTGGTTCTGGATGCACTGCCGATGACGGCAGGCGGCAAGGTCGACCGCCGTGCGCTACCGGCCCCCACCGCGTCGACGGACACCGAGTACGTGCCGCCGCAGACCGAGACCGAACGCGCTGTCGCCGCAGCGTTCGCCGACGTCCTCGGCGTCGAGGAGGTGGGGCGCGAGCACTCCTTCTTCGAGCTCGGCGGTGATTCGCTCAGCGCCACCCGAGTTCTCGCTCGCCTCGGCTCGGGAGTCTCGCTCACCGCGTTGTTCGCCGATCCCACCGTCCGCGCCGTCGCGGCCGCCATCGATTCCTCGGCCGAGCGTGAAGTGTCGGTCGACTTGCTCGATACCGTTCTGCCTGAGCATGTCCCGCTGTCGTATGCGCAGCAGCGGCTATGGTTTCTCAACCAGTTCGACCCCACATCGCCCGCCTACAACATGCCCGTCGCCATCCGGGTCGCAGCGGGTAGCGATGCGTCACTGGTTCTGACGGCACTGCGTGACGTTGCCGAACGACACGAAGCGTTGCGCACCTACTACCCGGACGACGGCGACGGTCCGCGGCAGGTGGTGCGGCCCACCGACACCGTCCTGGTCGACGTACCGGCGCGCACTGTGCCTGAGCATCACCTCGACGACGCCGTCGCGGTTATTGCCGGGCAGGGATTCGACGTCGCGGCCGGCGTCCCCATCCGGGCAGCGCTGCTGAGCGTGGAGGAGTCCGGCGACACGGTGGTCGTTGTGGCAGTGCACCACATCTCGATGGACGGATGGTCTCTCGACCCACTCGTGCGCGACTTCGCGTTCGCCCACGCATCACGCACGGCCGGTCATGCACCGACGTGGCCACGCCTACGCGCGCAGTACGGCCAGTACTCGGTGTGGAACCGGGCGACGGTGGATGCGGTTGCCGGCGAGCAACTCTCGTTCTGGACCTCGGTGCTGGGGGAGCGCGACACCGCGTTGGCGGAATTGCCGTCCGACTTCCCCCGGCCCGCCGTGCAGTCGATGACCACCGACGCGGTTCCGTTCGAGATCGGACCGGACCTGCATGCGGGCATCCGTGAGCTGGCGCGGTCGAACAACGCCACCACATTCATGGTGGTCCACGCCGCGGTGGCCGCGGCCCTGAGTCGATTCGGCACATCGAACCGCGTGGTGGTCGGATCGCCGACGGCCGGGCGAGGCCACGAAGCCCTCGACGAGATGGTCGGAATGTTCGTCGGAACCCTCCCTCTCGCAGTCACAGTGGACCCGGCCGGTAGTTTCGCCGACCTGTTGGGTGCCGTCCGTTCCGCCGACCTCCACGCCTTCTCTCACTCGGACGTGCCGTTCGAGCGCATCGTCGACGCCGTGACCACCGATCGATCGCTGGACCGGCACCCGCTGTTCCAGGTGATGCTGGCATTCGACAACGCACCGCACCGATCGGTCGACGACCTGCCGTTCTCGGTGCTGGAGATCCCCACTCGCACCTCCGAGTTCGACCTCAATCTGGTGCTGGAGGAATCGTCCGCCGGACATGCCGACTCTGCCGGTCTCGTCGGACAGATCGAATATGCGCTGGACCTGTATCAGCGGGCGACCGTCGAACAGTTAGCGTCGGCGGTGACGGCACTCCTGCATGCGGCGGTGTCGGACTCCGCATTCGTCGTCGGCAACCTTGCTCTCGCCGATGCGCCGACACTGCCGGTCGAATCCGACACCGGCACGCTTATCGACGTGTTGGTCGGTGGCACAGCAGATTCGGTGGCGATCGACGGTCCGGAATCGCTGACGTACTCCGAACTCGATCGCCGATCCAACCGGATCGCACGCCTGTTGATCGCACACGGCGTGGGACCGGAGACCCTCGTCGCGTTGTCGCTCGAGCGCTCGGCCGAGTACATCGTGGCGCTGTGGTCCGTGGTGAAGGCCGGTGGAGCATTCGTACCGGTGGATCCCCGCTACCCGGCGGCTCGCCGGGAACAGATGCTGGGGCCCATCGAGATCGGCTTCGGCGGAACGGAACCGGGAGTGCGGTGGGTCGAGGAGAGCCACGCGCAGACGTTCAGCGACGCGCCACTGACCGACGACGACCGCCTGGCCACGCTCGAACCCGCGCACCCGGCGTACGTGATCCATACGTCGGGTTCCACCGGCACACCCAAGCCCGTCGTCGTGACGCACCAGGGTGTGTATTCGCTCGCGCAGCAGGTGGTGTCGCGCTATGGAGTCGAAGCGACGTCCAGGGTGCTGCACGGATACTCGGTGAACTTCGATGCCGCCGTGCTCGAGCTCGTGCTCGCGTTCGGGGCCGGAGCGACCATGGTGATCGCGCCACATGGCCTCCTCGGCGGTGAGGAGATGGCCGGGTTCCTCGCCGAGCAGCGAGTGACCCACTACCTGTCCACGCCCGCGGTACTCGCGACGGTGCCGACGGTGGCCGGTGTCGAGACCGTCGCCGTCGGCGGAGATGTGCTGGGTGCCGGGGTCGTCGACGAGTGGTCGCTCGGACGCTCGATGCTCAACGCTTACGGACCCAGCGAAGCCACAGTGGTCGCCACCCTGGCCGAATCACTGCGTGCCGGAGAACCCGTCACGATCGGCCGACCGTTGGACCACGTCGGAGCCCTTGTGCTCGACGACCGGTTGCAGCCGGTGCCGCTCGGTGGCGTAGGAGAGCTGTATCTGGCGGGGTCCGGTGTGGCTCGCGGCTACCGAGCCGATCCGGCGTCGACTGCCGCGCGCTTCGTCGCAACCGCCGGCGGTACCCGGATGTACCGGACCGGAGATCTCGTCCGACGTGAGCTCTCGGGACTGCTCGACTACCGCGGTCGACGCGACGACCAGGTGCAGATCAACGGTGTGCGCATCGAACTGGGAGACATCGAGAGCGCACTGACGGCACACCCCGACGTCAGTGCCGCAACAGCACTGATGGTCGACAACAGAATTCACGCCTGGGTGGTGGGAACCAGCGAGTTCGACGCGGGCCAGTGGCTCCTGGACCGGCTGCCGTTGTCGATGCAGCCGGCCGTCATCACGTCGATCGATCGTATTCCGTTGACCGGCAACGGAAAGGTGGACAAGGCGGCCTTGCTTCCGGCGGTACCGACGGACTCCGAGTCCGGGGCCGGACGTACGTTGACGCAGGACGTCATTCTCGGAATCTTCGCCGACACGTTGGGGATCGACGTACCGGCCGTCGACAACAATTTCTTCGTCCTCGGGGGCGATTCCCTCGCGGCCACCCGCGTCGCCACCCGCATCAGTGCGGTTCTCGGCGTCCGGGTTCCGGTGCGGACGGTATTCGAGGCCCCCACCGCGGCGCAGCTCGCGTCGGCGATCGAGTTGCTGTCCGACAACTACACCGCGCTCCCTTCATTGGTGCACCGCGCGGATGCACGCTCCTACTCCGGCCTCGCACCGGCCGAGCGACGCATCTGGCTGCAGAATCGATACGACCCGACATCGGCGGCATACAACATCGCCTTCGAGGTGACGCTTCCGGAAGGCCTCGACCTCGACGTGCTGCGCGCGGCGATTACCGATGTGCTGGAACGGCATACGCCGCTCCGCACGGTGTATCCGTCGACGGGCGACGGCCCTGTGACGGTGGTCCTCGATCCGCAGATCGTGCTCTCGACACTGGACGACGCCCATGCGGGTATCGGCGGGGTGGCGCAGCAGGGCTTCGACCTGACCGTCGAGGCACCGCTGCGACTGATGCTCGCGGAACGTCGCGGCGAGCGCGTGCTGACCGTCGTCGCCCACCACATCGCTGTCGACGGCCTGTCGCTACGCCCACTGAGCCGCGACATCGAGACCGCTCTGCTGGCTCGAACGGCAGGAGCTGCACCGCAGTTCACTCCGCTCGTTGTCGACTATCCGGACTACCGGGTGTGGCAGCGCGATGTTCTGGACGCGGTGGCCTCCGATCAACTCGACTTCTGGTGTCGCACGCTGGCCGGCCTGCCGGAATTCCTCGACCTGCCTACTGGCACTCCTGATGCCGAGCAGGAGGCGTCCGGAGTCCAGTTTGCCGTCGACGCAGACACTCTCGCGAGGCTGCGGTCGCTCGCGCATCGCCTGGGCGCGACGATCTTCGTCGTCGTGCACGCAGCGCTGGCCGCCGTACTCGCCGAGGCCAGCGGAACGCGGGACATCGCCATCGGAACCCCCGTATCGGGCCGAGCGGACCCGGCGCTCGACCACCTCGTCGGTATGTTCGTGGGTACCGTCGTCCTGCGGACCGACGTGGATCCGGCGACGACGTTCGAGGACTTCGTGACCGAGGTCCGCAACCGCGACCTCGATGCCTTCGCGAACTCGGACGTACCGTTCGAGTGGGTGGTGGACGCAGTGCAACCCACCCGCGCCGTCGACACGCACCCGCTGTTCCAGGTGCTCCTCGCGTTCGGTGACGTCAGCACGCCCACAATCGAATTGGGTCAGAGCGCCGTCAGTCCGCGTCGGGTGGACATCACGGCGACGCAATTCGATCTTGAGTTCGTCGTCGAAGAATCCGATACCGGGCTGCTGGGCACTCTCGCGTACTCCGCCGAGCGGTTCTCTCGGGCGGTCGTCACCGGACTCGCGGAACGTCTGACGACTGTGTTGCACACGGTCGCCGCGGCACCGGACCTTCGGCTCGGCAGCGCAGAATTCGGCCAGGGCGGATCGGCTGTCGTGTCCCGCCGAGACGGTACGGCCGATCAGTCCACACTGGCGCAAGCATTCATGCGGGCGGCGAGTAGCTGGCCCGACAACATCGCGGTGATCGACGATGCACGATCAGTGACCTACCACGAGCTGGACAGGCAATCGAATGCATTGGCCGACAACCTCGTCCGGGCCGGCGTCGAGCCGGGTTCTCTGGTGGCGATCGCCCTGCCGCGTTCCGTCGAGTACCTCACCGCGATCTGGGCCGTGGCCAAGACCGGTGCGGGCTTCCTGCCGATCGACCCGTCACAGCCCGCCGCGCGAGTACGGGAGATCCTCGATCGCGCTGCCCCCGTCACGGGAATCACGTCCGTGGACTTCCACTCGGCCGGAAACGACTGGCTGACGGCTGATGGTGACGAGCTCGACCACTTCCAGTTACGCGAAGCACCCGTCGACAGCACGGCGTACGTCGTCTACACCTCGGGGTCGACCGGGGCACCCAAGGGCGTACGAGTCACGCACCGCGGCATCGCGAATCTCGTTCAAAGCCAACGAGACCTGTTCGACGTCGAGCCGACCTCACGAGTGCTGCAGTTCGCGTCACCGAGTTTCGACGCGTCGATCTTCGAGACACTGATGGCCGTCGGTGCCGGTGCGAGCGTGGTGATCGTGACACCCGAGGTGCACGGAGGGCGGGAACTCGAAGCGCTCATCGAGCGGCACCAGGTGACCCACGCCTGCCTCACCCCGACCGTGCTGCAGGTGACCGACTCCGCGGCCCTGCCCTCTCTCCGGGTGGTCGTCATGGCCGGCGAGGCCGCCAATTCTGCACTGCTGCAGCGATGGTCGCAGGATCGCTCGGTGTTCAACGCGTACGGGCCCACCGAGGGAACCGTCATGAGCACCTGCACCACGCATCAGCGGGACTGGGCATCGGCTGCGGTGACCATCGGCGTACCGACCCTCGAATTCGACACGGTGGTTCTCGATGCCCGACTGCGACCGGTGGGCACCGACGTCGTGGGGGAGCTGTACCTGGGCGGGGCTGGCCTGGCCGACGGGTACGTGGGCGACGCTGCGTTGACGTCGAGCAGCTTCGTCGCCAATCCCTTCGGTGACGGCAGGCTCTATCGCACCGGCGATCTGGTGCGGTGGGTGGCGCGCGAGACGGGACGCGAACTCGAATATCTGGGTCGAGTGGATTCGCAGGTGAAGATCCGTGGCCATCGCGTCGAACTCGCCGAGGTCGAGGCGGCACTGCTGCGTCACCCCACCGTGCGCCAGGCCAGCGTGATCGGGCATGCGAACTCCTTGGCTGCCTATGTAGTGGGTGCGGTCGAACCGCGAGAGACTCGCGACTTTCTGGCGAGAACAGTGCCCGCGTACATGGTGCCCAGCACCGTGACCGTCGTGGACGCGTTGCCGATGACGTTGTCGGGCAAGGTCGATACGAGCAGGCTGCCCGAGCCCACCGTGATGTCGACCGAACGACGCGCGCCGGTCTCGCCCACCGAAGTACTCGTGCACACCGTGTTCTCAGACGTGCTGCATATCGCCGCCGACGACATCGGTATCGACGACAATTTCTTCGATCTTGGCGGGCACTCCCTCTCGGCGGTGCAGGTGATGGACGCCCTCGGCGACAAACTGAGCCGTCGCATCCCGATCAGTGCATTGCTCGAGCATCCGACGATCACGGCATTGGCCGCGCGCCTCGACATGGACGACGGGGATGCCGAATCGAGTGGCGCGTTCGATGTGCTGCTGCCGCTGCGGACCGACGGCGTGGGCGCACCCCTGTTCTGCGTGCACCCGGCCATCGGAATCGCGTGGAGCTACCTGTCGTTGCTGGGGGAGACGGACCGCCCGGTGTACGGCCTGCAGGATCCGGGTATCTCGAACCGTGACGCTGCGCCGTCGTCGATCGAGGAGTTCGCTTTCGCGTACGTGCGGATGATTCGAGATGTGCAGCCGCACGGGCCTTACCACCTGCTGGGGTGGTCGCTCGGCGGTGTGATCGCCCACGCGGCGGCCGTGCAGTTGCAGTCGGAAGGCGAGGACGTCGCGTTGCTGGCGCTCGTCGATGCGCAACTCGCAGCCCCCGACGACGCCGAGGAATTCGGCATCGACGATCTCGCTCGTCAGCTCGGGGTCGAGGCGACGTCCTTCGAGGACATCGTGACCGAATTGCGGAGTACGCGAACCGAACTGACATTCCTCACCGAGGACGATTTACGTGCCATGTATAGACCGGTCGTCTCCGCTGCCAGCTGGGTCGCGTCGTACCGGCCGGCGGTGTACGCGGGCGATGTCCACTACTTCGCCGCCCGCGGCTCGGACGGCGCGAAGCACTGGACGGCTCTGGTCGACGGCCGGATCTCGGTGACAGAGGTCGATGTGGAACACGAAGACATGCTGGGCGTGCAGGGTGCCCGTGCACTAGGCCGAGTGATCGGCGCCGATGCTGTGGGGAAGGGTGTGGCGTGATGAACCAACAACTGGAGCCGTTCGTCGATGATGTGCGGGCGCATTACGACCTGTCGGACGATTTCTTCGCGCTGTTCCTCGATCCGAGCATGACGTACAGCTGCGCCTATTTCGAGCGCGACGACATGACGTTGGAGGAAGCGCAGACGGCCAAGATCGACCTGGCGCTGGGCAAGCTCGATCTGAAGCCGGGCATGACACTGCTCGATATCGGTTGCGGCTGGGGAGCTCTCGTGAAACGGGCGGTGGAGAAGTACGACGTCAATGTCATCGGTTTGACGTTGAGTCGAAACCAGTACGACCGTGGCCGCGCGCTCGTCGCCGACCTCCCGACCGAACGCAACGTCGACATCCGGTTGCAGGGTTGGGAGGAATTCGACGAGCCCGTCGACCGGATCGTCAGCATCGGCGCGTTCGAGCACTTCCGACGTCAGCGGTATTCGGCGTTCTTCGCCAAGTGCCGTTCGGTGTTGCAGCCCGGTGGCCGAATGCTGTTGCACACCATCGTCATCACGCCTCCCGACCCGGCCTCCGGGGGTGGACTCACGCGCGAGGATGCGCACTTCTCCCGCTTCATCCTGCGCGACATCTTTCCCGGTGGGCAGTTGACGTTGGTCAAGGTGGTGAAGGCGAAAGCGGCCGAGGCGGGATTCGAGTTGCTCCGCGAGCATGCACTGGGACCGCACTATGCACGGACACTCGACACGTGGGCCGAGAAGCTGATCGCATCCAAGGACGAGGCCATCGCACTGTCGTCGGAAGCGACCTACGACAAATACGTGCAATACCTCACCGGGTCGTCGGAGCGATTCAAGAACTCGCGCATCAACGTTGTGCAGTTCACCCTCGAAGCCGGGGACGCGCCTACGGAGTGATGGTGCGACCAGCCCTTGACTGGGGAGGTCAACTAGGTACTCTGGCTAACGATAGTGGCCATGTTCGTAAAATGCAGGGCAGCGGTTGGGCCGGGGTGGAGACATGAAGAGCATCCGGACTCCGTGGGGTGTGACCCTGCCGTCAGTGGTCTATGCGGCAGTAGTGTCGCTGGCCATCACCCTTGGATCCGCGTTGACGATGGCACGACTCGACTTGCCCTGGTGGGTATGGGTTGTCGAGTTCTTGCTTTTGCTCGCGGTCACGTTTTCGATCACCGAAAGCAACTCCACCCCAGCAGGCGACGGGGTTTTCACCGTGACCAACGCGCGAACACTTGCTCTGTCCGGCGGTGGCCTGGTGCTGTTCGTCGTCTTGGTCGTAATCGTTCTTGTCTTCTGGTCCGAGTGAGACTGCTTCCGATGTAGGAGGAATCCGTGCACACAGTGTTCTGGGCACCACGTTTTGCGGTTGTGTACTTTTTTGCGGCTCTGGCGGCGGTGGTCCTGTTCAACGCCATCGGCGCGAACATGGCAATAGTGGCACCGCTGATTCTGGCCCTGATCGGGATGGGAGTTGCTGTCCTGATTCGAAGTCGCACGGTTCGCTCGTGACGCGTTCCTGAAGTCGGTGCGGAGTGACTCCGCTCGACTACGCGGCGTCTTTCTCAGGTGGTGGTTCGTGTGCCGATCTGATCGTGGACTCGGTTGCCGACTCTTCGACGTCGGCTCGACGGATGCCACGACCGATCCACACGGCAACGAGCGCGCCGATCAGCAACCACACGGCGACGATGCCGACAATCCACCACACAAGTCGCATTCGTAGCCGGGCGCTGGTTGGATGGGCGTGAAACGCGACAATTGTCGCTCGCCCCGAACCGACGTTCATCGACGAGGAATGCCCACCATGAAGACTGCTCGATTCGGTGTTGTCAGTGGACTGTTCACCGCCTTGGTTCTCGCGTTCACCGCGACGTCCGCTGGCACCGCAACCGCGGCGCCACTTCCGGTCGTCGGCCCCGGTAGTGGGTTCGTCACCACCGGAGGCCTCGACGATCTCACCGTCTGTTCCATCGCGGCCGTCGGCTACGACGACGCGGGCCGACTCGTCGCCCTCACCGCCGGCCACTGCATCCTTCGGTCGGGACTCCCCGTCACGCTCGTCGGATCGCCCGCGGCCCCGGTCGGCACTACCGCCGTCGGACATTGGGGGCCGGATTACGGCGTCATCGTTCTCGACCCCAGCAAGGTGACACCCGTCAACAGTCTGGGCGGAGTCACCGTCACCGACATCGGTATCGCATCGGTGGGGCAGCCCGTCTGCAAGACAGGGCTCGGCAGCGGAATGACCTGCGGCAGCATCATCGACGCCCGCGGCAGCGACCTGATGTCCGACGCCCTCACGGTCTGGTCCGACTCCGGTGGCCCACTGGTCGTCGGCACCACCCTCGTCGGCATCACGAGCCATGCTTCCGGGGTGCCGCTGCTCAGTCCCACCGCTTACGCGTCGGCAGCGGAATCCGTTCGGCTGCTGAATCAATCGGGAGCGCCGGGAGCCGGCTTCCGTCCAGTGTGAGCCGGGGTGGCCGGCCGATCGCTGCGCGTAACAGAGCGGAGTGAACTACCGTCCGATAGGTGGACTTGGGAAAAACCGGATTCGGAGATCGAATCAACAGGCTGTTGACGCACCATGCCGACAAGGCCGGCGAGTCCCTCAACACCTACGCACGTCGGGCAATCATCACTCGGCTCGTCACCGAACTCGAACGAGAGTCCTCACCGGAAGTGGCCGCCGTGCTCGCGGACGCCCGTAGTTTCGAATACGAGAACATCGAGTTGTCCGATCCCGAATCGACGTCACTTCCGCAGACGTACCTGCAGATCGGTGACGTCGACCGTCTCGCCGCCGTACGAGCTACGGGCATGATCGGCAGTTCTCGTGACGAGCAGTTCGACAAACTGGCCCGGATGACATTGCGAGCCATGGGAGCGCAGGGTGCGTCGATCTCGTTCGTCGACGATCACACTCAATTCATCAAAGCCAGCGTCGGAACATCGGGAACGGCAGCGCAGCCACAGACCGTAGCGGTGGAACGGTCGGCGTGCCGTGTCGTGGTGGAAACCGGCGAAACGCTGGTGGCACAGGACATTCGAGAGCACGCGCTACTGAGGGATCACGCGACTGCGGATCTGATCGCCTATATGGCAGCGCCGATCAAGTCCGACGCGGGTTTCACCGTCGGAATGCTGGATGTGTGGGACTACCGACCACGTAAATGGACGTCGGGCCATGTCAAACCCTCGAAGACATCGCCTGGCTCATTCAACAGCGAATTCGTTGACAGCAGCGCTGTTTCGACAGTGACGATGCTTGCGTTGCCCGCCGGAAGAACGCGAAGGGTGATATGCCTTCGGTGTACGAAATGTCGCCTGCCGAACGGTGTCACCGCTCTGAGGACATGAAACTTGGAAGAACCGGATATCGAGTCGAACTCGCGCGGATCGACGATCACGATATCGACACCGCAGTCAGTGAAAGCCCGCTTCGGCAGGAACGTATCGGATCGAGTTCGGAGCAACTCTGTTCGTGCGATCCTCACCGTTCTTCTCGACGTGCTCGCCGCCGCCATCGGCGTAGCCGAAGGTGTCCAGTGGAGCTCCGGCAGCGTCGTTGCGTTGGGTTGGTATCCATGGTTGTTCGTGCCCACGGTCATTGTGCTGCTCGCGTCGAGAAAGCTCTACCGACGTGGGCTTCGACGAAACTTCATCGATGAAATCGGCCCGGTTCAATCCGCCGTCGCTTTCGCGACCCTGATCACGCTCGCCCTGATCCTGGCCATCGAGACTCCCTATCGCCCAGGCGCGGTCATGGTTCGTGTGTGGCTGTGCGCAGCTGTTGCGCTCACGATCGCCTGCCTGGTCCGGGCGTGGGGGCAGCGCTGGCTTCGCGCGAAACACCATGCGAGTGCACCGACTGTCATCGTCGGTAGTGGTCCCGTCACCGAGCAACTGGCGCGCAGAATGAAGGAGTCCTCCGAATACGGGATGGATCTCGTCGGGACAGTGGACTCCTCACCCAACGTCGACCCCTGTGTGCAACAGGAGCTTTCGTATCTCGGACCGCTCACCGACCTGACTCGGATACTCCGAGTACATCGGGTGGAAGAGATGGTGATCGCGTTCGCATCGGCTCCGCACGAACAAATAGTCGAGGCAATCCGTGCAGCACAACATGCCGGGGCGCGCGTCTGGCTGGTACCTCGCATGTTCGACACCGTCGGAATGCACGCGCGCATAGAGCACCTCGGCGGGCTGCCCCTGATGGTGCTGCGGCACGTCGACCCGAGAGGGTGGCAGTTCGTCCTCAAGGGCGCGCTGGACCGCGTCACTGCGGGACTGGCTCTGCTGCTGCTGTCGCCGGTGTTCCTTCTGCTCACCGTGCTGGTGCGGGCAAGTTCCCCTGGGCCCATCTTCTTCGCGCAGGAACGAATCGGCCGAGACGGAGTCCCGTTCGACTGCTTGAAGTTCCGATCCATGCGCCCACCACGTGACTCCGATGCAGACTTCGTTCGTACCGAGGGAGCGGCACCCGGGGGTGTGGAAGGCGTGGATCGACGCACCAGGATCGGCAAGATCATGCGGCAGACCTCGCTCGACGAGCTGCCGCAGTTCATCAATGTGCTTCGCGGCGACATGAGCCTGGTCGGCCCCCGTCCCGAGCGGCCGGAATACGTCGACCTGTTCGCAGCGCAGATCAGACGCTACGGAGAGCGACATCGCGTCAAAGCAGGTCTCACCGGATGGGCTCAGGTGAACGGACTACGCGGTCAGACCCCCATCGCGGATCGTGCGGAATGGGACAACTACTACATCGAGAACTGGTCCCTCTGGCTCGATATCAAGATCGTGTTTCTGACGTGCATCGCTGTGCTGAAGAGGTCGGAAGACTGGCCGACGCGTCCGTCATCGACCTTCCGCCGCGCGTACGCGTGCGGCCTCGCGGACCGCGCCGACATTCGCCTTCCCTTGCCGCGATCCGGCGAGCTTGGCGGCGATGTGATCGCGTACCGACACCGGCTCGTAGGCCAGGCCGGAATCCGCGTCCAGGTGCGAGGGCAAGGTGGAGATCACCGCGTCGACATTGCCGTCGTGGAAGAACGCTGCCGACCGCCGACGCACGATGGTGCCGTCGACGACGGGTGGCTTGACGCGATGCAGGGTGGACAGCCACCGGTCGTTGGTCAATCGCGCAGTGAGGTCTCCCAGGTTCACCAACAGAGCGCCGTCGCGAGGAGTGACGTCGTGCCACACGCGGTCGGTACCCAGCACCTGAAGACCGGCCACCTGGTCGGCCCACAACACCGTCACGATCCCGAAATCGGTGTGCTCGCCCATCCCGGTGAGGTCACCGTCGAGGGTGACCATGCCCTCGGGCAGGGCGTAGTTGTTCATCCGCAGCACGTCGATCGAGTGGTCGGTGAGCGTGTCGAAGAAGTCGACCGGTAGCTCGAGTGCCGCAGCGAAGATTCCGGTGAGAGTGCGGGCGACCCGAGACGCCTCGGCGAAATACGTGTCGACATCACGGCGAAAGTGAGGCAGCTCGTCGGGCCACACGTTGATCCCGTAATCCGACTCGTCCAGATCGAGGGAGTCGAAGGACCGCGCTTCGACCCCCACATTGAACGCCTCGAAGAAGTCGTTCATTCGCGACGCGGACTCGACTCCCACACTGAGGCTCAATGATTCACTCTTGGGCGGGCTGTATCCGCGATTCGCGTCGGGTATCCGGTACTCGTTCTTGGTCGCAAGCGGCAAAGCGAAGAACGAGTCGATGGATCGCGCCAGACCGTCGAGCACATTGTCTCCGATGCCGTGCCCGACGATCTGCATGAATCCGGAACGGGTGCAGGCATCGTCGATCTCGGCCACCACACGAGCTCGGGCCCCCGCATCGGCCGTACTGCCCGAGACGAAGGGGCCGATGTCTATCGTGGGGATCTCGAACTCGTCTGCACGGTGATCGGACATCGGCGTTCACACTCCTGTAGTCTTGGCTGCTGAGCCGACAATTTACCGCCTCAGCACGCATTCTCGCGCGTCGATGCCTCGGCAGCGATCCGGCGTGGATCGTTCTCGGGCAGTGACTCGATGAGCACGCGACGCGGATGCGACGACGGTCCCGTGATCAGATACTTCTGACCGGGCCGCACTCGGGCGGCCTCTGCGACCATATCCGGATCGGTCGGCAGCGCCGTATCGTTCTCTCGCAGAGCGTCGTTCTCGCGCAGTGCGTCGGCGACGATGCGGCGTGGGTCGTACTGCCTGAGGTCCAACGACTCCCACTCGCTGCGGCGCAGCGGGACGCCCATCTCGGCCTCCGCTGTGCTGCGGGTGCTGTCGACGAAGTGCCGTAGCGTGCGCACCGCCCGTCCGAGTCGGTGGGCGTAGCCGGGCAGTCGTTGCGGGCCGAGGACGAACCCCGCAATGATCGCGACGAGGAACAACTTCTCGAATGTCAGGCCGAACATGATGAATTCTCCTGTGCAGTAGCACGTCTGGACGATCGTCTGTCGTGTATCTCGGTGATCGCGAGAGCCGCGCCGAACAGGGTGACCATCGGCAGCGCGACGAGGAACATGGACAGCACGTCTGCCGCGGGGGTGACCAGAGCGCTGAACAGGGCGATCGCCACCACGCTGACACGCCAACTGCTGCGTAGCCTGTGCGCGGAGACGATGCCGAGGCAGTTCAGCATCACCAACACTGCCGGCAGGACGAAGGCGATACCGGTTGCCAACACGATCTTCATGACGAAATCCACGTAGTACGACGCGTTGAGGATGGTGCTGTCCTCGTCGGAGGAGAAGCCCGCGAGCACGCTCACCATACGAGGAAAGATGGTGAACCCGAACGCGCAGCCGGCGACGAACAGTGGGGTAGCAGCCGCGGAGAAACCGAGAACGTACTTCTTCTCGCGACGGGTCAATCCTGGAGTGAGATAAGCGAAGATCTCCCGCAACCACACCGGACTCGACACGATGACGCCGGTGAACAGTGCGATCCGCAGCTGGAGATCGAATGCGCCCGTGACGGTCTCGAAGTTGAGGCTGGCCTGGCGGGACAGCGCCAGTTCCTCGACGGGGCCGCGGAGGATGTCGAGAATCCGATCGGAGGTCGCGAAGCCGATCACGACGCCGACGAGCAGCGACACCGCCGCACGGATCGCACGGCGACGTGCCTCGCGCATGTGCCCGGCAAGGGGCATCGCACCCCGCACGGCGGTGGCTGCGGTCATGAGGCGTGTCGGTACGGAACCGGGACCGAGACGTCGTCGGGCGTCGCCGATGTCTTCGTTTTGTCCTCACGCACTTCGTCTTTGAGGATGCGCATCGACTGACCGACACCCTTGGCGAGCGAGGGGAGTTTGGTCGAACCGAACACGAGCAGAACGATGGCGAGAACGACGAGGGCGTGCCATCCAGTGAGGTTGTGCAACATGATGTTTCCTTCGGTGGGTTAAGTCGGGGAGGGTCAGTTGGTGGGAGCAGGTCCGCCGGCCGGGGGTGTGCCGCCCATCGGCGGCTGTCCGCCGCCGCCGCCCGCGCCGCCGCCGGAAGGCGCTGCGCTCATGGCGGGTTCGGTGGTGGTGTCGATCGCGACTGCCAGCGAGCCGACGTAGCCGCTCGTGGGGTCGCCGGTGAAGGTGCCCATCTCCAGGTCGTAGCCGTCGCCGAATACGTTGTCGTTGTCGAGACTGCCGAGCTGGGCCAGGTTGCTCGCGGAGCCCGGATAGGTGTCGAGTTGGTAGATGTCGTTCAGGATCTCTTGAGGGAAGGCGACCTGCGACGTGGCAATTGCGTTCTCGGCGTTGGTTGCCGACGCTGCGTCGGGGTAGACCTCGAAGTGCATGTGCGTCCAGCGGCCGGAGTAGCAGCCGGGCACGATGGTGTCGAAGGTGGCGCTCCCGCTGGCATCGGCCGTCTGCACACCGCGTAGGTACGTCTCGTCCTCGGCACCCTCGGAGTACATCGAGTACTTGCCGTTCGCGTCGCACTGCCACAGGTACACCGCTGCCCCCTCGAAGGGGCGGTTGTCGTTCGCCATGTCGGTGAGGGTGAACGTGAACGACAGTGGCACACCGCTGACCGTGGTGCCACCGTCGAGGCTCGACGTCACGTCGCGGCGAACGATTCCCGATTCTTCGAGAACGTTGACGCCGTTGGTGCCGTCGGCGGGATAGGGGCCGTTGGTCTCCTGCGGTATCTCACTCGTGGCCGAGGCGGTGGTCGCCGTCGTGGATGCAGCTGTGGTGGTGGTACTTCCGGTGTTCGAGGTGCTCGAGCACGCCGCGAGCGCGAGTGCTCCGGCACCGGCACCGACGATGCTGAGAACGCGGCGGCGGGTCAGAAGGGTGGTGATGTCGAAGGCGGCACCCTGATCGACCACCTCCTCGTCGGGACGGTCGAGCAGTCGACCTTCGTACGCGGGTCCGTCGGGGGTGTTCGTGGGTTCGGGAATGCGAGGCATCGCGCTCTGTCTCCTTCGATGTGGCACTGGATGTTTCGGTAGTGCCAATACTCTGCGGAGATCCGGGGAGAACCCTGGGCTCCGGCTGGGAGGTTCCTGGGAGCCCGATTCGCGGTTCAGGCAAGCTAAGGCTAACCTCTAGTCACTACCCCGACATACAGGACTTTTCATGACTCATCGTGTACTGACCAGCATCGCTGCCGCGGTGCTCACCTCGCTCGCCCTGGTGAGCTGCAGCTCGTCCGATGCAGACGACGCCCCCGCCGCCGCGTCGTCCACCGACTCGTTTCCGCTGACCGTGCAGCACATGTACGGCGAGACCACCCTCGACGCCGTGCCCGAGCGGATTGCCACGTGGGGCTTCGGCACCACCGACGCTGTGCTCGCGTTGGGCGTGGTGCCGGTGGCCATGCCGTCGGCCGAATACGGCGGCGGCGACGACCTGATCTATCCGTGGATCTCCGACGCCATCGACGCCAGCGGTGGGCCCGCTCCGACGTTGCTGGACAACGTGACCGACGCATTGACGGTCGAGAAGGTGCTCGCCGCCGACCCCGACGTTCTGCTCGCCCCGCATTCGGGTCTGACCCAGGCCGAGTACGACGCGGTGACCGACGCCGGAATTCCCGTCATCGCCCCGCCGGAAGAACTGTGGTCGACGCCGTGGCGCGACGTCATCACCACCACGGGCGACGTGCTGGGCGTGCCGGATCGGGCTCGTGACCTCGTGGCCGATCTGGACAAGCAGGTCACCGACGCAGGCTCGCAACACCCCGAGTTCGACGGCCGCACAATCGCTTACGTGTCCGAGGCCGCAGATGTCTACTACCTGCTACTGCCGTCCGACCCGCGAGTGGAGCTGCTCGAGAATCTTGGCTTCACCTCGGACCCGTCGGTGACGGCCCTGGCGAGCGGCGACTCGACGTTCTCGACCACCGTCTCGGCGGAGAACATCTCGAAAATCGACGCCGACGTGGTGTTCACTCAGGTCGACACCGACGCTGCACTGGCCGAATTCACGGGATCACCGGTGACGCGGCAGATCCCGGCCGTCGCCGGGGGAGCCGTGGCAGGATTCGTCGGCCAGGAAGCCGGTGCCGCAGTAGGCCCGACGGCACTGTCGATTCCGTACTTCCTGCCCACCCTCGTCGACGGACTCGCTCGGGCTACCGAGGTAGCCGGGAACTGACCCGAACTACCACGTCGCGCAACGTTTTCGAGTGTTCGCCATGTGCGCCGACCGTCCGGGAACGCTCGGTTGCGGTGTCGATGCGCCACGCGGTGGCGTCGAACAGGGCGGTGATGTCTTTCGCGGTGACGGTCGCCTCGTCCGGTGGCTCGTCGTGCCCGTCGTGCGAATGATGGTGTGCCCCATCGTGTAGATGCCCGACGATGAGCAGGGTGCCGCCCGGTGCCACCCACTGCGCGATGCGTCGATAGAACTCCAACTGCGGAGTCGACGGATGCGCGTAGTGGGTGACCACCAGATCCCAACGCTCGGCCGGGCTCCACGACGTCAGGTCTGCCTCGACCCACTCGACGTGCACCGCTGCGGCGTCGGCTTGACGGGCGGCTGCCGTCAACGCGGCACCGGAGATGTCGGCACCGGTCACCTGCCACCCCTGTGCGGCGAGCCAGATTGCCTCCGCTCCCGCGCCGCACCCCGCGTCCAGGGCGGTGCCGGGCGTCAATTCGGCGGTCTCGGCCTCCAAGTAGGGATTGGCCATGGCCGCGTGGGCAGTCCGGTCGTCCCAGTGCTTCTCCCAGTAGTCCTTATCGAATGCGTGCGTCACGGCAGAGTCCTCTCACACTTCATCGGTTGTCGGGAGCCTGGCAGAACTACGGATGATCGGCAAGTGCTCTTGCCGAATCAGCAAAGACGCGGGGCTTACGGGTAACGCCCACAGACGCCTGATCCGAGCTCAGGTAGACGATCATGTTGCCGACTTCCTCGGGCTCGATCAGTCTGCCTATCAACGAGTTCGGGCGATGGTTCTTCATGAACGTCGCCTGAGCCTCGTCCCACGGGAGGTCGTCGCCGACGAGCTCGGCCACGAAATCCTCCACCCCGCCGGTATGGGTGGGGCCGACGATGACGGAGTTGACCGTAACTCCGGTCCCGGCAGCAGCTTTGGCGAATCCGCGACTCACGGCCAGCAACGCGGTCTTGGTCATGCCGTAGTGGATCATCTCCTCGGGAATGACCACGGCGGAGTCGCTACAGATGTTCTGCACTCGGCCCCAACCGAATTCCATCATCCCGGGCAGGTAGGTGCGGATCAGGCGGACGGCCGAGAGCACGTTGACCTCGAAGTAGCGACGCCATTCGTCGTCGTCGATCTCGAGGGCGGGCTTGGATCCGAAGATGCCGAGGTTGTTGACGAGGATGTCGACCGCGGGGACGCGCGCGGTGAGTAGCTCGACGCCCTCGGCGGTGGCGAGGTCGGCGGCGACGCCGATGACACGCGCGCCCGGAACGGTGTCGAGTATCTGCTGCTCGGCTGTGTCCACGGTGGCCTGCGAGCGCCCGTTGATCACCACCCGGGCACCCGACTGAGCAAGCGCCGTAGCGATCGCCAAGCCGATTCCCTGCGTGGAGCCGGACACCAGGGCAGTACGTCCGTCGAGATCTATGTGCATGGATCCTCCTCGTCGTGTTCGTTGTGAGCCTACGCCGTTATAGCGCGTATGCAACTAATTTGGGATTAGCACTCTCGGGCGTCGGGTGCCAAAATGGAGAGGCATACTTTCGTGCACCAAACCCCAGCTCAGCGAGCCTGAGGAAGGAGAGAACAGTGACAGTGACATCCCCCGATTTCGACGCTCACGACACGGATGACGTGCCGCCGCGGTGGTGGAATCGACATATTCGCACCCGAACGCAGGTGACCGAGATCGCCGTGATGTTCGGCGCTCTGTCGATCGTGTCGTTCTGGGCCGCCGGCCTCGGTATCGCAGCCGGTCTGATCGCCATCGTGTCTGCGCTGTGGGCGGATCGAAGCCCGGATCTCTCCGGGCCGCGCGCCGAACGCAGCGATACCGCGCTCGCCATCGGCACCGGAGCGGTCGGCGTTCTCATCGGTCTCGGCTTCCTGTTGATGGTGCTGCCGCACTGGTGAGGTAAGGGTTCGTGGCGAGAGCCGGTCGACGACGCGTCGGCCGGCTTTCGTCGTCTTCGGCAACATTTCGGTAAGTATCTGCGACGGTCCGTTGCACTAACGGGATTTATATGTGACGCTCTGTAGCGTAAAGATTGTTCGGGACGCAGGCGGAAGGACCACCATGACTGCAGTCGACGACGCACGAACGCACTACCGAGACACCTTGCACTCCTTGTCGACGGCATCGGTGCATCAGCACTTCGACGCCTTCCTCGACATCCCCTGGGACGAGCCCGAATACGCGATCGTTCCCAACGATCCCCGGTGGGTACTCCCGGACGAGGATCCTCTCGGTCACACCGATTGGTACAAGTCGCTTCCCCTGGATCGGCAGATCCACATCGGCATGTATCGCCAGGCCAGCATGGTCAAGGTGGGCCTGCAGTTCGAGCAGATCCTCATCAGCGGCCTCATGCAGTACGCCCTGACGCTGCCCAACGACTCACCGGAATTCCGGTACTCGACGCACGAGGCCACCGAAGAGTGCCACCACACGCAGATGTTCCAGGAGCTGGTGAACCGCATCGGCATCGACGTGCCGGGTGGACCCGGATGGTTCCGCAAGATCGTGCCGATGCTCACGGTGTTCGCCAGCCGCTCGGCACCGTTCGGATTCTTCGTCGGCGTCCTCGCGGGCGAAGAGCCGATCGACCACATGCAGAAGGGCGTTCTGCGCGGAGGCTCAGTCGGCCACCCGTTGGTCCAGCGCGTCATGCAGATCCACATCGCCGAGGAAGCCCGCCACATCGGCTTCGCGCATCAGTACCTGCGGTACAAGGCTCCTCGTCTCGGTCCCTTCGAGAAGGCGTCGATCTCGATTCTCACGCCCGTCATCATGCGGTTGCTGTGCGACGTCATCATGAAGCCGAGCAAGCAGATGCGACGCGAACTCGACATCCCCGACGAGGTAGTGGACGCCGTGTGGTGGAACAGTGAATCGTCACGAAAGGCATTGCGCGACACCTTCGGTGACGTACGGATGCTCGCCGGTGAACTGGGACTGATGAACCGCGTCTCCAAGCGCGTGTGGCGCGCCCTCGGAATCGACGGACGACCGTCGCGTTACCGCAGTGAGCCCTCGTTCGGCTGAGCTGTCTGTGGGCCGGTGACAGATTCGAGAGGGACTTGGGGTATCGCGATTCCGCGTGATGCCCCAAGTCCTTTGACCTGCAGCCAGATGGTGTCGGCCAGGAACGTTGCGAAATGATCCAGGCCGGTGCGTGATTCGGTTTGCGCGCTCCAGCTGCGGACCGCGCCCATGCATCCGGAGACCAGGCCCGCGACCCACGGGCGCACCAGCGACCAATCCTCCGGCGACAGATCCGCATTCACCAACGCGAGGAACGCCGCGACGCTGACCTCCAGCTGCTCGGCGAGCAGGGCATTGGTCTCCTCGAGCGGACTGGGCGACTCGGCACTGACATCCTGCTCGACGAAACGCGTCCACGCCGGATGCTCGGCGACCCAGCGGACGTAGGTACTCACGACACGATGCACCACATCGCGTGGAGTGCCGGTCAATGCGAACGAGGCGACCAGCGCAGCGCTCAGCTGCTTACAGATGGCACGCTGAATCGCGGTGTCGAGATCGGTGCGATCGTTGAAATACCGGTAGAGGCCGGTGCGATGAACGCCCGCCTCGGCCGAGATCTGTGCAGTGGTCAGACGCTCCCCGGGAGCGATGTCACGGGCCAGTACCGTCATCGCGGCCTCGATGATGTGGCGTCGACGATCGGTGTTGTGCTGTTCCCACCGCCGCTTGCGGCCATCGGCCTTCGGGCGTGCGCCACCGTCACTCATGCTGCATGGTCTCATGTTCCACGGGCTGCTGTGGGCGCGTTGGGGTTCGGAGGTCACTCGTGCGGGGGTTCACCGGTCACCTTGTGGTCGGCAAAATTGAGGCCCTCACGCACCAGCCGAGCGAGGTGCCCGTCGGCGAGGTTGTAGATGACGTTTCGCCCGTCGCGGCGAGTCTCGACCAGACCGGTGAACCGGAGCTTCGCCAAATGTTGGCTGACGGCAGTGCGGGACGTGCCGGTGGCCGCGGTGAGCTCGCTGACGTCGGCGGGGCCGCGATCGAGTAGCCAGAGTATGTGCAGCCGAGTGGGATCGGACAGCATCCGGAACGTGTCGGTTGCCGTCGCCAGTCGCGCGGAGTCGGGTTGTGCCTCGTGATGGAGACTGATGCGCTGTTCCTTCTTCGGTGGCATCGAGGTGTCTCCTTTGCGGACGGCGTCTCCTCATGCGGAGGCGGCGACCGGGATTCGGGAGCGACTCCACAGGCGTGCTGCGGACAGTGCCGCAAGTGTAGCCAAGGCCGTGAGCACCGTCGCCGCGGCGAGCAGTCCTAATTGCGCACCGACCCAACCGGCCAACGGATACGTGAGCAGAAACGCCGCATGGGACAGGGAGAACTGAGCGGCGAAGATCGAGGTTCGGCTGTGTTCGTCCGACTCTCGGCGTAAGATCCTCGCCGACGGCGTGTTGATCAGCGAGGTGCCGATACCCAGGATCGACCACGTGATCGCCAGAGCGGTCCACGCGGTCGGCCCGCCGCCGAGGGTGGCGACGAGTGCTGCAGCTGCAGTGCCGACGACAGCGACGGCGGCACCGGCGAGCATGACGCGATGGTCGGAGATCCGCTCGAGGGCTCTCGGAACAAGCAGCGCCGCCGCCATCGACCCCGCACCGAAACAGCCGAGGGCGACAGCCAATTGGGTGCTCGAACCGCCGAACAGATCACGAACGTAGACAACGGTATTGACGAGGACGAGAGCCGTGGCTGCGGCGACCACGATGTTCAATGCCAGCAGACCCTGGAGTTCCCGCTGCCGGACGAAGGTCGCTATGCCGTCGAGTGGTTTCTTGTGTTGTGGTGCAACGTATCTGGGAAGGGCTGTGCCGACCACCACCGCTGCGGAGACGACGAACCCCACCGCCGTCCCGACGAACAGGGTGTGGAAGGTGACGACCGTCAGCAGTGCGGCGGCGATCAGCGGGCTCACCAGGGACTCGAGGTCGTAGGCCAGGCGGGAGAGCGTGAGCGCGCGGGTGTACTGCCGTGCGTCCGGCACGACGGACGGGATCACGGCCTGAAAGGTGGGTGTGAACGTGGCCGACGCCGCCTGCAGCACGAATATCAGGACGTAGACCTGCCACACCTGATCGACGAAGGGGAGCGCCAGCGCGGTGAGCGCTCGGACGACGTCCGCGGTCACGAGGACGGTCTTGCGCGGCAGTGTGCTGGTCAGTGACGAAACGACCGGTGCCACAACCACATACGAGATCATCTTGATCGCCAATGCGGTACCGAGGACGGCTCCGGCGGCGCTTCCGGCGATGTCGTAGGCCAGGAGCCCGAGCGCCACCGTCAGCAACCCGGTGCCCACGAGCGCGACCACCTGTGCGGTGAACAGGCGTCGGAAAGTGTGATTGTGCCGAAGCATGCGTTCACTGTACATATGAGTGCGCACTTGCGCACTCATATGTTTTATTCAAGATGCGCAGACGAACGCCACGCGATGGGGCTATTTTCGGTAGCGTCGTGTTATCGGCTCAATGAATATCCAGGGGTGGTCAATGGCCGATCCACGCACGTATCCAGTGGGGCACCTGGCGCGCGCCATCGACCAGCTGCCGTCGATGATCGGATACTGGGACAGCTCGGAGCGCAACGTCTTCGCCAACAAGGTCTATGCCGACTACTTCGGCATCGAGCCGGCGCGCCTGGTCGGTATGCACATCAGCGAGCTCCTCGGTGAGGGGCTGTACGAACTGAACAGGCCCTACATTTCCGGAGCTCTCGCCGGCGAGCAACAACAGTTCGACCGCACACTCATCGACGTCAACGGCGTCGTACGCGTCACCCAGGCCACCTACGTTTCCGACTTCGTCGACGGCGTCGTCGTCGGGTTCACGGAAATGGTCGTCGACGTCAGCGCCCGAGCCGAAGCCGAACGTGAACGCGACCGCGCCGTGCGCCTCTTCCAGATCGCGATGGAGTACGCACCAATTGGCAAAGCGCTACTGACAACCGACGGCCGCTGGCTGCAAGTGAACAAAGCGCTGTGCGATCTCCTCGGATACACCTCGGAAGAACTGCTGCAGAAAACTTTTCGAGACCTCACGCATCCCGACGACATCGCGATGGCAGACCACCACCTTGCCGGTTTGGCCGACGGGACGCTCACCAGCGTGGCATCGGAGAAGAGATACATCCGCAA
>NZ_JABFAQ010000015.1:0-32607 GCF_017168275.1 Rhodococcus sp. KRD175
GGGGTGGTCCATTGACGCGAACGGGGTGGGAGCGGTCGTAGACTCGACAGCGATGAATGCCTCGAGTGTGACCCTGGACGACATCGTTGCCGCGCATCGGCTGCTGCGTGATCGCAATCCGCTGGTGCAGTGTCTGACCAATACGGTGTCAGTGCAATTTGTCGCAAATGCCCTGCTCGCGGCAGGTGCGGCTCCGGCGATGGTCGACAATCCGGAGGAAGCGGCCGGCTTCGCCGAGATCGCCGACGCGGTGCTGGTCAATCTCGGAACTCCGACGGCGGCGCAGGTGGAAAGTTCTCGTCTGGCGTCCGCTGCCGCGCGAGCAGCGGGGAAGCCGTGGGTACTCGATCCGGTGGGCGCGGGCGGTCTTCCCTGGCGGACTCAGGTGGCCGTCGAGCTACTTGCCAACCGGCCCAGCGTCATCCGTGCGAATGCGTCCGAGGTGATGGGGCTCGCGGGCGCCGAGGGTGGTTCGAGAGGCGTGGATTCGTCTGCGCACGTTGCGGATTCCGTCGACGCGGCGCGTTCTCTCCTCGACCGCGCCGAGGTCGTAGCGGCCTCGGGGGAGGTCGACCACATCTTCGCGCAAGGCTCGACGGTGAAGGTCGGCGTCGGAAGCGCACTGCTGCAACGAGTTACAGCCACCGGATGCGCGTTGGGTGCGCTGACGGCGGCGTACTGCTCCGTTTCTCCGTCTGCGTTGATCGGTGCCGTCGCCGCGCACGCGCACGTGGCGGCCGCGTCGGAGGTTGCGGCTCGGTCGACGTCGCGTCCGGGTACCTTCGCCGCTGTATTCTTGGACGGACTCGACGCGGTGGACGAGTCGGCACTGCGGGAATTGGTTCGGCTCGACTGACGAGTGCAACTGGCGCTCCACTCTGTGGCGGCTTCCGCTGAAATACCGCGTACCGGGCGGGGAGTGGAGCAACAATCGCCTGCGCCGTGAATGTAACGACCCCTTGATCGAAATGTGATGTAACGGAACGCGTTTGCGAGTGGACATACCTGACGTCGGGCAAATCGAACCAGGTGGTCTTCATGAAACGACTTCTGCTCCTCGCAGTCGGTGCAACAGCTCTCGTCGCGTGCGGCGGATCGGAGCAAGGAACGCCGTCGGCAGCACCGTCCTCGGCCGTTCCGACGACCACAGCGACGAGCTTGGCACCGCTGACACCCGCCCCGGCCACCGTGACCGAGGGAGCGCAGCCGCAGCGAACGCCACCGGAGGAGGCCAGCGACCTGGTCCCCATGGGTCCGTCGGAAGCCGAGCCACTGTGCCTGGATCTGACGTGGGGGCCGGTACCGCAGGCGGTGGACTCGCTGCCGCTCGTGTTCGCAGATTCACCGTGGGTCGCCACCGACATGGGCGATCCCTGTGCGTCGTTCACCTGGGTCGAAGCCCTCCCGTACGGCGCGACGGTCAGCTCGCCGACGCATCTGCTCTTCTTCCACGACGCCGAGTACCTCGGCACCGCGACGCTGGAGCCGTACGGGTTCACGTCGGTGGCGGCACAGTCCGCCGACACGATCACAGTGAACTACCGCTGGCCACTCGCCGGTGACGCCAATGCGAACCCGACCGGCGGACCGGCGACGATCGACTACCAGTGGGACGGAACGCAAGTGACCATGATCGGCACCCTCCCGCCCGAGGTCACCGGCTAGATCGAGATGGACGATTCCTCGGGGAGTTCGCGGATTTCGGCGTCGGACATGTCCTTGAAGCGGCCGTAGTAGATGCCCCTCGCCTGTTCCGCGACCACGGCCTGATGGATGGGGAAGGCCATTCTCGGTGCCACCGCACGCAGGAACTCGACCGTCTCGGACAGCTTCGACCACGGTGCGGCCGCGGGCAGTGCCAGTACCTCGACCTGTTGCTCGGGAACGAACAACGAGTCACCGGGATGGAACAGTTGCCCCGGGTTCTCGGGAGTGCCGAGAAGGTAACCGGTGTTGTCGATCTCCGGCAGTTCCGGATGGATGACGGCGTGCGTGCCGCCGACTCCGGTGACGGTGATGCCGCCCACGGAGAAGTCCTTGCCCGCCGGGGCCGCGATCCATTTCCCTCCGAGCTGGCCTGCCGTCATGGGATCGGCATGCAGCTCGGCGCGGGGATTGGCGTCGAGAAGCGCGGGAAGTCGCTGCAGATCAACATGATCCGGGTGCTGGTGAGTGACCAGGATGGCGTCGAGTCCGGTGATGCCCTCGAATCCGTGAGAGAACGTGCCGGGATCGAACAGCACCGTTGTGCCGTTGAGTTCGACCAGAACGCAGGAATGTCCGAAGTGTGTCAGCCGCATGCACTCCACAGTAAGCGCGGTTTCGCTCCGCTGGCCAGGGCTGCGTAGACTCCCACCTGCCGGTAACTGTCTTGCTGTACGTATTTCAAGGAGCGCTTTCGTGGCCCGAGTCGTAGTCGATGTCATGCCCAAGGCCGAGATTCTCGATCCGCAGGGTCAGGCCATCGCAGGTGCGCTGGGCCGGCTGGGAATCTCCGGTGTGTCCGATGTGCGTCAGGGCAAGCGCTTCGAGCTGGAGATCGACGATTCCGTCGACGACGCCGAACTCGAGAAGATTGCCGAATCGCTGCTCGCCAACACGGTGATCGAGGACTGGAAAGTGACCCGCATCTCATGAGCGCCCGCGTAGGAGTCATCACGTTCCCCGGAACTCTCGACGACGTCGACGCATCCCGCGCCGTGACTCTCGCCGGCGGCGAAGCCGTCAGCCTGTGGCACGCCGACGCCGATCTGAAGAACGTCGATGCCATCGTCGTCCCCGGCGGATTCTCGTACGGCGACTATCTGCGAGCCGGTGCGATCGCCCGCTTCGCTCCCGTGATGGAGTCAGTGGTCAAGGCGGCAGAGGGCGGGATGCCGATCCTGGGGATCTGCAACGGTTTTCAGGTGTTGTGCGAGGTCGGACTGCTTCCCGGAGCGTTGACGCGCAACGAGGGCCTCCATTTCGTGTGCCGCGACCAGTGGTTGAAGGTCGAGAATGCCGGCACGGCATGGTCGTCGCGATACGAGCAGGATGCCGAGATCCTGATTCCGGTCAAGAACGCCGAGGGCCGATTCCAGGCATCGCAGAGCGTGCTCGACGAGCTCGAAGGTGAAGGCCGCGTCGTGTTCCGCTACAGCGGGAGCAACCCCAACGGGTCGCAGCGCGGTATTGCCGGAATCTCGTCGGCAAACGGTCGGATCGTCGGCCTGATGCCCCATCCCGAGCACGCCACCGAGCCGTTGACCGGCCCGAGCGACGACGGGCTCGGCATCTTCTACTCGGCACTGGACGCGATCGTCAACGCCTGATCTTCGTGTCGGTGGGTGGGTCTAATCTTCCGCCATGACACTGACCCTGGGCATGATCACGTTCGATTCCACCGACCCGGGCCCGCTCGCTCGCTGGTGGGCCTCACAGGTCGACGGATCGATCGTCGAGGAGAACGACGGCTGGTTCTACGTCGTCGCCCTCGCTTCGGCCCCGTATCGACTGGCCTTCCAGAAGGTCGACGACCCGTCGCCGGGTAAAAATCGCGTCCACCTCGACGTGACGACCGAGAACCTCGACGACGAGGTCTCTCGGCTGGTCGAGTCGGGTGCGAGCGAGGTCGAGCAGCACACCATGGGTGACTTTCGCTGGGTGACGCTGAGCGATCCCGACGGCAACGTGTTCTGCGTATCCGGGGCGCACTGAGCTGCAGATGCCCGCCCAGTCGTGGGTAACGCTCGTCGTTGGCGTTCTGGCAGTCGTCGGGGTCGCTCTCATCACCAGCACTGAACGCAAGGTGCTGCTAGCCGTGCGGGCCGGTCTGTACGTCGCGCACTGGCGCAACCACGCGAAACCGAGGACACTGACGGCGAGAGCGAGCAGGAGGACCCGCGATGACCACCACCGACGAACGCAACATCAAAGCACCACGGCCAACGGTCGCCGCTGCCGCTGCCCGCGCGTACATCACCATGGCCGAACGCGATCATCAACCCGTACCCGACTGGATTCGCGACGCTGCAGCGGGACGACCGACCATTCCACCGCCTGAATAGCGGGTCTGTCGGCATGTGATCGCAGTCAGGCCGCGCGTGCGCGTAGTTCGGTCAAAGCTGAGGTGAAAATTCCCGTAGGCCCGTGCGTCACGTCGCAATACTCGCCGTCTCGCCAGAAGAACACCGAGCGCGACAGTGGGCTCGGTGTATCGCGAGAGAACACGTCGGCCAGCTCGGCGAGCGCGGTGGCTGCGGCGACTGCGTCGTCGGCGTCGCGGGGGCGGTGAAAGGCGAATTCGTACGCGTTGGGGACGGCGAAGAGTACGCCGTACAGGCATTCGCCCAGATGCGACGAAATCAACGTGGTCATATCGGCGATCTTCGACGCAAGATAGATCGAATCGCCGTCGAGCACCTCGATGCAGACCCCCTCGCGTTCGAGCAACTGCGCTCCCTCGAACTCGATCGCCGCAGTGTTCTTGCGACCCGCAGCCCACGCAGCGTCGATGTCGCGCCCCTCGAAGTGACTGTCGGACAACGTCAGAGCTCGATTCGGAGACGACAGATTCAACACCCGCCTCGGCGCATCGGGTGCCGCGAGCAGGGGAACCGAATAACTGTACGAACCCATCGATTCCAACACGCACGGCGCGACGACGCGTTCACGGAGTTTCGAATGGAACTCGTCGTCGGACAGGCCTGCGATGAACGCCGGAGCGGACTCGCGCATCGCCTCGATCATGACCTGGACATGGCCGCCGATGATGCCGTCCCACGCCGACCGGGGCGCACCCGAGCAGCGGGCGAACACGTTGTCGAGCGGGAAGCGTGCACCCGACTCCGCACCGAGCGTGGTCGCATCCTCACGGTGCACCACCATTCCGCGGGTACGAAATGCTTCGATCGTTTTCATTCGAACGATGGCGAGTGTGGTTGCGTGAGCGACGTGTTGGTTCGGTGTCGGCTCGATCTTCATGTTTCTCCCCCGGTCGGTGTGTGCTCTCGGGGTGTTCGACGCGGCGGCTGACACAATGGTTCCCATGTCGTCCTCTGCCTCTGCTGCCGGTCTCTGCAACTTCGTCGACGTCTCGCCGTCCCCGTTCCATGTGTGTCGGACGGTGTCGGTGCAGCTCGAGGACGCCGGATTCGTGCGTCTGGACGAGACCGATGCCTGGCCGACCGAACCAGGCCGCTACTACTTGATCCGCGGCGGTTCTCTCGTCGCGTGGAGCACCGAGCACATCAATTCGGGTCGTTCCGCAGGCTCCACTCCTGATGGCCCCTTCCGCATCGTCGGTGGACACACTGACAGTCCCAATCTTCGGGTGAAGCAGCATCCCGATCTCGAATCGGCGGGTTGGCAGATGGTCGGCCTGGAGCCGTACGGTGGTGCCTGGCTGAACTCCTGGCTCGATCGCGACCTGGGTATCTCCGGCCGGCTCAGCGTGCGCGACGGCAACACCGCTCGCGAGGTGCTCGTCAAGGTGGACGAACCGATCCTGCGAGTTCCACAGCTGGCGATCCACCTGTCCGAGGACCGCAAGGGCGTCACCCTGGACCCGCAGCGACACGTCAATGCCATTTGGGGCGTGGGCAATTCACCGAAGTCGTTCATCGCCTACGTCGCCGACCGCGAAGGCGTCGATCCCGGTTCGGTGCTGGGCTGGGAACTGATGACACACGATCTCGCGCCCAGTGCCGTCGTGGGCGTCGAATCCGAGTTGGTCAGTGCGCCGCGTCTGGACAACCAGGGCACCTGTTACGCCGGAACGCAGGCTTTGCTTGCGGCAGTGGAGAATCCGACCGACGTCACTCCGGTGCTGGCACTGTTCGACCACGAGGAAGTCGGCAGTATGTCCGACCGCGGCGCGTTCTCGGACCTGCTCAACACCGTGCTCGAACGCATCGTGCTCGGGCGCGGCGGCGGCCGTGAGGAATTTCTGCGCACGATGGCCGGATCCATCTGTGCCTCGGGCGATATGGCGCACGCGACGCATCCGAACTACCCGGATCGTCACGAGCCTGCACATCGCATCGAACTCGGCGGCGGACCGGTACTCAAGGTCAACCAAAACCTGCGCTACGCAACCGATTCCGCCGGTGCCGGTGCATTCGCACTGGCCTGCGAGCAAGCCGACGTACCGTTGCAGCGCTACGTCCATCGCGCGGATCTACCGTGCGGATCGACCATCGGACCGATCACCGCGTCGCGCACCGGGTTGTCGACGGTCGACGTCGGCGCAGCGCAACTCGCCATGCACTCGTCCCGAGAGTTGATGGGAGCCGGCGACGTGAAGGCATACGCCGACGCGTTGGCGGCTTTCCTCGCTCCTGCCTGAGCCCGATCGGCGGCGCAAACGCGCGCGCAGTTGTCAGGTGCGCGCGGATTCGTGCCCGATTCCGGGGCTGTTTCGCTCGCGTTCGGCAAACGCGCGCGCGTTTGCGAAATCCGGGGGGTGAACCAGCGACCCGGAAGCGAACCCGAGACCAGCGACCCGAGGACCTAGAGCGGATCGAGTTGCAGGCAGGCGTCGGCAGCGAGCCAGAACAACTGTTCGCGCACCGTTGTTGCCTTGGTCCAGCCGCGGTGATCCCAGTCGGCGGCCAGGGAGTCTCCCGCGTAGAGGAGTTGCGCGAATCGGACTCCGCGGAATCGGGCGACTGCGCAGAAGGCCGACGCTTCCATGTCGACCGTTCGGCAGCCTTCGTCGACGCGGCGCGAGACTCGGCCGCGGGTCTCGCGGTAGAGCGCGTCGGTGGTCCAGGAGCGGCCGGTGACGAAGTCGATGCCGGCGTCGGTGAGTACCGATTGGAGTACGGCGACGCCTGCGGGATCGGCGTCGACCACTCGACCGGGTGGCAGGTAGTGGAACGAGGTTCCTTCGTCGCGCAGGGCGCTGTCGACGACCATGACGTGTCCCATGCCCAGGTCGTCGGACAGCGCCCCGGCACCGCCGACAGCAACGAACTGTGTGCAGCCCATGGCGATGGCTTCTTCGAGGAACAGTGCGGCCAGTGGCGCTCCGACGCCGGGATGGAAGACGGCAAGTTTCTGTCCGCCTCGTTCGATCTCGTAGACGGGGTGTTCGCCGTGCTCGGAGCGCATGATCGACACCACTCGGGCGTCGCCTTTCGCGCAGATGCTCTCGATCACCTCGGCGAAGAAACAGACGACGGCTTTCGGCGGTACGTCGACTCCCTTGGCCACCATCGACGGGTCGATGACGCCCGTTTCGTCCAGATCGTCCTCGGTCAGTGCAATGTCCATCAGGTGATGTTCGCACGAGGCCGATACGTCCGATGCCGTACATGTCGGCGGCACCTTATAGACTCTCCCTGGCATTTCGCTCCATCGAAGGGACCTATTCCTCGTGTCCGCTAGCTCTGTACCCACAGACACTGTCTCGAACGCCGTCGCCACCCCCGACGTTGCGCAGCCGTACAAGGAACTCGGACTCAAGGACGACGAATACGTCCGCATCAAGGAAATCCTCGGTCGTCGGCCCACGGACGCCGAATTGGCGATGTACTCCGTCATGTGGAGCGAGCACTGCTCGTACAAGTCCTCGAAGGTGCATCTGAAGTACTTCGGCGAGACCACCACCGACGAGATGCGCAAGCCGATGCTCGCCGGTATCGGCGAGAACGCGGGCGTCGTCGACGTCGGCGACGGCTGGGCCGTCACGTTCAAGGTCGAGAGCCACAATCACCCGTCGTACGTCGAGCCCTACCAGGGTGCGGCGACGGGCGTCGGCGGCATCGTCCGCGACATCATGGCCATGGGCGCTCGCCCGATCGCCGTCATGGACCAGCTGCGATTCGGTGCTGCCGATGCACCCGATACGCGCCGTGTCCTGAGCGGCATCGTCGCAGGCGTCGGTGGGTACGGAAACTCCCTCGGCCTACCGAACATCGGCGGCGAGACGGTGTTCGACGCCTCCTACGCCGGTAACCCGCTGCTCAACGCTCTGTGTGCCGGCGTCATGCGGGTCGAGGACATGCACCTGGCGTTCGCGTCGGGCCTGGGCAACAAGATCATTCTGTTCGGTGCACGAACGGGTCTCGACGGCATCGGCGGTGTGTCCGTGCTCGCGTCGGAGACGTTCGACGGCGACGAGACCGGTGGGGGCCGCAAGAAGCTTCCCGCGGTTCAGGTGGGCGACCCGTTCACCGAGAAGGTGCTCATCGAAGCCTGCCTCGAGCTGTACTCGAACAAGTTGGTCGTCGGCATCCAGGATCTCGGCGGTGCCGGATTGTCCTGCGCCACATCGGAACTCGCGTCCGCCGGCAGTGGTGGCATGCACATCGAGCTCGACAAGGTGCCGATGCGCGCCACCGGCATGACTCCGGCCGAGGTGCTCTCGAGCGAATCCCAGGAGCGCATGTGCGCCGTGGTGACCCCCGAGAACGTCGACGCATTCATGGCCGTCTGCAAGAAGTGGGACGTCCTGGCCACGGTCATCGGTGAGGTCACCGACGGCGAGCACCTCCAGATCACCTGGCACGGCGATACCGTCGTCGATGTACCGCCGAAAACCGTTGCGCACGAAGGCCCGGTGTACAACCGTCCGGTGCAGCGTCCGGATACCCAGGACGCGTTGATCGCGAACAGCACGGCGTCGCTGAAGCGTCCGGAAACCGCGGACGAGCTGAAGGCCACTCTGCTGAAGATGATCGGCTCGCCGCAGCTGTGCAGCCGTCGATTCATCACCGAGCAGTACGACCGCTACGTCCGCGGCAACACCGTGCTGGCGGAGAACGCCGATGCAGGCGTCATCCGCATCGACGAGAAGACCGGTCGCGGAATCGCTTTGGCCACCGACGCGTCGGGCCGCTACACCGCACTCGACCCGTACCAGGGCGCGCAGCTGGCTCTGGCCGAGGCGTTCCGCAACGTCGCGGTCACCGGCGCCACTCCCAAGGCCGTCACCAATTGCCTGAACTTCGGTTCGCCGGAGGACCCGGGTGTCATGTGGCAGTTCCAGCAGGCCGTACGCGGTCTGGCGGACGGGTGTGTCACCCTCGGCATCCCGGTCACCGGCGGCAACGTCAGCTTCTACAATCAGACCGGCGCGGAGCCGATCCTGCCGACCCCCGTGGTCGGAGTACTGGGCGTCATCGACGACGTCCATCGCCGCATCCCGACGGGACTCGGCCTCGAGCCCGGCGAGACACTCATCCTGCTGGGGGAGACCCACGACGAGTTCGACGGGTCCATCTGGGCGCAGGTCGAGCACGATCACCTCGGCGGCGTTCCGCCGAAGGTCGATCTCGCTCGGGAGCAGTTGTTGGCAGACATCCTGCTCGCATCCTCCCGCGACGGCCTGGTCTCGGCTGCACACGACCTGTCCGAGGGTGGTCTCGCTCAGGCCGTCGTCGAGGCAGCATTGGCCGGCGAAACCGGGTGCCGCATCATCGTTCCCGAAGGCGCAGACCCGTTCGTGACCTTGTTCTCCGAATCCTCCGGCCGGGTGCTGGTCGCCGTGCCGCGCACCGAGGAGACCCGGTTCACCGGCATGTGCACCGCACGCGGACTTCCGTGGGCGCGCGTCGGCGTCGTCGACGAGGGCTCGGATTCGATCGAGGTCCAGGGACAGTTCTCCGTGCCGATGACGGAACTGCGAGAGACATTCGAGAGCACTCTTCCCAGACTCTTCGGCTGACCGAGGTGGGGGGACAGGTATCGGAGCGTCGAAGGGGGACCGAGCCCACACTCGAGCAGGATCAGCATCATCGGTATCACTTTCCGACGGTGGAGTTCTCGGCTCCGTCGCCGGAGAAGCATCCGTTCGTCATGTGGTCGTGGGGCCTGCTGCGTCTGGACTTCACCGGAATCGCGTTCAGCGCGTTGTTCTTCTGCTGGTCGCTGACGCCGTCGCTGCTGCCTCGTGGATGGCTGTTCCAAGGCATCATCGGCGGCATCAACTCGGCTATCGGGTACGCCTTCGGGGTGGCCGTGGGATGGGCGGTGACGCGATGGTGGCTGTCCTCGCGTTCGTGGTGGCCATTGCCGCGCAAGGTCGAACTTGCAGTCAAGGTCGTCGTACTCGTCGTCGCCGTCGCTGCGTCGATGATCATGCTGGCGGTCTCGGCGCAGTGGCAGCGTGAACTCGCCGCGCTCATGGACGCGGAGGGGACCACCACGACGGGGTACCTCCGCACCGGAGCGTTGAGCATTGCCATTGCCGCACTGCTCATCTCGATCTCGCGGGTGCTGCGCGACGTCGTCCGATTGCTCGCCCGTCAGATCAATCGCATCGTCAAGATGCCACGCGAGGTGGCCAACGCACTCGGCGTGATCGTCCTGGTGGTTCTGGTCGTCGCCCTGGTTCAGGGTGTGCTGCTGCGTGCGGTCTCCGAGGTGACCAACTCGGTGTTCAGTCTGCAGAACAACGAAACGCGAGAGGGCACAGAACAACCCGTCGCCGACGAGAGGTCGGGTAGCCCGAACTCGTTGGCACCGTGGGACACACTCGGATTCGAGGGTCGCAACTTCGTCTCCAGCGGCCTGCGAGCCGACGAGATGGAACGGGCCACCGGACGTCCGAGCCTCGAACCCATTCGGGCCTACGCCGGACTGGAAACCGCGGAGACTCAGGACGAACGACTCGACATCGTCGTCGCCGAACTCGAACGCACCGGCGCGTTCCAGCGCAAAGCCCTCATCGTCGTGCCGACCACCGGCACCGGCTGGGTCAACCCCACCGCCGTCGAGGCCGAGGAGCTGATGTTCGACGGCGATGTCGCCACCGTCGCCTCCCAGTACTCGTATCTGCCGAGTTGGATCTCGTTCATCGCCGAGGGCTACAAAGCCGCCCAGGCAGGCAAGGCGCTGATCGACAAAGTGCACGACCGGTGGCTGCAGGAGCCCGAGGCCACCCGCCCCAAGTTCTACGTCTACGGCGAAAGTCTGGGGACGAAGTCCGGTGAAGGCGCGTTCGACGGGTTGGCCGACATCCGCGCCACCACCGACGGCGTCCTGTGGGTGGGTCCGCCGAACGACAACCGCATCTGGAGTCAGTTCGTCAGCAGGCGTGATCCGGGCAGCCCCGAAGTTCGGCCGGTGTACTCCGAGGGCCTGACGGTTCGCTTCGCCGACAATTCGTCGGGCATCCCGCCGGAAGACCAGCCCTGGTACGCCCCGCGCATCCTGTACGTCCAGCATGCGTCGGATCCGGTGGTCTGGTGGTCACCCGACCTGCTGTTCGAGCGCCCGGACTGGCTGTCCGAGCCGCCGGGGCCGGACCGACTGCCGAGCATGCGTTGGTTCCCGGTGGTGACCTTCTGGCAGGTGGCAGCGGACCTGACCAACGCAGCAGGCGTCCCCGACGGCCACGGTCACAACTACGGAACCCTCGTGCTCGACGGCTGGGTGGCCGTCGCCGCTCCCGAGGGGTGGACCGACCGCGACACCGAACGAGTGCGCGGCGTCATGGAGCAGTTCGCCGGACGTGACGGTCCCGAGAAGTGAGAACCGCTCTGGCAACCGGAGTGGAGCCTGCGGAACGACCCATTCTGACCGGACTCGTGACAACGGCGTGGAGCACGTACGTGCTGCCTGCGGCCGGGCTCGGAGCCCGTGGGCGGGCAGTGGCCAACGCGTCGTTCGCCGTCGCTGTGGCTGCGGTGTCGGGATCGAATGCCGAACGGCTGGGCCTGCGTAACGCCGCATCCGGGCTGAAATGGGGTGCGGCTGCGGCAGCCCTACCCGTCCTGGGGTCTGCGGTGGTGTCCGCCGTACCCGCACTGCGTCGACGCGTCCGACCGTCCGAGGACGATCTCGCCGAATGGGTGCTGTTCCGAATTCCGGTGGGGACGGTGCTGACCGAGGAGCTGCTCTTCCGCGGTGTGCTCGATGCGGCATCGCCGGCCCTGTCGCCGGTCTTCTTCGGACTGTGGCACATTCGTCCCGCCCGCGCCGCCGGGGATTCGGTGGCCGGGACCGTCGCCGCGACGACCGTCGCCGGGGTGGTGTTCTCGTGGCTGCGGGCACGCAGCGGCAGTGTGCTCGCCCCTACTGCGCTGCATTACGCACTCAACGCGAGCGGTGCCGTGTTGGCGCATCTCGCGGCTACCGAACGTGAGAGGAGCTGACCGGAGATGCCACCGCACAAGGAGGTCGGTCCCGCCGAGGTGCGCGAGGCCGTTCTGGCCGTCGCCGACTGGATCCGAGGTGAGGCCGAGAAGCCGCCACGCGCGCAGATCGCCGCCGCCGTGCGCACCACCGCCAGAACTCTCGGTCAGAACGCACCGGGGTCGTCGGTGGAGGTGCGGGTGCCGCCGTTCGTCGCGGTGCAGTGCATCGTCGGGCCCCGGCACACCAGAGGAACCCCGCCGAACGTCGTCGAAACCGATGCTCTGACATGGCTTCAGGTGGCCACCGGGACCCGAGATTTCGCCGAGGCGCTCGGCGACGGCTCGATCGATGCGTCCGGCAGTCGGGCCGCCGAAGTGGGTCGGTGGTTGCCGTTGCTGACCATTACCTGACCGCCGGATTTCAGCGGCCGTTCGACCGTCGGGAATCTCCTGGACACACGATGCGTTGCGTCAGCCCGTGTGCCCGTAGACTGGGCACGGCCCCCCGCCCCGGACCCCCTAGGGAGCAATGCCCGTGACCAACGCCGATTTGTCGGTCGACAGTCCGAATCTTCTGGTAGGCAAACCCATCGACGAGCCGGAGAACGAGCCGCGCGAAGAGTGTGGAGTGTTCGGTGTGTGGGCACCGGGCGAGGACGTGGCCAAGCTCTCCTACTACGGCCTCTACGCACTGCAGCACCGTGGTCAGGAAGCCGCAGGCATCGCGGTGTCCGACGGCTCCCAGGTGCTCGTGTTCAAGGATCTCGGCCTGGTCAGTCAGGTGTTCGACGAGCAGACGCTCGGCGCGATGCCCGGGCACGTCGCCATCGGTCATTGCCGTTACTCCACGAGTGGTTCGGTGACGTGGGAGAACGCGCAGCCGATCTTCCGTACCACCACTGCCGGTACCGGTATCGCGCTCGGGCACAACGGCAATCTGGTGAACTTCGCAGAACTCGCCACCAAGGCTCGCGATGCGGGCCTGATCAGCGATCGGTTGCAGGGCAACGGGACGTCGGATTCCGATGTCGTGACGGCACTGCTGGCGCACAAGGCCGCCGACTGCACCATAGAGCAGGCGGCGATGGAATTGCTGCCCCTGCTCAAAGGCGCGTTCTGCCTGACCTTCATGGACGAGCACACCCTCTACGCCGCGCGTGATCCACACGGCGTTCGGCCGCTGTGCCTCGGTCGCCTCGATCGCGGCTGGGTCGTCGCCAGCGAGACCGCAGCACTCGACATCGTCGGTGCGGCGTTCGTCCGCGACATCGAGCCCGGCGAACTGTTGGCGATCGACGCCGACGGCGTTCGGTCCTCGCGTTTCGCTGCCCCCGAGCCCAAGGGCTGCGTGTTCGAGTACGTCTATCTCGCACGGCCCGACAGCGTCATCGGCGGTCGCTCGGTGCACTCGACTCGGGTGGAAATCGGACGTCGTCTCGCCAAGGAGCACCCGGCCGAGGGTGATCTGGTCATCCCGGTGCCCGAGAGCGGAACTCCGGCAGCCGTGGGCTTCGCCCAGGGCTCCGGAATCCCGTACGGCCAGGGGCTCATGAAGAACGCGTACGTGGGCCGCACGTTCATTCAACCGTCGCAGACCATTCGGCAGCTCGGTATCCGGCTCAAGCTCAACCCTCTCAAAGAGGTCATTCGCGGCAAAAGGCTCGTGGTGGTGGATGATTCGATCGTTCGCGGCAACACGCAGCGGGCGCTGATCAGGATGCTGCGCGAGGCCGGTGCCCTCGAGATCCACGTACGTATCGCGTCCCCGCCGGTGCGGTGGCCCTGCTTCTACGGCATCGACTTCGCTTCTCCCGCAGAGCTGATCGCCAACGGCGTCGATTCCGAGGACGGAATCCTCGAAGGCGTCCGGCAGGCCATCGGTGCCGACTCGCTGGGCTACATCTCCATCGACGGCATGATCGCGGCGTCGGAGCAGCCCGAATCGCGCTTGTGTGCAGCATGTTTCACCGGGAAGTACCCCATCGATCTGCCCGCGGACAATGCACTAGGCAAGCACGTGCTCGAGGGTCTGCTGGCGTCGGCCGCTGGGCAACCGGTGGACAACGACGCGAATGTGAGCGCTCTCAGCCGTCCTTGACCTGGTCTTTTCCGTTAGGGAACAGCAGGGTTTTCTCAATGCCACATATTGGAAACAGTCCATCGGTACTGTCCCGAGTTACATAGGACACACCGATTGGATAGAGGCTCAGATGACCCTGTCGCCCGACGACGGACGCATGCAGCGCTACAGCGCCGCATCACGAACGGCTGTGCGTAAGCACGGCAAGAAGACCGCCGCAGTGGCCGCACTGTCGGTACTTGCACTGACCGCCGCAGCGTGCGGCTCGGGACGCACCGACGCCGGTGGATCCGGCGACGGCGGCGGTGAGACCATCACGGTCGGCACCACGGACCAGGTCACCTCGCTCGACCCGGCCGGCTCGTACGACAACGGATCGTTCATGGTGATGAACCAGACGTATCCCTTCCTGATGAACTTCGCTCCCGGTAGCTCCGAGCTCGAGCCCGATGCGGCCGAGAGCTGCGATTTCGCGGAGCCGACCGTCTACAAGTGCACGCTCAAGGACGACCTGAAGTTCGCCAACGGCAATCCGCTGACGAGCGAGAGCGTCAAGTTCTCGTTCGACCGCATCGTCGCGATCAACGATCCGAACGGTCCGGCGTCGCTGCTGACCAATCTCGACAGCATCGCGACACCGGACGAGAAGACCGTCGAGTTCACCCTCAAAGCGGCCAACGATCAGACGTTCCCGCAGATCCTCGCGACACCCGCGGGCCCGATCGTCGACCAGACGGTGTTCCCGGCCGACAAGGTGCTCGACGACGACGCAGTGGTTGCGGGCAAGCCGTTCGCCGGCCCGTACTCCATCTCCAGCTATGGCAAGAACTCACTCGTCAGCTTCGTGGCCAACGGTGACTACAACGGCATTCTCGGCACCCCGAAGACGTCGTCGGTCAACGTGAAGTACTACACCAGCTCCGACAACCTGAAGCTCGATGTGCAGAACAAGGCCATCGATGTGGCATGGCGTTCCCTCACCCCGACCGACGTCGAATCGCTGGGAGCCGTCGACGGCCTGACGGTGCACGAGGGCCCCGGCGGCGAGTCCCGCTACATGGTCTTCAACATGAACACGATGCCCGGCAACACCCCCGAGCAGAAGTTGGCCGTACGCAAAGCAATTGCTGCCTCGGTCGATCGCCAGGCGCTCTCCGACGGCGTCTACAAGGGCACCTACACCCCGCTGTACTCCGTGGTGCCGACCGGTCTGGAGGGTTCGAACAAGGCCTTCTCCGACGTCTACGGTGAGACCCCCAACAAAGACGAGGCTGCCGGGTTCCTCTCGGCCGCAGGCGTGGCCACTCCGATCCAGCTCAACCTGCAGTACAACCCGGATCACTACGGCTCGAGCTCGAGCGAGGAGTACGCCGCGATCAAGAGTCAGCTCGACGCGACGGGCTTGTTCAATGTGAACCTGCAGTCCACCGAGTGGAGCACCTACACCAAGGAACGCGTCGCCGACGCGTACCCGGTCTACCAGCTCGGCTGGTTCCCGGACTACCCCGATGCAGACAACTACCTGACGCCGTTCTTCGGGCCGGACAACTTCCTCCAGTCGCATTTCGAGAACCCGGAGATCACGTCACTGCTCGACCTCGAGCGCACGACGGCCGACGAGAACGCACGGATGCAGATCATCGGACAGATTCAGACCGAGCTCGCGACCAACTACCTGCCGACCCTTCCGCTGTTGGAGGGCAAGCAGATCGCCGTCGCCACCGATGAGATCAGCGGTGTGGACGAGACCCTCGACGCCTCGTTCAAGTTCCGCTTCGTCACTCTCGCCAAGAGCTGACCGGTGCCCGCTACCGCACAGACGCCGGTAGGGGAGAAGAAAGCGCAGCAGGCGAGCGCGCCGTCACGATACGGCGCGCTCGCCCGCTATCTCGGGATCAGGTTTCTGTTGATCATCCCGACTGCCTGGATTCTCGTCACCGTCGTCTTCTTTCTCATGCGTGTGATCGGTGACCCGATCACCGCCGCCCTCGGCGGTCGACTACCCGCCGAACAGATCGCCCAGCGCAAGGCCGAGGCCGGATACGACCGGCCGATCCTGACGCAGTACTGGGAGTACCTGACCGGGTTGTTGCGCGGCGACTTCGGCCGCTCCGCCACCGACAATCGCGCGATCAGTGACGTCCTGCTCGTCAACGGTGCTGCCACACTGGAATTGGCGTTCTGGGCGCTGCTCGTCGCGTTCGCGGTCGGCATCCCGCTCGGGTTCTACGCCGCCACCCATCGCGACCGGTTCGGTGATGCGTCGCTGCGAATCTTCGCGATCCTGGCGTACGCGGCCCCGGTATTCTTCGTCGGCATGCTGCTCAAGCTGCTGTTCGCCGTCAAGCTCGGCTGGCTGCCGGTCGCCGGGCGGGCCAGTACCAATGTCGAACTGGCACTGCAGAACGTCTCCCCGAAGACGAACATTCTGATCATCGACTCGTTCCTGTACGGCGACACCGGTTACACCGTCGACGTGCTCGAGCACGCGGTTCTGCCCGCTCTTGCGCTCGGACTGCTGACGGCCGGTGTGTTCCTGCGATTGGTGCGAGTCAACCTGATTCAGACGTTGCAGGCGCCGTTCGTCGACGCCGCCCGCGCGCGCGGGTTGAGCGAGGGCACGGTGACGAGGCGACATGCGTTCCGTAACGCCATGATTCCCATCGTCACCGTCATCGGACTGCAGATCGCCGTCCTCCTCGGCGGTGCCGTACTCACCGAGACGACCTTCGAGTGGCAAGGACTGGGCTACGAACTCGCCCGTTATCTGCAGGCCCGCGATTTCGTTGCCGTGCAAGGCATCGTGACGTTCCTGGCCGTGGTGGTCGCCGTCGTCAGCTTCGTCACCGACGCGATCGTCGCCCTCATCGACCCGAGAGTGAGGTTCTGATGAGCACCGAAGTCGTGCTGTCCGACGTCCCTCCCACCCGTCCGCACCGCAGAGGGTTCCCCGGCGTCGCGTTCGTGAAGTCCACCTCGGGATTGCAGCGGGTCACGCTCATCGTCGGGTTGGCGCTGATGGTGGGGTTCGTGATCGCGGCGCTGTTCGCGCCGATTCTCGCGCCGTACGGTTTCTCGCAGACCAGTGACGCCGGTGCGGATTTCGCCCGCCAAGCCGCGCCGTCCGCGGATCACTGGTTCGGTACCTCGGTTCGCGGTGAGGACGTGTTCTCGCGGGTAATCTACGGTGCCAGAACCGCATTGATGGTCATCGCCTCGTCTCTGGTGCTGTCCCTGATCATCGGCGTTCCGCTCGGTCTGGCCTCGGGCTACATCGGCCGCTGGTTCGACCGGGTGCTCGTGCTGTTCATGGACGCGATGTACGCATTCCCGTCTCTGCTTCTCGCCGTGGTCATCTCGATCGTCGTGGCAGGCGGTCAGTCGTCGAGTTTCGGCGGTATCGCCTCCGCGGCCATCGCCATCACGGCGATCTTCGTGCCCCAGTACTTCCGGGTGGTCCGCAACGCGACGGTCGCCGTCAAGACCGAACCGTACGTCGACGCCGCGCGGGTGACCGGAGCCGGCACGCCGCGAATTCTGTTCCGGCACATACTCGCCAACGTGGTGCAGACACTGCCGGTCATCATCACGCTCAACGGAGCCGAGGCCATCCTCACCCTCGCCGGGCTCGGTTTCCTCGGGTTCGGGATCGAGCCGACCTCCGCCTCGGAGTGGGGATACGACATCAACAAGGCCCTACCGGACATCTCCAACGGCATCTGGTGGACGTCGGTGTTCCCAGGCCTGGGCATCGTGCTGGTGGTCCTCGGTCTGACCATGGTCGGTGAAAGTGCAAGCGAGACACTCAATCCGCTGCTGCGCACTCGCAAGAAGTTCAAGAAGGCGGTGAAGGTATGACATCGAGTGTCGTGACTCCACGCGAGTCCGCATTGTCGGTGCAGTCGTTGTCCGTTTCGTTCGTCACCGATGCCGGCGAAGTCGATGCCGTCACCGAGGTCTCGTTCGAGGTCTATCCCGGTGAAGTTCTCGCCGTCGTGGGGGAGTCGGGGTCGGGTAAATCCGTCAGTGTCCGCTCCGCCATCGGGCTGCTGCCCGATACCGCGCGAGTCGACGGGCACGTGGTTCTCGGCGGGCAGGACGTCACCACGCTGAACGACAAGGCGTGGGCGAGGCTGCGGGGCAACAAGATCTCGATGGTGTTCCAGGAGCCGGGCAGTGCTCTCGATCCGCTGTTCACCATCGGGTATCAGATCGTCGAGGCGCTGCGCGCGCACACCCGCGCAGACGGTAAACGGATGGGCAGTAAGGATGCCAAGGCGCGGGCCATCGAGTTGTTGACGATGGTGGGGTTGCCGAACCCCGAGCAGCGCTTCTCGTACTACCCACACGAGCTCTCCGGTGGCCAGAAGCAACGCGTCATGATCGCGATCGCCATCTCGTGTGAGGCGAAAGTCATCATCGCCGACGAGCCGACCACCGCCCTCGACGTTACTGTGCAGGCCGAGATCCTCGAGCTGCTGCGCGATCTGAAAGACCGGCTCGGGTGCGCCATCGTGCTGATCACCCACAGCATGGGCGTCGTGTCCGATCTGGCGGACCGCGTCGTCGTCATGCAGAACGGCCGAGTCGTCGAGGAAGCGCCGGTGGCACAGCTGTTCGACGCCCCCGAAGACGAGTACACCAAAAAGCTGCTGGCCGCGGTGCCGACCCTTGCTGCAGTGGAGTCGGACAAGACCGTCGACACGTCGGGCGAGCCGGTACTCGAGGTCTCGCAGCTGGTGGTGCAGTTCTCCGGTGGGGTCGGCTCCTCGGCATTCCGAGCGGTCGACGACGTCTCGCTGACCATCCACCGCGGCGAAACCCTCGGTCTGGTGGGCGAATCGGGCTCGGGTAAGTCGACGATCGGCAGGTGCGTTGCAGCGCTCCAGAAGCCGACCAGCGGCAGCGTGACGGTGATGGGACAGAACATCGCCGGCGTGAGCGAGCGCAAGCTCAAGCCCTTGCGCAAGCGATTCGGCTTCGTCTTCCAGGACCCGTCGGCGTCGCTGAACCCGCGGCTCACCGTCGGACAGTGCATCGCCGAGCCGATGATCGTGCACAAGTACGGCTCCAAGGATGCGATCGCGGCCAGGACCACCGAGCTGCTCGACGCCGTGCAACTACCGTCCGGCACCGACAAGCGTTACCCGCACGAGCTGTCCGGTGGGCAACGGCAACGCGTCAGCCTGGCGCGGGCACTGGTGCTGGGACCGGATCTGGTGGTCGCGGACGAGCCGACCAGTGCACTCGACGTCTCGGTCCAGGCGGCCGTGCTCGACCTGTTCGAGGCGCTGCAGCGGGAGTTCGGTTTCGCCTGCCTGTTCATCAGCCACGATCTGGCGGTGGTCGATCGCGTCGCACATCGGGTGGTGGTGCTGCGGGGCGGCCAGGTCGTCGAGCAGGGCACGCCGTGGAAGATTCTGCGCTCGCCGGAGGAGGAGTACACGAAGAAGCTGTTGGCCGCCATCCCGGGCAAGCGGCTGCGCACGTAAATTCTTCCCGCCAGCGGGCACTCCGGTACCGTTAGGGCGCTATCTGCGCCGCTACGCACGGTTCGCGTGCTTGGGGGCGCTGACATGAACGAGTACACAGGCTGGAGCCGAATGACCGAGGAATCCCAACCCACGAGCGCAACTCACTCGGGCGGTGCCTCCTACGCGGCGGCCGGGGTCGATATCGCCGCAGGAGACCGAGCAGTGCAACTGTTCGCGCCACTCGCCAAGAAGGCCAGCAGGCCCGAGGTCATGGGCGGTCTCGGTGGTTTCGCCGGTCTGTTCGCGCTCAAGGGCGACTACCGCGAGCCGGTCCTGGCTGCCTCGACCGACGGAGTCGGCACCAAGGTGGCCGTCGCCCAGGCCCTCGGCAAGCACGACACCCTGGGTCTCGACCTCGTGGCCATGGTCGTCGACGATCTGGTCGTGTGCGGAGCCGAGCCGCTGTTCCTGCAGGACTACATCGCCGTCGGCCGTGTCGTTCCCGAGCAGGTCGCGGAACTGGTCAAGGGCATCGCCGAGGGCTGCATCATCGCCGGTTGTGCGTTGCTCGGCGGCGAGACGGCCGAACACCCGGGGCTGATGGCCGACGGTGACTACGACCTTTCTGCCACCGGCATCGGCGTCGTGGAGGCGGACTCGATCCTCGGACCCGAGCGCGTTCGTCCCGGCGACGTCGTCATCGGCATGGGATCGTCCGGTCTGCATTCCAACGGCTACTCGCTCGCTCGCAAGGTGCTGCTCGAGATCAACCACATGGATCTCGGCGGACACGTCGAGGAGTTCGGCCGCACACTCGGCGAAGAACTGCTCGAGCCGACGAAGATCTACGCCAAGGACTGCCTCGCACTCGCGGCCGAGACCGACGTGCGTACGTTCTGCCACGTGACGGGCGGCGGACTCGCCAACAACCTCTCGCGCGTCATGCCCGAGGGTCTCGTGGCCGAACTCGATCGGACCACGTGGAGCCCGGCCCCGATCTTCTCCCTCATCGCGCAGCGCGGACGCGTCGAGCGGGCCGAGATGGAGCAGACGTTCAACATGGGTGTCGGCATGGTCGCGATCGTCGCCCCCGAGGACGTCGATCGTGCTCTGGCAGTACTGACTGCACGGCACATCGACTGCTGGACTCTCGGCACGGTCAAGAAGGCTGCGGGCAAGGACGTCGCCGACGAGCGCGCGCTGCTGCTGGGTAATCACCCGAGGTTCTGACCGGCCGGTCACACGACGAACAAGTGAGGGGGAGCCGCGGTGCGGCTCCCCCTCAGTCGTTCAATGCACAGTTTCTAGCGTCGCCAGTCCTCGTACTCGTCTTCCTCGACTCGGGAATGCACATCCGAGTCAGAGTGGATGCCGCCACGATGGGAGTTGGACGAACCACCGGAGAGCTCTCTTTGCAGACTCTCCAAGTCCGTTGTCGGCGAGCTGTACTTGAGCTCACGAGCGACCTTTGTCTGCTTTGCCTTAGCCCTGCCTCGGCCCATGGCGGTGCCCCCTCGCGGACTTGCGGGGCGGCCTGGGGAAATTTGGCGGCCCCGTTAGAGTTGGTATTTCTTCCTGGCACACACTCTAGCGCGCGAATCGCCGCGATGCGCATACGGCACCACGTGTCGATGCCGGGCCCCGCGGCGCGACACGCCCGGGGCAGGGGTCCGCGCTGCCTGTACCTGCGCATATCCGTGCTCAGGCGAACTATCTTCGCGCTACGACACGAAAACAGTAGTGCTGCGCGTCATGGCCTCCGCGACGATTTCAGCGCCGCCGCCGCGTCGCGGTACACCTTCGGTGCCAATCCGGGCTCGTCCAGAAGAGTCTGCATCGCCGCGGCGTCCCGCCCCTCGAAGAGCATCCGCACCGTCACCGCGTGCCGAGGAACCGATTCGACCGTCACCGAATCACCGGCGGCGAAGACCCCGGGCTCGAGCACTCGGAAGTAAGCGCCCACATCTCCCTGGGCCGTGAATCGGCGAACCCACCCCGGCTCGCCCATCCACCGCGCGAACGTGCCGCAGGGCTTGCGTGCGATGGTTGCCTCCAGCGTCACCGTGCCGATGCGCCACCGCGTCCCGATCACCGCGTCGGTCACCGGGACGCCGCTGGTCCGCAGATTCTCGCCGAACCGTCCTGGCTCGACGGGCGCACCCAGCTGATCGGCCCAGTACCGGGCTTCTGCCTCGTCGTAGGCGTACACGGCTTGATCGAGACCACCGTGGAACTTGGTGTCGCGACAGTGGTCCCCGCCGATGCCGAGCTCGTGCACATCCACCGGGCCGTGCACGGGCCGCTTGTCGATGCCACTGTCGACGACGCCGCGCCGCCCGAACGGGACGTCGGCATGCACCACGCAGACCGCCGAGACGGACCCGGTCACCGGCCGCGTAGGCGATCGACGGCCGCGCGGCCGGCCTGCACGTCGTCGTACGAGGGGATGGAGTCGGGGTCGATCGACGCCGCACACGGACCCGCCTCCAGGGCGGCGTCCACCGGAATCGTTCTCTTGACCAGCGCGAGGGCAACGGGCCCGAGCTCGAAGTGGTCGACAACGGTCCCCAGACGCCCCACCGCGCGGCTACCGGCGGTGACGGGATCGCCGGTCACGGGCCGTCCGTCGGCGGAACCGTCGAGATGCAGGAGTACCAGGTGACGCGGCGGTCGACCGAGGTTGTGCACCCGCGAGACGGTCTCCTGACCGCGATAGCACCCCTTCTCCAGGTGAACCGCGCCGAACTCGGCTGCACTGCCGATCCATCGGACCTCGTGCGGAATGGTCTTCTCGTCGGTGTCCACGCCCACCCGCGGTCGCACCGATTCCACCCGCAACGCCTCGTACGCCCACGTTCCGGCCGGGGCAGCACCGGCGTCGCGGAGGCGAAGGAACCAGTCGCTCAGGCCTGCTCGGGGGACGACGACGTCGTACGAGTTCGGGCCCGGCCAGGGCATCCGCCGGACGAAGCCGCCGCCGTCCACTGCCGACGCGCCGTAGATCTCGCTCGGAACGGGGAGGCCTGCCTTGTCGAGGATCGACGCCGCGTCGGATCCGAGGACGGAGAGAACGACGAGTTCGTCGGCCTCTCTGGGTTCGGCCTTGGCCCAGAAGACCATCTTCTTCAGGAACGACAGCAGATCCGGTCCCTGTGCACGTTCGGTGTCGATGTAGGTGACCCCGCCCAGATCGGTCTGAACGAAATGATGCTCGATGCGGCCGTTGACGTCCAGGCTCAGGTTTTCGGCCGAGCTGCCGTCGGGCAGATCCGACACGAGTTGGCTCGAGATCGTGTTCAGCCAGCTCGACCGCTCGTCGCCGCTGATGGCAAGCACGAATCGGTGGGATCGATCGATGACGGCGGCTGCGCTGACGGCACTGCGTTGTTCGCCGAACGGATTGCCGTAGTGCCAGGCGACGCCGGCATCGACGCTGTCGTCGGGAGAGGGCACTGCGCCGGGGAGAGTGAGAAGAGGACTCGGGGTGATCGTCACAGGATCGGACACCACTCCATAGTAGGAGCACCCGGCCACAGCCTTTAGGGTGGCGGCATGTCGGAGTCGGTAGTGGTGACGTTGGACGGCCGAGTGCACGACGCGGATCGGCCGTTGCTGTTCGCCGACGATCTGGCTGCCGTGCGTGGTGACGGCGCGTTCGAGACGCTGCTGGTGCGTGACGGCTCGGCCTGCGGCGTCGAGCTGCACCTGGCGCGTCTGGCCGTGTCGGCGGCGGCCCTGGATCTTCCCGTCCCCGATCCGGATGCCTGGCGCGCAGTGATCGAGCAGTCGGTCGGCCTGTGGACGGAGAAGTCCACGGACGAGGGCGTTCTGCGGTTGGTGCTGAGCCGTGGTCGTGAGGGCGGCGGCGATCCGACGGCGTTCGTGACGCTGGGGCCACTGCCGGGTCGAGTGCGAAACGCCCGGGAGAACGGGGTGTCGGTGATGACGCTCGATCGGGGCTACTCGGTCGACTTCTCCGCCGGTGCGCCGTGGCAGCTGGCAGGCGCGAAGACGTTGTCGTACGCGACCAACATGGCCGCGCTGCGCCACGCTGCCCGCCAGGGCGTGGACGACGTGATCTACCTCAGCAGCGAGGGCAGAGTGCTCGAGGGACCCCGGTCGACGGTGGTGGTGGCGCGCGGTAAGACTCTCGTCACACCGTCGGTCGAGCAGGGCATCCTGGCGGGCACCACAGTTGCCGCCCTGTTCTCGGTGGCCGAGGCGGCCGGCTGGACGTGCGAGCACGGACATCTGTATCCAGCGGATCTCATTGCAGCGGACGGTGTTTGGCTCGTTTCGAGCGTCACGCTGGCTGCGCGGGTGACATCGATGAACGGCGTCGTTCTGGGGCGGCCCAGCCGCGCGGACGAGGTGCCCGAGATGGTCGATCTCGCGGTGGAGACCGTCCGGATGCTCTGAGGGTCCAATGGCCCTGTCGAAAGACTCTTCCCTACTACTACTCGTAGTAGTACATTCGAATCAGTCGCGGGCCAATGCCCTGACCTGCGGTGTTGCCCGTCACAGCTCGGGCGGAAGAGTTCGGAGTATCGATGGACGCGTTGGATGTCTCGCGGTGGCAGTTCGGTATCACCACCGTTTATCACTTCATTCTCGTACCCCTCACCATCGGCCTCGCGCCGATGGTGGCGGCCATGCAGACCATGTGGGTGATCACCGGCAAGGATTCCTGGTATCGACTGACCAAGTTCTTCGGCAAGCTGTTCCTCATCAACTTCGCACTCGGCGTCGCAACGGGAATCGTGCAGGAGTTCCAGTTCGGAATGAACTGGAGCGAATACTCACGATTCGTCGGTGACGTGTTCGGTGCACCCCTCGCACTCGAAGGGCTGGTCGCGTTCTTCCTCGAGTCCACGTTCCTCGGTCTGTGGATCTTCGGATGGAGCAGACTACCCAAACTCGTTCACCTGGCGACCATTTGGCTCGTCGCCATCGGCGTCAACGCCTCGGCCTTCTTCATCATCGCAGCCAACTCCTGGATGCAGCATCCCGTCGGCGCGATCTACAACGAAGAAACCGGCCGCGCCGAGCTGACCGACATCTGGGCGCTGCTCACCAACAACACTGCGCTGGCGGCCTTCCCGCACGCCGTAGCAGGTGCATTCCTCACCGCCGCAACCTTCGTCGCAGGCATCTCCGGATGGTGGATGGTCCGCGAGGCTCGAAAGAAAAAGGCCGAGAACGAGATAGCTGCGGTCCCAGCCACCGACTCGCGCCAGATGTTCCGATCGGCAGCGCGCATGTCCTTCATCGTCATGATCGTTGCGGGTGGGGCGCTCGCCATCACCGGAGACATTCAGGGCAAGCTCATGTTCGAGCAGCAGCCGATGAAGATGGCCTCCGCAGAATCGTTGTGCGACACCGAAACCGGAGCCAGCTTCTCGCTCCTGACCGTGGGTACCCACAACAACTGCGAATCCGTGGTGCACCTCATCGCGATCCCCGGCCTCACCTCGTTCCTGGCGGAGAACGACTTCGGTGCCACCGTGCAGGGCGTCAACCAACTACAGGATCAGTACGAGCAGCAGTTCGGACCGGGCAACTACAAGCCCAACCTGTTCGTCACCTACTGGGCGTTCCGGATGATGATCGGCCTGGCCGCAGGCTCTGCGTTGCTCGCTGTCGCAGGACTGTGGGTTACCCGAGGTGGCCGGATTCCCGACCAGAAATGGTTCTCGTGGCTGTCGCTGCTGGCCATTCCGACGCCGTTCCTGGCCAACAGTGCCGGCTGGATCTTCACCGAAATGGGGCGTCAGCCATGGGTTGTCGCGCCCAACCTCTCGGGAGTCGATCAGATCCGGCTCACCGTCGACCAGGGCGTCTCCGACCATCCCGTCGGCCTCGTCGTCGCCTCGCTGGTGACGTTCACACTGCTGTACGCCGCTCTCGGAGGTGTCTGGTTCTACCTGCTTCGGCGCTACGTCATCGAAGGACCTCTCGACCACGACGCGCACCCGCACGTCGACCCACCGGAATCGGAAGACGATGAGCCCAAGCAGCTCTCGTTCGCGTACTAGGGGATAGCAATGTCATTGCCCGAATTCTGGTTTCTCATCATCGCTTTCTTCTTCGTCGGCTACTTCGTGCTCGAAGGCTTCGACTTCGGCGTCGGCATGCTCATTCCCATTCTGGGTAGGCACCCCGACCCCGTGACGGGGGAGAAGCGTCGTCGCGCAGTTCTCAACACCATCGGCCCGGTCTGGGACGGCAACGAAGTCTGGCTCATCACTGCAGGCGGTGCCCTGTTCGCGGCGTTTCCCGAGTGGTACGCCACGTTGTTCTCGGGCTTCTACCTGCCGTTGCTGTTGATCCTGGTGGCGCTCATCCTGCGCATCTGCGCCATCGAATGGCGCGGCAAGATCGACGACCCGGTGTGGCGTCGTCGCTGCGACATCGGCATCGGCATCGGCTCGTGGGTTCCGGCGGTGCTGTGGGGCGTCGCGTTCGCCAACATCGTCCGCGGAGTCGCGATCGACGAGAACAAGAAGGTCACCGCAGGGTTCTTCGATCTCCTCAACCCGTACGCACTGCTCGGCGGAGTAACGATGGCCGTGGTGTTCGCACTGCACGGTGCCGTGTTCATCGCGCTCAAGACCTCCGGCGACGTCCACGAGGACTCGGTGAAAATGGCAGCGTGGCTGTCGGTTCCGGCAGTGCTCGTCGGTGGAGCCTTCGCGCTGTGGACACAACTCGCGTACGGGAAAACCTGGACGTGGGTACTCGTCGCGGTGGCAGCAGTCGCCCTGCTGCTCGTCGTCGCGCTGACGGGGAAAGTACGTGAAGGCTGGGCCTTCGTCTTCACCTGCATTGCCATCGTCGCCGTCGTCGTGCTGCTGTTCGCGTCCCTGTTCCCCAACGTGATGCCGTCCAGCACCGACGCCGCCTTCGATCTCACCATCGCCAACGCGTCGTCCAGCCCCTACACGTTGACGGTGATGACGTGGGCTGCGGCCTTCGCTGCACCCGTCGTCCTCGGCTACCAGGCGTGGACGTATTGGGTCTTCCGGCAACGTATTTCGAGCGCCCAGATCCCCGACTCGATCGGGCTGTCGGTGAAGTCGTGACCGCACCCACCACTTCGCGGACACGGCCGAAGGGCCCGGTCGATCCGCGACTGTGGAAGTACTCGCGCTCCGCCCGCGGCTACGTGCTCGTCACGGTCGCGCTGTCGACCGTGGTCACCCTGTGCATCATCGTGAGTGCACTGGCAATCGGACGCGTGCTGGCCGGCGTCATCACCGACCCGTCGGCCAGATCGTTGTCCGCATGGACGACGGAACTGGTCGTCCTGGCCGGTGCAACAGTGGTTCGGGTGCTCGCGACCGGAGCTCAGTCTCGTTACGCACACCGGTCGGCGTCGCGGGTCGTCGCCGAGCTGGAGATCGAAGTACTCACGACGGCAACGCGATTCGAGCCTCGCGAGCTGGACGCCGAGCGCGAGGAACTGGCCGTCGTCGTGACCCGCGCCATCGGCGGACTACGGGCGTACCTGACCGGCTATTTGCCGGCGCTGGTGCTGGCCGTCATCGTCACCCCGTTGGTCCTGATCGTCATCCTCACACAGGATCTGACGTCGGCCGCCATCATCGCCGTGACCCTGCCGCTCATCCCCGTCTTCATGATCCTGATCGGCTTGCTGACCAAGGGCCGGGCGGCCGCCACGCTCACCACGATGACCAGGTTGTCTGCGCAACTGCTCGATCTGTTGGCAGGCTTGCCGACTCTGCGCGCGCTCGGGCGCGAGCACGGACCGGCCGCTCGTGTTCGTGCATTGGGCGACGCCCATCGTCGAACGACCATGCGCGCACTGAAGATTGCGTTCCTGTCGTCGATGGTGCTCGAGTTGCTCGCGACGCTGTGTGTAGCGCTGGTTGCCGTCGGCATCGGGCTGCGGCTGGTGTTCGGCGAGATGACACTCGAAGCCGGCATCATCGCGCTCGTCCTCGCGCCCGAGGTGTACTTTCCACTGCGCGCGGTCGGCACCCAGTTTCATGCGGCCGAGGACGGCGTCGAGGCAGCCGATCGTGCATTCCGGGTGTTGGACCGGCGAACAGCGCGGCCGACCGGTGGCCGCACCGTCGACACGACAGCCGTCGACATCGAGCTGGACGGGCTCGGCGTTGCGAGTCGGGACGGAGCGGCACCAGCGGAGCTGAGTGCGCTGTGCCGGGCGGGCACCGTCACGGTCCTGACCGGACCGAACGGCGCAGGTAAAACGACTGCGCTGCACGCGATCCTGGGGTTGACTCCGCCGTCGACCGGCGCGGTGAGCGTCGGGGGAGTGCCGATCGCCGAACTCGATCTCGAACAGTGGTGGGCGCAGGTGGCCTGGCTCCCGCAGCGGCCGGTGTTGGTGCCGGGCACGCTCTACGACAACGTGACCCTGCACGGAATCCCCGACTCGGCTGCACTGGAACTCGCCTGCCGCGCAGCCGGATTCGACGAGGTGCTTCGAGAACACCCCGAGGGCTGGGACACCCGCGTCGGGCAGAGTGGGGTGGGGCTTTCGCTCGGCGAGCTACAGCGCCTCGCACTGACACGTACCTTCGTGTCCGATGCTCCGGTGATGCTGTTGGACGAGCCGACGGCACACCTGGATCCGGTGAGTGAAGCGACTGTGCTGCAGGCGGTTCGAGATGCCGCCGACCGCGGCGTCACCGTGGTGATGGTCGGTCATCGGCGTTCGGTGCTGCATGCCGCCGACCGCATCGTCGAGGTCCGCAGCGACTCGACCACGAAGCGGGAGTTCGAGCATGTCTGATCTGCGACGAGCGCTGGCGCTGCTCGAGCTGTCTCCGCGCAGAGTCGTACTGGCCGTGTTGGCCGGAGTGGCGACGCTGGGCAGTGCGCTCGCCCTGGCGGCACTGTCGGCGTGGTTGATCACCCGGGCGTGGCAGATGCCACCGGTGCTGGACCTGTCGGTTGCCGTCGTAGCCGTTCGGGCGCTGGGTATCTCGCGCGGGGTGTTTCGGTATCTCGAACGCTTGACCACCCATGATGTGGCGCTGCGCGGAACGACGGCGGCCCGCACGAGAATCTACGAGAGATTGGCGAACGGGAACGGCGCGGTCGCACTGCGACGGGGTGACGTTCTGGCGCGCACCGGTGCGGACGTGGACGTTCTCGGTGACGTCGTCATCCGGGCCGTCGTTCCCATCTGTGTGAGCGTGCTGATGATGCTCGCGGCCGTGGGCCTGCTCGCGGGAATCGCACCTGCCGCCGCATCGATTCTGGCGGTGGCATTGCTGATCGCCGGCGTGGGTGCACCGATACTCGCGGCCCGGTCGGCGAGGATCGCCGAGGAAGCCGGTGTCGAAGCCGACGTGCGCTTCGCCGAGACAGCCGTCCGCGCACTCGACCATGCGGCGGAACTGCGAGTCGCCCGTCGTCTGGACGCGACACTCGCCGAAGCCGAGGGCGCAGCACACGACTCGGTGAAAGCGCGAGATCGCGCGGCGCGTCCGTCGGCACTCGCCGATGCCGCACAGCCACTGGCGATCGGAGCGTCGGTGATCGGGTCGTTGCTGATCGGCATCGGGCTGTACGGCCCGGACGGAGGCACCGCGGGCGGCATGACGCCGATGGCGCTCGCGATCATCGTGTTGGTTCCACTGGCCGCATTCGAGGCGACCGCAGCGCTGCCCGCAGCGGCAATCGCACTGATGCGCGGCCGAATCGCGGCCACCCGAATCATGACCATGCTCGATGCGGCTCCCCATGTGAGTGGCAGCCTGAACGGGTCGTTCCGCGGGCTCCACTCCTGCCCGACCCCTGCTACGAACTTTCGCGCACATGCGCGGAGCGCAATCATCGGGCCCAGCGGATCGGGAAAGACGACGATGCTTCGGGCACTCGCCGTCGAATTCGGCTCGGATGCAGCGCTGTTCGCCGAAGACGCGCACCTGTTCGACACCTCGATTCTGGAGAACCTGCGAGTGGTGCGGGGCGACGTGGACGAAGACCAGGCAACGCAGGCATTGCGACGAGTGGGTCTCGGACCGTGGCTCGACGCGTTGCCCCAGGGCGTTCACACGACACTGATCGGTGGGGCGCAGGCGGTCTCGGGTGGCGAGCGTCGTCGACTCCTTCTCGCACGCGCACTGCTGAGCACCGCGCCCGTCGTGCTGTTGGACGAGCCGACCGAACATCTCGACAGAATCTCCGGCGAACGGATTCTGCGCAAGCTGCTCACCACCGACGACGGGCTGTTCGGTGCCGAGCGAACGGTGGTCGTCGTCACTCACCAATTGCCCGAGAACACCGACGCCGACCAGGTGATCGACCTCGGAGACAGGACTGCGAAAAAACCCTTTGCCGACTCCCGATCGCGGGCGTACGTTGGGAGTACACGAGAGAGGAGGTGGTCTGAAGTTGATGAACTCTAGGACGCGTGAGGTGGCTGTCAGCTAGCCGCAATCGCTGACGGATTCACTGCGAAGACCGCGCGAGCGGCAGGCGAATCCCAGGCAGCTACCCGGCCCCCGAGCCCCCGACCTGTCCGGTCGGGACCTGACAACAGGTATGGCTCGGGGGCCGTTCGCATGCGAACGGCCCCCGAGATCCGAAAAAGATTCTGCGTCAGCCGATGTAGCGGGTGAGGCGGGCCGACAGACGCGGTGCGAGCGGGCCGTCGGCGACGACACGTTCCTCGACGTACGCCAGATCCCCGCCCTCGACGATTCCGTACAGGCGGCGAGCTCCGCCCACCAGTGCACCCGAGGTGCTGCGGATGACGACGTCGGTGGCAAGTTCCCAGGACGACTGGGTCAGGGCATGACCGTAATACAGTTCGACGACGCCGGTGCTGTGCGTCAGCAGCAGCTCGACGACTTCTTCGTCCTTGGACCCCTTGACTCCGTCGCCGCCGCTGATGCGCCAGAACCCGGTCTCCCGAAGGTCGGGGTGCGCGTAATTACCGTCGGAATCGAGTCTCCAGGAGCGCGATTCCCAGCTGAGGTAGCTGCCGCCGTCATGGGAAACGACGATCTGCTGACCGAAGGGATAGTCGGTGTCCGTTTCGGGGTCGTGCCCCTCGCCCTGACCGCGCCACACGCCGACGAGTGGCAGCAGCGCCAGCATCGACGGGTGCAGATCGGGGCCGAGCCGCAGGTTTGCGGTGTCGTCCGGGTGAGGGATGTCGGGCAGCACCGGGATGTTGCGCGCCGACGCCTCGGCGAACTTCTGCTCGGCAGCCGAAATGGCTTGGTCACCGCTGGTGATAGGGGTGCCCAGTCCGTCGTCGATGCTGTCGGGGTTGCCCGCGCCCGGTTCCGTCACGACTCGTCGTTGACCAGTCGGTAGACGACATAGAGCGAGAACGCGATGATGGCTACTGCCGCAAGCGCCAGCAATACCTCGAAGAAGATGACCACGGAACCGAGTTTAACCCGCGGCGAGACCGGTCGATGACAACGGTCCGTTTCCGCGCTGTGGCATTGGTGACACACCATCATTTTTGCGGCCCACAGTGCCCTGGATCACTCGTAGTGATGGCGAAACCGACGCGAGCAGGTACCTTCTTCCCGGGGGCGTCGGGCTCTCAATTTCGAGAGCGCCGACGAATTCACTATGTGTGTCGTCAAGGCTGTTGTCTTGTAAGGCTGGGGAGGTCTCTGCAGAAATGCTGCGTCGTAAGCGTGTTCTGACATCGTCGTTCGGTTCCGTATTGGTTCGATCGGCGGTTGTCACAGTGGCGTTGGCCCTTGCAGCTCCCGCTGCTGCGCTGGCCGCGCCCGACTCGGGATCGTCCGATTCGGGTTCGGCAGAGTCGGGTTCGGCCGACTTCGGTTCGTCTCAGGGCCCGAATATCGATCCGAACAACTACGCGCAGGACTGCCCGGACGTACTGCTGTTGGCGGTGTCCGGAGCCACCGACTCGGACTCCGATCGCAATCCGCTCAACGAAGAAGCGCAGACGATCGCGTCGAACTGGGTCGGCAACGTCACCGTTCCGGTCGGTGAGGCGAACGCGGACAGCCCCGGCACCGTCGGCTGGCTCTACGTCCCGTATTCCTCCACCTACGGCTTCGACGTACTCGACAACGTGCCGACCTACCAGGAGTCGATCGCCGACGGCATCGCGTCGACCAATCGGTTGATGGACGAGTACAAGACCAAGTGCGGTGAGAAGACCAAGTTCGCGCTGCTCGGATACAGCGTCGGCGGCGAAATTCTCGATCGCGTGACGATGGAACTCGGCCACCGTGATCCCAATGCTCTCGTCACGTCCGACGACGTCGTCGGTGTCGTCATGGTGGGGTCGCCCTACCGCCCGGCCGGCGTGCCTAATTTCGGTGACGAGGTGGGCCAGTCCCTCGGCGGCTTCATGGATCAGTCGCCGCGGGACTACGGGTCGATGACGGACAAGGTCACCTGGTCGTGTCGTCCCTACGATCTCGCCTGCGACTCGCCGGACAAGATCGAACTGCTGCAGCTGGCGCTCGGTGTACTCGGTCAAATGCGGTTGACGCTGCTCAACCCGGTGCAGACCGTCTCCGACTTCGGTCGGACGGTTGCCTCCATTGCCACCCGCGCGATCATCGATATCGCCACGAACAAGTCGTGGCTCGAGTCGGACGAGACGCTCCTGCAGGTTCTCGTCAAAGTCTCCGACCGGCAGTATCATGTGGACGACGCAAAGGCTGCAGCAGCGCTGTCGCCCGATCAACTACTTGCCGATCTCAACTGGGCCCTCGGTCCGGGTGCCGAAACGGTGAAGGCGAAGTTGCGCGCCGAGGGCGAGGGCCTGGTGGAGAACAACAAGGGCATCGTCGACGTCGTGCTCGGCCCCTACTTGGCGATCGGCTTTCTGCAGCACCTGTCCTACTGGTATAACGACCCCAACGACGGGGTCGAGTGGGAAAGCGAAAAGATGGTCGCGTGGGTGACCGATCTCGCCCGAACCGAACGCGAGAAGAAGAACGCGCCTCCCGCGGTCGACCCGGCCACCCCCGAGACCCAGGCACCCCAGACC
>NZ_JABFAQ010000015.1:32707-79398 GCF_017168275.1 Rhodococcus sp. KRD175
GTGCCTTCCTCGAATCCCAGGGCATCCCGGTACCTCCCGGCATGTTCCCGCCGCAGTACTCCACGGTCCCCGAGCCGGCGCGACAGGTCGGCTAGAGCAACGAAAAGAACCCCGCACCTGGTTGCCAGGTGCGGGGTTCTTCTATGTGATCGGTTCGGTGACTCAGACTCCGACGGTGACGTCGGCCGAGTGCACGCCCGCGCCCTCGGGCGTGATGACGGTGTCGCCGTTGCCCGATGCGGACAACGCCCGCAGCGTCCACTGTCCGGGGGCAGCGAAGAAGCGGAAATCGCCGGTTCCCGACGCGACGACCTCGGCGGTGAATTCGCCGGTGCCGTCGAGGAGACGGACGAATGCGCCCGCTACCGGCTCACCGTCGCCGGCGAGGACACGGCCGGTGATGACCGTTTCCTTCTCGACGTCGACGCCTGCGGGGATGGTCTGACCCTGCACGGGTGCTCCACACATATCAGTGAACCTCCAATTCGATGGGTGCTCCGACGAGGGAGCCGTATTCGACCCAGCTGCCGTCGTAGTTCTTGACGTCTTCCTTGCCGAGGAGCTCCTTGAGCACGAACCAGGTGTGGCTCGAGCGCTCACCGATGCGGCAGTAGGCGATGGTGGCCTTGCTGTCGTCGTAGCCCTTGGTCTTGTACAGCTCTTCGAGTGCCTCGTCGGACTTGAACGTGCCGTCCTCGTTGGCGGTGGTGCTCCACGGGATGTTGATCGCGGACGGGACGTGGCCCCGCTGCTGAGCCTGCTCCTGCGGGAGGTGTGCCGGCGCGAGGATCTTGCCGGAGAACTCGTCGGGGGAGCGGACGTCGATCAGGTTCTTGTTGCCGATGGCGTCGATGACCTCGTCGCGGAATGCGCGGATCGACAGATCCGGTGCCTCGGCGCGGTACTGGGTGTTCTCCCGGCTGACGACGTCCTTCGACAGCGGGCGGCCGTCGAGCTCCCACTTCTTGCGGCCGCCGTCGATCAGCTTGACGTCCTTGTGGCCGTACAGCTTGAAGTACCAGTAGGCGTAGGCGGCGAACCAGTTGTTGTTTCCGCCGTAGAGCACGACGGTGTCGTCGTTGCTGATGCCCTTGGCCGAGAGCAAGCCGGAGAACTGCTCCTGATCGAGGAAGTCGCGGCGAACCGGGTCCTGTAGGTCCTTGCGCCAGTCGAGCTTGACCGCACCTTCGATGTGTCCGCCGTCGTAGGCGCTGGCGTCTTCGTCGACCTCGACGAAGACGATCTTCGGTGCGTTCAGGTTCTGCTCGGCCCAGTCGGCAGAGACCAGGACGTCGGAGCGAGCCATGGTGTTCCTTTCGGTCTTTCTTGTCGGATCAGGGGGTAGTTGTCACGCTGCGGTGCGCGAGTTGCCGCGCAATCGAGCTGCGAGGGGGTAGATCATGCAGCCCAGGCACACTGCGAACGCTGCGTTGAGAAACGCCGCGAAGAGCGCGAAGCCTGTCGCTACGGTGCCGACGACGGGAGCGCCGAGAGCGAATCCGAGGACTCCGACGGCGGCGAACACGAAGCCCACCAGTTGGGCGAACTTCAACGGGGCCACCGGCTCACGTTCTGTGGTCGGTGAGCGCCGCGGCGCGACGAATGTCGCGTAGATCGTGCCGTACGGACTGTGCTTTGGTCCGCGGACGGCTCCGATTCCGAACACGATCGCCTGGAGCCCCAGCAGGATTGCCGCTGCGGGAACCGAGACCGTGCTCGCGAGGAGGACGACGACCAGAACTGCGGTGGTGATCCACGCGGCGAAGCGCGGACCACGGACGTCGACCTGGTCGATCGTGGTGGTGTGGGTGTCGGATGTCGACATCGAGAGGTACTCCTGTGCGAGGCCGGGGCACGGCTTGTCGCCGGTGCACGGATGTGGATTTCGATCATCGGGCCGGCATCACGCATGGGCGTGGCGGCAGACGGAAATCAGCAGCAGCGACAGCAACAACCGCCCAGTCGGCACAGATCAACCGTGCGTCGACTGGTGAGCATGAGCTCGCGGCGGGAGAACACGAAGTGCATCCTACCCGTTACCAGGGGCGCGTCGTACCGCCCACCTGAGTAGCTCTTGCCTTACAGCGCGTCGAGAGCCTCGCGCAGGGCTGCGGCCGACGGCACGCCGGCAATTCTCGAACGCCGACGCAGTTCTCCGTCGAGGACGAAGGTCGTCGGCAGCGAGAGCACTCCGAGTTCACGGGCGAGAACAGGATGAGCATCGATGTCGAGTTCGACTTCGCGTGCGTCGGTGCGGTCGGCGAGAACCTGATGCACCACACGACGCACGGCAGCGCACGGACCACACCAGTCCGCCGAGAAGTGCAAAATCGTCGGAGTTCCCGAGGTGACGCCCGCATCGACGAGCAGCGGAAGAAGGTCGTTGGAATCGGTGGACGCGATGGTGCGGACGGCACCGGAACGACGACGCAGAATCAGTCCGACAGCAACGGCAAGGACCGCCACGACAACCAGAACTGTGATCCCTGTCACGGCCTTTCGATCTCGTTGAGGTCGATGTTCACGTTCTCTCCCGACCCTTCGACGACGATCTGTGAACCCTCCGCGTAGACGTCCGTCGGCAGCAGTCCGAACGGCAGGCTCTGGCGTTCGATGGTCTTGGTGAACAGGCCGAGAACTGTGGGCTTGGCGAAATCGGGAATCGTGAAGTCGGCCTGCCCCTCCGGTCCGAAGTAGAAGTCCGATGCCACGATGGCGACACTGTCACCTTCGAGCAGAAGGTCGGCCTGCACGCTGACGGTGGTCTGCAGCGGTCCCACCGGAACCGTTCCCGTCAGTACGACGCCACCGGCGGTGGTCTTGCCCGACCCGCCGGAGCCGCCCGTGCCGTCGGACTTGTCGGCCGGAGGTGCGGAAACCTGCAGGTCGACGATGCCGAGGAACCGTCCGAGATCGGTTGCCTCGATGCGGACGCGGCCGTCGAGCTCGTCCACCGGGATGTCGCGGACGTTGTTGTCGATCAGGTCGGACAGGGCGATGTGGACGCCGCGCAGATTGGCTTCGATGGTCGTCGAGCCGACGTATTCGGTCGGGACGTCCTGGGCCCGGATCTCGATGTTCTGATAGCGGCCGTCGGCGGCCTGGGTGAGGAACGGAAAACCGTGCACGATCACCTGGGGGTCCGAGGTGAGTTCGCCGCCGTCGCGGATGGCGCGCGAGACGCGATATTCGGAGTAGGCCGCGGCCCCGAAATCGACGACGAGCGCGAGGGCCAACAGGCTGACGAGTCCGATGAGAAGTGTGCGCACCGGTCCATTGTGACCGAAGCATCGCGTACTGCCCGCTTCGACCGGTTGTACGGACAAGCTAGTCTGTGTCCTTGACGATCACTCGATTCCAGCGTCGGCTGGACCGGCCAGCGGTAAGAACGGAGACGCAGTGGAGCTCCTGTTACTGACCTCCGATCCCAATCCGGAGGGCGTACTCCCGTCTCTTGCGTTGCTGGCTCACCACATCCGGCCGGTACCGACCGAGGTGTCTTCTCTCCTCGAAGCAGGTTCTGCCGACATCGCGCTGGTGGATGCACGTACCGATCTGGCTGCTGCTCGCGGTCTGTGTCGGCTGCTCGGTAGTACCGGCTCGGCCATCCCCGTGGTCGCGGTCCTGACCGAAGGCGGCCTGGTCGCAGTCAATTCCGACTGGGGGCTCGACGACATCCTGCTGCCCGGCACAGGTCCCGCGGAACTGGACGCTCGGCTACGTCTGTTGGTCGGCCGGAGCGGCGGGGTTGCGAGTCCCGAGACGTCGGGCAAGATCACGCTCGGTGAGTTGGTCATCGACGAGGGCACGTACACCGCGCGGTTGCGCGGTCGCCCACTCGATTTGACCTACAAGGAATTCGAGTTGCTGAAGTACCTGGCTCAACATGCGGGCCGCGTCTTCACCCGCGCCCAGTTGCTGCAGGAAGTATGGGGCTACGACTTCTTCGGTGGCACTCGCACCGTCGACGTCCATGTTCGACGCCTCCGCGCCAAGCTCGGTACCGAGTACGAGTCGCTGATCGGAACGGTGCGGAACGTGGGCTACAAGGCCGTGCGTCCGTCGCGTAACTCCAAGGGCGGTACGGCTCCGGACGCCATGGCCGGCGATTCCGACGATGCGGATTTCGAGTTCGAGCAAGAGAGTACGCTCTCGTAGATGAATTCGGATACTGCGTTCGACGTCCACCCCCTCGACGGCGACGCACCGTCCTCGCGCGTCAGCGACGAGATTCACCGGATTCTTTCGCGTGCAACCGAAATCGACGGTACGGCACCGCTGTCCGAGCAGGCCGTCAAGGCCGTCGACGCGGGTGAGAGCGTCGTTCGATTCGTTGCCACCGACGCAGATCGAGTCGTCGGGTACGTCGGCGTCGCCGACGGTATGGCCGAGGCAGTGGTCGATCCGGAGTATCGCGGTCGTGGCATAGGTCGGCGATTGGTCACCAGCGCACTCGATCTCGGCTCCGGCACGCGGATCTGGGCGCACGGAAATCTGCCCGCAGCACAGTCGGTGGCGCGTGCGCTCGGGCTGACGGTGGCCCGGGAACTGCTGCAGATGCGGCGGGCCGCGGCAGAGCCCGAACTGCCCGATGTGGTTGTACCGCAAGGTATTTCGCTGCGAACCTATCGTGGGCACCAGGACGATGCCGAATTGCTGAGGGTGAACAACGCGGCGTTCTCCTGGCATCCCGAGCAGGGCGGCTGGACCGACCGCGACATCGCGTCGCGGCGAGACGAGCCGTGGTTCGATCCGGCTGGTCTCTTCCTGGCCTTCGAGGAAGGCAGTGACCACCTGCTCGGATTCCACTGGACGAAAGTTCACGCCGCTGAGGATCGGGTCGTTCCGCAGGCTCCACTCCCTGGGGGCAACGACCCGGCCATCGGCGAGGTGTACGTGGTCGGTATCGATCCGCAGGCGCAGGGTCGCGGTCTCGGACGGGTACTGACCCTGGCCGGGCTGCACTATCTGCGCGGTCGTGAACTGGACCAGATCATGCTGTACGTCGAGGCCGACAACACCGCGGCGGTGCACACGTACACCAAGCTCGGGTTCGCGAATTACCACGTCGACGCCGCGTACGCGCGGACCGCGTAATCGGACATTTCCAGCACGGTGTTCATCTTCCGTTCACCCACGCGGGGGTAAACGTCTACCACCTGCCTTTACCTTTCTCTCTGGGCGGCAACCTACGCTGCCTGGTGCGAGGGTTCTTCTGAGCCGGCACCTTCACAGTCGCAGCGCGAACCTCGAGTTCGCGCCGCGATCACGGCCCAAGATTCCTCGGAGGAAACAGGTGAACCTCAAGCGCAACGGTGCTCTCATGAGTGCAGTGGCAGTCAGTGCCATGTTGCTGGCCGCATGCGGTAGCGACGCGAACGTCGCCACCACGGACGGTGCATCGCAGTCCTCGGCTTCGTGCGAAGGCAAGTCCCCGTTGACCGGTGAAGGCTCGTCCGCACAGCAGAACGCCATGTCCAACTTCACCTCGATCTACTCCGGCGTCTGCGCAGGCAAGGCCGTCGAGTACACCACCAGTGGTTCGGGTAACGGCCGCACGCAGTTCGTCGCGGGCCTCGTCGACTTCGCCGGCTCCGACTCGTCCATCAAGGACGACCAGGCCGCACAGGCCGCCGTGCGCTGCGCCAACAACCCGGCGTGGAACCTGCCGTTGGTCTTCGGCCCGGTCGCAGTGGCCTACAACGTCGACGGTGTCGACAACCTGGTGCTGAACCCCGACGTCATCGCGCAGATCTTCACCGGCAAGATCACCACCTGGAACGACCCGGCCATCGCTGCACTCAACGAGGGCGCAACGCTCCCGTCGACCGCGATCACCCCGGTCTACCGCTCCGACTCGTCGGGCACCAGCGACAACTTCCAGCGCTTCCTCGCGGCATCCGCTCCCGAGGCATGGACGCTGAACCACAGCTCCGATTGGGCCGGCGGCGTCGGCGAAGGTGCCAACGGATCCTCGGGCGTCGCCCAGGCCGTCGCCGCCACCCCCGGTGCCATCACCTACGTCGAGAAGGGCTTCGCCGACCAGGAGTCGCTGGGCAAGGCCGCCGTCGACTTCGGTAACGGACCGGTCGAGCTGAGCAGCGAGACCGCAGGCAAGGCAATCGACGCCGCGAAGTTCAAGGGCGAGGGCAACGACCTCGTCATCGACATCGACGGCCTCTACGCCAGCGACGCAGCGGACACCTACCCGCTGGTCCTCGCGACCTACGAGATCGTCTGCTCGAAGGGCTACGACGCCGACACCACGGCAGCAGTCAAGTCCTTCCTGCTCAGTGCAGCCAACGAGGGCCAGCAGGGCCTCGAAGAAGCCGGCTACGTGCCGCTGCCCGACGCATTCAAGGAACGCCTGGTCACCGCCATCGAAGCGATCGCCTGATCCTCGATAAACCCGGTTTCGCCTTCGGCTCGCGGTGACGCGGGCCGAAGGCGGACCACCCTGCATCGACACGAGACAGTGAGCGGTATGAGCGACACCCACTCGATCACCGGCATCCCCTCAGCGGCTACCGTGCCTACCACAGGTGCCGCCCACGAACCGGAAGAACCACAATTGTCAGACTCGAAAACATCGGGGACGGTCACCCGTCCCGGTGACAGGATCTTCTCCGGCCTGGCCAAGGGCTCGGGCATCTTCATCATCGCCCTGATCGCTGCGGTCGGCATCTTCCTGCTCTGGCGAGCGATTCCCTCACTGTCCAACAACACGGTCAACTTCCTGACCTACAACGGCGCGTGGGACACCTCGAACACCTCGGCAATGGTGTTCGGTGTACTCGACCTGTTTCTGGTCACCGTCACCGTGTCGTTGTTCGCTCTGATCCTGGCGATGCCCGTCGCGCTCGGTATCGCGATCTACCTGACGAACTACGCACCCAAGCGTGTTGCCGGACCGCTCGGCTACGTCATCGACCTCCTCGCCGCCGTCCCGTCGATCGTCTTCGGCCTCTGGGGCCTGTACGTCCTGGCCCCGGCGATCAGCCCGTTCGCCGAATGGCTGAACTCGTCGCTGAGCTGGTTCCCGCTGTTCAGCACTGGCTCGGTATCGATCGCAGGCGGCGGCACCATCTTCACCGGCGGCATCGTGCTCGCCGTGATGATCCTGCCGATCATTGCCGCCGTGACCCGAGAGGTGTTCGTTCAGACGCCCAAGGGCCAGGTCGAGGCGGCCCTTGCGCTCGGAGCCACTCGCTGGGAAGTTGTTCGCACCACGGTCATTCCGTTCGGCAAGTCCGGCTTCGTCAGCGGTTCGATGCTCGGTCTCGGACGCGCACTCGGTGAGACCATCGCGCTCTACATCATCATTCGCAGCACCCAGGCGACCTTCGGCGGAACGTTGTTCGACGGCGGTTCCACATTCGCGACCAAGATCGCGCTGGCAGCAGGCGAGTTCAACAACCCGCTGCAGGCCGGTGCCTACATCGCCGCCGGTCTGGTGCTGTTCGTCCTGACCTTCGTCGTCAACGCCGGTGCCCGCGCCGCCATCGCCGGAAAGAAGGACTGACCCATGACCGCAACCATGGACAAGCCCGTCAAGGAGCCCACGTTCCAGGGCGTCAGCGCCCGGCGCAAGGCGTCGAACCTCGCGGCGACGATTCTCGTCAGCCTGTCGGTGCTCGTCGCCCTCGTACCACTGATCTGGGTGCTCTACACGGTGATCTCACGTGGACTGTCCGCTGTGGTCGCACCGGCCTGGTGGCAGAACTCGCAGGCCGGAATCACCCAGTTCATCGCCGGCGGTGGTGCGTACCACGCGATCGTGGGAACCCTCCTGCAAGGACTGTTCTGCGCCGTCATCTCCATCCCGATCGGCATCTTCGTCGCCATCTACCTCGTCGAGTACGGCGCAGGGACCAAACTGGCCAAGGTCACGACGTTCATGGTCGACATCCTCACCGGTGTTCCGTCGATCGTCGCGGCCCTGTTCATCTACGCGCTGTGGATCGCCACCTTCGGGTTCCAGCGCTCCGGTGTCGCCGTTGCCTTCGCCCTCGTGCTGCTGATGATTCCGGTCATCGTGCGGTCGGCCGAGGAGATGCTGCGCATCGTTCCGCAGGATCTGCGCGAGGCGTCCTACGCACTGGGCGTGCCGAAGTGGAAGACCATCGCCAAGATCGTCATCCCCACCGCGCTTTCCGGCATCGTCACCGGCATCATGCTGGCGCTGGCCCGAGTCATGGGTGAGACGGCTCCGGTGCTGATCCTGGTCGGCTCGGCCACCGCTATCAACTTCAATATTTTCGAGGGGCCGCAGACGTCACTGCCGCTCATGATGGTCGACCTGCAGAAAGCAGGAACCGGCGTGCTCACCGCGGAGCGCATGTGGGGAGCAGCCCTGACGCTGATCCTGATCGTCGCAATACTCAACATCGGCGCGAAGTTGGTCTCGAAGTTCTTCTCGCCCAAGAACTTCTGACCCACCCGACTCCAGAGAATCCTAAGGAATCAGAACATGGCAAAGCGTCTCGATCTCAAGGACGTCAACATCTACTACGGCAAGTTCCATGCCGTCTCCGACGTCACTCTGGCAGTCCCGCCGCGCAGCGTCACCGCGTTCATCGGACCGTCCGGCTGCGGTAAGTCGACCGTCCTGCGTTCGCTCAACCGTATGCACGAGGTCACGCCCGGCGCTCGCGTCGAAGGTTCGGTGCTGCTCGACGGCGAGGACATCTACGGCAGTGGCGTCGACCCCGTCGGTGTGCGACGCACCATCGGCATGGTCTTCCAGCGACCCAACCCGTTCCCGACCATGTCCATCAAGGACAACGTCGTCGCCGGGCTGAAGCTGCAGGGTGGCCGCGGCAAGAAGGAACTCGACGAGATCGCCGAGCGCTCGCTCAAGGGTGCCAACCTGTGGACCGAGGTCAAGGATCGCCTCGACAAGCCAGGCGGCGGACTCTCCGGTGGTCAGCAGCAGCGTCTGTGCATCGCCCGCGCCATCGCCGTCTCTCCCGACGTGTTGCTGATGGACGAGCCGTGCTCGGCCCTGGACCCCATCTCGACACTGGCGATCGAGGACCTGATTCAGGAACTCAAGCAGGACTTCACGATCGTCATCGTCACGCACAACATGCAGCAGGCCGCGCGCGTGAGCGATCAGACCGGCTTCTTCAACCTCGAGGCAACGGGCAAGCCCGGCAAGCTGATCGAGATCGACGACACCGAGAAGATCTTCTCCAATCCGACGCAGAAGGCCACCGAGGACTACATCTCCGGTCGCTTCGGATAACCGCACACCGCACAGAGAACCCCCGCCGAGCGAAAGCTCGACGGGGGTTCTTCTTTGTGCGCCTGCCCTGGGTTCGAGATCGAGTAGCGTTGTCGCGCAGCGCTACTCGACCTCGAGCGAAGTGGGTGCTACGAGCTGGGAATGTTCTGCTGGTGGAGGTCGGCGGGAAGCTGGCCGGTGACGAGGAAGATGACTCGGCGGCCGACCTCGACGGCGTGATCGGCGAAGCGTTCGTAGAAGCGGCCCAGCAGGGTCACGTCCACTGCGGCGGCGACGCCGTGGCTCCACTCACGGTCCATCAGCACCGTGAAGAGGTGACGGTGCAGATCGTCCATCGCCTCGTCCTCTTCCTGCAGCTTCGCAGCGCGCTCGGGATCGCGGGTCTCGAGCACCTCACGGGCCGACGCACCGATCTGCACGGCGAGGCGTCCCATCTCGGCGAAGTAGCCGTTGACGACCTCGGGGAGGGCATGGTTCGGGTGCCTGCGACGGGTGATCTTGGCGACGTGGAGTGCGAGTGCGCCCATTCGGTCGATGTCGGCGACGATCTGGATGCCGGCCACCACCGAACGGAGATCGCCCGCGACCGGAGCCTGCAGCGCAAGAAGCGTGAATGCCTTCTCCTCGCAGATCGCGCTGAGCTCGGTGATCTTGTCGTGCTCGGAAATGACCTGCTCGGCGAGAACCAGGTCTGCTTGGAGGAGAGACTGCGTGGCCTTTTCCATGGCCGCACCAGCCAGGCTCGCCATTTCTCCGAGGAGATCGGCGAGCTCGTTCATCTGTTCGTTGTAGGCGACGCGCATGAGCGCAGTTTAGTAGGTCACACCGACCAGTTCTCTGTCCCGAGGGTTAACGGGGAATGAATGGAGTCAGGCGCACGTGTCGTCGGCCGCGTTGGTGAACGACAGATCCTCGGGCAACTGTGCACTTTCGGTCGTTCCCTCCACCTGGGTGGGGTCGATCTGCGCACCGACCTCGGCCGGGTACTGGGTGTAGCCCGGGTAGTTGGAACCGAGGACCACTTCCACGACGTTGTTCAGGCTCGGAGCCAGTTCGATGGCAGCACCGGGTATCGCCGACGCCACCGTCGCCGCAGCGGCTTCCTGATCCTGGGAGTACCGAACGACGGTCTGAGCGGCGGAGCCGGAGAAGTTGCCGACCGTGAGGATCTGGAACCCGTACGTCGCCAGCTGATCGGATGCGGTCTGTGCCATTCCCGCGATGTCCGACGCGTTGGACACCTGCAGCGACACGGTGCCCGGATCGACGGCCAGCAGCGGGGCGTCGGGAGCGGCGGGCGGCGGGGTCGGTTCCGGTGTCACCGGTTCGGCCCGTTCTTCGCCGGGCAGGGGTAGGTCGTCGATGATCGCCTGGAAGATGGCACCGATGGCGTCTTCGTTGGGGATCTCGTTGCCGTAGTCGTTGGTTCCGGTGGTGGGAATGGTCAGGAAGGTCACCGCGCCGGCGTCGACGTTCTGCAACGAACGGCCGAGCGTCACCAGGTCCTGAGTCTTGACGTTCTCGACGAAGGTGTCGGAGGTGAACGCGTTGACGAATCCGTTCAGCTTGCCCGGGTCGAGAAGAACCTTGTTCGACAACGCCGATCGCAACAGTGACGACAGGAAACGCTGCTGGCGCTTGATGCGGCCGTAGTCGCCGTTGCCCTCCGATTCGATGTTGCGTGCCCGGACGTAGTTCAGTGCGGTGCGGCCGTCGATGCGTTGGGTGCCGGCGTTGGGGAGCACGTCTCCGAGTTCGTAGTCGACGAGAGGCTGCGCGGTACACACCTCGACACCGCCGACCTCGTCGACCATGGACTCGAACCCGGCGAAGTCCATGCCGACGAAGTGTCCGATCCGCAGTCCTGAGATCTTCTGAATGGTCTTGACCAGGCATTTCGGGCCGCCGAGGGCGTAGGTGGCGTTCAGCTTGTCGCCGTACGCCTCCGGAAACATCTCACCGGTGTAGGTATTGGTGACGTTGTCGAACTGCTCGCACTCGGGGCGGGTCACGTCCAGGTCGCGCGGGAACGACACGGCGACGACGCGGCTGCGGTCGGCCGGAATGTTGACGAGCATGACGGTGTCCGATCGAGATCCCTCGGCATCGGTAACGGTTCCTGCGCCCACCTGCCCACTGGCACCGGCGCGCGTATCGGTGCCGACGATCAGGTAGGTCTCGTCTCCGTACTGGCCTGCGGCGTCGACGACGTCGGTCGAATCGGGGTCGAGCGCGGCGACTTGGAGGAATCCCTGATCGGTGTTGCGTAGATAGCCCCACACCACTCCGGTGAGTGCCACGGCGAGGATGGCGACGATCGAGACCAGACTTCGGCCGATCATGCGTATCCGTCGTCGTCGCCGTACTCGGCTCATCGCCAGACGCGTCAGTGCCGGCCGGTCGGCGGCGGGTGCTCCGACGGGTTCGGGGGCAGCGGTGATCGGTGAGATGACCTCGGTGGGCTCTTCGACGTCCGGCCGTTCGGGGGGATCACGTCGGGTGGCTCCCGAACGAGACATCTTGTCGACCAGCTCGGCGACCGACACCGTGTCCGCGTTGCGCGGGGAGCGTTTACCCAGTCGGCCGCTGTCACCCGGCTTCGGTGGAGAATCGGAGTCTGTCGAGTCGGGTTCCGAACCAGAGGGGTCGGGTGTGGCGGGGTCGTCGGACCGAGGAGGACGTTGTCCGGAACGTCCGCCTGCGCCGGTTCGTCCGATAGAGGACAGCGGGCGCTCCCATGGGGCGCGACCCTCGGGCACAGACGGGCCCGACTCTCGATCGTCTCCCACGAATTCGAACCTGGCCTTCCATCACACGCATGTGCCGTCTACTCGGCAATCCAAGCCATAGTACTGACTCGAGCGGCGCGGTCCACTTCGTGCGAGACGGGCCCTGGTGAGGGGTCGATCAGCCGCCGGAATGCATCAGATCTGCACCGGCGGGGACACACAGGTCCTCCGGATCGTCGAGCCATCCGTCGGGCAGCGACACTGCGCCGGGCGAGCCCTGCCGGCCGCGGGGACCTTCGGCGTCCTTGGGAAACGGAACGGTTGGATCCAGTTGCGCCAGAAGGTCGTCCAGTTCGGCGAGGGTCGACACCAGTGCCATCGACACCCGAAGATCCGAGCCGGCGGGAAAGCCGCGCAGGTACCAGGACACGTGCTTGCGCAACTCTCGGAGGCCTTTGCCCTCACCGTGGTGCTGCGCGAGCAACTCGGCATGGCGCGCGATGATAGTGGCCACCTCACCCAGGGTCGGCGGCGTCGGCTCTGGCCGCCCGTTCAGGCGGGCACTGAGCTCGGCGAACAGCCATGGACGACCGAGGCAGCCACGCCCGACGACGACGCCGTCGCATCCGGTTTCCGCCATCATGCGGACGGCGTCGGACGCCGAGAAGATATCGCCGTTGCCCAGGACGGGAATCCCGGTGACGTGCTCCTTGAGTCGAGCGATCTCGTTCCAGTCGGCGGTGCCGGAGTACCGCTGCGAGGCAGTGCGGGCGTGCAACGCCACGGCCGCTGCACCCTCGTCGGCGGCGATCCGGCCGGCATCGAGATGGGTGTGATGGTTCTCGTCGATTCCGACACGGAACTTGACCGTGACGGGGATGTCGGTGCCCTCGGTGGCCTTGACCGCCGCAGCCACGATGCGGCCGAACAGGTTTCGCTTGTACGGCAATGCGGCACCGCCGCCCTTGCGGGTGACTTTCGGGACCGGGCAGCCGAAGTTCATGTCGATGTGATCGGCCAAGTTGTCGTCGACGATCATTTTCGCCGCGGCGTACGTGGTGTCCGGATCGACCGTGTAGAGCTGCAAGGACCGGGGGGTTTCGGTGGGCCCGAACGTCGTCATGTGCATCGTGGCGGGTTGCCGTTCGACGATAGCGCGTGCGGTGACCATCTCGCAGACGTACAGACCGGACGTGCTGCCCGCGCGCTCGAGTTCCTGCTCACGGCACAACGTGCGGAACGCCACATTGGTGACGCCGGCCATCGGTGCGAGGACGACGGGGCTGCGCAACTCCAGGGAGCCGATCTGCAATGTCATGGAAAACAAGCCTTTGGAACGAAGGGAGAACTTTCAGGAGAAAAGGCAGTGCCCGGCACCGAAGTCGGTACCGGGCACACCAGTCGATCGAAACTCAGGACGCGCGTGCTTCGGCCTTGGCGCGTTCGCGGGCCAGCGAGCGATCTCGCATCTCCTCGAACTTGGTGGCCTGACGTTCGAGGTCTTCGAGGAACGCGGCGAGTTCTTCGCGCTTGTTCTCACCGCGGGCGGTGAAGTCGTTGCGCTCGAAGACGCTCCACTTGCGCAGCACGGGCCAGACGACGTCTTCGAGGTGCTGACGCAGGTCGTAGATGCCGTGCTTGGCCATCAACACACCGTTGCGGCGGAAGTTCGGCATGCCGGCACCGGGCATGACGAAGTTCGTCACGATGTCGGAGACCGCGTCGAGGGTCTGGTCGGGTGCGATGTCCATCGCTGCGCCGGTGATGTTGCGGTAGAAGATCATGTGCAGGTTCTCGTCGGCGGCGATGCGCTGGAGCATGCGGTCGGCGATCGGGTCGTCACAGACCTTGCCGGTGTTGCGGTGCGAGACGCGGGTCGCGAGTTCCTGGAACGTCACGTACGCCACCGAGTGGAGCAATCCGGTCTGCGAACCTGCGGGCGAGGCGAAGCCGTTGGTCATGTGGATCATGCGGGCTTCTTCGAGGGCGACGGGGTCGACGCCTCGGGTGACGACGAGGTAGTCGCGCATGACGATGCCGTGGCGGTTCTCTTCGGCGGTCCAGCGGCCGACCCAGGTTCCCCAGGCACCGTCCTGGGAGAAGTTCTCGGCGATCTCACGGTGGTAGGACGGCAGATTGTCCTCGGTGAGCAGGTTGGTGATCATCGCGGCCTGCGCGACGTCGGAGAGCTTGGACTGCTCCGGGTCGTAGTCCTTGCCGCCGAGGGCGGCGAAGTTGCGGCCTTCGTCCCACGGCACGTAGTCGTGGGGATGCCATTCGCGCGCCATCGAAATGTGACGGTTCACATTGTCCTCGGCAGTGGGCACCAGCTCTTGCAGAAGCTCGAGCTGTGTCAGATCCCTCGCCATTAGATCGCCTCCATAGATTGCGTACGACCGGTCCAGCTTACGGCACCGTAGGTTCGGTGTGAACCGTGTCGCGGCTGTTCACTTGCTGTTCGAGCAGTCGTGACGACCGACATCGGCCGATGTGGGGATCTTCGCGACTGCTGCAGTTCTCCCTGCACGTCGCTGCGGACGGGCCGATCGTTACCCCGAGTGTACGGACCGGGTGCCGCCGAATGCAGTTCGGCGGAAGGGTGTGTGGTGCCCCCAGTAGGACTCGAACCTACGACCTGCGGATTAAAAGTCCGTAGCTCTACCAACTGAGCTATAGGGGCGCGGATCGAAAGTGTAATGGGCAGTGCAGCCGTGTCGGTCATGCACCCCCGGCACCGCGTTTCGGGGGTCAGCGCCCGAAACTGCTGCAGCCTTGCGGCGCGGGGATACCGGCCAGGCGGTCGTCGATCCAGGAGTACGCACCGGGAATGCCACTGATCGCGACGACGAGGTGTTCACCGAAGTACTCCTCGAGGCGTACGTCGGCACCGTGTGCGCACCACTCGTCGTACAGCGTTTCCGCACCTTCCCGGGGGATCCAGAATTCCTGACGGCCCTGGTAGATCATCGTGGGCACGGTGGGGGCGAGATCACCGCCCATCCGGGTCGCGGCGATGATGCGTTCGGCGATCTCGGTCCGGTCGACGTTCGGCACGTCCGAGAGGGCCTGGGCCGGTATCGGTGCCACCAGTCCGCCGGGAGCGAGCAGTGTGATGCAGAGATCTTTGGCCACGGTCGCCAGACGCAGTCCGTTGGCGTTCATCAGGGAGAACATCTCGGAATACTCGCGGGCAACTCCGAGCGCTGCGGACAGGAACAGCGTCGACGCGACGTTGCCGTTCATCGACGTCAGCAGAATCCGGTAGTCGGTCGGTGGACCGCCGAAGGCCGCGCCCACCAGATTGACCTCCGGCGCGTACGACGGGGCGAGTTGAGCGGCCCATCCGGTGGCGATCGCCCCGCCCGAATAGCCTGTGACGGCAATCGGGGAGGACGCGGGCAACCCGAGTTCGGGGAGGCGCACCATCGCGCGCAACGCGTCGAGCACCGCATGGCCGGCCATGCGCCCGGCCGCGTACGCCTGCCGAGGACCCTCGTGATCGGTGACGACCACTGCATAATTCTTGGCGAGGAACGCCTGCACCGCTGGAATCTCCCGGGCGATACCTCGGGGCAGGGTCCACGACGGTGCACAGGTGTTGCCCAGTGAGTTGATGGCCATGTTGTACGCGACGACGGGACGCGTGCCGGGACCGGCCCAGGGTGCGTCGGGCACGATGACGGTCGTCGCCGCAGCGACGGGTCGGTCTTTGGAATCGCTTGTGCGGTAGAGGATCTGGGTCGATATGACCGGGGTGAACAGCGGCCCCACGCTCACGCGTCGGGTGCCGAGAACCGATCCGGGCGGGAGCTCCTCGAATCCTGCCGGCGGGTCGAAGAACGGCTCGCCGAGTGGGGTCGGCAGGTAGAGGGCGGGATCGGCGACGGGATCGAGGAAGTTCGTCAGTGGGTCGGCGGCGACGGTGTGCGCGGTCGGCAACGTCAAGGCCGACGACACGAGTAGTACTGTCATCGAACGACATACGCGGATCGATAGATTCATGGCGTGCACCCGTCCCCGATCGGCCGAAGCATCATGTGTGATGCGCATCACGCTATGCCCGAGGTGGTCTACGTCTTCGGCTATTCCGAGAATGTGTCGAAACCGTTACCGTTTCGCCGCTGATATCGATTATGAGACAGTGCTTTTGGTGACCTCACGGAGCGGGTTTGCCGTATTCGATTGATCAGCAACAGTTTTCATGCGCTAAGGAGCGGTGCAAACGAAGGTGCCTCGAGAGATGCTCGTGCAGAATGTAATTCGATATTCAACTGCTTTCCGGCTCTGGGAGACCGGCGGCCATTCGGCGGAATTCGTACGCATGCTCGGTATCGGCGTTGTGGCTCGAACGGCGGTGCCGACCTGGCCCGAGCGGACGTACGTGAGCGGCTCGAGCGCGCACCCCCTGCAGCGCACTCGAGCCGGGTGAACAATACCATTCGGCTTGTTTCAGTTACCCAACCGAATTTTCTGTCGGCTGCACGCGTCGTAGCGGACCGCAGGTGAGTCGAGTCGCGTGTCGTTCGGGTGAAGTACTCTCTACTTGTACTACCTGTGGATATGCAGGGCGCTTGGGCTCGGAGGCACGGAGTAAATGGCACAACAGGAGCGCGCACGGCGGACCCGGGCGGCAATCGTCGAGGCAGCGGCGGCGGAATTCGCCAAGCGCGGATATGCGGCTGCGTCCGTCAACACCATCTTGGACGGATCGAACGCCACCAAGGGGGCGATGTACTTCCATTTCCAGTCCAAGGAAGACCTGGCTCGAGCGGTGCTCGCGGCCGGACTCGACCGTTATGTCGCAATCTCCGAGAAATGGGCGGATTCGACCGCGCATCCCTTTTACGTCATCAAGGGAATCGTCGACGACATCGCGCAGAACTTTCAGAACGACGTGATCGTGCGTGCAGAATTCCGGCTGATCGTCGAGCCCGAGTTCTACGCGGAGGTGCACTCCGGTGGTGGCCGGGTGTGGGGCGCTCAGGGGTACGCGCAGGCCGAGAGAGCGCTGGCGATGGGAGACCTCAAGCCGCAGTTCGACGCGGCCAAGTTCGTGCGGGTACTCGCCGCGTCGATGGCGGGTCAGCGTTACATGTCGGATCTGGTGGCCGACAACGCAGATCTACGCGAGCGGTTCGAGGAGTCCGTCGAGATCGTGCTCCTTGCCATGGCGTCGGATAGTTGGTTGGCCGAGTTCGAGCTCCACGGGTGGGAGCAGTTCGGCGAAAACGAGGCAAAAGCTGCCTCTGACCTGCCGGTTTGAGATTTACCGCGAAAGTGTCCTAAGCTATCCCAGCTCCCAACGGAACGCCGTTGAGGGTAGCGTCGAAGCAATTCGGCGGGCCCCCTTCGTCTAGCGGCCTAGGACGCCGCCCTTTCAAGGCGGTAGCGCGGGTTCGAATCCCGTAGGGGGTACGCAGGAAAGCATCGGATTGACAATCCGATGTGCAGTACAGCATTCTTCATCTCGCTCCGGCGAGAAGCAGATTTGCAGTTCGGAGAGTTGGTGCGCTAGAAATAGCGCGGCAACAACAGCAAGGCCCTGTGGCGCAGTTGGTTAGCGCGCCGCCCTGTCACGGCGGAGGTCGCGGGTTCGAGTCCCGTCAGGGTCGCAGAATCGGTGTGAAAGCACCGGCATTGCGATGGCATTGTTTCACCGGTGCCGCCCGGCCAGGTAGCTCAGTTGGTACGAGCGTCCGCCTGAAAAGCGGAAGGTCGCCGGTTCGATCCCGGCCCTGGCCACCACGGTTGTGATCGACAAGCACTGCAAAGCCCCTTTCGACTTCGGTCGGGAGGGGCTTTGTCGTATGCGGAGTACCCACTGTCCCGTGACGGCGCTCGATTGCAACGTTAGGCTCGACAGGTGGATGTGATCGCTCGCGCGCAAGCCGATCTCGCACGTGGAGACACCAACGCCGCACGAGACGGGCTCCTCGACGCCTTGCCCCGCAACCCGTCGTCGCCTGCGGTTCTGGAATTGCTCGCGTACACGTATCTCCTTCTCGGTGATCGTGCGGCGGCCGGTGCCGTGTGGTTTCTGACCGACAAGGCCGACGACGATCCGACGGCGTCGGCTGCGTTCGCGGCACTGCAGAAGCAGTACCGGTCGCCGCTGATGCTCGCCCGAGCCCTCCCCATCCATGCGCCCTCGGATTGGTATCCGGTGCGGGCTCAGATGCGCCTGGAGCGACTGGGAGCCGCAATCGCAGCCAATGGGCAGAGCTGGATCCCACCGCGCGATGTCGTGTATTTCGACGAGGACGGAGTCGACTCCGACGACTTCTATGCCGCGCGTACCGCCGACGAGGACGATGCCGACGACGGGTTGAAGACGTCTGGTTACCGCACCGTCCGGCAACGTGCGATCGCAGCAACCATTGTCCTTGCCATCGTTGCCACCTCTGCGTCGGTGGTGTTGGCACTCGTCTTCGGCTGATGGCGATTCTCGGAGGGGCGGTTCTCGAACGGGTCGCTCGAATCCGAGCGTAGAGTTCGTCGGAGGATATCGAGGCCGACGACCGAGGGCGACTTCATTTCATGGGCACAGCGAACGGCGCACCGTCACCGCGCGACGACAATTACGACGTCAATCTTGCCCAGGCGAGAGTGTTCGCGCGAGGACTGGCCGAACACATTCGGACGTGTTCGGCGGCCATCGAAATTGCGCAATCCAAAGCATTTCGGGCTCGCGCCGATCGTGCCGAATCTCGCGCGAGGCAATTCGAGTCCGAGGCATCCACTCTTCGCACCGAGCTCTACGAGATGTATCGGCACATCGACGCGATGACGGCTCGATTCCCGGAACTGCGGACCGACCCGGCAGTCCGCGGATAGCGACCGCCCGAATCAGACTGCGGCGGAACCGGTGACCAAGCCGAACGTGGTCTCGGCTCCACGCCGGCCCAGCGCCGAACCCCACACCGAGTACACCGCGTCCGTTGTCGTGGACTGCTCCACGTCGCGCCCCTCGGCGACAGTGATCAGCGTGCGGGAGAGCTCGAACAGACTTACCCGGTGATTCTTCGCCGTGGTGAACAACTCGTCGATGGCGTCGGCCACCGAGCCGCCGTGGATCCCGATGAGCACTCCGGTCGCGATGTCGACGTCGGTACGAGAGGCGGGTGAATCGGGCAGTCTGTCGGTCATCTTTTTCCTCGAGATGGTGTTGTCGGTGCGGATGACCGAGTGGATTCTGGGTCGAGCGGGCTTCACTGTCTCACACCGACATGACTTTTCATACAGTCGGTTTCGCGCGGACGTGCATGCGCTCGCCCTGAGGTCCGAACAGGCTCAGCAGCTCGACCGGTCGGTTGCCGACAGCGCCGAACCAGTGCGGTACCCGGGTGTCGAATTCGGCGGCCTCACCGGCCTTCATCGTCAGATCGTGTTCGCCGAGAATAAGTCTCAGGGTGCCGTCGAGAACGTAGAACCACTCGTACCCCTCGTGCACCCGCGGGCGCGGCTCCTTGTCGTCGGGACGAACCACCAGCTTGTATGCCTGCAGACCACCCGGGCGGAGCGTCAGCGGGAGAATGGTCAGGTTCTCGCGCACGGTGGCTGTGGTGCGTACCCGGGGATCGGCGACGGGGGGAGCCGTCACCAGATCGTCGAGCGCCATCTGATGCGCGCGGGCGATCGGCCACAGCAGTTCGAGACTGGGTTTGCGGTCACCGGATTCGAGCCGTGAGAGCGTGCTGATCGAAATTCCGGTGGTGTCGGAGAGCGCGGCGAGGGTGGTGTTCTTCTCCATCCGGATGCGCTTGAGGCGGGGGCCGAGGCCGGCAATGAGCTCGTCGAGGGTGGTTTCTGCGTCCGTCATCGATCCATTGCAGTTTCGGCAAACGAATTTGTCAAGTCGTCCCCATGCGGCGCGCGGGAATGCAGAGGCGAAAACAGCCCGGAGGCGACGGCGGGAAGCTCATACTCGGTTCATGATCGCTCGTCCGGGGCACCCGCAACGTACCGGCGTGGTCCGCGATGCCTACGGCAGCTCCGCGTCCGAGGCCTTCATGGTGGTGGCCATTGCCACGATTCTGGTCACCAGGGCGTATTTGGAGCTCACTCACTACCCGCAGGTCGGTGGCAAGTCGCTGCACATCGCGCACGCCCTGTACGGCGGGGCGGCGATGATGCTGGCTCTGTTGATCGGGTGGATGTTCATCGGGTTCGGCGTTCGGGTCTTCACCGTGGTGCTCGGCGGAATCGGGTTCGGGTTGTTTCTCGACGAGGTCGGCAAGTTCGTCACCAAGGACAACGATTACTTCTACGGCCCGTCGTCGGAGATCATGTACGTCCTGGTGGTGCTGCTGTTGGTGTTCAGCCGGATCGTGCGGGAGTTCCGCAGGCCGTCGCGGGACGAGTCGCTGGCGAATGCGGCCGCGATCGCCGCGGATGGCGTCGCGCACGGTCTTCCCGAGCATCGGCGCGACTGGGCGCTACGGATGGTTGCGCGAGCGGAGTCGGACGGAGCCGACCCGGACACCGTAGCCGGAATCAGATTGTTGCTCGGCACCTGCCGCCGGTCGACATCGCGTACCCACTCGATGCGCCAGTTCGTTCCACGGCTGATTCCTGCGTTCTTCACCAGTCCCCGTTGGGTTCCCGTCGTCGGCTGGGGACTGGTCCTGATCTCCGGGGCGGGAGTCGTGTTCGGGATCGTCGAGCTCGTCCTGGGTGACCTGCTCATCGATCGCCGAGACCTGACGATCGACGTCGACAGGATGGGCATCGCCAGCGGCATCCTGTTCGTCAGTGCCTGCATCACTTTCGCCACGGCGCTGCCGGCGATGCTGCGGTTGCGAACGGACGGTCCCGTGTGGCCGTTGCGCACTCTCCGCGTGTCCGCACTGGTGTTCACGTTGCTCAACGCGCTCGTGGATTTCGCCCAGGAGGGGTTCGCTGCGCTGGGAAATGTAGCGGTCGGTCTGTTCGCGCTCGCGGTCATCTCGCACCGCATCACCGTCCGAGCCGACGAAATAGCCGGTACTACGGAATCGGTTGCGCTGCAGGAGGATCGAGACTCCGATTGCTCTCGAACCGTCGAACCACGCCGCTGAGCGGATCGACGAACTCGATGGAGCGAGCCAGTAGGCGGAGCGGATCGGAGTAGTCGTCGTCGGCGACCTCGCGGAACGACGGGTAGAAGTTGTCGCCCACGATCGGGATTCCCAACGAGCACAGATGAACCCGAAGTTGATGCGTCTTCCCCGTGCGCGGGTGCAGCCGATATCGACCGTACGATCCGAGAGTGTCGACCAGTTCGACGCGTGTCTCGGCATTGGGCTCGCCCGGTACCTCCCGTGCCTGAAGAACGCCGCGTTCCTTGACGATTCGACTGTGCACTGTCAGTGGGAAGTCGACATTCTGGGAGAGTGGGGCAATTGCCTCGTACTGCTTGGTGACCGTGCGCTGAGCGAACATCTCCTGATACGGCCGGCGCGCCTGCCGCTGCACGGTGAACACCAGGACACCCGCGGTGAGTCGATCCAGTCGGTGAGCAGGGCTCAACTCGGGGAGATCGAATTGTCGTCGCAGCAGAACCAACGCCGAGCGTGCGATGTACGCGCCTCGCGGCGTCGTGGCGAGGAAGTGCGGCTTGTCCACCACGAGCAGGTTCTCGTCGCGGTGCAGCACATCGAGGGAGAACGGCACGGCCGATTCCACCGGTGGGTCACGGTAGAGGTAGATGTCCGCACGCGGGCCGGCGATCGTCGACGGGTCGATCGGTACGCCCGCGGCATCGACGACCTCCCCGCCGGACACCTTCTCGGTCAGCCTGGCCGCATCCTGCGGGAAGCGGGCACACAGATATTCGAGCACCGTTGCGCCGGTCGCGACGTCGGGCATCCGCACCCTGGTGGGGTCGAGGCCGTCGCGCAACGGAAGTGGGGCGGCAGGCATGCAACGACTGTAATCGGTGCACGCATGGAAACACCCCGGTCGGAATTCCCGACCGGGGTGTGGACTGCGGTGACGCGCCGTGCCGGCCCGACCTAGATGGTGACGACCATCTTGCCGGTGTTCTCGCCCTTCATCAGTCCGATGAAGGCGGCCGGGGCATTGTCGAGGCCTTCGACGATCGTTTCGTCGAATTCGATTGCGCCGCTGGCGAGCCAATCCGTCATCTTCGCGCGGAATTCCTCGGTGAGGTGCGCGTACGAGCCGACGATGAATCCCTTCAACGTCAGCTCCTTGCCGATGGCGAGGGCGAGGTTGCGCGGGGCCGGGGTCGGTTCGGTCGAGTTGTACTGAGCGATGGCTCCGCACATGGCGATTCGGCCGTGCTTGTTCATCGACCCGATAGCAGCTTCGAGATGGTCACCGCCGACGTTGTCGAAGTACACGTCGATGCCGTCGGGAGCTGCCTGTCGGAGCTGTTCGGCGACAGGGCCGTCGTGGTAGTCGAATGCCGCGTCGAACCCGAGCTCGAGCAAGCGCGCAACCTTGGCGGGGGATCCGGCGCTACCGATGACGCGAGATGCGCCGAGCGCCTTGGCGATCTGTCCGACGAGCGAGCCGACGGCTCCGGCGGCGCCGGAGACGAACACGACGTCGCCCTTCTGGAACGACGCCACGGCCGTCAGGCCCGCATACGCTGTGGTGCCGGTCATTCCGAGTGCGCTCAGGTATGCCGATGCCTTGGCTGCGCCGAGGTCGACCTTGCTGGCTCCCTGTGCCGGGACGATGGCGAGATCGCGCCATCCCTTGCCGTGCACAACAGCGTCGCCGACTGCGAAACCGTCGGCCTTGGACTCGACGACCTCGCCCACGGCACCGCCGTCGAGCGGCGCATCGATCTGGAACGGCAGGACGTACGACTTCACGTCGTTCATCCGGCCACGCATGTACGGATCCACCGACATCACGATGTTGCGAACGAGGATCTGCCCGTCCTGCAGTTCGGGGAGGTCGACGACCTCCGCGCGAAAGTTGTCTTCGGTCGGCCAGCCTTCTGGGCGGGACGCGAGGTGAATTTCGTGTGCCTTCATGGTGTTTCCTCTTACTCGTCTTCGGTGACGGTGACGGTGACGTCGATGTTGCCGCGGGTGGCGTTGGAGTACGGGCAGACCTGATGTGCCTTGTCGGCCAGTGCCTGTGCGTTCTCGCGGCTGAGGTTCGGCAGAGTCACCTCGAGGGTGACTGCGAGCTGGAAGCCGCCTTGGTCGTTCGGGCCGATGTCGACGCGAGCGCCGACAGCCGAGTCGGTGACGTCGGCCTTGTCCTGACGCGCCACCATCTGCAGTGCGGAGTGGAAGCACGCGGCGTAGCCGGCTGCGAACAGCTGCTCGGGGTTGGTGCCGTTTCCGCTGCCGCCCATGGCCTCCGGGATGGCGAGATCGAGGTCGAGACGTCCGTCGGAGGTGCGGGCGTGGCCGTTACGGCCTTCGCCGGTGGCGAGTGCCTCTGCGGTGTAGATGGTTTTCATGATTCTCCTTCTGTCGTGCTCGAATCGGTGTGATGCAAAGCGCTCGTCAACGCGTCGAGCGATTCTTTGAGCTTGACGAGATCGCCGACGTCCATGCCGGTCTTCTCGGCCAACTTGCGCGGGATGTCGAGTGCCTCAGCGCGTAAGTCGCTTCCGGTCTCGGTGAGATGGATCTCGACGCGGCGCTCGTCGCTGCTCAGGCGTCGACGCTCGATGAAGCCGAGCCCTTCGAGTCGCTTGAGCATCGGCGAGAGCGTGCCGGTGTCGAGATCGAGTTCGGCACAGATGTCCTTGACGCCGCGCCCGTCCTTCTCCCACAGCACCAGCAGAACCAGGTACTGCGGGTACGTGACGCCCAACTTGTCGAGCATCGGGCGATACACCGCGGTGGTAGCCCGCGAAGCGGAGTACAGCGCGAAGCACACCTGACGATCGAGTGCGAGTTCGTTGGTCACGAGAAGAACAGTAGTGCACGTTTAAGTTGTGCGCAACCTATCCGCCCGATGTGAGTGGAACTTCGTAGCCTGCTACGAAGTGCCACTCACATGGGGGTCAGCTTTGCAGAGCGTTTCTCAGGCCGTCGAGCACGATGGTCGCCGCCGTGGGGCCGGCGTTGAGGTACCACGGGTCGTCGTCGACGCGCACGATGTGGTTCTGCGTTGCCGCGCTCATCCCGGTCCACAATGGATTGGTGGTGTACGACGCAGCGCTCGAATCGGCTTCCGCGTCCTGGCTGGAGACGAATACCCAGTCGGCGTTCGCCAACTGGATCTCTTCCTCGCTGAAGTCCTGCGAGGTCTTGTCGAATTGCTGGCTGGGCGGGCGCGCCAGCCCAGCGTCCGAGGCGATGAATCCAGCGAACGACGCGACGCCGAACACGCGTGCCCGGTCTGCGGTGAAGCGGACGAACGACACCGTCGGAGCGCCCCCGGATCCGCCGCCGTTGGAGACCGAATCACCCAGTGCGCGAGCGTCGGACGCGAATGTGTCCAGGAACCCTTGCGCCTGCTCGGTGCGTCCCAGTGCATCCGCGAGAAGAAGGAAGTCCTGCTTCCAGTTCACGCCGGTGCCCTCGGTCAATACGGTCGGCGCGATGGCCGACAGCGTCGGGTAGATGTCTTCCGAGCCGGTCTTGTTGGCCAGGATGAGGTCGGGTTCGGCGGCGGCGACGGCCTCGATGTCGACGCTCTGGCGGTTGCCCAGATCTGCCATCTGCGTCAGTTGGTCCGCGTACTGGGGGAACGAGAAGCTGATGTAGTCGGGCACCAGATCGGCTCCGTCGCCGTAGGCGGCACCGGTGGGGGTCACGCCCAGGGTCAATGCGGCGTCGAGCTGGCCGGTGGCGATCACCACGATCTTCTTCGGCTCGGCGGGGATGTCGGTGGATCCGCCGAAATGCCCGACGGTGCGCGGGAACTCGCCGTCGGCGGCACCCGAACCCATTCCGTCGGGAATGCCGGTGGGGCCCGGTGAGTCCGATGCGGCGTCGGTGTTGGAGGTGGGAGAGGTGGCGGTGCTCGGTGCCTGCTCGCCGCTGTCGCCGCACGCGACGGTGGTCAGAGCTGCGACTGCGACGAGGGCAGTGACGACGAGCAGACGTTTCACTTCGATCTCTTTCACCGAGCGGGCATGGATAGGTAACCCTAGCCTGGCGACCACGTGAGCGGAACTTCGTAGCAGGGGTCGAAGTTCCGCTCACATGGGGTCAGCGCAGCGCTGCCGCGGCCAGGACCATGTTTCTCAACGACTGCTCGACCTCGGCCGGGCCTCGTGTCTTCAGTCCGCAGTCCGGATTGACCCAGAGCCGTTCGAGGGGAACTGCCTCGGCCGCCGCGCGGAGCGACTCGGTGATCTCGGCAACCGTCGGAACTCGCGGCGAATGGATGTCGTAGACACCGGGTCCCACGTCGAGTGCGAAGCCGACCGCAGTGAGGTCGTCGAGCACCTCCATGCGCGAGCGTGCGGCCTCGATGGACGTCACGTCGGCGTCCAGGGCGACGATGGCGTCGATGACCTCACCGAACTCGGAGTAGCACAGGTGCGTGTGGATCTGTGTCGCGTCGTCGACGCCGGACGTCGCGATCCGGAACGAGCGGACGGCCCAATCCAGATACGCTGCAGTGTCTTTCGAGCGCAGCGGTAGCAGTTCGCGGAGCGCGGGCTCGTCCACCTGGACGATGCGGATCCCCGCCGACTCCAGGTCGATCGTCTCGTCTCGAATCGCCGAGGCGATCTGAGCTGCCGACTCGGCCGCCGGGATGTCGTCTCGGACGAACGACCACGCGAGAATGGTCACCGGACCGGTCAGCATGCCCTTGACCGGTTTGTCGGTCAGTGACTGCGCGTACGTCGCCCATTCCACCGTCATCGGTGCCGGGCGGGAGACGTCGCCGTACAGGATCGGTGGTCGCACGCACCGTGACCCGTACGACTGCACCCAGCCGTTGGCGGTCACGACGAAACCGTCGAGTTGCTCGGCGAAGTACTGCACCATGTCGTTTCGTTCGGGCTCGCCGTGGACGAGCACGTCCAACCCCAGACGCTCCTGCAGTGCAACGACATCGGCGATCTCCGCGCGCATCTGCCGCACGTACTCCGGCTCGTCGACGGTGCCGCTGCGCAGCGCCGCCCGCGCGCGGCGGATCGTGCTCGTCTGTGGGAAGGAGCCGATGGTCGTCGTCGGCAGAACAGGGAGCGAGAGATGCTCGGCCTGCACGACGCGGCGGACGTCTCCTGGGCTGCGGTCACGGCCGGCAGCGCTGTTCACACGCGCACGGATTGTCGGATCGTGCAGTCGTGCATCGTGTCTCCGCGAATCCAGAGCCGCGCGGGCCGACTCGAATCGGCCCGACACGAATCGATCGGTTTCCCCGGCTGTTCCGCCCTGGAGTGCGCGCGCGAGCACCGAGACCTCGGTGATCTTCTCGTTCCCGAACGCCAGCCACGACCGCAGTGTCGGTTCGAGCTGAGGTTCGGCGTCCAACGAATAGGGAACGTGGAGCAGCGAGCACGACGACGACACCGCCACTGCGCGCGCATGTCTGCCGACCTCGTACAGTGTCTCGAGCGCGGCGTCGAGATCGGTGCGCCAGACATTGCGTCCGTCGACGACGCCGGCCACGACGAGCATCGTCGAGGTAGCGCGAGTAGCTGCAAGTTGCTCGGCCACACCAGGAACGGTCAGATCGACGGCCAGGCCATCGATCCCGGTGGACGCCACTGCGGGCAGTGCGTCGCCCAGGTCGCCGAAGTAGGACGCCAGCAGAATGGCCGGGCGGGTCTGCGAGGCTGCGAGTTGGTGGAAGCATCGGGTCGCCGCTGCGACGGTCTCGTCGTCGAGATCGCGCACCAGCGCCGGTTCGTCGATCTGGACCCACTCGGCTCCGGCTGCGGCGAGGAGTTCGAGCAGACGGGCGTAGAGCGGTATCAGTTCGTCCACTCGTCCCAGCAGCGAATCGGAGGAGCCGACGGACTTGGACAGCAGCAGGAAGGTGATCGGTCCGATGATCACCGGACGTGCCGGGATACCCAGTGCGCGAGCCTCGTTCACCTCGCCGAGCACCTTGTTCGGGTGCAGGGAGAACGTGGTCTCCGGCGAGATCTCGGGCACGAGGTAGTGGTAATTGGTGTCGAACCATTTGGTCATTTCGAGCGGGACGATGGTCTCGGTGCCGCGGGCCGCGGCGAAGTACCGATCGAGTTCGCCTTCGACCGCCTCGACTCGCGGTGGCAACGCTCCGAGGAGGGCCGCAGTGTCGAGCATCTGGTCGTAGTACGAAAAGGTGTTCACGGGAACGGAATCGAGCCCGGCTGCGAGTGTGCGCCAGTCGTTCTCGCGAAGATTCTTCGCGACCGATTCGAGGGCCTCGGCATCGAGCTTTCCGGCCCAATAGGATTCGACGGCTTTCTTCAGTTCTCGGTTGGGTCCGATGCGAGCCGAACCGAGCACGGTGGCGGTGAAATCGTTGTTCACAGTTGATCTCCAGGGTGACTACACGTGGGTGGTGCACCGTCTTCACGGGCGCGCAGATCCCGGTGAGCCCTGACCACAGCCGTACCAGGCTTACGCGCCCATTCCACGAGGCGGTGAACCGCTGCACACGGCGTGCACAGCACAGAGGGCAGGTATTCGGACTTGCAGGCGCGCGGACGAAGAGCCCACTCCTACTGGCCGTCGCTTCCCGAAGAGGCTTCTTCAGTGCGTGATGACGGCGGTCGTTCCTGCATACCGCTGCGGGACAGTCCCGGATTCTCACCGGGTTCCCTCTCGCGATGCGCCGTGACTGCACGCACCGCTCGACGCCGAGGTGAACTTCGGGGCTCCTCATGACCACCTGGCGAACCGACTGCAGGGACGAGCATAGATGCAGCACGGGAGAGTCTGTTACGGTGCTCTTCATGCAGCGCACGTATTTCTGGTTTAGCAGGCCGGCCCCGGGTGGGTCAGCCAGCGACGCCATGCGCTGACCCTCCACCCCACGAGCCGGATACAGACCGGCTCGAAGTGCGCGTGGAGCATGCAGAGCCGGCCTGGGAACAGGAAACCCTCTCATGACGCTCTCCCTCGACACCCCGTCACTCGACGATCAGCGCACGATCAGCATCAGTCCGCTGGTCGCGCCGTCGGTCGTACGCCGCGAGCATGCGGTGGACGACGCGATCTCGGCGAGTGTTCGTACCGGACGCTCCGGTGTCGTCGACATTCTCGACGGCCGTGACGACCGTCTGATCGTCGTGGTCGGCCCGTGTTCGGTGCACGACACCGACGCTGCCCTCGACTACGCCCGACGCCTCGCCGCCACGGCAGCCGAGCTGGGCGATCGACTGCACATCGTCATGCGGGTCTACTTCGAGAAGCCGCGGACGACGCTCGGCTGGAAGGGTCTGATCAACGATCCGCACCTCGACGGCAGCTTCGACATCAACGAAGGTCTTCGAGTGGGACGCCAGTTGCTGCTGGACATCTCGGCGCTCGGCCTTCCCGTCGGCTGCGAATTCCTCGACCCGATCACCCCGCAGTACATTGCGGACCTGGTCAGCTACGGTGCCATCGGAGCACGGACCGCAGCCAGCCAGGTGCACCGGCAGCTGTGCAGCGCCTTGTCGATGCCGGTCGGCATCAAGAACTCGACCGAAGGTGACATTCAGGTCGCCGTGGACGGAACCCGCGCCGCCGCGGCGAGCCACGTCTTCCCCGGAACCGATCTCGACGGCAAGGCGGCCTTGATCAGGACCGTCGGAAACCCCGATTGCCACGTCATCCTGCGCGGCGGCGTCGACGGACCGAACTACGACGCCGAGTCCGTGGCCGATACCGTTGCCCGCCTGCGTAAGTCGGGGTTGCCGGAGCGAGTTGTCATCGATGCCAGCCACGGCAACAGCCGTAAGGACCACAACAAGCAGGTGGACGTCGTCACCGACGTGGCCACCAGGGTCGCGGCCGGCGAGCACGGAATTGTCGGGCTGATGCTCGAGAGTTTCCTCGTCGCAGGGCGTCAGGACCTCGAAATCGGCCACCGCGACGAGCTCGTGTACGGCCAGTCCATCACCGATGCATGCCTCGACTGGGACACGACGGCAACGCAATTGGCCACTCTCGCGGCGGCCGTCGAGACGCGTCGGGCCTCGAACGCCGCGCGCTGACGCGTCGTGCGTTACCGAACCCCGCGCGGTCGAAATTGCACGCTGATGCGTGGGCCGACCGCGCGGGTCGATTTGGGAATTGCATGCTCCCAGGTCCGTTGACAGGACCCGCCCATCACCACCAGGTCGCCGTGACCGAGGGTGAATTTCAGAGAGGTCCCGCCGCCGCGGGGACGGAGCATGAGTTGTCTTGTAGCACCGAGCGATACGATCGCCACCATCGTGTCCTCGGTGGCGCTGCGGCCGATGTTGTCGCCGTGCCAGGCGACGCTGTCGGACCCGTCGCGGTAGTAACACAGTCCCGCGGTGGCGAACGACTCCTCGAGCTCGCTTCGGTAGTGGTCGTCCAGTGCATCGCGGGCCTCGTACAGTGCCGCATGCGGCCAGTGCTCCCGCTCGGCGTAGTACCGAACCAGGCGCGGCACATCGACCACGCGGTCGTACATCTGCCTGCGTTCGGCGCGCCAGTCGACGTCGGTGACCAGCGAATCGAAGAGGTCGCTGTCGGACAACCAGCCCGGCCGCACATCGACCCAGGCACCGAGCGTCAGCTCGCGGCGGGTGACGGACTGCAGCGACCCGACGCCACCGTCGTCGTCACCGAACAGCGAACCTTGCATCGCGAGCGACATGACTCGACTGTATCGAACAGGTGTTCCCATTGCCAGCTCCCGGCGGTATCGTTCTCGCATGGGTTACCGATTTCAGGTCGTCGTGGACAGCGTCGACCCGCATGCGCTCGCGGCATGGTGGGCACAGACTCTCGGCTGGCAGGTCGAACCCAGCAACGAGGAGTTCATTCGCGAGATGGTTGCGGCAGGCCACGCCCGAGAGGAGGACACAACCGTGTTCGACGGCGTTCTGGTGTGGCGAGCAGGCCAGGGCATCACCGATCCGGAATCTCCGGGCACCCCGCGGGTGCTTTTTCAGGCGGTACCCGAATCGAAGTCCGTGAAGAACCGACTCCATCTCGACGTTCGTGTCGGTGACGGACGCGAGGCGGTGGTGACCGCACTCGAAGGTCGAGGCGCGTCGGTACTGCATCGCGGGCAGCAAGGGCCCAGCACCTGGATCACCATGACCGATCTCGAGGGCAACGAGTTCTGCGTCAGCTGATCGCGCTGAGCTCTATCGATACGCGCCGGGAGTTTGGCCGGTCCAGCGCTTGAAGGCTCGGCGGAATGCGCTCGGTTCGGAGAAGCCCAGGCGGGCCGAGATGTCGTCCACGCTGTCGCCGCGGCTCAACCCCGAGATGGCCGCGTCGCGCAGAACCTCCTCGCGGAGCTGATTGATGGAAGTGCCTTCCTGGCGAAGAACGCGGCGCAGATGCGGCGGGCTGATGTTGAGCATGGCCGCAATCTCTTCGGTAGCCGGCGTACCGCCTCTGAATCCGGTCTCCAGGGCTCTTCGGACCTGACTCGACGCAGTGCTGTCGTAGTCCCTCGACGAGAACAGCAGGTTGGGTGACTCCGCGAGGTACTCGGCCAGTGTCGCCTCGGTCTGCACTATCGGGGCGCGCATGAGCGCGGTGTCGAATTCCAGTGCGGCGCGGTCGGATCCGAACTGCACATGAGTTCCGAATATGGTGTCGTACATCTTCCCGGCCTCGGGTCCGGGCAGTGCATAGGGCAACTGAACCGACAGGAGTTTGACCCGGTTACCGATCAGCCACGCCGCGAACCGATGCAGCAGAATCAACAGGAAGTCGGTCAGCAATCGCTCGGCGAGCTCGTTCGCTTCGGGGCTGAGGTCGGTCGTGGCTTCGACGTGCACCGTCAGAACCGTCGACTGCTCGGTTCGATCCAGCGTCATCGGTTTCACCGGAATGAGCACGCGCATGGTCTCGGACATTCGAATCAGCGCTGCCCACAGATTCTCCGTGTGTATCAACGTCTGACACACCACCCGAAAACTGCCGCGCCGCACGGGAACTGCGGCGAGTCCGAAGAGTTCGTCGCCGGTCATCGCCCAGACGGCCTGGGTGAACGCGGTGACCTGTCGGGTGGTGAGCCGCTCCGCCGGGTCGTCGAGAATGGTGGTTCCGATCCCGGCCATCGACAACGGGTACGTCAGGTCCACTCCGCCGTTGGCCGCGAGGTCGACGGCTTGCCTGACGAAGTACGCCGGAATCGTCGGTTGCGCAGTCACAATCGCCGTAACCTCTCGGCGGCATCGGCGAGCACGTGGTCCTGCTTGCAGAAAGCGAAGCGCACCAACGAATTCCACGGCGCAGGCTCGTCGACGAAGGCAGTCACCGGTACCGCGGCGACGCCCACGAGATCGGGCAGGGTGCGACAGAACTCGTACGCATCACCGCGGCCGATCGGTGCGATATCGGCGCACACGAAATACGTTCCGGCACTGTGCTTGACGTCCGCACCCGCCTCGGTCAATGCTGCGGACAGCGTGTCTCGCTTGCGCTGCAGACCGTCGCGCATGGCGGCGATCCACGCCTGCTCGTGACCGAGTGCGTACGCGACGGCGGGCTGGAACGGGGTACCGCCGACGAAGCTCATGAACTGCTTGGCGGCGCGCACCGCATCGATCAGCTCTGTCGGTCCGAGCGCCCACCCGGTTTTCCAGCCGGTGGCGTTGAACGTCTTCGCGGCACTGGACACGGTGACGGTTCGCTCGAACATACCCGGCAGCGTCGCGATCGGGGTGAGCACACCGTCGTCGAAGATCAGATGCTCGTACACCTCGTCGGTGAGCACGAGCAGGTCGTGGGCGATCGCGATCTCGGAGATACGGATCATCGTCTCGCGATCGAACACGGTGCCGGTGGGATTGTGCGGCGAGTTGACGATCAGCATGCGCGTTCGCGGCCCTACGGCGCGTTCGAGGGCGTCGGTGTCGACGGTCCATCCGTTGCCGTCGGTGACCAGGGGTACGGCCGTGCGAGTGGCTCCGGCCAACGCCACAGCGGCCGCATAGGAGTCGTAGAACGGCTCGATCAACAGCACGTCGTCGCCCGCCTCGATCAAGCCGAGCAGCGTCGCCGAGATGGCCTCGGTGGCACCCACGGTCACGAGAATCTGCGAATCGGGGTCGTACCGAAGTCCGAACCGGGCGAGCCGGTCTTCGGAGATGGCTGCGCGCAGCACCGGCATCCCCGGGCCGGGGGAGTACTGGTTGAGACCGTTCGCAATGGCGTCACGCGCGGCCTCGAGCATGGCCGACGGTCCGTCCGTGTCCGGGAATCCCTGCCCCAGATTGACGGCGTTCTTCGCCACCGCGAGTGCGGTCATCTCGGCGAAAATGGTCGATGCGAACGGGCGCAACCGGGTCACTGTGCGCGACGGCAACATCTCGGACATTCCTGCAGCGTAGTTCACACAGCCGGCGCGAGCGTCGGACCTGCGTCTGTACTGTGCCTGTCATGCGATTCGGAATGTTCGTGCCTCAGGGTTGGCGGCTGGATCTGGTCGGGATCGATCCGGCCCAGCAGTGGAGTGTGCTGCGCGAGCATGCCGTTGCCGCCGAAGCCGGACCGTGGGAATCACTGTGGGTCTACGACCACTTCCACACCGTTCCCGTCGCGACGGACGAGGCGACGCACGAGGCCTGGTCGCTGATGTCCGCACTCGCCGCGTCGACCTCGCGTATCCGACTGGGTCAGATGTGCACGGCGATGTCCTACCGCAACCCCGCCTACCTGGCCAAAGTTGCTGCGACAGTGGACATCATCTCCGGCGGTCGGGTCGAGATGGGTATCGGCGGCGGTTGGCACGAGCACGAGTTCCGCGCCTACGGCTACGGATTTCCCTCTGCCGGTGAACGATTGGGCCGCCTCGACGAGGGCGTACAGATCTTCAAACAAGCGTGGACCACCGGCGAGGTGTATCTCGACGGCAAGCACTACGAGATCGACGGTGCAGTGGTGCGCCCACTGCCCCTGCAGGAGGGCGGCATCCCACTGTGGATCGCCGGTGGCGGTGAAAAAGTGACACTGAAGATCGCAGCGAAATACGCGAACTACACCAACTTCGATGGAACCCCTACCGGTTTCGCCGCCAAATCGGCTCTGCTGCGCGATCATTGCGCAACCGTCGGCACGGACTTCGACGCCATCGTCCGCTCGGCCAACTACAACGTGGCCATCGGCTCCACGGAGGCCGAGGTGCAGGAGCGGCTACGCGCTCTCGAGGCTCGACTGACCGAACACGTCGGAGCCGAGAAGGCACACGAGGCATTGGGCGCATACCGCGGAATGCCCGCCGTCGGAACACCCGAGCAGATCGTCGAGAACCTCACCGAACTGCAGCAGCAGGGCATGACGTACGGAATCTTCTACTTCCCGGAAGCCGCCTACGACCGCTCCGGCATCGAACTCTTCGAGCGCGAGGTCATCCCGGCTCTTCGGTAGGTCGTTCCGCAGGCTCCACTCCCGGCTCTTCGGTAGGCCGCGTCAGGTCCTCGGGTAGATCGGCGGGGTCCACGAGCAGCTGCTGGTTCTTGGCCTTGCGTACCTTCTCCGACAGACCGATGTTGGCGTGCAGCAGTGCCCATTCGCCCTCGGTGATCTCGGCGGCGGCGCGCGCCAGGACAGCCGCGTCGGTGGTGCCCCAGGCGATCGGCATCGCCGACACCAGCTGCCAGGTGCGTCCACCGGTGTTACGGCCGCGATCGGCGAGCACCGACACCGCAGGCACCTCGGCACCGCGTTCGACGGCGTGGCCGGGCAGCGCACGGACGACGCGCGTGATCAGGACGTAGTGCGGCTCGTTGACTCCTGGTTTCGCGACATCGACCAGCGACAGCAACGTCGCGCCGCTCGGCATCGTCTCGGCCACCACCGCCGGAACCAGATCGCCCCGGGTGTAGAGCGATTCGATGGACCCCATCTTCTTCGGTGCCCACACCATGACCCACAGGGACGTCGCCGCCCCGATGCAGAACACGCCGCCGAGGATGTACGACCACGGCGTCGCGATCCAGAAGAACCAGATCCCCAGTGCCAGCAGGACCGCTGCCGTGAGCGCCGCGGACATCCGCAGCCGGCGAAGTTCGGTGAACGTCTCGTTGACCGACTTCGCGTGGGCTACGTCTACGGGGAACTCGAATCGGCGCACACTGCTATTCCTAGCATGCCGCCGATCCCGACACGAAGCGTCAGATTGCCGGGCCGAGCAGGTCGTCGGCGTCGGTGATGCGGTACGCGTACCCCTGTTCGGCGAGGAACCGCTGCCGGTGCGCGGCGTATTCGGCGTCGAGGGTATCGCGCGAGACCACCGAGTAGAAGTGCGCCTGACCACCGTCGTGTTTCGGCCGAAGCAATCGGCCCAGTCGCTGGGCTTCTTCCTGCCGGGAGCCGAACGTTCCCGAAACCTGGACTGCCACCGACGCTTCGGGAAGGTCGATCGAGAAGTTCGCCACCTTGCTCACCACCAGAGTCTGGATCTCACCCTTGCGGAAGGCGTCGAACAGCACCTCGCGTTCCTTGTTCTTGGTCGAGCCCTGGATCACCGGCGCGTTCAGGGCTTCACCGAGTTCGTTCAGCTGATCGAGGTACGCGCCGATCACCAACGTCGGAGCGTCTTGGTGTTTCGCCAGAATGGACTTCACGACGGCGATCTTGGTGTGCGCGGTCGAGCAGAGCTTGTAGCGCTCCTCGGGTTCGGCGACCGCGTACGACATGCGCTCGGCGTCGGTGAGGGTGACGCGCACCTCGATGCACTCGGCCGGTGCGATCCACCCCTGCGCCTCGATGTCCTTCCAGGGCGCGTCGTAGCGCTTCGGGCCGATCAGCGAGAAGACGTCGCCCTCGCGTCCGTCCTCGCGGACGAGCGTGGCCGTCAAGCCGAGTCGACGCCGTGACTGCAGGTCGGCTGTCATGCGGAACACCGGTGCGGGAAGCAGGTGTACCTCGTCGTAGATCACCAATCCCCAGTCGCGGGAATCGAACAGCTCCAGGTGCTTGTACTCACCCTTGGTTCGACGGGTGATGACCTGGTACGTGGCGATTGTCACAGGGCGGATCTCTTTGCGCTCGCCCGAATACTCGCCGATTTCCTCCTCGGTGAGCGACGTGCGAGCGATGAGCTCGCGCTTCCACTGCCTGCCGGCGACGGTGTTGGTGACCAGGATCAGCGTGGTGGCCTTGGCTCTGGCCATCGCCGCCGCACCGACCATGGTCTTACCCGCACCACACGGCAGCACGACGACGCCGGAGCCGCCGGCCCAGAACGAATCCGCGGCCATCTCCTGGTAGTCGCGCAGCGTCCACTTGCCACCCTCGGTATCGAGCTCGATCGGGTGCGCTTCGCCGTCGACGTAGCCGGCGAGGTCCTCGGCGGGCCAGCCGATCTTGAGCAACATCTGCTTCACGTGGCCGCGTTCGCTCGGATGCACGATGACCGTGTCCTCGTCCACCATCGCGCCGAGCATGGGCGCAATCTTCTTGTGCCGCATCACTTCGGTGAGCACGGCGCGGTCCAGGCTGATCAGCACTAGACCGTGGACCGGGCTCTTGACCAACTGCAACCGGCCGTATCGGGCCATCGTGTCGACGATGTCGACCAGCAACGGCTGCGGTACCGCATAGCGCGAGAAGTTGACCAACGCGTCGACCACCTGCTCGGCATCGTGACCGGCAGCGCGCGCGTTCCACAGCGCCAGCGGGGTGATGCGGTAGGTGTGCACGTGCTCGGGCGCACGTTCGAGCTCGGCGAACGGTGCGATCGCCGCCCGCGCTGCGCCCGCGAGTTCGTGATCGACCTCGAGCAACAGCGTTTTGTCGGACTGGACGATCAGCGGGCCGTCGGTCACGGTTCCTCCTAGAGACTTCTGCTGCGCCCGAAAGAGCGCAACTTCTCCATTGTCCACAGGTAGGGGCCCGCGTGCACGTGAGCAGTGACTCAGTCCACCAAGGCGACGGAGGTGATGCGGTGCAGAGTGAACCGCCGCACGCCCCCGGTGGCGGGGTCGAATGCGTCGAGTTGACCGCCACCGATGCTGATCGGATCGACGATGCGGTGGGTCGCGACGCCCTGTGCGTCGACGTACCCGATGCTGACGCTGCGCTTGACCTTCGCTGCTGTCTGCAGCAGCGTCATCGTCGCGGTGCTGCTCGCGCGAGATCCGTCGGCGCGCACCACCGCACCGCCGTTGCCCGCAGCGCGGTCGGCGGCTCGCATTCCGCGTACCAACGACCCGAGCTGCTCGTCGGTGGGAACGGCCGGGGTACGGAAGGTCTGGCGCGGCCGCCGCGCCGACACCCGGGAGCCGCGGGCTCGAAGATCGACGATGGTGCCGGACGAGTCTTCACCCGCGGGCGCGAATCCGGCCCCGGCGAGTACCGACAGCACCTCGGCCAGCGGTGCCTGGGAGATCGCGACGGTCGGGGCAAGGGCGCGCAGGGCCAGCGACTCGGCGGCCGGAGAGGCCATCACCTCGGCGAGCAACGCCGGGTCCTCGCACCGGACGAACGACGCGGCCACGCCGGCGCGTAGCCGGCCGTGACGCCTGGCCACGTCGTCGATCAGATACGTCAGGGCCTGCGGAACCGGAGTGCGGGAATGGGTCGCGAACAACGAATGCAACTCCGAGGCCGTCAGGCCCACGTCGAGGGCCCGGCGCAGGCTCGTGTCGCTGATGCGATACATCGTCGCGGCACCCGCCGACTCGACGTCGGCGACGAGCGCGATCCGATCCTGCAGATCCGGTTCGAGCGGTCCCGGTGCCACCAGCGTCAGGTCGGCCTGCACCAACACGTAGTCGATCGGCTCGGGGAGTGCCGCGCGCATGTCGGCCTCGGCATTACCGTCGTGCAGCAGCGAGCGTCCCGGCGTCGACATCGCGCCGCGCGCGACCACTCCCAACGCGGTCGCCTCGGCGATCACGTGCCCGACGGGTGTCACGCCGAACCGTCCGGACCACCGGGGTCGACGCCACGTCAGTGTGCGGGTGAGGTCGGTGGGCGTCGCGGCGTGTCCACTGCCGAGCTCGGCGAGCAGCTCCAGGATCATGCGACGGTCGCGGGGCGCGGCAGGCGAGCGGACTTCGTCGGACAACGCGGCGATGGGCTTGTCGTTGGGGTCACGCATGCCGATCACCCACGGGGCTCGCGGCGTCTCGAGCCAGGCGGAGGCGAGGGTGTGCCACCGGGCGGCCGGGGCCGCGGCGAGCCACGCGTCGACGGCGGGCGTCGGTGCCCAGTAGTCGTCGCCGGTGTCGGCAGAGGGGACAGGGTCCGGGGTTCCGCTGGAGATCAGATGGGCGGCGGCGAGCAGTTCGACGAGGATGCTCACGCGGTCGTCGTCGAGTCCGGTGGCCTTGGTGATCTTGCGCAGCTCGCGCACTCCGAGCCCGCCGGCCTTGAGGGCGGGAGCCGGCGACGCGGACAGCGCCTCGATGATGGCCACACAGTGCCGCCCGAGCTCCAGTGCCTCGCCCGCCGCAGCAGCGTCGACGTCGGCGAGCGCATGTGCAGTGGTCGTCAGCTTCGGCTCGGCGAGTGAGCGGGGATCCGTCATGGGCTCGCCGCGCAATATCTGACCGACCTGGACGGGGAGTTCGACGGTTTGCTCGTCCAACCAGATCAGCAGGCCTGCGGCGAGCAGTTTCTGCACGGGCCGATCGGGTGGGGTGCCCGGCGCGGCGTCTCGGGTACGGCCGGTGGGCGAAGACCTGGCCAGGGTGTCGAGAAGATTGCGTTCGCCGTCTTCGAGTGCGGCCAGCGCTGTGGTGATGTGGGTTTCGGTGAGGGTGTCCACCGGGTCGAGAGCGCGGCCGATGCGCCACGGCACGGCGTCCGCAGCGGTTGCGCTGATCCGGAACCCAGCGGCGTCGCCCCAGACGAGAAAGCGTTCGCGCAGTTGGGACAGCGCTCTGTCCACGGCTTTGGCCGGGGCGCGCTTGGCGATGACGGACAGCAGCGTGGCCCTGGTGACCGGACGCTCGTAGGCCTCTTCGATGGCCAGGATCTCGAGCACGGTCAGGGCCAGGGTGTCGAGGGTGTCCGCAGTGTGCAGGATCGACCGGCGTTGCTCTGCCCGGCCGGCCAGCACTGCCAGCGAGGCGGGCGGCGGCGCAGTCAGATCCGGACGCAACGACATGGCCTTGATCAGCTCCGCGTCTGTGCGAGCTGCGATCCACTGAGGCAGATCGGGAGGCATGTCGGTGTGTCGGGGCGCAGTCGTGTCGGTCATCGTCTATCAGATTAGAGACCTGGGCTGGTGCTCGCCGCAGGGCAGGTGTCAAAATGGGCCCATGGTGAACAAGTCGAAGAAGCCCTATGTCGATCCAGGCTGGCCGGAAACCGCTCGCGGTGACCACGCGGTGACCGAACTCTCGTCCGCTCGATCGGGTGGCTTGTCGCCCTTCGGTGAGGACACCGAGTTCCCGCTGCCCGTCGAAGACCTGCCCTACGCCCATCCGGTGACCGTCGTCAATCGCTGACAACGGCGCCCGAACACGAGAAAGCCCCCGACATCTTCGCGATGTCGGGGGCTTTTCTCGTATAGCGGCGGTTCTTGCTACTGGGGCAGGAACGCCTTGTTCGCCTGGTAGAAGCTGACGACCTGCGGATCGAGCTGGATGCCCTGAGCGGCGTTCTGGACGAACGACGCGATCTGGGGATCGTTGGTGATGTTCTGGACGGCGGTGACGATGCCGTTGACGACCTCGGCCGACGCATCGATCGACGGGATCGACGTCAGATCGGGGAGGGCGGGAACTTCCGGTGCCTTGGGAGTGGCCGGAACGCTGCGCTCGGTGGGTGCGCTGCTCAGACCGAGGCTCGAGGAGCAGGAGGGCCATGCGCCCCAGCCCTGCGAGTCGAGGACCTTCTCGGCGACTGCGATCTGCTCTTCACGGCTGGCCTGGTTGGCCGTTGCCGCGTACTGCTGTCCACCGTGTGCGTTCCAGGTGCTGGGGGAGAACTGCAATCCGCCCTGGAAGCCGTTGCCGGTGTTGATGCCCCAGTTGCCGCCTGCTTCACACTGCGCAAGGCGATCCCAGTCGGAATCCGGTGCCGCGTTGGCGGTACCGGTGAAGGCGATGCCCGCGGTGCCCATGATGGCACCGGTGACGGCGACCTTTGCGACGGTCTTGCCAGTGGTGCTCGGCTTGCGATGACGTCCGCTCATACGAGTTGAAATCCTCTCCACACGCGCCTGCGAGGTCAGCTGTCGGGTTCGGGCTGAGAGGTAGCCCGGCCTTCTTGCTTTTCCATATCGGATGAGCAATTGGGCTTCACCCCAAGGGAACTCGGTGCGGCTTCGTGAGTCGCTACAAGTTCCCGGTTGTCCGTGGAGGACGTGGGTCCCCCGTCCTCGTCCCCTGGGTGATCGTCGAGGGTTGTTCCGGTTCCCGCGGGACGAGGTTTGGCGCTGCGGGCCGGAATTCGGCCGAACTTTCCGGCCGCTGCTGACCGTACTGAAATTCCCGGGTTACGTCACTATTTGGTAACTGTCGATTTTTTCGTGTGTCCGCGACCGTCCCGACGGTCTGATTCCGGTCGCTCGAATAGGCCCAGCTAGTGGCTGTTCTCGGTGATCGACCCCGTGCTGTTGCCGGTCTGTTACCGAAGCGTGATGTGACGGAAGTCACATCACGCGAGGGGGCCTCGAAAGGTCACCGAACCGCAACGATGTCTTTCCCCAGCGGCATGAGCGAGACCGGAATCAACTTGAGGTTCGCGATCGCGAGCGGAATACCGATGATCGTGATGGCCATCGCGATCGCCGTGACGACGTGTGTCAGCGCCAGCCACCACCCGGCGAGGACGAGCCAGAGCACGTTGCCCACGAGGGCACCCGAACCCGCGCCGGGCTTGTCGACGATCGTCGACCCGAACGGCCACAGGGCGTAGACGCCGATGCGGAACGACGCGATCCCGAACGGAATGGTCACGATCAGGATGCACAGCAGGAGTCCCGCGAAGAAGTAGCCGAGTGCGAGCCACAGTCCACCGAACACGAGCCAGATGACGTTCAGGAGCAGTCGCATGATCTATCGCGCCCGTCGGCCGGAGAGCAGCGCGTACACCAGAGCGAGCACGAATCCGGCGGGTGCCGAGAACATCGCCGTCAGGTACAGGCCCAGCGGCGGCTTGGCGTCGGAGAAGACCGGGAAGAACAGGATCGCGACGATGGCAACGAGGCCGATCGCGAACAGCACCAGCGCGATGCGCAGCAGTGCAGTACTTCGCTTGCGAGTAGATGAGTCCACACCACCACGGTAGTGCGCGGCGGTGCGTCGTGCGAAAAACCGGAATGCCCTATTCGGGGCCTGCGCGCTAGACTGGCGTATTCGCGTCCTGCGTTTTCGTGGGGCGCGAAACTTGTGCACACCGCAGGGTCCCGACATCGGGCGTGCGGATACGAAACCAACGACAGCAACAGATGAACGGGTGAGCTCAGTGCCGACCGGCAAGGTGAAGTGGTACGACGTCGACAAGGGATTCGGATTCCTCTCGCAGGAGGAAGGCGAGGACGTGTATGTGCGTTCGTCAGCGCTGCCCGAAGGCGTCGACGGCCTCAAAGCCGGCCAGCGCGTCGAATTCGGCATGGCCGCGGGCCGTCGTGGCCCGCAGGCACTGAGCCTGAAGGTTCTTGAGCCTGCCCCGTCGATTCGCCAGAACAGCGGCAGCACCCGCCGCGAGCCCGTCGAGCGCAAGCACACACCCGACGAACTGCACGGCATGGTCGAGGACATGATCACGCTGCTCGAAGCGACGGTGCAGCCGGAACTCCGCAAGGGCAAGTACCCGGACCGCAAGATCGCTCAGCGCATCTCCGAGGTGGTCCGCGCCGTCGCTCGCGAGCTCGACAGCTGATCGTTACGGACGCGTGCCGATGGACCAGATCGCGTGGCTGACGAAGCTCTCGGTATTGGTGTCGGTGTCGATGATTCCCGTGGGTAGCCGAACCTCGATTCCGAGCAGGGTTCGGCCGCCGTCGTCCGTCGTCGGGACGGTGACGCTCAGCCGGGTTCCCGGCTGATTGAACTGGCTGCTCTCGACGACCGCCCCGGTGTCGTCGCCGTAGACCAATGCCAGTTCCCACGGCGCGGAGTAGACGGCCTCGGGCATCGACAACTGCACCGTCGGGGCAGATCCCACCTGGATCTCGGCGGTCTCGCCGACGTTGGTGCACAGCGGGTCGCTCACGGCGCAGTACAGGTAGGGCTCGACTTGTACGGCTCGACCGTTGGAGTACGCCGTGACGACCGGTTCCTTGTCGGGGGCATTGCCGATCAGGACGGCGAGTACCCCGACGAACGCGACCGCGATCACGAACAGGCCGGCGGCGATCAGCGACGCGATCTTCTTGGTGCGGGGAGCCAGGTTCACTTGGTCACGTTTTCGCCGTAGGAGCTGTCGGATACTTCTTGTTCGACATGGTCGGGCCGGTTGCCACCGAACCCGGGTAGCAATGATCGACCGCGGTAGGTCAGGAAGGTCTGCACGAGGCCGATCGTAAGCAACACCGACACGACCGTGAAACCGAGCCAGTACTCGGTGGGAAGCAACACCCCGAGCGTTCCGCCGAGAACCCAGCACAGCTGCATGACGGTTTCCGAGCGGCCGAACCCGGATGCAATGGACTCCGGAGGCAGGTCGGACTGCAGAGACGCGTCGAGCGAGACCTTGGCCAGTGCGCTCGCGCTCGACGCGACCAGGGCGGCCACGGCGGCGGTGAGCAAACTGTCCGTGACAGCTGCGACGACGGCGACGACCGTCACCGCGACCGTGCACCGCAGGACGACCACCGATGGTCGGCCGAGCTTGATCCTGGCACCGAGTGCGTTGCCGGCGAAGTTGCCGAGACCGGCGGCGGCTCCGACCAGTCCGAGCATTGCGGCCTGCTGCAGCGGCTCGTGTTCGGTGCGGGATTTTGCGACGAACGCGATGTACAGCGTGAGGAAGCCGGTAAGAATTCTGATCGTGCCGTTGCCCCAGAGTCCGACGATCACCGCACGGCCCAGTGGCTGCCTGCGGTTCTTGGCGGCGGTGGCAGGCGGTGGGGTGCGCTTCAGCTTCTCGGTCGGGGCACCGCTGCCGGGGTAATCGCTGCTGTGATGCTGGTCGGCGTGGTAGCCGAGGGTGGCCGGAACTTCGCCCTCGGTCACTTCCACCCAGGACGGGATGCGCATGCTCAGGTATGCGCCGAGCACGGTGATCGCGGCGACGAACCACAGTGCGCCGGGCGAATCGGCGACGAAGGCGATACCGCCGGCGACAGCGCCTGCGGCGATGGTGCCCCCGAGCAGTCCGAAGACGGTGAGCCTCGAGTTGACGCGGACGAGGTCGATCTCCGGTGGCAGTACCCGCGGCGTCACCGCACTCTTGAGTACCGCAAACGATTTGCTCAGGACGAGCATGCCCAGCGCCGCTGGATAGAGCACCCAACTGTCGAAGTTGAACACCAACACCACCGCCAGCACGGTACGCAGGCCGAACGAGGTGGCCAGCGCGATGCGTCGGCCGTGCTGCAACCGGTCGAGCAACGGGCCGATCAGCGGCGCGATCAGCGCGAACGGAGCGATGGTGATCACCAGGTACAGCGCAACCTTCGTCTTGTCCTCACCGGTCGCCGCGGAGAAGAACAGCGTGTTGGCCAGTGCAATCGCCAGGGCAGCGTCCGATGCGAAGTTCGCCATCGTCGCGTAGGTCAGCGCGGTCAGCCCGGACTTGTCCGCCCCATCGGCTTTCGCAGCCCGCTGGAACGACGCGATTCCTTTGCCGGTCAGCTCGCGCCCACGCATCGCCGCGACGCGGGTGACGGTGAGCTTCTTGGGCATCGGTGGTGGCTTACGGCCGCCGGTTCGGCCGCGCGCGGCAGTGATCTGCTGCGTGCGCGCCGGGTGCAGCGGCGGCAACGGTTGGCGGCGGCTCGGAACGTGGCCGCCGGCACCGGATTGGACAGCACGGGGGTCGGCCGGTGGATAGTTGACGAAACCGGGATGCTCCGAGCTCTGTTCGTCAGCAGTGGAGTGACCGGTTTCGTTGCCAGGAGCGGAGCCTGCGGAGTGACCTATTTCGGTGCCAGCGCCCGAGCTTTCCGCACCTGGCGTGGGGTGGGGGAGTCGCGGATCGGTCACGTGATCAATTCTGTCCTACGGCCGCGGGATCGGTGAATCGCACCTCGAAGATCTTGGGCCAGAATTTGCCGGTCACGAGGAATCTGTCGGTCCCGGGGATCTGGGCGATGCCGTTGAAGACGTCGGCTCCGTTTCGCTCGGTGGCCGACATCGAATCCCACATCGGCTTGCCGTCGACGACGGCGGTGACGCGGCCGGTGGTGGGGTCGATGCGCATGATGTCGAAGGTCTGCCAGACGTTGGCGTAGATCGAGCCGTCCTCGGCGCATTCGAGTTCGTTGAGCCGTTCCACCGGATTGCCGTCGAGTGTGACGTCGACGGTGTTCACGGCGTCGAAGGATGTGGGGTCACGGAAGGTCAGGGTGGACGTGCCGTCGCTCATGACCAGTCGGTCGTCCGGGGTTCCTTCACCCTGCGTGCACAGCCCCCATCCTTCGCCGTCGTAGTCCACTCGGCGCTGTTCGGCCAGGGTGTCTCGGTCGCGGGCAATGGCGACTCCGTCTTGCCAGGTGATCTGCCACAGGGTGTCGCCGTCGACGGTGATGCCCTCGCCGAACAGGTCGGACGGCAGATCGACCCGCCCCAGCTCGGTCATGTTCTCGAGCGACGTGCGGCGGACGAAGGAGGAGCCCTCCAGCCCGGTGCCCTCGTAGAGCACATCACCGTCGATCTCGAACCCCTGAGTGAAGGCGTCGTCGGCGCGATCGTAGGAACGCAGAACCTCGGCGCCCAGCGTGGGTACCGAGTCCGACGTGATGGGGGCCGAGTCGCCTGGACCCGACGTCGACGAGCAGGCGGTGACGGTCAACAGGGACGTCACGAGTGCAGCGAAGGTGCGAGCGCGGACGGTCATTGCATCCATGATGGCAGCCCGAACTGGGCGTCACCGAGTTGATGCGGCAAACTGAATGTGTGAGTGTCGTATCTTCTCCAGAGCTCGGATCCATCCGCCCCGTCTTGGCCGATGCCGTGGATCTCGCGCGGCAGGCTCTGCTCGAGCTGGGAGAGGGCGGTGTCGGCGAGTACCTCGGCGTGACCGTGGAGGACGACAGTGCTGCCACCCACCGCTTCGCCAGCGATCTGGACGGCTATCGCGGATGGCAGTGGGCCGTTGTCGTCGCTGCTCCCGACGACGCCGATCACGCCACCGTCAGCGAACTCGTGCTGCTACCCGGTCCCGATGCTCTCGTGGCACCGTCCTGGGTGCCCTGGGACGAGCGCATCCGACCCGGTGATCTCGGGCCGGGCGATCTGCTCTCTCCACGTCGAGACGACCCGCGGCTGGTGCCGGGATACGTCGCGTCCGGTGACCCCGCCATCGACGAGGTGGCCGGCGAGATCGGGCTCGGCCGCACTCAGGTCACCAGCCTCGAGGGACGGCTCGATGCCGCCGAACGATGGCACGACGGCGACTTCGGCCCGGACAGCGAGATGGCCAAGGCCGCGCCGTCCACGTGTGGACTCTGCGGTTTCTACCTACCCCTCGCGGGATCGCTCTCCGCAGCGTTCGGAGTGTGTGGCAACGAGTTCGCCGCCGACGGTCATGTGGTGCACGTCGAATACGGTTGCGGCGCGCACTCCGATACCGAGCTGCCCACCGGAGCGGGCTCGCCGCAGTTCGAGCCGTACGACGACGCAGCACTCGACGTCACTCCGTCGCCGACCGGTGCCGCACAGTCGAACGAGCCTACCGCGAACGACGCTGTTGCAGAAGATGATTCGGAAGCGATCGTCTCGTCGGCCGAGACGGTAGCGGTGGCGGAGTCCAAGGCACCCCAGCCCGACGCGGCAGCACCTGAATCGGCAGACTCCGCACCGGCAGAGCCCGAGGTGGTCGAGACCGGGAACGATGAAGCTGACGCAGCGCCTTCCATTGATGCAGCCCCTTCCACTGGCGACGCCTCTTCTACTGACGACGCGTCTCCCGCAGTCGATGCCGATGCCGGTGTCGATCTCGTCGCCGATTCCAGTGTCGACGATGTTGTGCAGCAGGAGGATTCGGCATCGCCGAGCTGATCGATCCTTTCGGTACCGGGTCGCTTCGCGAGTCGATTCTCGCGTCCTGGGGTTCCTCGCCCACGCGGCTGCGGGAAGATTCGGCATCCGAGGCAGATCTGGTGCGCGGGGGATACCGCGATCGTTTGTTGACCGAGTTGGCACAGAACGCGGCTGATGCTGCGCAGCGAGCCGGCGTCCCGGGTCGGCTCTCGGTGTGGACCGACGAGGCGGGTGCACTGCATGTCGCCAACACCGGTGCCGCACTGGACGTGTCGGGTGTGCACGCTCTCACCGCGCTGCGGGCGTCGGCGAAAGCTGCGGCCGATCCGGGTGTCGGACAGTTCGGGGTCGGCTTCACCGCGGTGCGATCGGCGTCCGACGAGATCGAGGTCCGCTCGCGCGGTGGCGGGGTGATCTTCAGTGCCGAGCGCACTCTGAGCGCGTTGCGCGAGCGGGACATGACAGTGCCGGAGTCGGGTGTGCCGGTGCTTCGGTTGGCGTGGCCTACTTCCACACCTCCCGCTGCCGGGTTCGATACCGAGATCGTGTTGACGCCGCGACCCGATGTGCAAGCGGAATCCTTTGCCGGGGGGTTCCTCGACGAGGCCGTCGAATTGTTGCTCGAGCTCGACGCGTTGGATTCCATCGAGATCGATGGCGTCGTCGTCGACTGTGTGAGAACGGAACTCGACGATGCACGCGTCGAGATCGCCATCGGTTCGCGAACGTGGCTGCAGTACACCACCTCGGCTGCGCGGTGGATCGTTCCGATGGTCGACGGTCTACCCGTTCCCGCAGCGCCGGATGTGTTGCGGGCCCCGACGCGGTCGGACGAGCTGTTGTCGTTGCCCGCGTTGGTCGTTGCCGATGTACCCATGCAGCCGGATCGTCGACGGGTGTTGCCCGGCGTCTCTGTCGCCGAGGTGGCCCACGGTTATCCCGATTTCGTGGCGTCGTTGCCTGCGTCCGCGCGAGTGTCGTTCGTACCCGAGGTCGGGTTCGCGCGCAGTGCGATCGACGGTGCGCTACGTGAGCTGATCTTCCGCCGATTGTCCACCGCACCATGGCTTCCCGCTGCCGACGGACCCGATCTCGTACCAGAACGTGCGCATGTTCTTGCCGATGCCACCGAGGAACTCGCCGCGGTGTTGCTCGATGTGGTCCCGAATCTGGTGGACGCCGCTCTGTCGGGCGCGCGGCACGCGTCGGCGTTGTCGGCGGTGGGAGTGCACCGCATCGGGTTGGCGCGGTTGGCCGAGATGCTCGGCGGGCAGGCCCGTGAGCCGGCCTGGTGGCGGCGGCTGTACGACGCGTTGACTCCGCTCGTCGTCGACGGGTTGGCAGCGGAAGAACTTGCTGCGCTGCCGGTTCCGCTTGCGGACGGTCGTACGGTCACCGGTCCACGGACTACCGTCGTCGGGTCGGACGCGTCGGCCGAGGTCACGTGGGTACGCCTGGTGCATCCGGATGCGGTGAGTCCGTTGTTGATTCGGCTGGGTGCGCGGGAGGCCACTGCGGCCGAGCTGTTGTCGGATCCCGCCCTCGAAGCGGCCCTCGACGATCTCGATTGGGACGGCGACGAGGTGGATAGCCTGGTGTCGGC
>NZ_JABFAQ010000015.1:79498-275588 GCF_017168275.1 Rhodococcus sp. KRD175
CTTCCGGGGTGGCTCGGGAGTCTGCCACTCGAAGACGACGAGGGCGAATTGCGCAGTGCGGACGAACTGTTGCTGCCCGGTGCACCGTTGGCGAGGCTGTTGGTTCGGGATTCGCCGTTCGGTGTTCTGTCGGCGGCCTCGGTGGCCAGGTTCGGTGAGCGGGCCCTGCGCGCGGTGGGCGTCGGCTGGGGGTTCTCGGTGGTGCGCGACGAGTGTCCGACGGGGCCGGATCACGACCTGGACGACGAGCCCGCCTGGTGGTCGAGTCTGGCCACGGAGCCGGAAACCCTTGTTGCGGTTCGTGATCTCGACCTGGTCCGGTCGGATGCCTGGGCCGAAGCTCTGACGATTCTGCTCGACGAACCGAGTACCCGTGCAGCCATGACCGACCGGGACGGCTACACGGCATGGTGGCTGCGACGTCATGCGCTGATCGACAACCGCTCGCCGACCACGTTCCGGGCGCCGTCGGACGAGACGTTCGCCGGTCTGCTCGATCCGTTCGATCATCCGCGCGCCGACGAACTGCACGCGGTGCTCGCCGCGTCGACGTGTGAGAGCGTCGAGAGCGCGCGGGTGTTGTTGCGTGCACTCGAGGACCCGCAGCGACATCCGACGGCGGCGGTGATCGCGCGCACGCACACGCTGATCGCCAGTGCCGTCCTGGATCGACGCATCGACGTGGCGGATCTCGATCCACCGGATCGCGTGCGCACTCTCGGCGGCACCGTGGCCGATGCGTCGGACGGGTTGGTCGTCGATGCGCCATGGCTGGCACCGGTCGTGCCACCGGAGGTGGCGGTGCTCTCGGACATGACCACGGCAGCCGCGTTGGCCGATGTCCTCGACATCAGGCGGGCGTCGGAGGCCATCACCGGCGAGGTTCGCGGAGTCGGACGCGTCAGCTCGTGGGATCGAGAGCCCGGGGCCGTGCTGGCCTGTGCGGTGCTGGGTCTACCGCTGCCGACAGGTTCGGTGGTGGTGCACCGCGAACTCGTGGTGCGGTTGTCGGGGGCTGTCAGCGGTGACCGTGCTGTGCCGTGGTGGGTGACCGCGGACGGAACAGTGCATTGTGTGGAAAGTTGGGAGCGACCTCGTGGGGCCTGACCATGCCGTGTTGGAGTGGATGGTCGAGCATCGAGTCGGCTGGGTCACGACGATGTTCTGGATCATCACCACGGTGGGGAACACCTTCATGATGTTCGTGTTGTCCGCGGGGGTGTGGGGCGCGTTGCTGACGTCCAAGAGGACTGTCGACGCGTGGATGGTCGCGGGTTCGATGCTCACCGGGTGGGGGCTGATGAATGCGCTGAAGTTCGCGTTCGCGCGGGAACGTCCACCGATTCCTGAACGCCTGGTGGAGATTTCGAGCCATTCGTTTCCGTCCGGCCACGCGACGATGTCGATGTTGCTTGCCACGGTGGCGATCGCGGTGATGCTGCGATCGTCCACTCCGTGGCTGCATCGGCCGGTGCTACTGACGTTGCCTGTGGTCGCGGCCCTGCTGATCGGATTCTCTCGGATCTATCTGGGTGCGCACTGGACGACGGACGTGCTGGCCGGCTGGGTGTTCGGTGCCCTGTGGGGGCTGGGTTGGATCTACGCCGAAAAAGCGATCAGCGCGAGAAATCCGAGCGCTGCGCGATAACGAGGAGCTCGTCACGCATGGCCGGGCTGGAGACAGCGTTGGCGCGTGCGTAGAGGGCGCGGAGCGAGCGGACGTGGTTGCGGCGGTTGCGGTACTGAGCGACGAACTTCATGGCCTGTGCTTTCGTGGATCAAAGGTTATCGAAACTGACATAACCTATGCTCCACGTTAACTCTGTGTTACTCAACCGGCTGAGGGGTTAGTTTGCCCACGTCAGAACGGTTTTCGTGATCGGGCTAACGTGATCCTGATCTCAATCGAGGCCGCGTTGGGCGGTTCTGCTGCCGCGTCGTGACGCGGCTCTCTGCGCCAGGAACAGAGCGAACCCGACAGCGCCGACCGCGATGCCGGACCAACACGTCGCCACCGCGTCGTCGCTGCGGTCGCCGGTGGCGGTGAACACGACCAGCGCAACGATCCAACCGAGGATGCCGATCGTCAACACCGGCACCGGATCGGTGAGGCGGGGCGGGATCTGCGGGACGTCGGCCACGAATTCACGCTACGCCACCATATTTCGCCAACCCTCGCGGTGTGCTTTATCTTTCACTCATGCCTATGTCGTCGCGATTACTCGACAACTACTTCAAGATCACCGAGCGCGGCTCGACTGTGGGTTCCGAGGTTCGCGGCGGTGTCGTCACTTTCGTGGCGATGGCCTACATCGTCGTGCTCAACCCGCTGATCCTCGGTAGTTTCTCCGCCGACGACGCAGCTGCCAAGACCGACGTGCTCGGCAACATCCTGCCCGTCGCCCAGGTTGCCGCCGTGACGGCACTGGTCGCCGGCTTCATGAGCATCGCGTTCGGCATCATCGCCAACTACCCCTTCGGTATCGCGGCCGGCCTCGGCATCAACACTCTCCTGGCCGTCACCATCGCTCCTCAGGTCAGTTGGCCCGAGGCCATGGGCCTGGTCGTCATCGACGGCATCATCATCGTTCTGTTGGCCGTCACCGGCTTCCGGACGGCGGTGTTCAACGCGATTCCGCCCGAACTGAAGGCTGCGATCGCCGCAGGCATCGGTGCCTTCATCGCGTTCATCGGCTTGGTCGATTCCGGCTTCGTACGCCGGATCCCCGACGCCGCAGGCACGACGGTTCCCGTCGGCCTCGGCATCGACGGGTCCATCGCGTCGTGGCCGACGGTAATCTTCGTGTTCGGGTTGTTGCTGATGGGTGTGCTCGTGGTGCGCAAGGTCCGCGGCGGTCTGCTGATCGGCATCGTGGTCACGACGGTGTTGGCGGCCATCATCGAGGCGGTCACCGACGTGGGGCCGTCGAACGGCGTCGACCCCAAGGGCTGGAACCTGTCCGTGCCGCAGCTGCCCAGCGTTCTCGTACAGTCGCCGGACCTGTCGCTGGTGGGCAACGTCGACCTGTTCGGTGCGTTCACCCGCATCGGTGTGCTGGCCGCGAGTCTGTTGGTGTTCACGCTCGTCCTCGCGAACTTCTTCGACGCGATGGGAACGATGACGGGTCTGGGTAAAGAAGCGAATCTCGACAAGGACGGCACGCTGCCCAACATCGGCAAGGCGTTGGTCGTCGAAGGTGCCGGAGCCATTGCGGGCGGCGGCGCGTCCGCATCGTCGAACACGGTGTTCGTCGAGTCGGCCTCGGGAATCGCGGAAGGCGCACGCACCGGACTGGCCAACGTCGTCACCGGCCTGCTGTTCCTGCTGGCGATGTTCTTCACCCCGCTCACGGCTGTCGTGCCCATCGAGGCGGCTGCTCCGGCGCTGGTGGTGGTGGGTGCCCTGATGATCGGTCAGGTTCTCCACATCGACTTCAAGCGCTTCGATTACGCGCTGCCGGCCTTCCTCACCATCCTGGTGATGCCGTTCACTTACTCCATCGCGAACGGTATCGGCGTCGGTTTCATCACGTGGGTCGTGCTCGCCGTCGGTTCGGGCCGAGCGAAGACGGTACATCCCCTGTTATGGGTCGTCGCGTTGCTGTTCGTGGCGTTTTTCGCAGTCGGTCCCATCACGGATGCGGTTACCTGATGCTGGGTCGGTACCAGGGCGTATTCTCTGCGCTGTGACGTCGGGAAACAGTGTGAAAGACAATCGGGAATTGGCAAGCGACCTGTCGCTTGCGGTGGTGAGGTTGACTCGCCACCTTCGAGGTAGGCGAGTGGACTCGCAAGTGTCGCTCACTCAGCTGTCGGCTCTGGCCACGCTGAGTAGGGAGGGCGACATGACGCCTGGCGCGTTGGCGGCTCGGGAGCGGGTTCAACCCCCGTCGATGACGCGGGTGATCGCGTCGTTGGCCGAGCTGGGTCTGGTGGAGCGCACGCCGCATCCCACCGATGGCCGTCAGGTGATCGTGTCGTTGTCGGCGGCCGGCAAGGAACTGATCGCGGACGAGGCGAGTGCTCGCGAGGCGTGGATGACCGCACAGCTGGCAGGCCTCGGACCCGAGCAGCTCGCGACGCTGCGAGATGCGGTGAGCATCATCAGCGCATTGGTCAGCGACTCCGAGTAGTTACCTAGGTTTATTATTTGACCTGTGGCTCCAGTTTCACGTACGTCCGGCGCGACGATGTTCGCTGCTCTGAAGACTCGCAACTACCGATTGTGGGCGTCGGGGCAGATCGTCTCGCTGGTCGGAACGTGGATGCAGCGGGTGGCCCAGGACTGGCTCGTGCTGACGCTCTCCGGCGGCAACGGCTTTGCCGTCGGAATCGTCATGGCCCTGCAATTCGGGCCGACGCTGTTTCTGTCGGTGTGGGGCGGAGTACTCGCAGACCGGTACGACAAGCGCAAACTCCTCATGATCACCCAGGTGTTCGCCGCAGTCTGCGGTCTGGTGCTGGGTGTGCTCGATGTCGGCAACATGGTCGAGCTCTGGCACGTCTATGTCATCGCCTTCATCCTCGGCTGCTCGTCTGCCATCGACGCGCCGGTGCGGCAATCGTTCACCATCGAGATGGTGGGCAAGGAAACTCTGTCCAACGCGATCGCGTTGAACTCGATGACGTTCAACATGGCGCGGATCGTCGGGCCTGCGGTGTCGGGAGTGCTCATCACCCTCGTCGGTACCGGCTGGGTGTTCCTGATCAACGCGGTGTCGTTCGCCGCGGTGTTCGGTGCCCTCTTGGCGATGAACGTCGGTCAACTCTTCCGTGTCGAACCGGCACCGCGCGCCAAAGGGCAGGTACGGGAGGGCTTTCGCTACGTCTGGGGGCGGGGAGACCTACGAGTGTTGCTGGCGACGGTGTTCATGGTCTCGACGTTCGGTCTCAATTTTCCGCTGAGTCTGTCGGTGCTGGCGCGCAACACGTTCGGCAGCGGAGCCGACGCATACGGGTTGCTGTCGACCACCCTCGCGGTCGGCACGCTCGCGGGAGCGACCCTGGCGGCCCGGCGCGCCACCGCCCCTCGATTGCGGCTCTTCATCGGTGCGGTCATCGCGTTCGGTCTGTTCGAGTTACTCGTGGGATTGATGCCCAATTACGTTCTCGTGGCAGTGCTGTTGGTGCCCACCGGCGCATTGACGCTGACGTTCACGACGTCGGCGATGAACATTCTGCAGATGTCGGTGCCGTCCGACATGCGCGGCCGCGTGATGGGCATCTACATGCTGTGCTTCCTGGGCGGAACTCCGCTGGGCAGCCCGGTGCTCGGCTGGCTCGCCGACGCCCTCGATCCACGCGCACCGCTGTTGTTCGGCGGTGTCATCTCATTGGCGACGGGACTCTTCGCTGCCGTGTATCTGCTGCGGCACAACAACTTGCGGATCACCGTGGTACCGCCCGCCGACGGTCACCGGCTGCCCACCCTCGACACGGTGGCCGCAGCCGCCAAGGTCTGACGCTCCTCAGATCCACCCGTGGCGTCGGGCCAGTGCGCAGGCCTCGTGCCGGTTCGCCGCCCCGAGTTTCGCGGCCGCCGCAGACAGATAGTTGCGGGTGGTCCCGGGTGACAGATGCGCGCGCTGCGCGATCTCCGCGATCGATGCGCCGTCGGCGGCGAACTCGAGCACATCGGCTTCCCGCGGTGTGAGCGGTGAGTCCCCGGCCCCGATGGCTTCCGCGGCGAGCGTCGGGTCGACGTACCGCCCGCCGCCGTGCACGGTGCGCACCACCTCGGCCAGGGTGGCGGCCGAGGTGGTCTTGGGGAGGAACCCGCGCACGCCGGCCTCGAGCGCCTTCTTCAGGTAGCCCGGCCGACCGTGGCTGGTGACGATGATCGACGCGCAGGTGGGCAGTGTCTCGGCAATTTTCTGCGCCGTCTCGATGCCGTCGATCCCGCCCATCTGCAGGTCCAGCACTGCCACATCGGGTGCCAGGGCCGCGGCAACCGTCAGGGCCTTCTCGCCCGAATCGGCCTGTCCGACGATCTCGATGTCGTCCTCCAGATCGAGCATGGTCGCCAGCGCAGATCGAATGAGGTTCTCGTCGTCGGCCAGTAGAACTCGAATCATGGTGTGGTCCTCGGGTTCTGGGGCGATGTGGGCAACACTGCGATGAGGGTGAATTTCTCGGTTGTCTGCTCCGTGCGCAGTTCCCCTCCGACCGCGACCAAGCGTTCCCGTAGGCCGCTCAGACCCGTGCCGTCGTTGCGGCCGTTCGGCGCACCGGGGTGGTCGTTGGTCAGTCGAATACTGCTGTCGGTCAGTTCGATTCGGCAATAGGTGGCCGCGGAGTGACGCAGTATGTTCGTCACGCCTTCACGAACCACCCAGGCGGCCGCCTCGGCCCCCCGCTCGGACAGTGCCGAGGTCTCACCGGTGAGCTCGGTGGATATCCCGGCCGCCGACAGGAGCGAGCGGGCACCGTCGAGTTCGCCTGCGACATCCACCGATCGATAGCCGCGCACCAGCTTTCGGGCGTCGGTCATCGATTCCTGCGCCAACGCGCGCACCTCGTCCATCTGCGTCGCGGCGCGGTCGTCACCCCTGCGGGCCAGCGTCGCGGCAAGTTCGCTCTTGACCGCGATGGCCGAGAGTGCGCGCCCGACGACGTCGTGCAGATCGCGCGAGAACCTCAGGCGCTCCTCTGCGACGGAGAGAGCTGCGGCTGCGTCGCGGGTGGCGTCGAGTTCGGTCACGATGCGCAGCAGCCACGCCGACAGTTGCACGGTGAAGGCCATGAAAGCGATGAAGACGCCGAGTATTACCGTTTCCAGCGCCGGGGTTCCCACGGCCGCGGCAATCGCGGCGGCGGCCACGGCTGCCGCGAGAGACCAGCGCAATCGAATCAGGGTCGCGACCGCGGTGGTCACGAGTACGGCGGCCCAGAGCGCGTTGCTCGTCGTCCCTCCGGCAACCAGCACCACAGCGGCGACGGACATGATCGCCAACGGGATTCGAGGGTTGGCCGTCGACTCGCCGCCGAGTGCCGGGGTGCGCTGAACGACCACGAAAGCGGCGGCGGCACACACCGCTGCCGCCACCGTCGATCGATAGTCGTCGTACTGAAGCGTCGTCAGCATCGCGCCGACAGCGACACCGACGGTGATCAGCAGGAACGATTGGCGGGTGTAGACGCGTACCTTCTCCACTGCACTGCTGTCGTTCCAGCCGTGCAGTGGATTGAGGTACTCGTACAGCTTCATGATCTCCAGCCTTGCAGACGGACGACGACAGTGTGATCAGGACCGCGGTTCCCAGCGGAAGTGGGTGCGGGCGATCAGCAGGCTGCCGAGAATCCAGGCCAGCATCACCGCCACCGGCATGGCGGCCTCGCCGAAGGTGGCGGCGAACCCGACCGACGCGTCGCCGGGGGTGGTGGTACCGAACCAGCCCAGATTCAACAGGTCCGACACCGCGGCCATGGGAGTCAGCTCGACGACTCGGCTCAGTGAATCCGGGAGAACGTCGCGCAGCATGGCCGAGCCGGCCATGGCGATCAGAATGACCGGCAGACTGGTGATCTGCGCTGCTTCCGCATTACGGGTGAAGGCAGACGTGATCAACGCCAGTGCGGCGAACAGTGCCGCGCCGCCGAGGAGGGCAACAGCGACGAGCAGGACGTTGGTGGGAATGGGCCCACCGAAGGCCAGCACTACAGCTCCGACGATCAAGCCCAGTACGACGGTGAGGACGAACGAGGGGACCGCCGGCCCCAGCAGAATCTGAATGTCCGAGCTTTCGCCGGTGCGAAGTCGCTTGAGTACCAACTCGTCTCGACGTGTGGCGTAGATCGAGAGCATGTTGTAGTAGACCATGAACACCAGCAGGAACAGCGCGAAGAACTCGAGTGCCGCTCCCACGCCCACGTCGGTCAATCCGTCGTCGCCCCGACTGCTGATGATCAGCATGACCACCGGTAGCACGAGAGGTATGACGGTCGCGTTGAACAGTAGTACTCGGTTGCGTCCGAGCAGTGTGAATTCTGCTCGCGACAGGGCGGTCATTGTGCTCATGCGCTCATCACCTCGGTCTTGTCATCGGCTGGTTCGTCGATAGGGGAATTGTCGAATTCGTCTGCGATGGAGAGGAACACGGTTTCGAGCGATGCCGCGCGGGCGTCCAGTCCGTGCAGGGTCACCCCGTTGTTCCGAGCCCACAGCAGCAGATCGGTCAACGTCTCCTGAACCGAGGACGTCTGGATCGAGACCGTCTCTCCCGAGACGTCCATGGATGTGCCCGGCAGCGACGGCAGTGCCGTTCCAGGGGCCTTCAGTTCGATCTTCGCCGGATGGTCGGCGACCACCTCGTCCACCGTGCCGCTCCGAACGACTCTGCCGCGGTGCATGATCGCGAGTCGATCGCACAGTGACTCGGCCTCGTCGAGGTAGTGCGTCGTCAACATGATCGTGACGCCGGAGTTCTTCAGTTCCTGGATCAACCGCCATGTGTTGCGGCGACTTTCGGGATCGAGACCGGTGGTCGGCTCGTCCAGGAACAAGACGCGCGGACGGCTGATGATCGCGCATGCCAGGTCCAGCCTGCGCTGCTCGCCGCCGGACAGGAATTTGACCCGCGTATCGGCACGGTCGGCCAGGTCCACGCGACCGAGTACCTCCGCCACCGGCAGTGGATGGCTGCAGGTGCCCGCCCACATCCGAAGACTCTCGGCGGTGGTCAGATCCTGAGGCAGTCCGCCCTTCTGCAGCATGATTCCCAGAGCAGGCCGAACCTTGCGGCGATCGGCCACCGGATCCATACCCATGATCCGCACCGTGCCCTTGCTGGGTCGCGAAAGGCCCTGAATCACTTCGAGAGTGGATGTCTTGCCCGCACCGTTGGTGCCCAGTAGGCCGAACAGCTCACCCTCCGCGACATGGAGATCGAGAGCCTGGACGGCCTCGTACGCGTTCTTGCCCGATCCGTAGCGGCGAGTCATCCCGTCGACGTCGATGATGGTCATGATTGCGTCCCCCAATGGCGCAGTCCGATGACGAACCGGACACCCATGAAGGCGACGATGACGCCCAGTGCGACGAACGCCGGAAGGGACGGGCCGACAATCGCGAACAGCACGGCGATGATCGCGATGCTGATGACGATGACGACGATCTCACGCGCCAACGTCGGAGCCGGCCCGAGCTCCATCAGATCGGTGAACAGATTTCCTTCGTCTGGTTGCTTCATGACTACGATCCTGCTGCGCGTCGAGCACCGAAAACAGTGCAGCGCATCATGACCTGAGGTGACACCGTCACGGTCCAGCCATGACAAACGTCATGCGCGCGTGTCTCCACCCGATCTCCACCCGTGGGTCGATGTGCCCCCACCGCGATCTTCGTAGCGTTGCTGCCATGAACATTGCAACGATTGCTCTCGTAGTCCTTCTGGTCGGATACCTGCTGGTGCGGCGCATGACCGGCCAGCTCATGGAAGCTCGGCGCATGCTGGTGCTTCCGGCGATCCTCGCCGTCGCCGGACTGGCGTCACTGAATTCGACGGCGCTCTCGGCCACGGCGATCGGGTTCTTGCTCCTCGGCTGTGTCGTCGGAGCCGTGTTCGGGGTGGTCCGCGGCTACACCGTCCGGATCGCCGAGCGGGACGGAGCGGCATGGATGCGTTACTCGTTGGCGTCGGTCGGCCTATGGGTGGCCGCGATCGCGGTGCGCCTCCTCCTCGTGCCGGTGGAGAATGTCGTGGATCCGGCAGCAGCGTCGGTCGCCGGGCAGGCCACCATGTTGGCCGTGGGGGTCGGATTCCTCGCCGAGTCGGTCGTGGTGCTCTACCGAGCCATGCATTCCGAGGCCACCATCGTGTGGCGAGCCGACAAGTCCGGCAACCACACGTTGTCGCCTACGCTGGCCGACATGCACAGTCGGGTTCGCGAAGGACGGGCGAAGATTCGGTGACGTCGGCACCCACGCCGGACGTACGGTTACCCGCACTCGACAGCTTCCGGCTGTCGAGTCGGCCGTATGTCACGGCCGTCGTCGTCGTGGCGGCGTTCGCGACGTCGGATCTGCACGATCCGCTCGTGCTCACGCTGCTCGTCGTCAACAGTCTCGTACTGGCGGCCTCGACGGTGTCGCGACGGTCGACCGGTCTCCGGCTCTCGCTCGCCGGGGCCGGCATCGCACTGGTCGCCTCCGCCGCGATTCTTCCTCTGGGCGGAACCGGGGTCGCAGCAGCGTTTCCGTTCCTGTTCGCCGGACATGCCGGGTGGCGGTTCAAGCCGTCGATTGCGTTTCCGTATGCGGTGTCGCTCAGCGTGGCGTGCGCGTGCGCGCTGTGGATCGCCGATCACCATGGTGTCGACGGGTGGCCATGGGCCGCCGGTCTTTTCGCCGGGTGGCCGGTACTGATCGGGTATTCACGACGCAGTCGTCTGGACGCACTGCGCAATGCCCGGCGCGCCACCGACGCCGAATTGCGCGAGCATGCCCTGGCCGAGCGGGCCCGTATCGCACGCGACATCCACGACGTTCTCGCGCATTCGCTGTCCGGGGTCAATATGCAGCTCGAAGTCGCCGACGCGTTGCTCGACGCCGGTCGCGCCGACGAGGCCAGAGCCGCGGTGAGCAAGGCGCAGAGCCTCGCTCGCGAGGGCCTCACCGAAACCCGCAGGGCCGTGCAGACTTTGCGTCAGGACGTGCTGCCCCTGGTGCCGACGATGGCCGCTCTGGTGGACGCGGACGGGAACTTCCGGGTCGAGGGCGAGGCTGTCGATCTCGATACGCCGCAGTCGCAGTTCCTGGTTCGGTGCGCGCAGGAGGCGCTGACCAATGCCCGTTCTCATGCTCCCGGAGCGGCAGTCGACGTAGTGCTTCGCTTCGCGGCAGAACAGGTGGAGCTCTCCGTGACCAACGGCCCGGCCCAGTCGCCGCCGAAACCGGTCGACAGTACCGGAATGGGGTTGGTCGGCATGCGCGAGCGCGCCGCACTGGTCGGCGGATCGATCGCGGCGGGTCCGGACGGGCGGGGTTGGACTGTCCGTGCCACAGTTGCTGTGCCGCAACCACACTGAAGACGACACGAAGGTGAGGGTATGAGCATTCGGATAGTGATCGCCGACGATCAGGCGTCGGTGCGCGAGGCGCTGGCGACGATGCTCGATCTGATCGACGACATCACCGTCGTCTCGACCGCGACGGACGGCGATGGCGCGGTCGCCGCAGTGCAGGCCGCGATGAGTACCGAATGCCTCGATGTCGTGCTGATGGACCTGCGGATGCCGGGCACCGACGGGATAGAGGCGACCCGAATACTGAAGGGGCTCTTCCCCGATCTACCCGTGGTGGTGTTGACGACCTTCTCCGACGAACGCTCGATACTCGATGCACTCGGTGCGGGCGCACGCGGATATCTCACCAAGGACGCCGGAAGGGTCGAGATAGCGGCGGCATTGCGGGCGGCGGCAGCCGGGCAGTCCGTACTGAACCCGGAGGTACAGGCTCGGCTGCTCGGAGCCGTCGAGCACTCCCGTCCGCCCGAGATCCCAGCTGGTTTGACCCCGCGTGAGGTCGAGGTCCTACGCGCGATCGCGGCCGGTCTGTCGAACCGCGAGATCGCTCAGCAGATGTTCGTCAGCGAGGCAACGGTCAAGACACATATCAACCATCTGTTCGCCAAAGCCCGACTGCGAGATCGAGCGCAGGCCGTGCACTTCGCCTTCACGCACGGGCTGGCGGGATAGTCGCGTCAGAAACCCCAACCCATGACGGCGGGACGCGCTGTTCCGAACGTCAGATCGAGTGCGTGCAGTGATTCTTCGTTGCGGGCGGTGAGGCGATTGGCCGCGGCGAACAATCGGGCTCGGTGGGTACCGAAGTAGATGCTGGCGAGTACGTCGATGTCGAGTTCGATGTCCGGCTCGGATTCCACCCGTGTGCAGGTGGCTCTGCCGTCCGTGACGGTCAGCGAATAGGTACCGCCTGCGTCGAGGAAGGGGTCGCGGACGGCGATGATCAGTGATGTGTCGAGGGCATAGGTGCGCGCCTCGAGGGCAGCCTCGACATGCATGATCCGGGCCCACAGAGCGTCGTGGTGAGCCGTGACCTTCGGCAGCCGGTTGTTGGTCAGCAGGAACGGCAATGCCTCGTCCCGTGCCTGCCGTACCTCGATGGTGTCGACCAGGTCCACGCCGACGAGGATCTGCCACAGCGCGGCGTAGGCGTCGTCGGTCACCGCGATGAATTCCTCCACCACGACCCGGCTCGGGTTGCGTCCGCGTCGGTAAGCGACGTAGCCGTCGGGATGTACGACGAAGAACAGTGCGGTCAGTCCGCCGCGTCGGTTCTCGCGATCGGCGAAGAAGCGCTCCCAGCGGATCGGCGGCTTGGGCTGCGCGCCTGCGGTCTGCTGCTGCCACCGGTGGTAGATGTCCGGGAGCAGTTCGGTGGCCTCGGCCGATTCGATCAGCCGCACACCCGTCGCCGGGGGAGCGTCCTTGCGGAACTGAGCGAACCGACGGTCGATCGAGACGCTGATCTCCTCGGTCACCGGCCCGTACCCGAAGCGTCCGTAGATCGTCGCCTCGCTGGCCGTCAGCAGAGACAGCGGCGCACCCGCGTCGTTCAGAGCGCGGTGCTGCTGGGTGAACATCGATCGCAGAATGCCGCGTCGGCGATGTGTCGGCGCGACGGACACCCAGGACACTCCCGATGCCTCGACCTGAGCTCCGCCGGGAACGGTCACCGACATCGGGAAGTGCATGGCCACACCGACCGGGGTCTCGCCGTCCCACGCCAGGTAGACGTGCTCGGACTTCGTCAGGATCTGCGTCTCGGCCAGGTCCTCGGCGTTCTGGTGCTCGCCGAACGCATGGGCGTCGAGCAGCGCGACGGCATCCCAGTCGTCGTCGGTGGCGGTACGGATGGTGATCGATTCGTCGGTAGTCATCGCTCACAACTTTTCCATACCGGGGTGGTGGTTCGCCGAGGGACTGCCAGAAATGCCGGGTGAGAAGATGAGCAGGTGGTGCATGTAATCGACATCGACGATCCCCTCGACCCGCGGCTCGACGACTTCCGCGACCTCAATTCCTCGGACAGGCGCCCCGATCTACCCGAGGGCAAAGGGTTGGTGATCGCGGAGGGCGTGCTCGTCGCGCAGCGCCTGCTGAGCTCGCGTTTTCCGATGATCAGCCTGCTGGGTGTGGATCGACGGCTCGACGCGTTGCGCGAGGACCTCGCCGATTCGGACGTTCCGTTCTATCGGACGTCGGCCGAGGTGATGGCCGAGGTCGTCGGCTTCCACCTCAACCGTGGTGTGTTGGCGGCGGCGAACAGGCCGCCGGCCCTCGATCTGGACGAGGTGCTGGCGGGCGCGAGCACGGTCGCGATTCTGGAAGGCGTCAACGATCACGAGAATCTCGGGTCGATGTTCCGCAATGCGGCCGGTCTCGGGGTGGACGCGGTGTTGTTCGGGGCCGCCTGCGCCGATCCCCTGTACCGACGGTCTGTCCGGGTGTCGATGGGGCATGTGCTCCGAGTGCCGTTCGCGAAGGTGCCCGAGTGGCCTCGTGGCCTCGATCGGGTGCGGCGGCACGGTTTTCAGCTGATCTCGCTGACGCCGAACCCGGAGGCGGTGTCTCTGGCGACGGCGATGACGGGGGAGAAGGTCGCGTTGCTGCTCGGTGCCGAGGGGCCGGGTCTGACCGAACACGCCATGCGCGCCACCGACATTCGCGCTCGTATTCCGATGGCGCCCGGTACCGATTCACTCAATGTCGCGACGGCCGCGGCGATGGGCTTCTACGAACGGGTGCGTCTGACGTGAAGGATCCGGACGTTCGCTGGACCGGTGTCCCGGTTGCCGTGATCGCGGCGATCCTCGTCGCGGTGGCACTGACGGCGTTCGGCCTGGAACTGGCCAGAGTTCATCCGCTGCTCGCGATCGGCCTCAACCTCGTCGTCGTGGCAGGCGCAGCCCCGACGGTAATGCGGTGGTTCGGCGTTCCGGTATGGCGTTGGGCCGTGTACGGAGCGAGCGCGGGGGCGGTACTGAGCTTCGTTGCGCTGGCGGCTCTGGCGTTCTGAGCCGGCCCGGGCAGGGTTGCGCACTACCGGCGACGATCGGCGGAATCCCGTCGATTGCCGGTCGTTGTGGGCAACGGTGCCCACCCGAGCCACTATTTGCGGGAGAACCAGCGCTTCTTCGGTCGCGGTGCGGGCTCGGCCGATTCCGCTGCGGGTGCATTCTGGACCGGAACGTTCTGGGGCTGCGGCTCTTGGCCCGGTACGTACATGGTGAAACCGCAGACAGGCAGCGCATTCGGGTCGAGCTCGCCGGGCTTCGGGGCACCGGTGTAGCGGAAGCCGAGCCATTCGGCGTTGGCGGCTTCGGCGAATTCCTGGGGGTGGAACGGCAGTGACTGCGGATCCGGCATCACTCCGGGCGGATAGATCAGCGGGTGGTCACCGGCCCAGAACGGACGCTCCCACACCAGAGGCAGCCCCACGTCCTCGTAGATGTAGACGGGGGTGGCGCTGAACGAGCGTCGGAACTCACCGCGCTCCCAGTAGGCGAACGCACCCCAGGCATGCTCGGGGTCCGAGGCGACGAGGTAGGTGTGCTCGGAGGCCAGTGGGCGGGTGACGGATTCGGGAAGGGTCGACGGCGTGGGCACCGACAAGTTGGATCCGCAGACGACGGTGACGCCGGGGTAGCACCCGATGAACACGTGATCGTCGTCCACACCCGCCGAAGTCGAGATGGGTCCCTGCTCGAGGGGGACGGCCGTGAGATGGGGGTAGAGCCGTCCGACGAGCGCACTGGCGGCGTTCCAGTCGGAGGTGGTGGCTTCTCGCAGTACCGATATGGGATCCGGTGCGTCCACGTACCAGATCGTTGATGCTTTGGCCCCCACTACCGGCACCTCTCTCTCCGTGACTTCCATCGAAGCCTACGGTGTGGGTGTCGGCACTCCGACATCGCGCGGCACATCGGTCACACGAAGAACTCAGTTGTGACCGCTGCTGCGCACACCGAGCAGGACGTCTTCCCACGATGGCATGGCCGGCTTGCCACGCTTGTCCTTGCCGCTGGTGTGACCGGCGGCAGGCTTGGGTGCGGGCCTGGGCTCCCTGGCCGCCGGTTCGCGTGGCTGCTCGGGCTCGGGAGTCGGCGCATCGTCCACCTCGACGTCGATGGTCTCGGCGTCGATCTCGCTGTCGGCGGTGGTGCCGTAGTACTCGTCGAAACTCTGCTGCGAGGTCTCGTCGTCGGAGTCCTCGGCGGAGGCAAGTGCACGTACCGGGGCCAGGCCGCGGAGTTGACGTCCGAAGTCCGGGTCGATCAGTTCGCGTGCGGTGTCGTCGAGCGGAGCGATGGTGCCGCCGTGACCGTCGGGCAAGAACTGCCAGTGCGCTTTGTTGGTGGTGCGCCCTGCCTGCCACTTCAGCTGGGCGACCCACTTGTTGTCCTCGTCGCGCCAGGCGTCCCACGCCGCGTCGTCGAGGTTGTGTCCGCGCGCGCGGAAGGCGAGGGTGACGATGTCGAGCAGGGTCTGCACAGCCGGGCCGTCGTGCCGCAGCGGATGTCCGGCCTGGGCCATGGACGCTGCCTGCGAACGCTCGAGCAGTACGGGGTGCGCGAACACCTCGACTCGGCTGATGGCCATTCCGGAATCTGCGGCGACCTGTTCGATGGTCGCGCCGCTGCGGATACGGGCCTGGATTTCCTTCGGCCGGAGCAAGCTGTCCATTTCGATCTCAATCTGTCCTAGTCGAGCGATGTCTCCGCGTGAGGCTGCGCGGAGTTTGTCGTCGGCTGGAAGCCGGAATCTGTCGCCGGTTTTGGGATCTGCGCACACGACGAACTTTCCGTCGGCCTCGAGACCCACCACACGTAAGTCTCGCACCTTGACCTCCTCATCGCGCCGGCTCGCGATACCGTCGAATTCGAGCCTAGTTCACCTACCGTATTCGGCGGGTGTCCGACACGCCTCGCGGCGGTGGCGTCGGTTTCTTTCTCAGAGAGTAGACAGCTGCGCGCTCGGTTGCACCCGATCGGCCGAAGTCGAGTCGATTCGATTGCGCGACAACGGCATTGAATCTCGACGAAGAAAGAATACGCCGAGTCCGAGCCCGATGGTCAGCGCCAGTGCGTGGCCGGCAGCGGTGAACGAGGGATCGGTGATGGCTCCGACGGCGACAACGGCGATCCACAATGCGCCCCACACTGCGCGCCACGGCATCGTCAGGTATCGAATCAAGGAGCCCGCCACCGCAGCTGCGGCATAACTGACCCCGACGTCGACGGCTACGGCCAACGAGTCGGCAAACCAGTCGACGTGGATGCCGACGAACAACCCGACAGCCACCAGTGCCGTCGCGCCGATGTGCCCGGCGGAGAACGTGAGCAGAAACCGGCGCCACCCCGAGACCCACTCGGCGACGGCGAACAGGATGGCGACCGAGGCGAGCCACCACCAATCGGGCCGGCCTTCGGTGAGGAAGGCGCTGGTGACGAGCGTGGCGAGATGACCGTCGGTGAGATTGTGCAGGTTGGTGCTCGCGGCGTGCAGCACATGCCAACGATCGTGCGGCCCGATCTGCCCGAGAGTGACGGTTCCTGCGGCTGTGAGCAGGCAGTACACGAGCGTCACCCGCAGTCGTAGAACGACGGACAGGAGCCTGGACATGCGAACGCTCCCTCCGAGGTCGTTACGCTTGCGTAATTGATAGCAAGTGTAGGCCTCGGAGGGAGCGCTGTAGCTGTGAGTTGGCTGCCGACTAGCTCAGCGTGGAGACGACCCAGTCGATGCTCTTGGTCAGTGCGGTGATGTCGTCCGGCTCGATGGCCGGGAACATACCGACACGCAGCTGGTTGCGGCCGAGCTTGCGGTACGGCTCGGTGTCGACGACGCCGTTGGCGCGCAGGATCTTCGCAACCTGGGCTGCGTCGACCTTCTCGTCGAAGTCGATCGTGCCGACAACCTGGCTGCGGTGATCCGGGTTGGTCACGAACGGCGTTGCGAATTCACTGTTCTCGGCCCAGTCGTACAGGCGTGAGGACGAGTCCGCGGTCCGCTTCGTGGCCCAGTCCAGGCCACCCTGGGAATTGAGCCATTCGATCTGGTCCGCGAAGAGCAGAAGCGTCGCCACTGCGGGGGTGTTGTAGGTCTGGTCCTTGCTGCTGTTGTCGACGGCGATCGGCAACGACAGGAAGTCCGGAACCCACCGGCCACTGGAGGCGATCTCGTCGACGCGGGCTAGCGCGGCCGGGCTCATCAGCGCGACCCACAGGCCGCCGTCGGCGGCGAAGCATTTCTGCGGAGCGAAGTAGTAGACGTCGGAATCGGCGACGTTCACCGGCAGTCCGCCGGCACCGGAGGTGGCGTCGATCGCGATGAGGGCGTTCTCCGAGCCGGCCGGACGGCTGACCGGGATGGCGACGCCCGTCGAGGTCTCGTTGTGGGCCCAACCGATGAGGTCCACGGACGGATCCGACGTGGGCTCGGGCGCGCTGCCGGGCTCTGCCTTGACGACGATCGGATCGCCGATGAACGGGTTGTTCTTGGCCACCGAGGCGAACTTCGAGCTGAACTCACCGTTGGTCAGGTGCAGCGACTTCTCCCGGATGAGACCGAACGCAGCGGCATCCCAGAACGCGGTGGTACCACCGTTGCCGAGGACGACCTCGTAGCCCTCGGGGAGCGAGAACAGGTCTTTCAGACCACTGCGTACACGTCCGACGACGTCCTTGACGGGCTTCTGCCGGTGGCTGGTGCCGAACACGGACGCACCGACGTCGACCAGGGACTGCAGCTGCTCGGGGCGAACCTTGGACGGGCCGCAACCGAAGCGTCCGTCGGCGGGAAGAAGATCGGCGGGAATGATCGGCAAATCAGCCATGGAGTAGCGCGTCCTAGCGTCGATGGAATATGGCCTCCACAGGCTAGTCGGGTGTCATGACACCGTCGACTACCGGATCAGCTCCCAGCCGTCGACGGAGTCGGGGGTGCGCGGTTCGGGGCCGGTGTAAAGGGCTGCCGGGCGCACCAACTTGCCCAGGCGTTTCTGCTCGAGAATGTGAGCGCACCAGCCGGCGGTGCGTCCGCAGGTGAACATCGCGGGCATCATGTGCGCGGGTACCTCGGCGAAGTCGAGGATCACGGCGGCCCAGAACTCGACGTTGGTCTCGATCGCACGATCGGGGCGGCGTTCGCGCAGTTCCGTCAACGCGGCCTGTTCGAGCGCGGCGGCAACCTCGTAGCGCGGAGCGTTCAGTCTCTTGGCGGTGGCGCGCAGAACACGAGCGCGAGGGTCCTCGGCGCGGTAGACGCGGTGCCCGAAGCCCATGAGCTTTTCCTTGCGGTCGAGGATCCCGGTGATCAGCGCGCGGGCGTCGCCGGTCTTCTCGACTTCTTCGATCATGGGCAGTACGCGGGCCGGGGCGCCGCCGTGCAGTGGGCCGGACATCGCGCCGATGGCTCCGGAGAGGCATGCTGCGACGTCTGCTCCGGTGGAGGCGATGACGCGGGCGGTGAACGTCGATGCATTCATGCCGTGTTCGGCGGCCGACACCCAGTAGGCGTCGATGGCGGCGACGTGGGCGGGGTCGGGCTCGCCCTTCCAGCGGACCATGAAGCGCTCGGTCACGGTGGCCGCCTGATCGATGCGGCTCTGGGGCACAGCGGGCTGGTAGATCCCGCGAGCGGACTGCGCGACGTAGGACAGCGCCATCACCGAGGCGCGGGCCAGGTTGTCGCGGGCGGTGCTGTCGTCGATGTCGAGTACCGGCTGATACCCCCAGATCGGAGCGAGCATCGCCAGGCCTGCTTGCACGTCGACGCGGACGTCACCGGTGTGGATGGGCAGGGGGAACGGCTCGGCCGGTGGCAGGCCGCGGCCGAATTCCCCGTCGACCAACAGCGCCCACACATCGCCGAAGGTGACGCCCTGTGCAACCAGTTCCTCGATGTCGACTCCGCGGTAACGCAGTGCGCCGCCGTCCTTGTCGGGCTCGGCGATGTCGGAGGTGAAGGCGACCACACCTTCGAGACCGGGAACGAAATCTTCGGGAACGTGTTGAACAGCCATGGTCTGTGGACTCCCTCGTCGCGACTGCGCCCGGCTCTGCGCCGCATCCGGGCGTGCTTGCGGAAACCATAGCGAGCTTTTACGCGGGAGTAGCGTCTGGGTTCGTGTCTGCAGACGAACAGCGCCTGGCCACCATGCGAGTGGACTACGGCGAGCCCAAGGATCTCGACGTCGACGCCCTGAGCGACGGCTGGTTGCCACTGGCCCGGCAGTGGCTCTCGGACGCCGTTGCCGCGAATCTGCCCGAGCCCAACGCGATCGTGCTCGGCACGGTCGACGCTGCCGGTAGGCCCGCGACCCGCACCGTCCTGTGCAAGGACCTCGACGCCGAGGGCGTGGTGTTCTACACCAACTACGACTCGGACAAGGGCCGCGCATTGGCGTCGACGCCGTACGCGTCCATCACCTTTCCGTGGATCGGCATCGCCCGTCAGCTCACCGTCCGCGGACCGGTCACCAGAGTCGACCGCGACACCACCGAGGCGTACTGGCGGACGCGACCGCGCGGCTCGCAGCTGGGCGCATGGGCGTCCGAGCAATCGCGAACCGTCGTGTCTCGTGACGCTCTCGCCGCGCAACTGGCCGAGGTCACCGCGACGTTCGACGGGCGCGAGGTGCCGGTACCGCCGAATTGGGGCGGCGTCCGCGTCGAACCGGAGATCGTCGAATTCTGGCAGGGTCGAACCAGCCGGATGCACAACAGAATTCGAGTGATGCCGGCGAGCGGTGTGATCGAGCGACTGCAACCGTGAGCGGGCTGCGCGGCATCCTGGCCGACACGACCCCGCTGAAGACTCCCGCATATCGCCGCCTGTGGCTGGCGAACATCGTCACCGTCATCGGCGCGCAGCTTTCGATCGTCGCTGTGCCGCAACAGGTTTATCAGATCACCCTGAGCTCGGCCTACGTCGGCTTGACGGGCGTGTTCGCTCTGGTGCCCCTCATCGTGTTCGGGCTGTGGGGCGGGGCCCTGGCCGACGTGATGGACCGCCGAACCTTGTTGATGATCACCACGTTCGGCCTGATCGGAACGTCGGCACTGTTCTGGTTGCAGGCGTTCCTGCAACTGAACAACGTGTGGATCGTGTTGGTGCTGTTGGCAGTTCAGCAGGCCTTCTTCGCCGTCAATCAGCCGACCCGCAGTGCGATACTGCCGCGAATCCTGCCCGCGGGGCAGTTGCCCGCCGCGAACTCTCTGAACATGACGGTGATGAACTTCGGTGCCATCGCCGGTCCGCTCAGTGCAGGCATCCTCATCTACTACATCGGACTGGAGACGCTCTACCTGATCGACACCATCGCACTGTTCGCCACGCTGTGGGCGGTGATCAGGCTGCCGGGCATTCCGCCGGCCAAGTCCGGTCAACGCGCCGGATTGCGTTCGGTGTTCGAGGGTTTCGCGTACCTCGCTACCCAGAAGGTGCTGCTGGCGTCGTTCGTCGTCGACATCATCGCCATGGTGTTCGGGATGCCTCGGGCGCTGTTCCCGCAGATCGCCCACGACAGTTTCGGGGACCCGGCCTCGGGTGGGCCGGTGCTGGGCATGCTGTTCGCGGCGATGTCCGCGGGAGCGGTGCTCGGTGGAGTGTTCTCCGGTTGGCTACCGCGCGTGCGGCGTCAAGGCCTTGCGGTGTTGATCTGCATCGTCGTCTGGGGCGTGGCGATGATCGGATTCGGGCTCGCCGTCGGTGCGGCGACCGACGGAGCGACGACGGTTGCCCTGTGGTTCGCACTGGCGTTTCTGGCGCTCGGTGGCGGTGCCGACATGATCTCGGCGGCGTTCCGCAGCACGATGCTGCAGACGGTGGCGACCGACGAGATGCGCGGCCGACTGCAAGGCGTCTTCATCGTCGTCGTCGCGGGAGGGCCCCGGATCGGCGATGTTCTGCACGGCGCGGCAGCGGCCTCGGTGGGGACGGCCGCGGCCGCCGCAGGAGGTGGTGTGCTGGTGGTCATCGGTGTCTCGATCGCAGCCCTCGCGCTACCGGCATTCATTCGCTACCGGGTCGGCGCAATCGTCGGTAGCAAGACGGTGGACGACACCGTCGTGGACAATGGCTCGCATGGCTCCCACAGCTGAGGCGCAGACGTATTCGTTGACGAGCGGCAAGTATCGCGCCGACGTCGCTGCTGTCGGAGCGGGCCTGCGGGTCCTCGAGTACGACGGCTCACCGCTCACCGAAACGTGGGAGGCGGGCACCAAGCCGCCGCTGTCGGCGGGACTGGTGTTGGCCCCGTGGCCCAATCGAACGGCCGACGGAACGTTCACGTTCGAAGGCGTCGAACATCGGTTGGAGATCACCGAACCGGCCCGCAACAACGCGAGCCACGGTTTCGTCCGACGGGTGGAGTGGACTCTCGACGAGCACACCGAGTCTCGCGTCGAGCAGAGCGTGGACATCGGCACGCACGAGGGTTGGCCGTTCTCGTTGCGATTGACGGTGGCACACGAGCTGTCCGACGACGGTCTGACGGTGACCGCGTCGGCGACGAACACGGGCGAATCGGCTGCGCCGTACGGAATGGGATTCCATACCTACGTGCGTGTGGGGGACGTACCCCTCGACGAATGCACGCTCGAACTGTCCGCGGGTACGCGGCTGCCGCTCGATCCGGTACGCAATCTGCCCGTAGGACTTTCGGTTCCGACGGCCGATACCGAGTACGACTTTCGGCAGCCTCGGAACCTCGAGGGCGTGCAGCTCGACACTCCGTTCAGTGCCTCGGTGCCGGACGTAGACGGACGCGCGAAGCACACACTGCGTGGCCCCGACGGCACCGCGACGGTGCTGTGGACCGACAGCAACTTCGGGTGGGTGCAAGTGTTCACCGCCGATCCCGCCAACGATCAGGCGTACCCGGATCGGGGACGTGCGTTGGCGATCGAACCGATGACCTGCCCGCCCGACGCGTTGAATTCCGAGATCGATCTGATCGTGCTCGACCCGGGGCAGACCTGGTCCGGCAGCTGGGGAATGGAGTACGAGAAGTGACGATTCTGGTGTGCGGCGAAGCATTGGTGGATCTGGTGCCGGTGCACGAGGGGCCGCTGCTCTCACCGAAACTCGGCGGCGGGCCATTCAACGTCGCCATCTCGATCGGCCGGTTGGGGTCGCCGGTTGCCTATCTCTCCCGCATCTCTCGCGACTCGTTCGGCGAGCAGATCCTGGCGAGTCTGCGCGATGCCGGGGTCGACATCTCGTGGGTGCAGCGCGGTGACGAGCCGACGACGTTGGCGATGACGACCCTCGCCGAGGACGGCAGCGCCGAGTACTCGTTCTACGCCGATGGCACGGCAGATCGACTCGTCGCCGATCCCGGTGATCTGCCCGACGAGATCAGCGTTCTGTCCTTCGGCACGTTGTCGTTGCTGTACGAGCCCGGCGCGTCGGTGTACGCCGAATTGCTGCATCGAGCTCGGGCCGCGGGCAAGCTGACGATGCTCGACCCCAACATTCGCCCGGCCGCCATCGACAGCACCAGCGGCGACATCACCGCCGACGGATTTCGCGACCGCTTTCGCTCGTGGTTGCCGAGCATCGACATTCTCAAAGTGTCCGAGGACGACTCGCACTGGCTGGGACTGGGCACCCAGGGCACCACCGTCGACGACTGGCTCGCCGCCGGGGTGACCGCGGTGGTGATGACCCGCGGCGGAGACGGTATCTCGGTGTTCACCGCACCCGAGGAGGCCCCGGCGTCTGGGGTTGTCGCAGCCGACGAAATCTCGGTGCCTGGAGTGGCCGTCGACGTCGTCGACACGATCGGCGCTGGTGACACCGTGCACGGCGCACTGTTGAGCTACCTGGAAAAAGAGACCATTATCACATCGAAAGCGGTACAGGAGATGACCGGGGAGGATTGGCGGCAAGCTCTTTCGTTCGCTGCCACGGCAGCCGCGATCACGGTTTCACGACCCGGTGCCGACCCTCCCTGGGCGTCCGAGGCACCGAGAGACTAGTTTCACTAGCGACGTTAGAACTGTCCGTTTTAAGTACGTGTCCGTTACACGAGTTCGAGAGGGACCATTCGTGCCCGCTGAGAATGATGCCAAAGCCACCCTCACCTACCCCGGTGGCGAATATTCCATGTCGATTGCCGAGGCCAGTGAAGGCAACAACGGTATCGAGCTGGGAAAGCTGCTGGCGACCACCGGCTACACGACGCTGGACGGCGGGTTCGTCAACACCGCGTCCACCAAGTCGGCCATCACGTACATCGACGGTGACGCGGGGATCCTGCGCTACCGCGGTTACCCGATCGAACAGCTTGCGGGCAAGTCGTCGTTCATCGAGGTCAGCTACCTGTTGATCTACGGGGAGCTGCCGTCCGAGGACGAGCTCGAGACGTTCACCGACCGCATCCGTCGCCACACGTTGCTGCACGAGGACCTCAAGCGTTTCTTCGACGGCTTCCCGCGCAACGCCCACCCGATGCCGGTGCTGTCGAGCGCGGTCAACGCACTGTCGGCGTACTACCAGGATTCGCTAGAGCCGAACGATCCCGAGCAGGTCGAGCTCTCCACCATCCGTCTGCTGGCCAAGCTGCCGACCATCGCGGCTTACGCCTACAAGAAGTCGGTCGGTCAGCCGTTCCTCTACCCGGACAACTCGAAGAGCCTGGTCGAGAACTTCCTGCGCATGACGTTCGGCTTCCCCGCCGAGCCGTACGAGGTCGATCCCGAGATCGTCAAAGCACTCGACATGCTGCTCATCCTGCACGCCGACCACGAGCAGAACTGCTCGACGTCGACGGTCCGCCTCGTCGGATCCTCGCAGGCCAACCTCTTCACCTCGATCTCCGGCGGCATCAACGCGCTGTGGGGCCCGCTGCACGGCGGTGCCAACCAGGCCGTGCTCGAGATGCTCGACAAGATCAAGGCCGAGGGCGGCGACGCCACCGACTTCCTGCGTCGAGTGAAGAACAAGGAAGACGGCGTCAAGCTCATGGGCTTCGGACACCGGGTGTACAAGAACTTCGATCCGCGCGCGACGCTGGTCAAGGAAACCGCACACACGATCCTGGGCAAGCTGGGCAACGGCGACGAACTGCTCGAGATTGCACTCAAGCTCGAAGAGACCGCGCTCACCGACGACTACTTCGTCGAGCGCAAGCTGTACCCCAACGTCGACTTCTACACCGGCCTGATCTACCGCGCGATGGGCTTCCCGCCGCGCATGTTCACGGTGTTGTTCGCGATGGGCCGTCTCCCGGGCTGGATCGCGCACTGGCGCGAGCAGAACGAGGACACCACGGGCAAGATCGGCCGTCCGCGCCAGATCTACACCGGCTACACCGAGCGCGACTACCAGGACGTCAGCTCCCGCTAGTTCTTGCTGCACGACAACGCCGCCGACTCCCTCGGGAGCCGGCGGCGTTGTCGTTGTCGGCCTGCGTATCCCGCCGAGTTCGCAGTTACGCAGGCGATATGGGCTGTTTCGTCGACACAACTGCGAACTCGGCGCGTGACGGGGCTTGGTGTCCCGGCGAACTCGAAGTTATGGACGAGATTCGGCCGGAATTCGTCCCTAACTTCGAGTTCGCGGCCGCAATTCTGTCCGAGCGTGTGCGATGAACCACTGCTCCCATTGCTCGGAGGTCCATCCGCGCTCGCGGGTCAATCTCAGCCACACCGAGCGAGCCGTGAGCAACCACATGGCGTCGACGACGATGTCCGGCGGAGGACCGTCGAGAATCAGCCCTGCTGCCCAACGGTTCTCGTCCCATCGCGTTTTCTCTCGGACCGAGAGCCGCTGCGCAGCAACTGGATCCACTACTGCGGCCTCGTCCAGCACGTGTTGTATGGCCGCGGATCGCTCATGTGCCCCGCGGAGCCACGCCGCGCCGGCGACGAGTCGTTCCTCGAACGTTCCGGTGCCCATCTTCTCGTAGTCCGGCAACTGGCGGACGGGCGAGTCCAGGCCGTTCGAGAGCGCACTGTCGATGCATCCGTCCAGTAACGCGAGCTTGCCGTCGAATTGTTGGTAGACGGTCTGCCGGGTCAGACCGGCCTCCGACGCGACGTTGGCCATGGTGGTGGCGACCCATCCTCGACTCAAGAACATCGCATGTGCGGCGTCGATCACTGCGGCGCGGTTGAGTCGAGCGCGCTCGGTGCGCAGGTCCGACGAGTAAGTCCTGGCCATGAGATGCAGTCTAGACATAATTGAGATTACGCTGTGTAATGTTAAATATGAACGAATACCACTTTCCTACTCGACTCGGTCGGTTAACCGTCCGAGTGACGGGCACGGGACCGCCGGTTGTGCTGTGGCACAGCATGTTCGTCGACTCCTCGAGCTGGGATCGCGTCCTGTCGGAGCTGGCTGCAACTCGGACTGTGCACCTGGTCGACGCCCCATCCTGTGGTTCGAGCGACCCGTTGAGCGAAGCCGCCGATATCTCGGCGTGTGCCGATGCCGCTGTCGAACTACTCGAAGAGATGCAGCGCCGATGGGGATTCGGCAGCGTCGATTGGGTCGGAAATGCCTGGGGTGGTCATGTCGGTATGGAGGTAGCCGCGCGACGACCGGATCTGATCTCGACCCTCGTTGCGATCAGTGCGCCGACGCATCCCATCGACGAGGCGTTGCGTCGCAAGGTCCGCATGCTGCTGCCGCTGTATCGCCTTGTCGGGCTTCGTGGCCCGGTGCGATCGGCCATCGAGGAAACCATTTTCACCGATCATTCCCGAGCTCACGACCCCGAGGCGGTGCAGTTGCTGCGCGACACAATCGGGCGGGCGGGCCGTCGCCTGGCCATCGAAACGGCGATTCTGAATCGAACGGACTTGAATTGGGCTGCACAGGCCTTGACGTGTCCGACGCTGTTCGTCACCACCGACGATCGTGGTGAATGGACGCCGGAGGAGGCCCGCGCCGTGGTCGCCACGATGGTCGATGCGCGCGAGGCCACCGTCAGCGGCGCGCGGGTGATACCGGCGTTGGAGCAGCCGGATCGATTGGCCGAGGTGGTCGACGAGTTCTGGTCCAGGCGCGCAGATCCTCGCTGAACTCGAGGTTATGGACGGATTTGGGCCAGAATTCGTCCATAACTTCGAGTTCGCGGCGCGCTCAGGCGTCGAAGTGCTTGCGGTTCTTCAGCACTGGCAGGTTCTTGCGCACGGCGTCGACCAGCTCGGTATGGATGTCGATCGTCAGCATGCCGGGTGTCGCGTCGAGTTGGCCGAGGATCTCGCCGGTGGGGGAGCAGACGATGCTGTGGCCGACGCCCAGTGGGGCATTGCCTTCGGCGGCAGCAGGTTCGGCTTGATCGCAGGCCGCGATGAAAGTGGTCGAGTCCAGGGCGCGTGCGCGGGCGAGCAGGGTCCACTGCTCCACTTTGCCGTCACCCGATCCCCAGGACGCCGGTACCACGACGAGTTCGGCACCGAGGTCGCCGAGTTTCTGGAACAGGGCAGGGAAGCGAATGTCGTAGCAGGTCGCGAAGCCGACGCGGACTCCCGCGATGTCGAGCACGAGCGGGTCGGAACCCGGTGCGACGGTATCGGATTCGGCGAATCCGAACGCGTCGAACAGATGAATCTTGTCGTAGCTCGCCTCGACGCCCGGGCCGGTGACGAGCAGTGTGTTGGTCACTCTGTCGTCGGGCGCGGGAGTGAACATTCCGGCGACGACGGTGATGCCGGCGTCGGACGCGATCCGACGAACGGTCTGTGCCCATTCGCCGTCCAGTGGCTGCGCGAACTTTCGGATGGGTCCGCCGAAGCAGCGCATCATCGCCTCCGGGAACACGACGAGGTCCGAGCCTGCGTGCGCCGCGGCGCGGGTGTGGGTCTCGATGAGTTCGAGGTTCTCGGTGGGGTTTTCGCCACTGGTGATCTGGGCCAGGCTGATGCGGATAGTCGAGCTCACGGTGTGACTCCTGGTTTCGTCGGGGGAAGACAGGTATACATATCGTATGCAACCACTGTCGGGGAGGGACAAGGCGTACCAGTTCGTCCGTGATCAGGTGTTGTCGTCACCGGCCGCCACCGGCACTTTTCTGAACGAACAGGAACTTGCGACTCGAATCGGCGTATCGCGCACGCCGGTCCGTGAGGCGTTGCTGATGCTGCAGTCCGAGGGTCTGGTCGAGATGGTGCCCAAGCGCGGTGCTCATGTGCCGGCGATGTCCGGACGGCAGATCGCCGAATTGATGGATCTGCGAGGCGTTCTGGAACGGCACGCGGCGTCGCGGGCGCTGCGTGCCGGTGACGCTCCGATCGCGGCGATGCAGCATGCGTTGCATCAGCAGGAGCTGCTGATGAATTCCGACAGCACCGACGCTCCCAAGGAATTCATCGACTGGGACGGGACGTTCCATCAGAGTTTGATCGATTCGGCGGGCAGTGATCTGCTCTCGCGCACGTATGCCGGTTTGCGGGCGCGTCAGCTCCGAGTGGGCTTGAGTGCGTTGTTCACCGCCGCCAACCGGCAACACCGAGTGTGCGCCGAGCACCAGGCCATCATCGACGCACTGAGTGCCGGCGACGAGGGCCTGGTGCACGAGAAGATCGACGCTCACCTCGAGGTCACGCTTCAGACTCTGTTGCGCGCGTAGCATTTTCGTGCTGCTGGCCCAGCAGCACGTAGTGCTCGTCCTCGGTGGGGTCCGGGTTGCGTCCGAGGGCGAGGCCGACGAGTGTCACGGCGCCGACAACGACGATGTACCCGGCGATCGGCACCCAGCTGTCCGTCTTGTCCAACAGGTAGACGAAGATCAGCGGAGCCATCGCACCACCGAAGACACCGGCGATCGTGTACGCCAACGAGCTGCCGGTCGAGCGCAATCGAACGCTGAACTGCTCGGTGACGAATGCTGCCTGTGGCCCGTACATGAACGAGTGGAACGCCAGGCCCACCACCACACCCAGGATCAGCAGCGGTAGCGATCCTCCGCCGATGACGAGGAAGAAGATCGCACTCCACGCGACACCGCCCACGGCTGCGACGCCGTAGACGAGGCGTCGGTTGATGCGGTCGGACACTGCTCCGGCGAGCGGGATCAGGCCGAGTTGGCATGCCGACCCGATCAGAATGGCGGTCAGTACCTCACTGCGCTCGAAGCCCAACTTCTGTGTGCCGTAGGTGATCGAGAAGACGGTGAACAGTGCGTAGATGACGTCCGGCGCGACACGAGACATGATGCCTGCCACCAGGGGTCGCAGTTCGGTCTTGAACACTTCGCTGATCGGTGCCTCGGAACGTTCGCCGCTTTCCTGCAGCGCCTTGAACACCGGGGTGTCCTCGAGCTTCAACCGGATCCACAGACCGAATCCGACGAGTACCGCGGAGAACAGGAACGCCACGCGCCATCCCCAGGACTCGAACTGCTGGTCGGTCAATGTCAGCGTCAGAACGGCAAGTGCACCGTTGGCGAGCAGGTTGCCCGCGGGTGGTCCGATCTGTGCTGCGGAAGACCAGAATCCGCGTTTGCGGGGATCGCCGTATTCGCTCGACAGGAGAACGGCTCCGCCCCATTCGCCGCCGACGGCAACGCCCTGACAGAAGCGCATCGTGACGAGAATGATCGGTGCCGCGATGCCGATGGAGTCGTATCCGGGGATCAGACCGATGGCGAAGGTCGTGACGCCGATCAACATCAGGGTGATGACGAGGAGCTGTTTTCGTCCGATGACGTCGCCGAGCCGGCCGAAGACGAACCCTCCGACCGGACGGGCGACGTACCCGACCGCGTATGTCGAGAAAGCCAGCAGAGTCCCGGTCAGTGGGTCGCTGTCCGGGAAGAAGACCAGCGGAAGCACCAGAGCTGCGGCGGCCGAGTAGACCGCGAAGTCGTACCACTCCAATGCCGTTCCGGTGAGGCTGGCCGCAAAGGCCTTGGCCAGGCCTTTTCTATCTACCGAAACAGGTTCGGTCATGACGACTCCTTCGTGTGCCTGGGATCACTCTATCCGTTGTACGTGCTCCATACTTGCTGTATACAAGACGTATGCGCAAGCCTTTGTGCGCATCGGAAACAGAAAATTTACGAGGAGAGGGTCCTTACTGATGCTCACATTCACGCTGCCCGACGGCACCTCCGAATCGGTCGAGGTGAACGCGTTGCTCAACGCCGGGTACGCCGGACGCAACCAGGAGGAGGTGGCGTCGCACATCGCGGAGCTGGCCGAACTGGGCGTTCCGGCTCCGACGGTGACCCCGGCGCTGTATCCCATTTCGCCGTACCTGGCGCAGCAGACGGACGCCGTTGCCGTCCAGCACGGCCGTACGTCGGGCGAGGCCGAGTGGGCGCTGGTGATCCTGGGCGACACGATCGACGACGTGCTGCTGACGGTCGCCTGCGATCACACCGACCGTGACCTGGAGGTGCACAGTGTCGCGTGGAGCAAGAACGCGGCTCCCGATGTGCTCGGCACCGGCGCGTGGCGTCTGTCGGAGGTCGCCGATCGGCTGGACGAGATCACCTTGACCGCGTGGGCGGACGGCGTCGCAATTCAGACCGGAACACTCGGTGATCTTCTCGCTCCGCACTACTGGCTCGACGTGCTCGCTGACCGTGGACTGTTCACCCGTGGAACCGTGTTGATCTCCGGCACCATCTCGATGCACCCCGGTGTGAACCAGTTCGCCGACACCTGGAAGGTCGAGATGGCCGACCCCGCAACCGGCAATACGCTGACCTGCGAATACAAGACGATGTTGATGCCAGCTCCGATCGGCTGACCGTGACGACGTAAAATCGGTGCCGACCATGCCCAGAACACCGCAGTCGGCGTCGGCGGGCCGGCACAACCGCAGGAGACTTCAGTGACGAAGCCAGTGATCGAATTTCAAGCCGGACCGGCACCGTTGGATCTGGTGACGGTCGACCTCGTCGAAGGTGACGGCGCAGAGGCAGTACCGGGCGGAAACGTAGAGGTGCACTACGTCGGCGTCGAGTTCGACACCGGCGAGGAGTTCGACTCGTCCTGGAACCGCGGCGAGTCCATCCAGTTCCCGCTCCGAGGCCTCATTCAGGGCTGGCAGGACGGCATCCCCGGGATGAAGGTCGGCGGACGCCGCCAGCTCACCATCCCGCCGGAGCTCGCATACGGCCCCGCCGGCGCAGGTCACCGTCTGTCCGGCAAGACGCTCGTCTTCGTCATCGATCTGCTCGACGTCAAGTAGCAGATCTCTCGTCAGCGGTCCTGTAGCTCGAGCACCAATCGGGCACCCCCGAGGGGGCTGTCTGCCAGATATGCGCGGCCACCGTGCAATTCGGCCTGCTGGGCCACCAGCGCGAGACCGAGGCCGGAGCCGCCCTTCGCGGCTCCGGCTCCACGCTCGAAGCGTCCGAACACCGACTCGCGTTCGTCCACCGGAACGCCGGATCCGTTGTCGTCGATCAGGATTCGGACCAGCGCGTCCGCGCGCTCGACGCGAATGACGACGGTGCTCGCCCCGCCGTGACGGACGGCGTTGCCGATCGCGTTGTCCACCGCGAGTCGAACTCCGGTGGGGAGTGCGCGAATCGTGATCTCGCACTCCGGTTCCGACTCCACCCGAACGTCCAGACCCGGGTGCTGACGCTGCGCGTCCTGCGCGGCGACGTCGCAGATGTCGATGATGTCGGTCTCGACCCGGTCGCCCTCGCTGGACAATTCACCCGATGCCAATCGTTCGAGCGCGGTCAGGGTCGTCTCGACTCGGCCCTGAGTGCGTTCGAGGTCGGTCAGGATTTCCTGTTGCTGCGCGCGCTCGAGATCGAGGGTGCGCAACACTTCGATGTCGGTACGCATCGCAGTCAACGGGGTGCGCAGCTCGTGGGCCGACACGGCCGCAAAATCGCGTGCCGTGTCCAGGGCGGCATTGGTGCGTTCCTGTGCCTCGTTCAGTCGGGTGAGCATGCCCCCGATCGCGACCGCGAGCTCGTCGGCCTCGGTGACTCCGGTTCGGGTCTGCGGCGCCGACGGAGGCTGAGCGCTGACCTGCCGCGTCAGCGTCACCAGCGGTCTGACGGCACGTCCTCCGAACAGCCAACCCAGGCCCGTCGACACGGCGACCGCAGCCAGCCCCAGCAGGATCACCTGTCTCTGTTGCTCGTCGGTCACCTGCTGCGCCTCGATGGCCGGGACACCGATGGAGATGGACACGGACGAGACCACGGTCGAGGTCGCGGTGTAGACCCGAAACCGCTGACCGTCCACATCCACTGTCTGAGAACCGGTGTCGAGGGCCGGCAACCGCGTAGGAGTCGAGGCGACGACGATGTCTCCGCTGCGAATGGTGACAGCGAACGCTCCGGACAGCTGATCGATGAAGGCTTCCAGCGTCGACGAGTTCGGGACCAGCACCTGCGATGCCGTCGTCAGACGCTCGTCGAGCTGGTTGACGTTGTTGCGGGAAATGGCCACCGACGTCACCACGGCCAGGGCCGCCACGACAAGGGTGGCACCGAGGGCCGTCGCCGCCGCGACCCGGGCGCGAAGCGAGAAACTCATACCGACTCCCGCACGACGAAGCCCACACCGCGGACGGTGTGCAGGATGCGCGGCGAGCCGTCGCTCTCGAGTTTGCGGCGTAGATAGCCGACGAACACGTCGACGACGTTGGTGTCGGCGACGAAGTCGTAGCCCCAGACCAATTCGAGGAGTCGCTCACGCGTCAGTACGACGCCCTTGTTGCGAGCAAGAATGGCCAGCAACTCGAACTCGCGCTTCGTGAGATCGATGTCGACGCCGCCGCGGTGCACTCGGTACCCCGCGATATCGACAACCAAAGTGCCCACGGCGACAGCCGAATTGGGGATACCGGGATCGACTGCGGGAATGACCGGACTGGTGCCGCGCCGTCGGAGCATGGCCCGGATGCGGGCCACCAGCTCGGCGAGCACGAACGGTTTGGTGAGGTAGTCGTCGGCACCGGATTCGAGACCGGCGATGCGATCGTCCACGGAGCTGCGGGCACTGAGAACACAGATCGGAATGTCGTTCCCCATGGCGCGCAACGCAGTCACGACGCTTGCGCCGTCGAGCACCGGCATGTTGATGTCGAGCACGATCGCATCGGGCGAGGTGCGCGACACGACGCCGAGCGCCTCGGCCCCGTCCGACGCCGTGATGACCGTGAAGCCGGACAGGCGCAGGCCGCGCTGCAGCGACGACAACACATCGGTGTCATCGTCGACGACGAGGACGGTGGCGGGGGTGCTCGGCGATTCGGTCACCTCCCAATGCTAGGCAACCCAGCTGTCTACGGTGGTACGCCGCTCCTCGGGCGTCTTGGCGAAGAATTCCTCGAGGGCCGTGCGGCGATCGACGTCGGCGTCGAGGGTCCAGGCGAGGGCGGGTGCCTTGGCATAGAGCTGCTCGTAGTACTTCTCGAACGTGCAGGTGCTCTCGACGAGGGAGAGGGCACCGGGGAAGGGGCGGATGTTCGTCATGATGTTCTCTCCTCTGCTCGCGGCTGATCGGCGTATTTCCCAAGGTAGGGGGCGATGTTGCGGCGTCGGTGAGCATGGATTGGCGATTCTCTGAGAATCCCCGAAACAGCGATGGGGGTTGCTCGTAGCCGGGTTGGGTAAGACTGACGGCATGTCGCTCGTTTGGTTTCGCCGTGATCTCCGACTGGGGGATCTGCCCACCCTCACCGCCGCTGCCGAGTCCGGGGATCCGGTACTGGGGCTCTTCGTACTGGACGACCGATTGCTGAAGCCCTCCGGCGGTCCGCGCAAGGACTTCCTGTTCCGGTCGCTCGAGGCACTGGACGAGCAGCTCGACGGCAGGCTGATGGTGGTGCACGGCGACCCCGAGACGGTGGTGCCGAAGGTGGCGAAGGCGATCGACGCCGACGAGGTCCACATCAGCGCCGATTACGGTCCGTACGGCCGGTCGCGGGACCAGCGCGTCGGCGAGAAGGTGACGCTGGTCGAGACCGGTTCGCCGTATGCCGTTGCGCCCGGACGGATCACCAAGAACGACGGTGAGCCGTACAAGGTGTTCACGCCGTACTCACGGCAGTGGATGGAACACGGTTGGCGCGGACCGGCCGATACGTCCGCGAAAACCGTGACGTGGATCGACCCCGACCACGTGAAAGGCGTGAAGAGGGCGAAAGTTCCGAGCGAGAACGAGACCTCCGACGCCGATGCAGGCGAGCAAGCCGCACGGGCGCAGTGGAAGGATTTTCTAGACGACGTCTCGAAGTACGACGACGAACGCAACCGCCCCGACCTCGATTCGACGAGCCGGATGTCGGTGCATCTGAAGTACGGCACCATTCATCCGCGAACCATGCTGGCCGACCTGGGCAAGCTCCGCAACGAGGGTGCCGCTGCGTATCGGAGGCAGATCTGCTGGCGAGACTTCTACGCCGACATCCTGTTTCAGCGCCCCGACAGTGCGCGCGAGAACTACGTCAAGAAGTTCGACAAGATCGAACTGGACTCGGGCAAGCACGCCGACGAGCTGTTCGAGGCCTGGTGTAAGGGCGAGACCGGCTTTCCGATCGTCGATGCCGGTATGCGGCAATTGAACTCGGAGAAGTGGATGCACAACCGAGTCCGTATGATCGTCGCGTCGTTCCTCGTCAAAGACCTGCACCTGCCGTGGTGGCGAGGTGCCCGCTATTTCATGCAGCATCTCGTCGACGGCGATCTGGCCAACAATCAGCACGGCTGGCAGTGGACCGCGGGCACCGGTACCGACGCCTCGCCGTACTTTCGAGTGTTCAACCCGATCACCCAAGGTGAGAAATTCGATCCGACGGGCGATTACGTACGGCGCTGGGTGCCGGAGCTACGCGGTGAGGAGGGAAAAGCCGTGCACACGTTGAAGTTCGGCCGACCCAAGGAGTACGTGGATCCGATCGTCGACCACAAGCACGAGCGTGAGGTTGCTATCGCTCGGTTCAAGGCCCTGTGACGGCTGCTATCTCCTGCGGGACAATCCGACACCCACGAGGCAGATGACACCGCCGACGACGGCGAGAATGTGCGGTATCTCGCCGAGCAACAACCAGGCCAGAGTGATGGTGATCGGCGGCACCGCATACGTGGTGATGCCGAGCTTGCCTGCGTTCATGCGCGTCAGCGCATAGGCCCAGGTGCTGAACGCCAGCGCGGTGGGAACCAGGCCGAGGTAGAGCAGTCCGCCGGTGGCTCCGGCCGAGGCGGTGGACAGGTCGTCGAGCAGAGCAGGCGCGAACGGGAGTGTGCAGACCGCCCCGATGGTGCAGGCCATCCAGGTGACCTGCAGGCCGGGGACCGTGCGCAGTACCGGCTTCTGGCTGAGTACTCCGATCGCATAGGTCACTGCGGATACGAGACACAGTGCGATGCCGAGGAAGTCGGCGTCCGTCCTGGTGGTCGAGGTGGTGGTGACGGCGGTGACGACGCCGACCATGACGGCACCGGCGAACGCGATACCGGCACCGATCACCAACCACTTCGGAAAGCCCTCGCCCAGAAGCAGACCGGCGAACAGCGCCACCAGGATGGGGCCGATCTGAATGATCATCGACGTCGTTCCGGCGTCGACACGTTGCTCGGCGGCGTTGAGGGCGACGTTGTAGACGCCGAACCAGAACACGCCGACGCTGGCGATCTGTAACCACTGCGTGCGGTTCGGCTTGACCCACTGTCTCCTGACCAGCACGATCGCGCCGAGGGCGCACGATCCGATGAGGAGCCGGCCCAGAGCGAGTGGGCCGGCACCGAACGACTCGCCGACGCCGCGGATGGCGACGAAGGCCGAGGCCCACGAGATCACCGTGACGGTGACCGCACCGAGTGCGAGCCAGTCGACGGCGGGGCGGGTGTCGAGATCTGTCATGCCGAGGACGCTATCGTGCGGGAGTGCCCCATGGCGCGCGGGTTTCGGCCATGGTTGCTTCGGTTTCCGCCTATCTGCCGAGTAGCTTCTCCAGTGCATCGAGGACTGCGGGATCCTCAATGGTCGACGGCACGCCGTATTCCTCGCCTGCGACGATCTGACGCATCGTCTTCCGCAGGATCTTGCCCGATCGGGTCTTCGGCAGCGCTCCGACGATCGTCACGTCGCGGAACGTTGCGAGCGCACCGATCTGATCGCGAACCATGGCCACCAATTCGGTGCGCAGCTGTTCCTCGGTGATGTTCTCGCCGGCCTTGAGCACTACATAGCCGCTGGGACGCTGTCCTTTGAGGTCGTCGTGAATACCGATGACGGCGCACTCGGCGACGGCCGGATGGCCGGCGAGTACCGCCTCCATCGATCCGGTGGACAGACGGTGTCCGGCGACGTTGATGACGTCGTCGCTGCGACCGAGTACGTAGACGTACCCGTCGGCGTCGATGTAACCGGAGTCGCCGGTGAGGTAGTAACCGGGGAAAGTATCGAGATACGAACGCTGGAAACGTGATTCGTCGTTCCACAGTCCGACCAGTGCACCGGGCGGCAGTGGCAGCTGCACGACGATGTTGCCCTCCGAGCCTGCGTCCACGGGATTACCGGACGCGTCGAGGATACCGACCTGAAATCCCGGTACCGGCACGGTCGGCGATCCGGGTTTGATCGGAAGTGGTTCCAGCCCGCGAAGGTTGGCGCAGATGGCCCACCCGGTCTCGGTCTGCCACCAATGGTCGACGACGGGTCGATCGAGGGTGCGTGAAATCCACTCGTACGTATCGGGATCGAGGCGTTCACCGGCGACGAACAGTGTCTCGAGCGAGGACGTGTCGTATTTCTCGAGCTCGGCGGCGTGCGGATCGACCTTGCGAATGGCGCGTAGCGCGGTCGGTGCGGTGAACAGGGCCCGCACACCGTGGTCCTGAATCACCCGCCAGAACGCGCCTGCATCGGGAGTCCCGACAGGCTTGCCCTCGTAGAGAACCGTTGTGGCACCGGCGAACAGCGGGCCGTAGACGATGTACGAGTGTCCCACCACCCACCCGACGTCGGAGGCTGTCCACATCACCTGACCGGCATTCACGTCGTAGATGTTGCGCATCGACCACGTCAACGCGACGGCATGACCGCCGTTGTCGCGCACCACGCCCTTGGGCTTGCCCGTCGTACCAGACGTGTAGAGGATGTACAGCGGATCCGTCGCCGCCATCGAAACCGGTTGTGCGGCGGATGCGTCGGCGATGAGGGTGTCCCAATCCAGCCACTCGTGTTCGCCGGGAATGCCCTCTCGTGATTTTACGATCACGGCCGGTGTGTTCGCGGTCGTGAGCGTCAGGGCGCGCTGCACCAAGGGGAGGTATTCGATGACGCGACCCGGCTCGAACCCACCGCTCGCGGTGATCAGCAGCACCGGCTCGGCGTCGTCGATTCTCGCTGCGAGCTCCTTGGCCGCGAAGCCGCCGAACACCACCGAATGCACCGCGCCGAGCCGTGCGCACGCGAGCATCGCGATGACGGCCTCGGGAATCATCGGCAGATAGATGACCACGCGGTCGCCCGGTCCGACGCCCTGCGCGCGCAGCACCCCGGCGAAGCGCGCGACCTGGTCGAGAAGTTCGGCGTAGGTGTAGCTCCGGGTGAGCCCGAGCATCGCCGAGTCGTAGATCAGTGCGGTCCGATCCCCGTGGCCGGCGTCGACGTGCCGATCCAGGGCGTTGACGCACGTGTTGAGACGGGCTCCGGGAAACCACTGCGAACCGTCGAACGCCGTGGTGGGAGGGGTGTCCCAGTCGACTCCCGACGCGGCCGCCAGCCAGAAATCCTCGCGGTTCTCGATGCTGCTGTCGAATGCCTGCCGATACTCGCCACTCATGTCTGCGAGCGTAGTTCGAGGTGGGGTGGTCCGGGCCGGGTTGCGCACTACCGGCGACGACCGGCGGAATCCCGTCGACCGGCGGTCGTTGTGTGCACTGGTGCCCACACGCCGTCAAGATTCACGGCCGAGGCGTCAAGATTGCGTCAACACCCCTGTTCGACGCCACCGCCCGGCGCAAGACTTCTTCTCATGACTCTTGTGGACATTCTTCCGTCTCTCGGTGCCGCCTATGTGTCGCGGTGCGATCCAGCGCTCTGGCCAGAGGACACTCACTGTGTGTGCGGCCGCATCACCGTCGACGGCGTCGCGCTCGAGGATGTGGCCGATGCCGAGGGCACTCCGGTGCAGTGGGGTCGGATTCTGATCACTCGCGTGCGGTCGGTCATCGCCGGCGAGGTGGGCGTCGATGCGGAGTTCGGTGATCTTCAGCAGGCAGTAGTGGTCAACCGGCACTCGGTGGGCCCGGTGGTCAAGGTCGACGTGCACGGTCCGGGGCGCAGTTGCGTCAGTCCGGTCGAGTTGCCAGCCGACCTGCGTGCGGGCGACGTAGTAGCGCTCGTGACCTCGCACGTGCACGGCGGAGCCTGCGGTCGTTCCGCAGGCTCCACTCCGGTCTCGTAGCAGGGGTCGAGTTTCCACTCACAAGGCGACCCCGAGAGTGCGGTAGCGGCCGAGTCTCGCACTCGTCCGAGCTGCCGCTTCGAGGGTCGACAGCTCGCGTAGTTCGCGGACAATGGCATCGGCGATGCGACCGGAGAACGCGGCCGGTTCGTCGGCTGCATCGGGGAGTTCGGGAACGATGGCGTCGACGATGCCGTCTCGCAGCAGATCGACCGACCGAATGCCCTGAGCCTCGGCCATGTCCGGTGCATGGGCGGTATCGCGGTGCACGATGGCACTGGCACCCTCGGGTGGAAGTGGTGCGAGCCAGGCATTCTGGGCACACAGGACGCGGTCGGCGGGCAGCAGTGCGAGTGCTCCGCCGCCGGTGCCCTGGCCCAGTAGTACCGACACCGTCGGGGTGTTCACGGTGACCAGGTCGGAGATCGACCGCGCGATCTCGGGAGCGAGACCACCCTCCTCGGCTTCCTTGGACAGTGCTGCGCCGAATGTGTCGATGACGAGTACCAGAGGTAGCCGGAGTTCCTCGGCCAGGCGCATGCCGCGGCGAGCTTCTCGTAGTGCGGCGGGTCCCATCGTTGCCGTGGCGGTGCTGCTGCTTCGGTCGTTGCCGAACAGCACGCAGGAGACACCGCGAATGCGGCACAGGGACAACAGGATCGAGGTGTCGGCCTCGCCCTGGCCGGTGCCGCTGAGCGGAACATGTTCGGCCGCAGCATGTTCGATGATCTGCCGAATCCCTGGACGATCGGCGCGGCGCGACGACTGCACCGAGTGCCAGGCCGATTGCTGGGGAATGCTCGTACGTTCGACTTCGGGAACGTCCGTCCACACGGATGCGTCGACGATCACTCGCAGCGTGCGGATCAGCAAGTGACGCAATTGCTCGACCGGCACCACACCGTCGATGACACCGTGCTGGTACAAATTCTCGGCGGTCTGGACGCCATCGGGAAATGGCTTGTCGTACAGGGCCTGATACACCCGCGGGCCGAGGAACCCGATGAGGGCCTCGGGTTCGGCGACGGTGACGTGGGCCAGTGAACCCCAGGATGCGAAAACGCCTCCCGTCGTCGGATTGCGGAGATACACCACATACGGCAGGTGCGCCGCTTTGTGTGCGGTGACGGCGGAGGCGATCTTGACCATCTGCACGAAGGCCAACGTTCCCTCCTGCATGCGCGTGCCGCCGGAGGTGGGGGAGGCAATGAGTGGCAGGCCCTCTGCAGTGGCGCGCTCGATTGCGGAGGTGATGCGCTCGGCCGCCGCGACGCCGATCGATCCGGCGAGAAACGCGAACTCGCAGGCAACGATTGCGACGCGTCGGCCGTCGATGGTGCCCTCGCCGGTCAACACCGATTCGTCGACGCCACTCTTCTCGCGAGCCTTGGCCAGATCCTTCAGATAGGACTCCCCAGGATGGACGTCCACGGGCGTGGAGTCCCACGACACGAACGATCCGCCGTCGAGAACGGAATCGAGAATCTCGGCGGCGGATGTCCGTGGGCTCATGGCGCGAACTCTATCGAGCGAATGCTTCCTTCCACGAGACGGTCTTGCCGATCCGAAGAATGGAGCGCTGATAGATCTTCGCTGCGCCCATCGCCAGGATCGCGGTGGTGATCACCATCAGGACTGCCGAACCGACGATCTGCACCGGCGAGGTCACGCCCGCGGCGATGCGCAGCGGCATCATGATCGCCGAGAACGGCGGGATCCAGCTCAGCGTGTTGGCGAGAGTGCTCTCCGGATCGCTGACGGAATAGAAGGCCGCGAAGAACATGGCCATGATCAGGATCAGCAGTGGCATGGTCGTCGAGTTCACGTCCTCCTGCCGCGAGACCATGGATCCGCCCGCTGCGTAGAGCACCGCGAAGAACGCGAAGCCGAGAATGAACCACGCGAGTGTGGCCGCGAAGACACTCACCGCGGCACCGGTGACGGTGAGTACGCCTGTGCCCAATCCTGCTCCCACACCGGCAATTCCGTACAGAGCAAGCTGCAGGATGCCGACCGCACCGATGCCCAGAATCTTGCCCCAGAGCAACTGCAGGGGGCGAACGGTGGAGAGCAGCAGTTCGACCACGCGCGAAGACTTTTCTTCGACGACGCCCATCGCGACGTACATGCCGAAGCCGATGATCTGTGCGTACAACAGGAACACGGCCGACAGGGCCAGGGCTGTCCGCTGACCGGCCTCGGGGTCGGGCGGATCGATCGCGTCGACGGTGACCGTCGCGGCACTCGTCGCTGCCCCGAGCTCGTTCTGGTCGACACCCTGTTGCGCCAGTGCAGCATTCGTGGCCTGCGTCGCGACACTGCCTTCGACGACGGCGCGCAACGTGCCGGTCAGATCGGACTCGGTGACGGCGGTGTACGCGCCCGCAGTGCCGTCGGGAACCAGCGCCACATCGAGATCCCCGGATTCGACGCCACTGCGCGCGGCCGCCGCGTCGGCAACGTCACGGACTTCGACGGGGCTACCGACGGCGTCGCCGGTCGCCTCCAATACCGTTGCAATGGACTGGTCCCCGGCGACGCCGATGACGTCGCGCTCTTCGTCACCGCTGCCGGAGAAGATCGAGAATGCGATGATGCCGCCGACGATGACGGCCAGGATGATCACGTTGCTGATGACGAAGCTCTTCTTCATCACCTGAACGGTGAACTCGCGCTTGGCTATCAAGGACACTGCGCTGAAGGAGTTCAGTTGGGAGCTCATGCCACTACCGCCTCTCGGAACAGGTCGCTCAGGGAAGGTTTCTGGATGGAGAATTCGTGTACCGGTCCGGTCGCGAGAGCGGCCCGCAGGACTTCTTGATCATCGGCTCCCGGTGCCAGCCCGAGAACGGTGACGCCGTCGCTGTGCCCGAGTGTGCTCACTCCGGCGATGCCCGACGCCCATCCGGGCGCAGCGTTCGGTGCGTGGACGTGCAGGTGCGAATCTCCCGATCCGCGTAGTTCGTCGACGGTACCGACGGCTTTCATCGAGCCTGCGGCGATGATGCCGACTCGGTCGCACAGGCGTTGCACCAGATCGAGTTGGTGGCTCGAGAACACCACCGGCACTCCGGCAGCGGCCTTTTCGCGCAGTACCTCGCTCATGACGTCGACGGCGATCGGGTCGAGGCCGGAGAACGGTTCGTCCAGCACGAGCACTGCGGGGTCGTGCACCAGCGCGGCTGCCAACTGCACGCGCTGCTGATTCCCCAGGCTCAGTGCGTCGACGGTGTCGTTCACTCGCTCGTCGATGCCGAGGCGTTCGGTCCAGCGAATCACTGCGGCTTTGGCATCCTTCGACGAGAGGCCGTGTAGCTCGGCCATGTACGCCAATTGCGGGCCGACCTTCATCTTCGGGTACAGCCCGCGTTCCTCCGGCATGTAACCGATGGTGCGGCGGACATCGAGGTCGACGGGCTTGCCGCCCAACAGAACCTGGCCGGAATCTGCCGACAGGACTCCGAGCGCGATGCGCATCGTGGTGGTCTTGCCCGCGCCGTTGCTGCCGACGAAGCCGAACAGTTCGCCCGGCCGGACGTCGAAACTCAGGTTGTCCAAGGCGATCTTGTCGCCGTATCTCTTGGAGACGGAGTCGATCGTGAGGGTGCTCATGGTGCCCTTTCGGTCGTTACTGCTGGTCGAACTCTTCGGTGTCTTCTGGTTCGGGGTCAGGGGCTATCCACGCGAGAATCATTGCGGGGGAGCAGATGCCGGTCATCAGTGCGGCGAGAGTCCATCCGCCACCTGCGTAGGCCAGGCGCGGCATCTCGTCGTTCGCCGTGGACAGGAAGATGGACGCGAACGCCGCCGCCATCACCAGGGTCTGCGTGACGGTGAGGCGGATGGATCGAGCTTCGTTGCGCTGCTGCACTTCCCACTCGTCGAGTGCTCCTACCGGTGCGTCTCCGTGCCGGCCCGAGACCGTCTGGAGAACAGTCCACACCGGTATGAACACCAGGGCGGCCGGTATCCATCCGATCGCGAACCACTTCGAGAACAGGCTGCCGATACTGACGACGAAAAATGCGAAGAGGAGTGCAGCCACAGCGACAACGAGGATTCGGCGTCGATGCTGGGTTCGCCAGGCGGGTAGCCAATGCCGTGTCTTGGCGTCGTTCTCGAGGAATCGCCGGGTGCGATACGCCTGATAGCGGGTGAGGATGTCGGAGCCGGGCGTGGTCATCGATCCTTTTCCTTTCGGAAGAGTTCGGCCGAGAGTGGTCCGAGTTCGGTGCGTGAGAACACCGCTTCGATCGGCAGATCGAAGACGTCGCAGATGCGCATCGCGAGGTCCAAGCTCGGGTAGTGGTCGCCTCGTTCGAGGGCACCCACCGTCTGGGGATTCACTTCGACGAGTTCGGCCAGTTGCGCGCGGCTCATCTTTCGTTCTGCCCGCAGAACACCCACCCTGTTGTAGATCGGGAGCGCGGTACCGCGCTTGACGGGGCTCATGACAATGAAGTGTTGTATAAACCCAACGATGTGTCAACAGGTGATAACAAAACTGCCGATTTGTCTACGGGGTGTGCTGCTCCCGAGTGGAGGCGACGATGGCACGCATCGTGGTCAGAAACTCATCGATCGTTGCCCGCTGCTCTGGCGTGAAGCGGGCGAGCTCGTCGACGGCCTGGCCGATGACGGGGCCGAAGAACGTTGTCCCGAGTTCCGACGCGTGCGCAGTCACGCGCAGCAATACTCGCCGGCGATCGGCCGGGTCGGGTTCACGTAGTACCAAGTCCCGCCTGCACATTCGATCTACCAAGGCTGTTACCGACGCGGATTCCAGGCCCAGCTGGGTTCCTAGCCAACCGGGCGTAGCGCGCGTTCCGGCTCGGTCCGCGTCGAGGAGACAGATCAGCGCCCGGATGTCCGTCGGGTGGAGTGCATGTCTCTGCGCGAATTCTGCGCCCAGAAGATCGAGGTCGACCGTCAGTGCGCGTAGCTGATGGACGGTAGAGGCGGGCTCGGTCATGTGCTGATCCCTCGAGAGATGCTGGACGGGAAGTCTCTCTATTGTCTACTATCTCGATCATCGAGAGAATGGGGGCATCAGTGACGCTCGACCGATTCTTCACCGCCTACGACCGAGTGCTGCAGAAGTGGCCGGCGGATACCCAAGCCATCGACGTGGACACGGTGTACGGCACCACGCGAATCAACGCCTGCGGACCCGTCGACGGCCCGGCGCTGGTGCTGCTCCCTGGGGCGGGTGCCACGTCCACCGTGTGGTTCGCCAACGTCGAGGCGCTCTCGCAGCGATATCGGGTGTACGCGGTCGACCTCATGGGCGACGTCGGACGGAGCGTGCCCGGTGAGCAGTCCATCGACTCCGTGGACGAGCTGCTGAACTGGGTGACGGCGGTGCTGGATGAACTGGGCCTTCGAGCTGTGGCACTGTGCGGCCATTCCTACGGCGCGATGATCGCTCTGGCGTACACCTTGCGCAACGAGAGCCGCGTGGATGCGTTGACCCTACTCGATCCCAACGCATGCTTCGGCTCCATGAGTCCGCGGTATCTGCTGCATGCCCTGCCGATATTGCTCGCTTCCAACGAGAAACGGCAGCGTGCTTTCGTCCGATGGGAAACCGATGACGCGCAGTTGGATCCGGATTGGCTCGACGTACTTGCTCTGGGAGCCGCGCATGCTCCGACCACAAAAACCATTGTTCCGAAACGGCCGAATCCTGCTACGTTCGCGAACTTCGGTGTAGCGACAACCGTGGTGCTGGCTGGGAATGGCAAGGTGCACAATGCCGCTCGAATCGAATCGGCGGTCCGAACCGCCCTGCCTGCAGCGCGGACCGTGATACTCGACGGAGCCACGCATCACACGTTGCCGATGCTTCCCGCCGCCGAGGTGAACGAAATTCTTCTCAGTTGACGAAAATCGGGTGCAGCTAGCCGCGCTCACCACCGCGGTCAGCTGCACCCGATTTCACTGCGACCTACTTCTCTCTCAGCTGCCCATCGTTCATCGTCCAGTGACGAGTGCTGCGAACGGTGTCGAGCATGCGGCGATCGTGGGTCACCAGCAGCAGGGTGCCCTCGAAGTTTTCCATCGCGCGTTCGAGTTGTTCGATGGCGGGCAGGTCGAGGTGGTTGGTGGGCTCGTCCAGCACCAGCAGGTTCACGCCGCGGGCCTGTAGCAATGCGAGTGCGGCACGGGTTCGTTCACCCGGCGACAAGGACGACGCCGGCCGCAGTGCGTCGTCGCCGCGCAGCCCGAACTTGGCCAACAGTGTGCGGACCTCGGCGTCGGGCCACTCGGGAACTGCTGCACTCAAGGCGTCGGACACTGTTCCGTCGCCGACGAAATAGGCTCGTGCCTGGTCGATTTCGCCGATCGCCACACCCGAACCCAGTGAGGCCGTTCCCTCGTCCGGCGTCAACCGGCCCAGCAGTACCGACAGCAGCGTCGTTTTGCCGGAGCCGTTGGGTCCGGTGATGAGGATGCGATCGCCCCAGTCGATCTGCGTCGTCACCGGACCGAAGGTGAAGTCCGATCGGCGTACGACGGCTCCGCCCAACACCGCGACAACGGTCCCGCTGCGAGGAGCCGCCGCGATCTCCATCCGCAGTTCCCATTCCTTACGGGGTTCCTCGACCACCTCGAGTCGCTCGATGCGGCGCTGTGTCTGCCGAGCTTTCGCGGCCTGCTTTTCGGTCGACTCGGCGCGAGTCTTGCGGGCGATCTTGTCGTTGTCGGTGGCCTTGCGTCGCGCATTGCGGACGCCCGATTCCATCCAGTTCCGCTGCATCTGCGCGCGAGACTCCAACGCCGACTTGGTGTCTGCGAACTCGTCGTACTTCTCCCGTGCATGCTGGCGCGCAATTTCACGTTCCGCGAGATAGGACTGGTAGCTGCCGTCGTACACATCGATGCGACGCTGCGCTCGATCGAGCTCGACGACACCGGTCACCGTCCGCGCCAGAAACTCGCGATCGTGACTGACGACGACGATGGCCGCCCGCGTCGCGACGACGAATTGTTCGAGTTGCTCGAGGCCTGCGAGGTCCAGGTCGTTGGTGGGCTCGTCGAGCAGAAGAATGTCGTAACGCGCGAGGAGAATCGCGGCGAGCCCGGCTCGGGCGGCTTGCCCACCCGATAGATCCGTCATGAATGCGCCGCCGTCGACATCGAGGCCCAGATCCGCGAGCACCTTCGCCGTTCGCTCCGCCAGATCCGCGCCGCCGAGAGCCAGCCACTTCTCCAGCGCCGGGGTGTAGAGGTCCTCGTCACTCGAACCCAACGCCTCGGCGGCTGCGTTCATGGAGGCTTCGGCATCGGTGACCCCGGTACGCCGGCCGAGGAAATCCAACACCGTCTCCCCGGCGATGCGCTCGGGCTCCTGCGCAAGATAACCGACGGTTGCGTCGGGCGGGCTGGTGTAGATCTCACCCTCGTGATCGGCCGTTCCCACGCCCGCCAGCAGCGTCAACAGCGTCGATTTACCGGCACCGTTCGCACCGACCAACCCGATCACATCACCCTCGGTCACCGTCAGATCGAGTCCGGAGAACAGGGTTCGATCGCCGTGAAAGGCGGCCAGATCGTCGATGCGGAGCGTGGCAGTCACTGGACCAGTATCCCCGGGACCGGGAACAGATTCACAGCGCCGTCCGTTGGCATTCGTATGACGTATTCAGCCGAGACCAGTACTGTCCCGACCATCGTGCTCAACGACGGCACGTCGATTCCCCAGCTCGGGTTCGGTGTGTGGCAGGTTCCCGACGACGGTGCCCAGGCCGCCGTGTCCGAGGCGCTGAAGGTCGGGTACCGCAGCATCGATACCGCCAAGGTGTACGAGAACGAGGCCGGCACCGGCAAGGCCATCGCGGAGTCCGGCATCGCGCGCGACGAGCTGTTCGTCACCACCAAGCTGTGGAACGACGATCAGGGCTACGACTCCACCTTGAAGGCCTTCGACGCCAGCATGGATCGTCTGGGCCTCGAGTACCTCGACCTGTACCTGATTCACTGGCAGCAGCTCGATCGCGACAAGTACATCGACACGTTCAAGGCGTTCCAGAAGCTGAAGTCGGACGGCCGCATCGGTTCGATCGGCGTCTCCAACTTCACCATCCCCACGCTCGAGAAGCTGATGGACGCCGTCGGTGAGGTCCCGTCGGTCAACCAGATCGAGCTGCATCCGCGCTTCATCCAGGAAGAACTGCGCGCTTTCCATACCTCGAAGGGCATCGCCACCGAGGCGTGGAGCCCGCTCGGCTCCGGCACCGTTTTGGACGATCCGGCCTTTGCGCCCATCGCCGAGGCACACGGCGTCACCCCGGCGCAGGTGATTCTGCGCTGGCACATCCAGCTCGGCAACGTCGTGATCCCCAAGTCGGTCACCCCGGAGCGGATCGCGAGCAACTTCGACGTGTTCGGCTTCGAGCTGAGCAACGACGAGATTCAGCAGATCAACGCTCTGGACACCGCCGACGGCCGCACCGGCCCGGACCCGGACAAGTTCAGCAGCTGACCCGCCATGTGAGTGGAACTTCGTAGTGGACTACGAAGTTCCGCGCACATGGGGGCCTAGTCTGTACCCATGTCGGAACCGCTCGCAGGCAAGACCGTTGCCCTCACCGCCGAGCGGCGTGCAGACGAATTGGCCACCATGCTCGAACGCCGCGGCGCGAACATCGTTCACGCCGCGGCGATTCATGTTCTGCCCCTGATCGACGACTCGGAGCTGAAGTCGGCTACCGAAGGCATCGTCGATCGTCCCCCGCAGATCGTGGTGATCAGCACCGGTATCGGCTTCCGTGGCTGGCTCGATGCGGCGGCCGAATGGGGTGTGCGCGACGACCTCCTGGCAGCGCTCGGGCACACGCGAATCATTGCGCGTGGCCCCAAAGCGCGTGGTGCGATCCGGGGTGCCGGGCTGCGTGATGAATGGTCGCCCGCCACCGAAGCATCGCAGGAAGTTGCCGATCATCTTGCTGCCCAGTGTATTTTCGGTGCCGACATCGCCGTGCAACTGCACGGCGTCATCACCGAATGGGAACCGACGATTCACCTGAGCGATGCTCTGAGCGAACTCGGCGCGCATGTACGCCCGATCCCCGTGTACCGCTGGATCCGCCCCGTCGATCAGGCCCCGCTCATGGACTTGTTGGCACAGATCATCGAGCATCGAGTGGACGCAGTGACGTTCACGAGCGCTCCCGCCGTCGCCTCCCTGCTGTCGACGGCCAAGGACAACGGCATGCTCGACGCCTTCCTCGCCGCACTTCGAGGCCCCGTCGCCGCGATCTGCGTGGGGCCGGTGACGTCGGCCCCGTTGGATGCGTTGGGCGTTCCGACGTCGATGCCGGACCGTGCGCGTCTCGGCTCCCTGGCCAAGTTCGTCGTCGAGCACCTGGGTTAACCCAGAGTCTCGAGCAACTCCGTCACCGCTGCTCGCCCGGCCCGGTTCGCCCCGATCGTGCTCGCGGACGGGCCGTACCCCAGCAGGTGGACGCGATGGTTCGCGGCCACCCGGGTGGTCAGCCTGCCGTCCATGACGATTCCGCCGCCGTGCCCGCGCAGTCGCAGCGGGGCAAGGTGATCGAGGGCGCTGCGGAATCCGGTGGCCCACAGGATCACGTCGGCGTGCTGGGTCGAACCGTCCTCCCAGACAACGGAATCGGCGGTGATCGAGGAGAACATCGGCTTGCGTTCGAGAGCGCCACGTTCGCGTGCGGCAGCCAGCGACGGGGTGAGCAACAGGCCGGTCACCGAGACGACCGAGCCCGGCGGCAGGCCCGCACGCACCCGCTCCTCGACCATGGCGACGGCTTTGCGTCCGGCGTCGTGGTCGAACTGGCTGTCCCGGAACACCGGTGGTCGACGCGTCACCCATGTTGTTGTGGTGAACTGCGAGATCTCGTCGAGTAGCTGCACGGCCGAGATTCCGCCGCCGACCACGACGACGTGTTTGCCGGCGAACTCGTCCGCAGTTCGGTAGTCCTTGGTGTGCAGTTGTCTACCGGTGAAGGACTCGGCTCCGTCGTAGTGCGGAACGAACGGCTTCTCCCACGTTCCGGTCGCATTGATGAGGCCCTCGGCTATGACGACCGTGTCCCCGGCCTCGACCCGAAAGAGTGGTTCGCGGTCGCACACGACGGTCACCGTGACGGGGCGTCGGACATGCAGTTCGACACGTTCCTCGTACGCGCGGTAATAGCGGGGAACCGCGTCGGCTGCCGCGATGGATTCGGGTGGCTCTTCTCCCAGCGTGTCGGCGAACGGCATCCCGGGCAGATCGTGCACGCCGTTGACGGTGCTGAGCGTCAGCGATGGCCACCGGAACTGCCAAGCACCGCCGGGTCCGGGGGAGCGGTCGAGCATGACGAAGCCCGCACCTGCGGCAAGTCCGGCCCGCCGGAGGTGGTAGCCGGCCGAGAGCCCAGCCTGGCCGGCACCGATGACAGCAACCCGAGTGTCGATCACGAGTATCAGTAGATCAGGCCCCGCCCTGTGACCGCGGCTACCAGCCGGTAACCTGCTCGGCGTGATCGGACACACTCGTGACGGCGATGTCGTCATCCTGGAATTGCAGCGACCGGACAAGCGCAATGCGCTGAGCACGGATCTCTGTGTCGCGCTACGACGCGAAGTCGAGCAGGCGGATGCCGACGGCGCGCGGGTCGTGGTGATCACCGGACAGGGCAGTAGCTTCTGTGCCGGTGCCGACCTGACCGGAGATGCGTTTCCCGACGCGTTCGGCGAGACGCTGGAAGGCATGCTCGATGCCATCGAGCGAGTGTCCGTTCCGGTGGTGGCGGCGATCAACGGGCCTGCCGTCGGAGCGGGGACGCAACTGGCCATTGCCTGCGACCTGCGGGTGGTCGCACCCGAGGCATTCTTCGAGATTCCCTCCACGCGTCTCGGAATCGCAGTGAGCAACTGGACGATCAAGCGGCTGGCGGCATTGGCCGGCGGCGGCGTGGCGCGCACGATCCTGCTCGGCGGCGAACGGGTGCACGCCGATCAGGCGTACACGTGCGGTCTGGCCAATAAGCTCGGCGATCGCGATGTTGCCGTGCAGTGGGCGCACTCGATCACTGCCCTTGCACCCCTGGCGCTGCGACACCTCAAACTGGTGTTCAACGACGACGGCGCGCACGACGATCCGACGCCCGCACAGCGCGCGGCATTCGAGGCCGCGTGGAGCAGTGCGGACATGAAGGAAGCGCGCCGCGCGAGAGCCGAGAAGCGCGCACCGAAATTCGTGGGCAAGTGATCAACGGAGCGCCCGACGCGGGCGACACGGCCTGGTTGCTGGCGAGCACCGCGCTGGTTTTGCTGATGACGCCGGGCTTGGCCTTCTTCTACGGCGCCATGGTGCGCTCGAAGAGCGTGCTGAACATGATGATGATGAGCCTGTCGGCCATCGCCGTCGTATGGCTGCTGTGGTTGGCGTTCGGGTTCTCGATGGTGTTCGGCGACAACGTGATCGGCGGCTGGATCGGAAACCCGTTGCAGTACGCCGGTTTCGAGGGTTTGCTCGGCGGCGTGTACACCTCGGCGGCGGGCACGGTGTCGATTCCGTTGGTGGGGACCGTTCCGGCGTTGGTGTTCGCAGCGTTCCAGGCAGGATTTGCCATGGTGACGGTCGCGCTGATCTCCGGTGCCGTCGCAGACCGGATGCGTTTCGTGCCGTGGGTGCTGTTCGCGGCCCTGTGGTCCACGCTGGTGTATTTCCCTGTGGCGCACTGGGTTTTCTCGCTCGACGGGCTCACCAGTGAGTTCGGCGGGTGGATCACCAACAGGCTCGGCGCGATCGACTTCGCCGGTGGCACGGCCGTGGAGATCAACGCGGGTGTGGCCGGGCTGGTGCTGGCCCTCGTGGTCGGCAAGCGGAGCGGGTGGCCGCGAGATCCCATGCGTCCGCACAATCTTCCGGCCGTCATGCTCGGAGCCGGACTGCTCTGGTTCGGCTGGTTCGGTTTCAACGCGGGCTCGTCGTTGGCGGCCGACGGCGTCGCCGCAGTGGCGCTGGTGAACACGATGGGCGCGGGCGCGCTGTCGATGGCGGCGTGGCTCGTCGTCGAGAAATGGCGGGACGGGCACGCGACGTCGTTCGGCGCGGCGTCCGGAGTGGTGGCCGGACTCGTCGCGATCACGCCGTCGTGTACTGCCGTCACACCGATTGGTGCAGCCGCGATCGGCATCGTCTCGGGCGCGTTGTGCGCGTTGGCGATCGGCCTCAAATATCGCTTCGGCTACGACGATTCACTCGACGTCGTCGGTGTGCATCTCGTCGGCGGTGTCGTCGGAACGCTGATGATCGGACTCGTCGCCAGTGCGCAGATGCCGGCGGGCAAGGACGGTTTGTTGTACGGCGGCGGTCTGCATCAACTCTGGGTGCAAGCCATCGCCGTCGTGGCGGTGTTCGCGTACACGGCAGTCGTCACCACCGCTATCGCGTTCGCGATCAAGGCCGTCATGGGCGTGCGCGCCGACGCGCAGCACGAGGCCGACGGCCTGGACAAGCACGAGCACGCCGAGTCCGCCTACGACTTCGGAGTGGGCCACGGAGGCAGCAACAAGCCTGGTCTTTTCGGTAAGTAGGGGCAAACCCTGCGCGTCCTTTACGAACCGATCGGTCGCTGAAAGTCGTTCTGTCCCTTTCGCGTTGATGCGATCGATCGTTGTTCGGTTCGACCCCTCTCGTTCATCTTCGGTTCGCTCTTCACGCTCGTTGTGCCCATACCTTTTCGCTGCTCGGTATCGAGAGATGGACACGACGAAAGACTGAGGAACATGAAGCTGACTCGATTCGCGGCAACGTCCGCATTGGTCATTGCAGCGATGACGACCGCCATGGGCACCGCCTATGCGGATCCGGCACCGGCTCCCGCCGCTGCCGTCGGGTGGAACGTCACCCAGGCCGGCAACCAGGTCCTCGTCGACACGACGGCCGGCACCCTGAGCAACGAAGACAACCACCTGGTCGTCCGTGACGCCAACGGCGCACTCGTCGACTCCGTACCGCTCGCCATCGCCGCCGACGGATTCTCGCACCCCGTCGCTGCCGACATCGACGGCAACCACGCCACTCTGACCGCAGATGTCTCGCCTGCCGCGGCAACCCCGGTCTCCACCTCCCTTCCCGGCCTGCAGCAGGTCGACCTGCCCGCCGCAGTCGCAGGCGTCAAGGACAACCTCAGCCTCACCGCCTCCGTCGGTGGATTCCTCGGTGCTGCAACCGGAATCGTCGGCGGATGCATCCTCGGAATCATCACCGGAGTCGTCGTGACCGCACCGGTCGCGACTCTTCTCGGAGCAGGCCCCATCGGCGGCTGCGTCATCGGCGCAATCGCCCTCGGTGCCATCGGATCGCTCGCCGGCACCTCCGCCGGTGGCCTCGGCGCAGTCATCGGTAACGCCGGACAGTTCATCCAGCTGCTCAACGCTCCTCCCGCAGTGAAGAAGTAACATCGCCTCGACAACAGTGCTGTGGCCCGCATCGGATATCCGGTGCGGGCCACAGTCGTCGAAAGGTCTAGCGAGCCAAGGCGAGATCCCCCACGTGAGCTCGCCGAGCTGCCGTCACGAGTTCGACGATGGCGTCCGCCACCTCGTGTGCTCGTTCGAGAATCACCATGTGTCCGGCCTGTGCGATACGTACCAACCGTGCATCGGGCAGGTGGGCGGCGAGGGTTTCCGAGTGTCGCATCGGCGTCATCAGGTCGTCCGAACCGCACAGCACCAGCGTGGGAATCGAGGCCAGCGCGGCCAGACCGGCCACCTCGTCGAGTCCGCGGAACGCGCCGAGGAAGCCGGCCATCGTCACGATGGACGTGTCGCCGAGCATGGCCGTCGCCAGAGTGACCACCCGCGGGCTGACTTTGTGGGAGCCGCATCCCGCCGTCCTGACGATGGGCGCGCACACCCCGCGACTGAGCCTCTTGGCACCCGACATCAATCGAGGGGCCCGTCGAACAGCTGCCTGAAACGCCGACACGGCCGGATGCGCGAGGCAGCGACCGAGCCCGTCATCGGTGATCCCGCCTGCGGACGTCGCGATCAACCCGACCCCGACGAGGCGCGAGCCGACGGCATCCGGGTACTGACGCGCGTAGGAGAGCGCCGTCATGCCGCCCATCGAGTGTCCGATCAGAACGAACGGCCCGACCGGTACAACAGCGCGGATCACGTCGGCCAGGTCCTCGCCGAGCTGATCGATGGTGCAGCTGTCGGGCGATGCGGCACCGGATTCGCCGTGGCCGCGGTGGTCGTACAGAACGATTCGCGTGTTCTCGCCCCAGACATCCTCGACGTGGGTGCGCAGCTCGGTCCAGGACTGCATCCGCAGGCAGTGCCCATGGACGAACACAACGGTCAGAGCCGCATCGGGCCGTCCGAACTCGCGCACTGCGAGCGTGGTGCCGTCCCCTGCGGCGACGGTGCTCCGGCGACCGACCAGGTGGTTCTGCTCACTGGTACTCATGTGCGCTCCGCGGTGTCAGGGTCACGTGACGCGACGTGGATGTTGTCCGGTACGTCGCTCGGACGACACGCCGTGTTACCTGAGTCACATTTTTTTCGATTGTGGAAGCCGATCCGACCAAGCCGAACGGTCGGCTGCCTCGAAGTACTGGTGAGCGTTCAGGTGAGGGCGCGCGTTGCCAAGAAGGAGATCGGCCATGAGCACTTCCATGGACACGCTCGAAGACGTCGTACCGCGGGCCGTCGCGGGCGACCGTGCCGCACTCGAACGCGTACTGGTGTTGATCCAACCTCCGATTCGCCGCTACTGCGCTGCCCGCATCGGCAATCTCGATGTCGCGGCCGACGACGTGGTGCAGGACGTCTGCCTCGCTCTGGTCACCGCGATACCCAAGTACCGCGACATGGGCAAACCGTTCATGGCATTCGTCTACGGAATCGCTGCTCACAAACTGGCCGATGCCGGCCGACGATCGGCTCTGCGGCAGACGTTCTCGACGGCCGAGCTGCCCGAGGAAGTGTCGGGTGAGGACGGTCCCGAGCAGGTCGCGCTCGGCGACGAACTCCGCTCCCATGCGCAGGCCCTGATGAACACCCTGCCCCCGAAGTACAGCAAGATCATCCTGATGCGAGTGGTGTGGGGCCTGACGGCACCGCAGACGGGCGAAGCTCTGGGAATGACGGCCGGTGCAGTGCGGGTCGCCCAGCACCGGGCGATGAACATGCTGCGCGCCGAACTGTCGAACTTCTCGCTATTGGCGGCCCGCACAGCTGCCTGACACCGCCCGGTGGATGGGCGTCCGAGACGTATGTCCGAAAAGCCGGTTCGATTAACACCAGCTACATCGGCGCAAGACACGTCGGCAACGTGGCGGTTCTACGTTGTTGATCCATGACCGCCGTACAGCCAGCGCCGACAGATACCGCGCTGAAAGAGACGCTCGAGGACTACACGCTGCGCTTCGCGCCGCGTAGCTACCGTAAGTGGGGGACCGGTGTTGTCGCGACGTCCGCGCTCGGCGGCATCGCCTATCTCGCGGATTTTGCCATCGGTGCCAATATCGGAATCTCGTACGGAACCGGCAATGCACTGTGGGGCATTCTGGTGTTCGCCGTCGTCATCTTCCTGACCGGCCTTCCGCTTGCCTACTACGCGGCCCGTTACAACATCGACCTCGACTTGATCACGCGTGGAAGCGGTTTCGGCTACTACGGATCGGTCGTCACCAACGTCATCTTCGCGACGTTCACGTTCATCTTCTTCGCGCTCGAAGGTTCGATCATGGCGCAGGGACTCGAACTGGGGCTGAGCATCCCGTTGCCCATCGGGTACGCGGTCTCGACCATCATGGTGATCCCGCTGGTCATCTACGGCATGAAAGCCCTTGCCAAACTTCAGGTCTGGACCACCCCGCTGTGGCTCGTTCTGATGGTGCTGCCGTTCGTGTACCTGGTGATCGGCAATCCCGACTCGGTGGGTGAGTTCTTCGCCTACGGTGGTCAGGACGGGGCCGACGGCAAGGGCGTCAACGTCGGGTCGGTGATGCTCGCCGCAGGCGTGTGTCTTTCGCTCATCGCGCAGATCGCCGAGCAGATCGACTACCTGCGTTTCATGCCGCCCAAGACTCCCGAGAATTCCCGACGCTGGTGGACGGCAGTACTTCTCGCCGGACCGGGGTGGGTCATCTTCGGTGCCCTCAAGCAGGTCGTTGGTCTCTTCCTCGCCGTGTACCTGATCGCCAACGTCGTCGACGGATCCAGCATCGCCAACGAGCCGGTGCACCAGTTCCTGGAGATCTACGAGAACTTCATGCCGGGCTGGCTCGCCATGACCCTCGCGGTGATCCTGGTCGTCATCAGCCAGATCAAGATCAACGTGACCAACGCCTATTCGGGATCGCTGGCGTGGACCAACTCCTACACCCGCCTCACCAAGACGTATCCGGGCCGCATGGTGTTCGTGCTGTTCAACCTGGCCATCGCGCTGATCCTGATGGAAGCCAACATGTTCGACTTCCTCAACAGCATCCTCGGCTTCTACGCCAACTGCGGTATCGCGTGGATCGCGGTGGTGGCCTCGGACATCGTGTTCAACAAGTACATCCTGAAGCTCTCGCCCAAGGTGCCCGAGTTCCGACGCGGCATGCTCTACAACATCAACCCGGTCGGCTTCGGATCGATGGCGGTGTCGGCAATCCTGTCGATTCTGGTGTTCTTCGGGGCGTTCGGATCTGCGATCAAACCGTATTCGCCCATTGTGGCTCTCGTTCTTGCACTGGTACTTCCGCCCATCCTGGCGGTGGCGACCAAGGGCAAGTACTACCTGCGACGCACCGATGACGGCATCGATCTGCCGATGTTCGACGAGCACGGCAACCCGTCCGACGAGCTCGTGATGTGCCACGTCAGCGGCATGGAATTCGAGCGACCCGACATGATCGCGTCCAACGTGCCGGGGCCCAACGGAGAAAAGCAGTACATCAGTTCGCTGTCACTGAGCACCGACAAGACGGGGGAGCACATTCTCCCGCCTCAGTGACCCAGCATGTGAGTGGAACCTCGTAGCAGGCTACGTGTGCTGTCTTGATACATGTGGGACACGGGTGTCTCGATACATGTGAGACACGATTCTAGGCTGCGGGGCGGTGGAGTTGTCCTTGGTAGCGCTTGTCGGTGTTCAGGTGCCATCCGGGCATCCGATCTGGCCATGGATTACTCCATAGCCGGTCACAGTGCCCCGCAGCATCATCACAGCCCGTGTGTCACATGTCCGTGGACATCTCGTGTCTCATATGTCCCCAGACTGAACACGTAGCAGGCTACGAAGTTCCACTCACATGGGGCGAAGCCGCTCAGATGGTGCGCGTCAACCGATCGGCGAGCAACTTGGAGAACTTCGCCGGATCCTTCAGCTCGGTTCCCTCGGCGAGAAGTGCCGTCGCATAGAGCAATTCGGCGGTCTCGGCGAGGTGCGGATCGTCGCTGCGATCCTCGCGGGCCTTCTTCAGTCCCGTCACCAGGTCGTGGTTCGGGTTGAGTTCGAGGATGCGCTTGGAGGTCGGCACGAACTGGCCCGAGGCCTTGTACATCTTCTCGAGCTGCGGGGAGAAGCTGAACTCGTCACCGACGACGCAGGCCGGTGACGTCGTCAGCCGCGTCGACAGACGTACCTCCTTGACGTCCTCGCCGAGGGTGTCGGTCAGCCAGGTGAGCAGGTCGGCGAATTCCTTGTCCTGCTCCTCGCGCTTGGCCTCGGACTCCTTCTTTTCTTCCTCGGTGTCGAGGTCCACCTCGCCCTTGGCGATGGACTGGAACGACTTTCCGTCGAAGTCGGTGACGTTGCCGACCCACACCTCGTCGACCGAGTCGGTGAGCAGCAGCACCTCGAGCCCGCGAGCCTTGAACGCCTCCATGTGCGGCGAGCTCTCGATCTGCTGACGCGATTCGCCCGTCATGTAGTAGATCTGCTGCTGGCCGTCCTTCATCCGGTCCACGTACTCGGCGAGGGTCGTCAGACCCTCTTCGGAGTGGGTGGACGCGAACGACGAGATGCCCAACAGGGTTTCGCGGTTGTCGGAGTCGGAGATCAGGCCTTCCTTGAGGACCGTGCCGAACTGCGACCACAGCGTCTTGTACTTGTCGGGCTGCTCGCTCTGCAGCTCCTTGACGGTCGAGAGCACCTTCTTGGTCAGGCGACGGCGGATCGCGCGGATCTGCCGGTCCTGCTGCAGGATCTCGCGAGAAACGTTGAGCGAGAGGTCCGCTGCATCCACGACACCCTTGACGAAGCGCAGGTACTCGGGCAGCAGTTCCTGCGAATCGTCCATGATGAACACGCGCTTGACGTACAGGTGTACGCCGGCCTTGCTCTCGCGCATGAACAGGTCGAACGGTGCCTGCGACGGAATGAACAGCAGCGCTTGGTATTCGAACGTGCCCTCGGCCTTGAACGGAATGACCTCGAGCGGCTCGTCCCAGGCGTGGCTGACGTGCTTGTAGAACTCCTTGTATTCCTCCTCGGACACCTCGTCCTTGGAGCGGGTCCACAGCGCCTTCTGCGAGTTGATCGTTTCCGTCTCGATCGTGACGGTGTCCTCGCCGCCTTCCTCTTCGCTCTTGACGCGCTTCTCGACGTCGATGCGAATGGGCCAGGCGATGAAGTCGGAGTACTTCTTGACCAATTCCTTGATCTTGCGCTCGGACGCGTAATCGTGGAGGTGGTCTTCCTCGTCGGCGGGCTTGAGAGCCAGCGTGACCGAGGAACCCTGCGGGGCGTCGTCGACGTCGGTGATCTCGTAGGTGCCCTCGCCGGTGGATTCCCACTTGGTGGCGGTGCTCTCGCCGGCCTTGCGGGTGAGCAGCGTGACCTTCTCGGCCACCATGAACGTCGAGTAGAAGCCGATGCCGAACTGGCCGATCAGCTCCTCGGAAGCCGCGGCATCCTTGGCTTCCTTGAGCTTCTTGCGGACCTCGGCGGTGCCGGACTTGGCGAGTGTGCCGATGAGGTCGATGACCTCCGAGCGCGACATGCCGATGCCGTTGTCCCGGATGGTGAGGGTACGAGCGGAGGAGTCGATGTCGATCTCGATGTGCAGATCCGAGACGTCGACGTCCAGATCCTTGTTGCGGTACGACTCCAGGCGCAGCTTGTCCAGCGCGTCCGAGGAGTTCGAGATCAGTTCACGGAGAAAGCTGTCCTTGTTGGAGTAGATGGAGTGCACCATCAGATCCAGGAGCTGACGCGTCTCCGCCTGGAATTCGAGCTGTTCGGTACTCAATGTCTCCCCTTCTAGCAGCAAAACCGACGCAAATATTCTACGGCAAGGCTACGGGTGAGCTGCGAAGACGTCGGCGCCGCCTACTGTGGGGGCCGTGACGAAGACGAAGTTCGTACTGGGAGCAACGGCAGCGTTGAGCGGGGCGTGGTTGGCGCGTGCGCTGTGGGGTCTGCCGTCGGCCATCGGTGCCAGACGCGTGCACATCACTCCCTACGCGGCCGGGTCGCCGCGCTACCGCGATCGCCGGTTCCACAACTCCGACCCCAGTTCCAGTTACGTGCCGGGCCGCGGTGACAAGGGCGAGAAGAACATGTTCGTCTCGCTCGTCACCGAACGCGGCAAGGGCAAGCCTCAGCGGCCGATCCCGTTGGCCCCGCCGATCGCTCCGGTGGATGCCGGTGAGCTTGCGGTCACCTGGTACGGACATTCGAGTGTGCTCATCGAGGTCGACGGCTATCGCGTTCTTGCCGATCCGGTGTGGAGCAATCGCGTGTCCCCGTCCTCGGTGGTGGGGCCGGCGCGGCTGCATCCGACGCCGGTCGAGTTGATCGACCTTCCGCGGGTCGACGCCATCGTGATCTCCCACGATCACTACGACCATCTCGACAAGGCGACCGTGCAGAAGCTGGCGAGCACACAGTCGGCCCCGTTCGTGGTGCCGCTGGGTATCGGCGCGCACCTGCGCAAGTGGCGGGTGCCCGAGGAACGCATCATCGAGCTGGACTGGGACGAGCAGACGAACATCGGCGGCCTCACCGTCACCTGCACCGAAGCTCGACACTTCTCGGGCCGCGGTCTGACCCGGGACTCGACGCAGTGGGCGTCCTGGGCGTTCGCCGGTCCGGTGCGGCGTGTCTTCTTCGGCGGCGACACCGGTTACACACCGAAGTTCGCCGAGATCGGCAGCAACTACGGACCGTTCGATCTGACGCTTCTTCCCGTCGGTGCCTACGACGTTCGGTGGCCGGACATTCACATGAATCCGGAGGAAGCGGTCACCGCGCACGTGGATCTGACGACGTCGGGCATCTTCGTGCCCATTCACTGGGCGACGTTCAACCTGGCTTTTCACCCGTGGTCCGAGCCGATCGTGCGACTGCACGCCGCCGCTCAGGACGTGGGTGTGCAGGTTGCGGTACCGATGCCGGGTCAACGCATCGACGGTACGAGGGCCCTGCACGACGATCGCTGGTGGTCCCGGCTGGGCTGACCGGGTTTAGGCTGCACTCATGTCTATCGACGCCGATGCACAGCAGGATACCGGGCTGACCGAGGCGGAGGTCGCCGCACTGCGGGCCGAGGGGAAATCGAACGACGTTCCCGCTCGCGCTTCACGCTCGGTTCGCGACATCGTCCGGGGCAATGTGTTCACCCGAATCAACGCGATTCTCGGTGTGCTGCTGATCATCGTGCTCTCGACGGGCTCGGTGATCGATGGCATGTTCGGCCTGTTGATCGTCGCGAACAGTGGCATCGGAATCATTCAGGAGATCCGCGCGAAGCGCACGCTGGATCGGTTGGCCATCGTCGGTCAGAACAAGCCGCAGGTGCGACGCGACGGTGTCTCGCAACAGATTCCGCCCGACGAGGTCGTCCTCGGTGACATCGTCGAACTTGGACCGGGTGATCAGATCGTCGTCGACGGCGAGGTCATCGAGACGGCAAGCCTGGAGATCGACGAGTCGCTGCTCACCGGTGAGGCCGATACGGTGCACAAACTCGAAGCAGCGCAGGTACTTTCGGGCAGCTTCGTCGTCTCGGGCAGTGGGGCCTACCGGGCAACGAAGGTCGGACGCGACGCCTATGCTGCCAAGCTCGCCGAAGAGGCCAGCAAGTTCACCCTGGTCAAGTCCGAGCTGCGCAGCGGTATCGACAAGATCCTGAAATTCATCACCTACCTGATGATTCCGGCCGGGGCGCTGATCATCTACAACCAATTGTTCTCCAGCGGGCAGGCTCTGCGGCCTGCCTTGAACGGTATGGTCGCGGCGCTGGTCCCGATGGTCCCCGAGGGTCTGGTGCTGATGACGTCGATCGCGTTCGCGGTGGGTGTCATCAGGCTCGGGCAACGGCAGTGCCTGGTGCAGGAATTGCCTGCCATCGAGGGGCTCGCGCGCGTCGACGTGGTGTGCGCCGACAAGACCGGCACTCTCACCGAGAACGGCATGCGGCTCTCGGAATTGGTGTTGATCGACGAGCACGACTCCGACTCGGTGCCAAAAGTATTGGCGTCTCTGGCGTACGACGACCCGCGGCCCAATGCCAGTGTGCAGGCCGTAGCCGAGGCGTACCCCGACGCGCCGGGGTGGACGCAGAGCGCGGTGGCCCCGTTCTCCTCGGCCAAGAAGTGGAGCGGTCTGTCGTACGGCGAGCACGGTAACTGGCTGCTCGGTGCCCCGGACGTGTTGCTCGACCCGACCTCGGAGACCGCTCGACAGGCCGAAGATGCCGGCTCCAAGGGTCTGCGGGTACTGCTGCTCGCCAGCAGTGACCTCGCCGTCGACGACACCGCGGCGCCGGGAGTCGTCACCCCGCGGGCTCTGGTGATTCTCGAGCAGAAGGTGCGCGAGGACGCCCGAGACACGTTGGAGTACTTCGCAAGTCAGCACGTTCAGGTCAAGGTCATTTCCGGGGACAACGCCGTGTCGGTCGGCGCGGTCGCCGGCTCGCTCGGACTTCCCGGTGGCGACGCCCCGATCGACGCACGTGACCTGCCCGAGGATTCCGAGCAACTGGCCGACTCCGTGCAGAACTCGACGACGTTCGGCCGCGTTCGGCCGGACCAGAAGCGTGCGATGGTGGGCGCGTTGCAGTCTCGAGGTCATACCGTTGCGATGACCGGTGACGGCGTCAACGATGTGCTCGCATTGAAGGACGCCGATATCGGTGTCTCGATGGGCTCGGGTAGTGCGGCCACGCGTGCCGTCGCGCAGATCGTGTTGTTGGACAACAAGTTCGCCACGCTGCCCTATGTCGTAGGGGAGGGGCGACGCGTCATCGGCAACATCGAGCGCGTGTCCAACCTGTTCCTGACCAAGACCGTGTACTCGGTGTTGCTGGCGTTTCTGATCGGGCTCTCGGGAGTGCTGTCGCAGGTCTTCCATTTCGAGCCGATCCCGTATCCCTTCCTGCCGAGGCACGTGACCATCGCCGCGTGGTTCACCATCGGCATTCCGGCGTTCGTGCTCTCGCTGGCCCCGAACAACGAACGGGCACGCAGCGGGTTCGTCTCGCGGGTGATGCGGTTGGCCGTTCCGTCCGGGTTGATCGTCGGCTCGTGCACGTTCGTGTCGTATCTGCTGGCCTACGCGGGTCCGAACGCCACCGAGACACAGGTGACCCAGGCGAGCACCACCGCACTGATCACGTTGATCATGATCGCGCTGTGGGTCCTGGCCGTCGTCGCGCGGCCGTACACCTGGTGGAAGGTGGTGCTGCTCGCGGGATCCGTCGGCGGATACCTGTTGTTGTTCGCAATCCCGTTCTGCCGCACCTTCTTCAAGCTCGATCCCTCGAACGTCGGTGCCACCACGAGCGCGTTGATCATCGGCGCTGTCGGTATCGCACTCGTCGAGGTCGCCCACCGATTCGGATCGGTACTGCGCAACCGGCAGGAGCGAACGTAAACTGCAGGTGTTCCGTTTCACCCGACTGGCAGGAGAGTTTCATGGGCTTCGCAGACAATTTGAAGGGCATGGTCGACAAGGGCAAGGACCTTGCGGCAGAGAACGCGGACAAGATCGACGACGTCGTGGAGAAGGCCGGGGACTTGATCGACAACAAGACCGGCGGCAAGTACGCGGACAAGATCGACAAGGTGCAGGAAGCAGCCAAGAAGGCAATTCCGGACAAGTAGGTCGATTCGGACCGTCCACCCGGTGTTCGGGTCGTCGGTGGTGCCGTAGGGCGCTGCGGGCGGCAGAATCGGGCGGGTGGACGGACCGGTACTTCTTCTCGTAGTCATCTTCGCGATCGCGGTCGCGGGATTCGCCAAGCGTCTGGACCTGCAGGTCCCGCTCGTTCTGGTGACCGTCGGATCCATCGCATCGTTCGTGCCCGGCGTACCGCACATCAGTCTCTCGCCCCAGCTCATCCTCGGTGTCGTGCTGCCGCCGTTGCTGTACTCCGCGGCGCTGAACTACTCCTTCGTCAGTTTTCGCCGCAACATCGGTCAGATCCTGCGCCTCGGTCTGGTGATGGTGATCGTGACGACCGTGGCCGTCGGGTACTTCGCCAACCTGCTCGTTCCCGAGCTGACCCTGGGCGCGGCCCTCGTGCTCGGTGCCGTCGTGGCCCCACCCGACGCGGTCTCTGCGATCGCCGTCGGCCGCAAGCTCGGCCTGCCCGCGAGAATGATGGCCATCCTCACCGGGGAGAGCCTGGTGAACGACGCGGCTGCGTTGACCTTGTTCACCTTGACCGTTGCGTCGGTGACGGGCAGTCGTATCGAACTCGGCTCACCGGTCCTGTTCTTTCTGTACGAGATCGTCGGCGGCGTGCTGGTCGGATTCGTCCTCTCGCGCATCGTTCGTTTCGTGCGAAACCGGATCGCCGACTCGGCGCTCGAGACGGTGCTCGGACTCGTCCTGCCGTTCGCGGCCTATCTGGCAGCGGAAGAGATTCACGCGTCCGGCGTGTTGGCCGTCGTCACCGCAGGTTTCGTACTGGGCCGTGTCACGGCCGACGTGTCGGTCTCGACCCGGGTGCAGGAGCGCCAGGTGTGGCCGACGGTGGACCTGCTGCTGGAAGCATTCGTGTTCGCGTACATGGGTTTACAGCTGAAGTTCGTCATCTCCGAGGTGCAGCGCGAGGGTCTTCCGGTGCATCACATCTTCGGGTACGCGCTGCTGGTGCTGCTCGTGGTCATCACCGTTCGTCCGGCTTGGATCTTCTTCAACTCGGGGAGAAACCTGCTCTTTCGCACGGTGTTTCGCCGCGAGGGGGTGGCCGACGGCCTGACGTGGCAGCAGAACCTGGTGCTGTCGTGGGCCGGGATGCGCGGGGTGGTGACTCTCGCCGCAGCCGCGGGTGTCCCGTTCACCACCGTGCTCGGCGACGAATTTCCCGGGCGGGCGGTGATTCAAGCCGTCGCGTTCGTCGTCGCAGTCGGAACGTTGCTGCTGCAGGGCCTGACGCTTCCGCTCCTTATTCGACGATTGGACGTCGCCGATCCACTCGAGCAGCAACGCAACGACAACCAACGATTGCTCTCGCAGGCCATCGCCCGCACGGCTGCCGAGACCTACCTCGAGCGGGCCGCGAAGGACGGCATCTCCGGCGTCGACAGTGATCGGGTAGCCGAGGTGATCGCGCGCGTGCGACGGTCGGTGCGGGCCCGGATGGACGCGGACGAGACCGAGGACCGGGAGAAGCGAATCGCGGCGGCCGGCGCGCTGTTCGACACCCTGCGGCACAATGTCCTGGTCGCGCAGCGGGCCGCACTGATCGCCGCCCGCGACTCGGGGGAGTTGGACGACGAAGCCCTACGCGCAGTGTTGAATGGTCTGGACGTGGAAGAGATCGCGGCCGAGGCACGCATCGAACGACGCACGACGTAGACGACGAACACAGTGGGAGCGCTGAGACAGTGAGGTCGACCGGACTGGTGGCCGCCGCGGCACTGGTGTTCGCCCTCGCCGCGTGCAGTTCGCCTGCCGTGCCTCCCGTGGCTCCGGCACCCACGTCGAATCCGGCACCCGAGGGCTCCGACCGCGGTTCGATCGTGTCGTCGATGCCGCTCGGTCAGGTCGACATCGGTGTCGCCTTCCTGGGTGGATCCGCCACGAAGATCGTCTACCGCACCACGGACGGCGTCACCGGAGGCGGAACCGAGACATCGGCAACCGTGTTCGTACCCAAGGGTTCTGCGCCTGCCGGTGGCTGGCCGATCGTCTCGGTCGGGCACGGTACCACCGGTGTCACCGACGAGTGTGCGCCCTCGCTGTATCCGAACCTGTTGGGCACCATCGGCCTGGTGACGCCCTTCCTCGAGCGCGGCACCGTCGTGGTGGTGACGGATTACCAGGGTCTGGGGACTCCGGGAGATCCGGCGTATCTGAACATCGATGCTGCGGCCTACGACGTCATCGATGCCGTGCGCGCCGCGCGTACAGTGGTGCCCGACGTCGGAACCCGATGGGGCGCCATCGGCACTTCTCAAGGGGGACAAGCAGTCTGGTCCGCTGCCGAGCGTAATGCGGAGTACGGCGACGGTTTGGAACTGGTCGGAGTCGCCGCGCTGTCGCCTGCAGCCGATCTGACGCGGTACTTCGCAGCCGACACCGAACAGACCCTGTCCCGTCAGTTGCTGGTGCCGTTTCTCTACGAGGGTCTGCACGTCACGGATCCGAGCGTCGAGCGCTCCGACTACATCCGCGGCACCTTCGCCGACAACGTGACCGCGCTGACGGCGTGCAGCGATCTGCTCGGTTTCTCCAAGGCCGACGCGGGTGCCGTCATCGATCCGGCCGATGCTGTCCCGGCCGATGACCGGGCCGCGAATCGTATGACGGACTGGCTCCGATCGGTGGCGCTGCCGACGTCCCGCACCGATGTTCCGCTGTTCGTTCTGGTCGGCGAGCGCGACGACCTGATCGATCCGCAGTGGACTCGCGACGCCGTGGCGAAAGCCTGCGGACTCGGCGACGACGTGGAACTGCGTTCGGAACCCGAGCAGGGGCACGCGGATCTGGCCGCCAACGCGATCGGCGTCGACTGGCTCGTCGAGCGTTTCCTGAACGTGCCCAACTCGACCACCTGCGCACGATGACCGCGGCACTGGCGTGGATGGCGGTGATCGTGGCGGCGATCGTCACCGCCATCGCGCTGATCAGCCTGCGTGGCCGACGCGATCTGACCACCCCGGAGGAGCGCGCGGTTCATGCCACCCTGCATACCGCGTCGTTGGCGGCGAAGCCGCTGCGGAACGGTCTCGATGCCCGCTCGGCTGCCGCCGCTGCTCCCCATCTTCGAGTCCTGACCGGGGCGGATGCATTGGGTATCTGCGATCCGAGTGCGTCGCTGCTGGCCTGGGACGGGCCGTGGCCGGAGTTGACTCCGGCGTTCGTGGAGGCGGCCAGACGCGCCGTCGACGGGCAGCGGCGAGTGCTGGTGCGGCTTCCGCTCGGCTCGATCCACGAGGTCAAAGCACTGGTGGTGCAGCCGTTGATCGACGAGGATTCGCCGGTGGTGGGGGTGCTCGGTGCCGCGGTGGTGGCCGAACCAGGGCCGGGGATGCTCGGGGCCATCGCCGAGGTCGCGCGCTACGCGTTCGGTCAGATCGAACTCGCCGAACTCGACGCATCGCGGGCGCGGTTGGACCGAGCCGAGGTGCGTGCACTCCGGGCCCAGATCAGCCCGCATTTCATCTACAACGCGCTGGGCACCATCGCGTCGTTCGTCCGTACCGACCCGGATCGGGCACGGGAACTGGTGCTCGAATTCGCCGATTTCACCCGGTACTCCTTCCGCAACGCCGGGGAATTCACCGTGCTCGCCGACGAGCTACGCAACATCGATCGGTACCTGACGCTCGAACGGGCCCGGTTCGGCGATTCGCTGCAGGTCACCCTGCAGGTGGCTCCCGAGGTGCTCGGGGTGGCCCTGCCTTTTCTGGCACTGCAGCCGCTGGTGGAGAACGCCGTCCGGCACGGGTTGTCGGGCAAGGCCGACGGCGGTCGCGTCACGATCATCGCCGCCGACGAGGGCACCGACGCCGTGATCAGCATCGAGGACGACGGAGTGGGAATGGACCCCGAGGTACTGCGATCGGGCAGCATGCACACCGAGGATGCGGCCCACGTCGGACTGGCGAACGTGGACGATCGGCTGCGGGCGGCCTTCGGAAACGACTACGGTCTCGTCGTGGACACCGCACCGGGAGCAGGCACGAAAGTGAGCATGCGGGTGCCCAAGTTCAGGCCGGGGGTGCGGGCATGACGCATCCAGCGAACTCCGGTTCGTCGCGCGGGCTGGTCGTGCTGGCGGTCGACGACGAGCGGCCCGCCCTGGACGAGCTGGCTTTCCTGCTGCGCGAGCAGGAGGCCGTGGCCGAGGTGCACACCGCGCAGGACGCGACCACCGCCCTGCGCCAACTCAAGCAGACCTCCGGTCAATCCGTGGTCGATGCAGTGTTCCTCGACATCAACATGCCCGGCCTCGACGGCCTCGAGCTCGCCGGAATCCTGTCGGCGTTCGCTCGGCCACCTGCGGTCGTGTTCGTCACCGCGCACGACGATCGGGCATTGGCTGCCTTCGATCTGGGCGCGGTGGACTACCTCCTCAAGCCGTTGCGCGACGACCGCTTGGCCGAGGCCGTCCGACGGGTTCTGCTTGCCCGTCGTCGGCCCGCCGAGTCGGGCGAATCGGCTGCCGACGAGGTCATCCCGGTCGAGCTCGGTGGAACCACCACGCTGGTACACCGGTCGTCGGTGGCATGGGTGGAGGCCGACGGTGACTACGCGCGGCTGCACACCGCCACCGGTTCGCACCTGGTGCGAATTCCCATCTCGGCTCTCGAAAGTCGTTGGGCCGATGCCGGTTTCCTGCGAGTGCATCGTTCGTATCTGGTTTCGCTTTCGTTGGTCACCGGAATCAGAAGCGTCGGTTCGGGCTTGGTGGTGTGTCTGCGCGCCACCGGCGCGCTGCCGGCCTGTGAACTCCCGGTGAGCCGGCGGCACACCAGAGAACTGAAGGACCGGCTCGTGCGCGGTCCGCTGCAGTCGTGGTCGTCACGGTGACGAGAGGTGCGCGGTGAGTCAGCCGCACCGGGAGCGGGTGGTGCTCTCGCAGCGCCGCGGCGCGCGCCTGGTGCGCACCCGCGTCGAGGTGCAGGAGCAAACCGAGGTGGGCGACGCGCTGGTGCGAAGCCTGGTGCGTGCGCAACTCCTGCTGTCGCTGCGCCTGGCAGTGATGACGTTGTCGATCCTGTTCGCGATTCCCCTGTTGGGCATGCTGCTCACCCGTTTCACCGATGTCGCGCCGTTCGGTATCGGGTTGCCGTGGTTGCTGCTGGGGGTGGCCATCTATCCGTTGCTGTTCGGCGTCGGCCGCGCGTACGTGCGCCGCGCCGAGCGTAACGAGGCCGAGTTCGTCGGCCTGGTCGAGGACTAGGCGCCGGTGAACGGATCGATACCCGTCGCGACACTGATTGCGTTGATCGTGGCCGCGGTGGCAACTGTCGGCATCGGTGTCTACGGAGTTCGATTGGCCCGCACCACGTCCGACTTCCTGGTGGCCTCGCGGACCGTCGGACCGCGGTGGAACGCCGCGGCCATCAGTGGCGAGTACCTTTCTGCCGCATCGTTTCTCGGTGTTGCCGGTCTCATCGCCAAGTACGGTGCCGATGCGCTGTGGTATCCCGTCGGCTTCACGGCAGGCTATCTCGGTCTACTGCTCTTCGTCGCCGCCCCACTGCGCAGGAGCGGTGCGTACACGGTGCCCGACTTCGTCGAATTCCGGCTCGGCGCACCATGGTTGCGTACCGTGGCCATGCTCGTGGTGGTGGTGATCTGCGCGCTGTATCTGGTGCCGCAGTTCCAGGGCGCAGGCCTGACGCTGAACATCCTCCTCGGGGTGCCGGGCTGGGTGGGAGCACTCGCGGTCGGTCTGATCGTCATCGCGAACGTCGTCGGCGGCGGAATGCGCTCGATCACCTTCGTGCAGGCGTTCCAGTACTGGCTCAAGCTCACCGCGATCGCCATCCCTGCGCTGGTGTTGACCGTCCACTTCGTCGCCGACGACCGCAGCGTCGGTACCGCGGCCCCGCCGACCGTCGCCGAGCAGACCCGGGTCGACATCACCACCGACGTGCTCGTGCAGGTCGACTCGCCGATCGTGGTGTCCGTGGCAGGAACCCTGGACGAGCAGAGCGTCGACGGACGTGTGACTCTCGATGCCGGCGAACACCGGCTCGGGTCCGGGACACTGCTCACCCTCGACGCAGGCTCGCCGGTTCCGGTAGTCGCCGGCGCGCCGACCACCGACCGCGCCTGGGCGATGCCCGGCGGGGGACTGGGCGGTCAGCACCCGCTCTACCAGGTGTATTCACTGATCCTGGCCACGTTCCTCGGCACCCTCGGGCTGCCGCACGTGCTGGTGCGGTTCTACACCAACCCCGACGGCCGAGCCGCGCGATTGACCTCGCTGACCGTGCTGGCGCTGCTCGGCACGTTCTATCTGTTCCCGACGGTCCTCGGAGTGTTCGCCCGGCTCTACGTGCCGCAACTGCTCATCACCGGTGCCTCCGACGCCGCAGTGTTGCTGCTGCCCGGCTCCGTGCTGTCGGGGGTACCCGGCCAGCTGCTGGCCGCACTCGTCGCCGCCGGTGCTATCGCCGCCTTCCTGTCCACGTCGTCCGGCCTGCTGGTCAGCATCGCGGGTGTCCTGAGCACCGACGTGCTCTCGGGCAAGGTCCGAGACTTTCGTGTCGCGGCCGTCCTTGCCGGCGCAGTGCCACTTGCACTGTCGATCGGCGTTGTCTCACTGGATCTCTCGCGTACCGTCGGGCTCGTGTTCGCCGTCGCCGCGTCCACGCTGTGTCCGCTGCTCGTGCTCGGCATCTGGTGGCGCGGACTCACCGCAGCAGGAGCCGCGGCCGGGCTGTTCCTCGGCGGCGGACTCTCCCTCGTCGCCGCGTCGATCTCCGTCGTCACCCCCATCTCCGACGGCGTCCTCGGGGGCTGGGCGGCAGCGATACTCGGCTACCCGGCCGCGGTCAGCGTTCCCGTGGCCTTCGCCGCGATGATCGTCGTCAGCCTCGCCACCCGGCGAACAGTGCCGTCGGACATCTCCCGAATCTTCGCCCGATTGCACCTGCCCGAAGGCCTCGACATGGGCAAAGACCGAGAGCGCGAGCTGTAGCGAGAGGAGGCCGTTCGTCGGGTCTGCGCTACCGCTCGTCGCACACTCCCGCAGCCCGTCGTGTGATCGACGCCACCCCCTGATGTTGTGACCTGACTCTCACTACTGTTCCGAGTCAGCTACAGCTCACATCTACTTCAGGAGTCCAAGGTGACCGCACCGGAAACCAATTCGCCACCGGACGCGCAAGCGTTCGTCGACATGCAGGCCAGTCCCGAGTTCCAGGAACTCCGGCACCGCCTGCGTAGCTTCGTGTTCCCGATGGCCGGGTTCTTCCTGGTCTGGTACGTCATCTACGTGCTGCTCAGCACCTACGCCGTCGACTTCATGTCGACCAAGGTGTGGGGCAACATCAACGTCGGTCTGCTGCTCGGCCTCGGCCAGTTCGTCACCACGTTCGCCATCACCGGCATCTACGTGCGGTTCGCCAACCGTGAACTCGATCCTCGCGCCGCAGCCCTGCGCGCCGAGATGGAAGCCTCCCAGGGAGCGAAGCCGTGAATGTAGAAGCCGTGAACATTCTTGCCCAGGCCGCCGACACCACCGTCGGTGAACCGCTCGTCAATATCGCGATCTTCGGCGCGTTCGTCCTCATCACGATGGCCGTCGTCATTCGCGCCTCCAAGAAGAACGCGACGTCTGCGGAGTTCTTCACCGCGGGCGGCGGATTCTCCGGACCGCAGAACGGCGTCGCCATTGCCGGTGACTACCTCTCGGCCGCAAGCTTTCTCGGTATCGCCGGTGCCATCGCCGTCTACGGCTACGACGGCTTCCTGTACTCCATCGGGTTCCTCGTCGCCTGGCTCGTCGCGCTCCTGCTCGTCGCCGAATTGCTCAGGAACACCGGCAAGTTCACGATGGCGGACGTGCTGAGCTTCCGGCTCAAGCAAGGCCCGGTGCGCACCGCGGCCGCACTGTCGACCCTGACGGTGTCGCTGTTCTACCTGTTGGCTCAGATGGCAGGTGCCGGCGGACTCGTCGCACTGCTGCTCGACATCTCCGACCGCACCGGGCAGTCCATCGTCATTGCCATCGTCGGTGTGCTGATGATCGCGTACGTGCTCATCGGCGGCATGAAGGGCACCACGTGGGTGCAGATCATCAAGGCCGTTCTGCTCATCGCCGGCGCCGCATTCATGACCGTGCTCGTGCTCGCCAAGTTCGGCCTGAACTTCTCCGAGCTCCTCGGTAGCGCGCAGGCAATGGTGTCGAGTTCGACCGATGCAGCAGTGAATGCCCGTGACGTCATCGAGCCCGGTGCCCAGTACGGCGGCAGCGCCACCTCGAAGATCAACTTCCTGTCGCTCGGCATCGCACTCGTCCTTGGTACGGCAGGCCTGCCGCACGTGCTGATGCGCTTCTACACGGTGCCCACCGCCAAGGAAGCTCGTCGCAGTGTCGTGTGGGCCATCGCGCTCATCGGTGCGTTCTACCTGTTCACCCTCGTGCTCGGCTACGGCGCCGCAGCGATCGTCGGACCCGACCGCATCCTGGCCTCCGCCGGCGGTCAGAACTCCGCAGCCCCGCTGCTGGCCTTCGAGCTCGGCGGCGTCATTCTGCTCGGCGTCATCTCTGCGGTCGCCTTCGCGACCATCCTCGCCGTCGTCGCCGGATTGACGATCACCGCGTCGGCGTCGTTCGCTCACGACATCTATGCGAGCGTCATCAAGAAGGGCAAGGTCGACGACAAGAAGCAGGTCAAGGTCTCGCGGATCACGGCCGTCGTCATCGGCATCCTGGCCATCGGCCTCGGCATCCTCGCGAACGGGCAGAACATCGCCTTCCTGGTGGCGCTGGCGTTCGCCGTCGCGGCAGCAGCGAACCTGCCGACCATCCTGTACTCGCTGTTCTGGCGTCGCTTCACCACCACGGGCGCACTGTTCAGCATGTACGGCGGCCTGATCTCGACGATCGTGCTGATCATCTTCTCCCCGGCCGTGTCGGGATCGAAGACGTCGATGATCCCCGGCTCGGACTTCGCATGGTTCCCGCTGTCCAACCCCGGCATCGTGTCGATTCCGTTGGCATTCATCCTCGGTATCGTCGGAACGCTGGTCTCGAAGGACACCGAGAACACCGACAAGCAGGCCGAGATGGAGGTTCGCTCTCTCACCGGCATCGGTGCGGAGAAGGCCAGCGCCCACTGATCCACCTGTAGAACTGTTCGCGAAGTGCCCGTGTGAGCAAGGCCTCACACGGGCATTTTTCGTCCAGCGGTTACCATCCCTGCTGTGGCCAAGCTGAAGGTTTCCCTCGACGTCCCGCTGACTCCCGAGCAGACGTGGGCGCATGCGTCCGATCTGTCCGGCTACGAGCAGTGGCTCTCCATCCACGAAGCGTGGCGCGGTGAGCTGCCCGAGCAGCTGGCCGTCGGCACCACCCTGGACTCCATCGCCAGCGTGAAGGGCATGCGCAACCGCGTCTCGTGGAAGATCGAGTCCTACGATCCGCCCCGGAAGCTCGAGCTCAAGGGCAACGGTAAGGGCGGAGTGAAGATCGGTCTCGACCTGTCTGTGAAGTCCAAGGGTGACGGGTCCGAGATCACGATCGACGTCAACCTGGGCGGTGCCCCGTTGTTCGGACCCATCGGGTCCGGTGTCGCTCGCGCGCTCAAGGGCGACATCGAGAACTCGCTGAAGACGTTCGTCAAGATTTACGCCTGACGGTGTAGGAGTGGAGATACATGCCCGGTAGGCACAGTGCGCCGTCGTCCGCGACGGGCAACAGAGGGTTCGCCAAGTACGTCGTCGTTGCCGTCGTCCTGCTTCTGATCGTCGCAGGCGGAGTGTTCGTGGCGCAGAAGGTCTTCGGCAGCGACTGCGGTGACCCGTCGAACTACACGTTGGCTGCCGACCCCGCGATCGCGCCGGTACTGCAGAAGATCGTCGACGACTCCGCGCCCGAGGATCTCGGTTGTGCCGAGGTGGCGGTGACGGCGATGGAGTCGGGTCAGGTGTCGGCCGCAGTGGCCAAAGGCGACGACGTTCCCTCGCTCTGGATTCCCGATTCGTCGCTGTGGGTCGGCAAGACAGTGCGATCGACCGCCTCGCTGATCGACCTGGCGAGCCAGTCGGTGGCGAGCACCCCGGCCGTCCTCGCAACCCGCAAGGACGAGGTTCCGTTCTTCGACACGTGGCTCACCGCACTGAAGCTCGAAGGTTTGCGCATCGGTAATCCGTTGGCCAACACCATCTCCGACGCGGCGATCCTCGGGGCGGTAGCCGAGGCGGGTGGAGACGAGAAGGCCCTCGATGCGGTGTCCACGGCGCTCGTGCCGATCGCTCAGGCTCAGGCCGCCACCCGAGGCGAAGCCGATCCCACCACCCGGTTGGACGATCTGGTGGCCGACGGCGGCGTGGCCGTGGTGTCCGAGCAGACCATGTTGCAGTACCGAAACGACACCGGTGCCGAACTCGGTGCGACGGTGCCGCCGACGGGCAGCATCTTTCTGAACTTCCCGCTGGCCGTCACCGAGCCTGCAGGCGAGCGGCACGACAGCGCGAAGTCGGTCGGCACCGCACTGGCCGCGGTCATCGAATCCGATCGAGGTCGGGAGATGTTGTCCGAGGCCGGTTTTCGGTCGGAAGACGACGCGCCCCTCGATTCGGATCGTGGTATCGGTGCCGTCGAGAGTCTGGCGATCGGCGACCAGCAGGCTGCCGAATCGGTGCTGCGTCAATATCAGGTGCTGGCGCTCCCGTCGCGAACGCTCGTGATGGAAGACGTGTCCGGCTCGATGAACTACAGCGCCGGGGCGAACACCCGGATCGCGATGACGGTGCAGGCCAGCGAGACCGGGAATCGACTGTTTCCCGACAACGCGTCGATGGGATTGTGGGCCTTCTCCATCGGACTCGGCGGCGGCGATCAGGATTACCGTGAGCTGGCACCGATCCGGCGCATGGACGAGAAGGTCGGCAACACGACCCAGCGGGAAGTGCTGCTGCAGCAGACCCGCACCCTTCCGTCCCTGGTCGGTGGTGGAACCGGACTGTACGACACCACGTTGGCCGCGTTCCGCACCGTGCAGCAGGGCTACGACCCCGACGCGGTGAACAGCGTCATCATCCTCACCGACGGTGCCAACGAGGACCCGAACAGCATCTCGCTCGACGAGCTGCTGGCCACACTGCGTACCGAACAGGACCCGTCTCGTCCGGTCGTCATCGTCACCATCGGTATCACCGACGACGCCGATGCGGGTGTGCTGCAACGAATTTCTGCTGCCACCGGGGGTACCAGCTTCGTGGCGCGAAACCCCGCCGAAATACCGAACGTCTTCGTCAATGCACTGAGAAGCCGTTCCGGTCGCTGACGGGAGCGGCTATGCTGTGCGCCGCGTGCTCTCCGTCACGTGGGGTAGTGCGGAGAAGTCCCGCAACACAGTCGTGTCGGGGGTATAGGTAGGGGAGCCAGCGATGTCGGGACGTCACAGCGGCAGTAGTCGCAGGTTCAGTCCTGCCGTGACCTGGGGCGCGGCCGCGCTGGCAGTAGTCGTGGTCGCGGCCGGAGGCTGGTTCGGCGTCCAGGCCGTACGCGCAGCGGGTTCGGACTCGTGCGAATCGCTGGACACGGTCTCGCTCGCGGTGGACACCTCGATCGCCGAACCGGTGCAGCAGATCCTGGCCCAGGCGGGCGAGGTGGACCGCGGCTGCGTCGACTTCGAGGTGCGGGCCGAGCGCCCCACCGACACGGCGACCGAGATCGCAGGTACCGACGAGAAGCGCCCCGACCTGTGGATCCCGGACTCGACGTTGTGGCTGCTCAAGACTTTGCGTTCGACCGGAGCCCTGCCCGAACTCGCCAAGACATCGGTGGCGAACACACTGCCCGTGCTGGTGTCGGCCTCCGAGGCCGCTCCGGTGACCGACACCTGGCTCAGCGTGCTGCAGATGCCGGGCCAACGCTGCGATCCTCGGTGCGCTGGCCGAGTCCGAGGTCGCGATCTCCGACGCCAAAGCCGTGTCCGCCGCTCTGGTGCCCATGGCACAGGACTTCGGCCGGATAGCCGACACGCCCCACGACACCCCGGACCTCGTCGCCCAGGTGGCGACCGAGGGCGGAACCAGCGTCGCCACCGAACAGGCCGTGCTGGCCTACGAGGCAGCGAACCCCGGATCGTCGCTCACCGAGTCGGTGCCGCCGACGGGCAGCTACTTCCTCAACTACCCCCTCGCCGTCACGGCTCCGGCCGGGCCGGAGCACGACCGCGTCAAGGCCGCCGGGGCCGCGTTGGCGTCGGTGCTGGCCTCGCAGTCGGCGACGGACACACTCGTTGCAGCAGGCTTCCGAACGTCGAGTGGAACCCCCTTGGCCGACGGCAGAGGCGTCGGCTCGGTGGCCGCGTTGGAAATCAAGAATTCGTTGTCGATCGAGACCACGCTGCGCGATTGGGCGGTACTCGCGTTGCCGCTACGGACCCTCGTCGTCGAGGACGTGTCGGGTTCGATGGCGGCCAAGTCCGGCGACTCCACCCGCATCGCGTTGACCGTCGATGCGTCGCTCGGTGCCAACGATCTGTTCAGCGACCAGACGCAGATGGGGCTGTGGGCCTTCTCCATCGGACTCGGTGGTGGAAAGCAGGATTACCGAGAACTGGTGCCGCTCGGCCCGGTCAGCAACACGTTCGACGGTAAGCCGCAGCGTCAGGCCATTCTCGATGCAGTCCGTGGGCTACCGGCTCTGGTCGGAGGCGGGACCGGACTCTACGACACGACGCTGGCGGCGTTCCGACGTGTCAAGGAGGGCTACGACCCCGATTACGTCAACAGCGTCATCATCCTCACCGACGGCGCGAACGAGGACAACGGCAGCATTTCTCTGGATCAGCTTCTCGCTGCCCTGCAGAAGGAGCAGGATCCGGTGCGTCCCATCGTGATCATCACGGTCGGTGTCACCAGTGATGCCGATCCGGTTGCGCTGCAGCAGATCTCCGCGGCCACCGGTGGTACGAGCTATGTCGCGGAGGATCCCCGCGATATCCCGGACGTGTTCGTCAAGGCGTTGAACTCGCGCACCGAGCGTCTCGCGGGGGAGTAGCTCACCGCAGCAGGAAGCTGATCGTGATCGCGGCCGCGCAGGCCAGCGTCACCACCACCAGTGTCGCCGCGTCCGAGCCCTTGAAACGTGCCTCGGTGGCGGTGATCATGCCGGTGCCCCCGCGTGCGGTGATGGCCTCACCCATCTCGTCCGCGCGCCTGATGGCCACCGACATCACCGTGGTCACGATGTCGACCAGCGAATTGTCCGACGCACTGTTGACCACGGGTTTCGGTCGCAGCCGTCGGGCGGCGTTGAGGGTGCGCATCTCCTCGATGAGCAGCGGAAGCGACCGCAGGCTGAGCGCCACGGCGATCGCCCACTCGTCGACCGGCAGCTTCAGCTTCTTCAGCGGTGCACCGAGTTTCGACACCGCCGGAGCGATGTCGCTCATCGACGTCGTCCACCCGATCATCATCGATGCGCCGAGCAGAACGAACACGAACAGCGTGGCACGGAAGTACAGCAGAACCGCTGCGCCGCCGATGGGCAGATTGATCAGTGCTCCGACGCCGAAGAGCGCCCAGATCCACCACGGTGGCCGAGGTAGAGCCGTGATCGGAATGTGGGCGATGACAGCCGCGACGATCAGCAGCGCGAACACGATGCCGAGGGCAGGCCACGTCGGGGCCACGACGAGGGTGATGCTGAGCAGCAACACCACGATGAGTTTGGTGCCCGCCCACAGTCGATGAATGGGTGAGAACCGCGGAACCTGGCGCAGTACGACGGTCGTCACGAATGCACGCTCCCATGAATCGAATCGGAGACGATGTGGCCGTCGGCCATCGTGATGGTTCGACTGCAGACGGCGTCCATACCGTCCACGTCGTGCGAGATGACCACGATCGACACGCCGCGCTCACGCAGGCCGGCGAGGACGCCGATGATGTCGTCACGTCCGGGTGGGTCGAGTCCGGCCAGAGGCTCGTCGAGCACCAGGATGCGGGGTCGACGAGCGATCAGACCGGCCAGCACCACGCGTCGCATCTGTCCGCCGCTGAGCGAGTCGACGTCGCGTGCGGCCAGTGACCGGTCGAGGCCGACGGCATCCATCGCGGCCGACACTGTGGCAGAGCCGGTTTCGGGTCCCGCGGCCGCGGCGATGTCCTCGGAGACGGTCCGCCGCTGCAACTGCAGGCGCGAATGCTGAAAGGCCAACCCGACGTCGCCGACTCGCGACGTCATCGCCTTTTCGTCGAGCTGCGCGACGCCGGTGGTGGGCCCGGTCAGCCCGGCCATGATCCACGCCAAAGTCGACTTGCCCGAACCGTTTCCGCCGAGAACGAGAACTCCCTCGCCTCGCTTGACGGTGATGTCGACGCCGTTCAACGCCGATTGTGCCCACGGGGTGCGCCTGTTGTAGACGTGCCGCACGTCGCGTAGTTCGAGCAGGCGCGGGCTCGAATTGTCGTGCAGCACAGCAGTGTTGCCGGTCCTGGTCTGCATCCACAGAGTGTCGTGCTCCACCTGCATGCCCTCGTGTAAATGTACGACGCGATCAGCGGCAACAGTTTCCGAGACATGATGGGTGACGAGTACGACCGACATCCCGTGCCGACGGGGCAGTGCCGCGAGTAGCGAGACCAGATGCTCTCGGCCCGAGGCGTCGATCATGGCGGTTGCCTCGTCGGCAATCAGCAGAGCGGGGCGACGAGCCAGGGCCGCGGCGACGGCAAGTCGCTGCATCTCGCCGCCGGAGAGCGAGGCCGTGTCGCGAGCACCCATGCCGCCTAACCCCACCTCGTCGAGCAAGGCGTCGACGTCGGGGCGAGAGTCGCCGGGCGGCAGTCCCCATACGACGTCGTCGGCGACGCGGGTGCCGAGGATCTGACTTTCGGGTCGCTGCAACACCACTGCGGTGCCGCCGTACCGTCCGAGTCCGGTGGAGCCGGGACGAGTCACCGACCCCTCGGAGGGTTCACGGCCTGCGAGGATGCGCGTCAGCGTGGATTTGCCGGATCCGTTGTGGCCGACGATCGCGACGAATTCTCCCGGTTCGATGTGCAGGTCGATGCCGCTCAACGCTGCCGATCTGCTGCCGGGATACCGGTAGCCCACGGCGGTCAGGGTGACAGGCAGTGGCGCGATCTCGTCGTCGATGCCCGAGACGAACGGCTCCGGTGTGGGGATGGCCGAGAGGCGATCGAGGATGGCGGTGAGGATCAGCCACGCGAACAGAGTTCCGGTGACGATGCCGAATGCGATGGATCCGCCGACCCACCACCACCAGTTGTCGAGTACCGCTGTGCTGCTGCTGCGAATCACATCGGGGATGCCTTGCGGGGCGGATGCGCGCTCGAACAGACGAGAGATGCCTTCGATGGTGTTGCGGAGCGTCTCGAGAAACAGCTGCCGTAGCGGGACGAGGATCAGCAGCAACAGCACCGCGAGGGCTCCGAGTGCCGGTCCGACGATTGTCGACGTGACGAGCACGCCGAACAGGCCTTGCTTCCGGCGCTTCGCCCGGCCGACCAGACCGCCCAACAACGCCGCACTGGCCACGGTGAGCGCCGTCTGAGTGCCGGCCGTGACGAATCCTACGAGTGTGCCCGCTACCGCTGAGGTGACCAATGCTCGCGTGCGATAGCGCAGGGCCACCACCGACATGGGAATAGCAGCGACTACCTGCAGAATCGCTGCCATCGGCACCAGCACGCCGATCACCGTCAGCGCGACGGTGAAGCTGCTCATCACCGCAGCGGTCGCCAATTCTTGCGGACCGAGGGGCCCGGACTCGGGACGGTGGGCAGCGCTGACGGTCACCGCTCCAGTGTGCCAGCTCGACTGAGGCACACTGTCTGCGTGACTTCCGAGATCGCGACCCGCAGGCGACTTCATCCGGCATGGATCGTCGCCGCGGTGGCCTTCCTCGCTCTCGTCGGTGCGGCGGGGTTCCGGGCCGCACCGAGCGTGTTGATGGTGCCGCTGCAGGAAGAGTTCGGTTGGCCGCGGTCGATGCTGTCGCTGGCGGTGGGCGTCAACCTGGTGCTGTTCGGTCTGACGGCACCGTTCGCCGCGGCGTTGATGGAGCGTTTCGGGATCCGAGCTGTGACGTCGACGGCGTTGGTCGTCGTGGCCGCGGGCAGCGCTCTGAGTGTGTTCGTGACCCAGGCGTGGCAGTTGGTGTTGACGTGGGGCGTCATGATCGGGTTGGGCACCGGGTCGATGGCTCTGGTGTTCGCGGCGGTGGTGACGAATAGATGGTTCGTGCAGCGTCGCGGGCTCGTCTCGGGCGTGTTGACCGCGGGCAGCGCGACGGGGCAGTTGATCTTTCTGCCGTTGATCGCTCAGCTGGTCGACCGATCCGGTTGGCGCGCAGCGTCGTTCCTCATCGCCGGGGGCTCGCTGATCGTGGTGCCGTTCGTGTTGCGGTGGCTGCGCAACATGCCGACCGATGTCGGCGTGACTCCGTACGGCGCACCCGCCGACTACGTCCCGCCGGCGGCGGTGTCGACCGTGAACCCGGCGCGCGCAGCGGTACAGGCTCTACGCGACGCGAGCCGAGTACGAACCTTCTGGGCGTTGGTGCTCGGATTCGCGATCTGTGGCGCAACGACCAACGGGCTCATCGGAACTCACTTCATACCGTCGGCGCACGACCACGGAATGCACGAAACCACCGCAGCGGGTCTGCTGGCGGTGGTGGGAACCTTCGACATCGTCGGGACGATCGCATCGGGTTGGCTGACCGATCGAGTGAATCCGCGGTATCTGTTGGCAGCCTATTACGGCTTTCGCGGAATCTCGCTGCTGTTTCTGCCGTGGTTGCTGTCGGCGACCATCCAACCGTCGATTGTCATCTTCGTGGTGATCTACGGATTGGATTGGGTGGCAACGGTTCCGCCCACGATTGCACTGTGCCGAGAGGTGTTCGGCGACAAGGGTTCTCTGGTGTTCGGGTGGGTCTTCGCCTCACACCAGATCGGAGCGGGCATCGCATCCGTCGTCGCGGGCGTCGTGCGGGACGCCACCGGTGCGTACACGATGGCGTGGTTCGGCGCGGCCGGCCTGTGCGCGGTTGCTGCCGTCGTGAGCATCAGAACAGGAAAGCCCTCGTAGCGAGGGCTTTCCTGTTTCCGAAGTTCGGGTCAGCGGCTGCGCTGGCTCGTGGCCGGGCCTGCTGCGCGACGGCTGTGGCCGCCGCCACCGCTACGCGGCTGTCCACCGCTACGCGGCTGTCCACCACTGCGCGGCTGACCACCCGAGCGGGCCGGGCCGCCGCGTCGCGCGTTGTTGTTGCGCGGGGCTCCGGTGCGTGCCGGTGCCGGCTCTGCCTTCGGTGCAGGCTCGACGTAGCGGGCCTGCTCGCCGACGAGGTTCGCCACTGCAGGCGAGTCGGCGGTGACGCGGATCGGGGTGACCTTGATGTCGGCCTTGCGTAGCAGAACTGCGGTGTCCTTGCGCTGCTCGGGCAAGACGACGGTCACAACGTCGCCCGCGCTTCCGGCGCGTGCCGTGCGGCCGGAGCGGTGCAGGTACGCCTTGTGCTCGGCCGGGGGATCGACGTGGACGACCAGCTGAACGTCGTCGACGTGGACGCCGCGGGCTGCGACGTCGGTGGCGACGAGCACGCGGGCCTGGCCGGAGGAGAAGGCCGCGAGGTTGCGGTCACGTGCGGCCTGCGAGAGGTTGCCGTGCAGGTCGACGGACGGGATTCCGGCGTCGGTGAGCTGCTTGGCGAGCTTGCGGGCCTGGTGCTTGGTACGCATGAACAGGATGCGGCGTCCGGTGCCGGAGGCGAGCTGGTGAACCAGCTTCTTCTTGGCTTCGACGCCGTCGACCTCGAACACGCTGTGGGTCATGGCCTCGACGTGCGAGGTCGCCTCGTCGACGGAGTGCGTGATCTGGTTGTGCAGGAAGCGCTTGACCAGTTTGTCGACACCGTTGTCCAGCGTCGCCGAGAACAGCATGCGCTGACCCTTGTCAGGGGTGGCGGCGAGGATCCGGGTGACGACGGGCAAGAACCCGAGGTCCGCCATGTGGTCGGCCTCGTCGAGGACGGTGATCTGTACGCCGTCGAGGGTCAGGTGGCGCTGCTTCATGAGGTCTTCGAGGCGTCCGGGGCAGGCGACGACGATGTCGACACCCGACTTGAGTGCGGAGACCTGGCGAACCTGCGAGACACCACCGAAGATCGTCGTGACCTTCAACGAGTATGCGGCGGCGAGGGGTTCGATCGCGACGGCGATCTGGGTGGCGAGCTCACGCGTCGGCGCAAGGATCAGTCCGCGCGGGCGGCCGGGCTTGCGGTTGCCGGGGAGTTGGCCGGCGAGGCGCGCGACCATGGGGATGGAGAATGCGAGTGTCTTTCCGCTGCCGGTCTTTCCGCGTCCGAGTACGTCGCGTCCCTGCAGTGTGTCGGGGAGCGTGTCGGCCTGGATGGGGAAGGCCTCGGTCTTGCCCTGGCTCGCGAGTACGTCTGCGATGGCCTGGGGTACTCCGAGTGCAGCAAAAGTCTGTGGGGTCGTCATTGTGATGAAAAGTGCCTTTCGGGCAGGGTGTTGCACCTGCGGGCCTTAGGGCCGAGATGCAAGGTGGCGAGACTGCCGGTGGGCAGTTTCGATCGCCGTAAGAGAAGCCTGTGCGGGGTGCACATGGTGATTCGGGAGCATTCCACGACGTCTGACGTGCAGTTACGCGCGTCGATACCGAGTGTAACCGAGTGCGGACCCGATCTCTTCCCGCGGTCGACGGTCACGCGGCGTCGGAGCCGAACAGTCCGTCGATGTAGACGTTCTCCGCCGGCGAGCTGTAGAGCTCGACCACCGGCATCGGCGGCGCGCTCGAATCGTACGTGTGCCCGGTGGGTGAGATGAGCCTGTACCGATGTCGCGCGTTCCGTTTGTCTCGTAGTGCTTCGGCCGTCCAGCCTTCGCCTTCTTTCGCGTAATTGCATGCGGCACAAAGACCTGCGCCGTTTTCGGCGCTGGTCGCTCCGCCCGCCGTGTGCGCGATGATGTGGTCGTGGTGCCGGATGGGCGCGTCGCACCACGGGGTGCGGCACGTGCGATCGCGGAGATCGATGAGGCGTCCCAATGCGGTGGGAAATGCGCGGGATGTGGATTCGACGGCTGTCAATGCGCCGGTTTTCGGGTGGGCATAGAGGCGACGTAATGCGACGCGCGTCTCATTGCCCTGCGCATCGTCGAGTGCGTCGCGCACGAGTTGGCGTGCGACGTCCGACGGGATGTCGCCGTAGCCGTGCAGATATGCGGACGTGTCGCCACCGGCGAGCAGGGTCGAATCCGAGATGACGATGTCGACGGTGACCGGTGGACCCTGAGCGGCCGATGCGCCGGTGACTCGCTCGAACACCAGGTCGGCCATGATCTGGTCACGGCTGCGTGTGTCGCCACCTGCGTTGATGACGGTGTCGGCGTCGCGCCGCAGGGTCGCCCACATGCAGACGGTCTTCTCCATCGAGGTGAGCGCGGTGAAGAATCCCATCGATTCGGGTGCGGGGCGCGTACTGACTCGGCGTGCGGCGTATGCCTTTGCGCGTCGCTTGACCTGGGAGGCGGCGTCCAGTTCGTTGGCGAGTGCGCGGGCGCGACCTTCGATGGTGCGATTTCCTGCGCCGGCGAGGGTGGCGGGGTCTGCGCACAGGCGTTCATCGATGGTTCGGCGATCGTCGACGGTGAGGCACGCGGTTTCGCGGGCGAGAATCATGACGCGCCACTCGTTGAGTTCGCCGGCTTTCAGGCGGGCCAGGGTGTGTGGCATTTCGTGAACGAGCGCACGAGCAAGCCCGAGATGAGTGCCGCCGCGGTTGGGTGACTCGCGTCGGGCCAGACCGATCTGCGACGCAATTCCGGTGCGCCACTGCGCTTTCGGTTTGCCACGTTCACGACGTTCGGTGCTGATCACGGTTGCAACGGCATCGGTCACCACGGCTTGGGTCGCCACGCTGACGCATTTGACGGTTTCGAGAGCAGAGATGAGATCGATGCCCGCTGCTGCGTCGACAACTATGTCGGACGCCTGCAGACGCGCAACGAACCTCAACACCTCAGCGGATGTGAGCGGTGATTCTGGTATAGCTGTGACCACGAGTTCCTCCCCAGTACTCGAATGCATGTTCGAATGTACGCCGGTTTGGAGGGGAGGGCAATAGGGCGGGGTGTGAAATCTGAGAGTGCGCGCCGAAAAGCGATGCTGGTGCCCTCGGCAGGATTCGAACCTGCGACCTACCCTTTAGGAGAGGGTTGCTCTATCCCCTGAGCTACGAAGGCTGGTGATCGAACGAGTGCTCCAAAGTCCCTGTGCGGCAGGGTCTTTCGATCAGTCGAACAATCGGGTCGCGGGTGGGTCGCTGTCGTACTGCACAGCGGGCCCACATCGCGGTCGTCAGTCTAGCGGTCCGCACCGCAGATCGTGAAGCAGGTTCGCGCTGCTGGTCACCACACCGGTCAGTGATGTGATCAGTTTCAGGGCGGTGCGGTGCTGGTGGGCGGTGTAATCGGCGACCGATTCGATGCCGACGAAGCACTGAATGTCTCGGGCGAAAGCGTCGAACGTCGTCGCGAGAATTCCCGCCGAGGCGAAGACGCCCACGATGACCAGCTGGTCACGGCCTCGTCGGCGTAGTTCGACCTCGAGATCGGACGCGTAGAACGCGCTGTAGCTACGCTTCGCGATCGGAACGAAGTCCGGCTCGGCGACCGCCACGTCCTCGGCAGACGGGCCCAACCCCCACATCGGTCCCAGCAGCCCACGCTGCTCGATCGTGTCGGACGGCCGTGGCCCGCTCGCCAGAATTGGCACTCCGACGGACCTGGCGCGCGCGACCACCGCCGACGCTTCCTCAGCCACCCGCGCATGAACCGAGGAGTGCAGCACGTTCAGGTAGTACGGCTGCATGTCATGAACCAGAAGTGCCGCGCGCTCGGGCCGCAACTCCCACTCGGGACCACCCACACAGTCGCGCAGAGTCTCGACCGCGTACTTCTCTACTTCGACGCTGAATGTGGCCACGTCGGTCATCCTCGTACAAACGCGCGCGCATTTGCCAGACGCGCGCAGAGTCGTCAGCCGCTGGCTGTCTATTTCGCTCGCACCTGACGAACGCGCGCGCGTTTGCGAATCCCGAGGCCGAGAACCCGATCGCCTGTCACCGTCAGTCCGCCGCAATAGCATCCACGATGTTCAGGCGTGATGCGTGAACCGCAGGCGGAGCCGATCCCATTAGTGAGAGGCCCAACGCGACGAGTCCGTACAACAGCACCGTCCAACTGGCGTTGTACTGCACGGGAATTCCGATGCTGGCACCGAGGATCAGTGTGCTCAGGTATTGCAGGCCGGCACCGATGATCAGCCCCAGGATGCCGCCGACAATCCCCACGGACAGTGCCTCCGCCAACACCATGCGTGCCAGGGTTCCTCGGCCGCCGCCCATGGCGCGCAGTACTCCGAGTTCACGTCGACGTTCGAGTACCGACAGCGTCAATGTGTTCAGCAATGCGACGGCAGCGACCAGTGCGACGATCCACTGCAGTGCGATGGCCAGCGCACCGGATTGGCGGATGGCCGCGCTGGTGCCCTCGAGTGCCGCGGCGCCCGTGTACACGAATGCCTCGGGCGGCAGTGTCGATCGCAGCGAATCCTGCACGGCTGCAACGTCTCCGTCGACGGTGATCTCGAGGTACGTCGCACCCGGGCGGTCGTAGAAGCGCTGCATCGATTCCAGTGAGATCGCCATCGTTCCGCCGGCGGCGTTGATGTAGTCCACGAGATCGAGCACGCGTACGTTCTGCACCCCGGTCGGCGTCGGTAGATCGATGGCGTCTCCCGCCGTCACTCCCAGCGTCGTACCGAGCGCCTTCGAGAGCACCACCCCGTCGCCCGCGAGCAATCCGGCGCGTACGTCTGTGGGGAGCGAGGCCAGTGTCACCGCGTTGCTTCCGTCGGCGACGCCTTGGATGGAGACCAGCTCGTCGTCGATGGTCGCGTAGGCCCACTGCCCTTCGACGACGCGGGAGACGCCGGGTGTCGCCCGCACGGCCTCGTCGACGGCGGCGGGAACGATCGGGCCCGACGGTATGGCGTCGGGTGAGCTCATCGATACGTACAGGTCCGTGTCGGCGAGCGACGACAGTGACTCGGCGGCGGAGTCGGTCATGTTCGTCAACGAACCGGACACTCCCACACTGACTCCCACGGCGATGACGATGGTCATCACCGTCGCCCAGATGCGCCGCGGGGCGCGTTCGATCGTCGCGGTGGCGAGCCGTCCGGCACCACCCCATCGGCGGGGCACAGCGCCGGTGGCCCAGACGATCGGCCCGGTTCCGCCGACGCACAGTGCGACGACGCCGAACATGAACAGGGCACCGGCACCGAGGGTCAATTGCCCGTCCACGTTGACGGCGAACACGAACGATCCGGCGATGGCGAGCAGACCGAACACCGTGGCGGCCAACGTGAACGACAGTTTCGGACCACCGGTTGTTTCTCCGCCACCGACCGCCAATGCTTCGATCGGCGAGATGCGATACACCTGAACAGCAGCCAGAGCGGACGCGCCGACGCAGGCCAGCACGCAGGCCACGATCGCGACGGGAATGGCGAAGCTCGGCAACACGTATTCGATTCGCGCATCGAATGCTTGCGACAGGAACGGCGGCAGGCTCTCGATGGCAATGCGGCCCATGATGATTCCGAGAGGTACCCCGACGGCACCGCCGACGAGACCCACCAGTACCGACTCGAACAACAGGTCGCGGACGATGTCCGCGCGCCGACCGCCGACCGCTCGGAGCAGGGAGATGGTGGGGCGACGCTTGGCGATGGCCATGTTCATGACGTTGAACACCAGGAACGCCGCGACGACGAACGCGATGAGGGAGACCATCAGCGTCGCATTACGCGTCAGGCTCATGGCCTGATCGGCTCTGTCGGCCCGAAATTCCGGATTCATCACCGACACTCGGCCGGCCAACGCCGCGTCGAGGTCCGATCGCAGGTCGTCCCCGCCACCGAGAACGAAGATCGAATCGAGCTGACCCGGACGGTCGGTCAACGCCTGCGCGGTGGGCAGCAACGTGACCGCGAACATGCCCCCACCGATGCGCTGCGTACCAGGGCCGTCGATCACGCCCACTACCGCAGTGGGTCGGTCGGCGATCGTGACCGTGTCACCCTGCGTCAATCCCGTTGCTGCTCCGACCAATACGCCCGACGGGTCGGACAGCAGACCCGCTGCGTTGCCGACCGCACCCTGCAGATCGGACTGCAGTGCCGTGATCGATGAATCGACACCCAGTACCGTCAGCTCGCCGACATCGGATCGTACGATGCTGCGGAGCAGGGGTACCGCCGCATCGACGCCCGCAACACCGCGTACGGCGTCGAGTTCGTTCTGGTCGAATCCGGAATCGGTCACGCCGACCACTTCGTACTGCGCGTTGCCTGCGATCGACACCGCCAGACGTTCGACGGATCCGGTCAGCGACCCGTACGTGCCGAGGACGGCGATGAGCAAACCCGCGGCGACGGCCACGACTCCCGCCGAGACCAGCGAACGCACCCAGTGCATTCGGAGGTCTCGGAGGCTGATGACGCGAAATCTGCTGAGCGCGGTACCGATCACCGAGGTGTACCAGCGGTGTCGGTGTCGGTGTCGGTGTCGACGCGGCCGTCGATCATGCTGACGACGCGATCGGTCGACCGAGCCGCCTCGAGGTCGTGGGTTGCCATCACCACTGCCCGACGCCCCTCGCTGCCGTGGGCTACGTCGGCAAGAATCTCGAGGACGTTGTGGGAGGTCTTGGAATCGAGGTTGCCCGTCGGTTCGTCGGCGATCAGCAGCGCCGGGTCCATCATCAGGGCTCGGGCGATGGCGATACGTTGAATCTGGCCGCCCGACAGTTGCGCCGGGCGGTGTTCGGACCGCTGCGCCAGCCCCACCATGTCCAACAGCCGCATCGCGTCGGCTTTCGCCTTCTTGATGGGGGTTCCGTCCAGCAGCTTCGGAACGGCGACGTTCTCCCACGCCGACATGGTCGGCAGCAGGTTGAAGAACTGGAAGACGAAGCCCACCTGATGGCGTCGGAAATCGGACTGTGCGTTGTCGTCGAGGGTGGTGACCTCGACGTCGTTGAATCGGATGGACCCGGCCGTCGGGGTGTCCAGCGCGCCGAGCATGTGCAGCAGTGTCGACTTACCTGCTCCGGACGGCGCGACCAGCGACACGAACTGCCCACCGTCGATCGTGAGATCGATGCCGTCCAACGCACGGACCGGTTGTTCGCCGGTGGGGTACTCCTTGACCACGCCGGACAACTGGAGCTTCAACTTCGTCATGCATGATCCCCTGCTTCTCGAATACTTCCGACGCTACCTGCCGTCGGGTCGAGAAACCGGTCGGAGTTCTCAGATCACGCTGCGCCGCGCGAGGATTCGAGCCGTCTGGCCACCAGTGCCGCCTGGAGGTGGCGGATACCGGAGGGACGAGTCGGGTCGAACCCGGTCAGTTGTGCGATTCGCTTGAGGCGATAGTCGACGGTGTTGGTGTGCAGATGGAGTTGCCGGGCGGAGCGCTGACGGTTGAGGTCGTGCGAAATGTGGATCTCGAGGGTCTCGAGCAATTCGGGTGACGAATCGAGTGGCTCGAGGATCTGGGTGAGGTGGCGTCGACCCGGTCCGGGACGAGTGAGCTGGTACTCGAGCACCAGGTCGTCCATCCGGTACAACCCGGACGGGCGGTGCAGCTGATGAGCCAGGGACAGCAGTTCGTGGACCTGGTCTGCTGCGGTGGGAATGTCGGCTGTCGCAGCCTGCTCGGCGGTGGCGGTGACGGGGACCTCTGCGGCGGTACCGATGCGGTGCACCAGCGCCTCGACCCACTCGTCGTCGTGGACGCCGGGGATCAGGACGGTTCCGCCCTCGGTGCTGAGCAGCGACAGGGGAGTGCGTCCGCACACGGTGGCCAGTTCGGCCTGCACGCGACGCAGCTTGCGCCGTGCAGCCACCGTCTTCTGGATGTTGGGGTCGTTCTCGTCGGGGTGCGGCGGTACCGACAGTGCGAGCACGAGGTAACTGTCGGCGAGTTCGATGCCCGACTGGCGGGCCATCGAGACGGCGTTGTGTCCGCTCAGCAACGAGGTGACCAGCGTGTGCGCGGCTGTGTGATGCTCGCTCGCCACCGCCTGAAGCTCTTCGACGTAGCTCTTGCTGGCCGCGATCGAGACCTTCTCCGACAGCAGCACGAACATGCGCGCAGCCTCGATCAACTGGGCGGCGTCGCCTTCTCCTGCCCGCTTGGACACCAGATTCCAACCGATCTGAATGCCCTCGTGGTAGACGCTGAGGACGGACTCGAGCGGGACACCCTCACGAGCCCATTGACTGGCCTTGGCGCGCAGTTCGGCCAAGTCGGACTCGGCAGGTGCGCGTCGCTCGTCGAGCATCTGCACGGCGATGCTGATGCACTTGACGGTGAATTCGGTGACGTCTCCGTGGAGTTGTTCACCGGGAAGTGAACCGCAGGGAGTATTGGCGGCGAAGTGGCCTACCAGGAGGCGCGCCACTGCGCGAAAATCGCGAAGGGGAGCCGAAGCAGGCTGCCCTGCGACCATGATTTCGAGGCCAGTCGAGTTGTGAACGGTCACAGATCAACCCTTCGTGTTGGATTCTTCAGGTTTTGAGAGAGCTACCGTACTCACGCGTAGAAACGCGCTTCCTGTCGTGAATCTATACAACTTCAGCCGAAATGGCAGGTTTTTCAAACTTTGAGTTTGTTTCCTGGCCTCTAACAGGATCGATCATAGGTTGTTATCTACGTGTGATCCATGGTTTCGGCAAAACTCGTTGTGATTTATCTCGAGCGGGCCACGAGGGGCCTTGCGACTTGCCCTAAACAATGCAGAAGGCGGTCCCATCGCCTGCGCTACGCGCCTACTTTGATCTCGGATCGGTCCGGACGAGCGGGGTGAGAGGACGAGTATGCGCAGCGACATCGGGCAGTTCACGGTTCTACGGGAACTGCAGCCGACGATCGACGACAACCTCGCGCGCCACCGCTCGACAGCTGTCTCCTGGCAGCCCACGGATTTCGTCCGGACCGAGATGTACTGGGGAACGCGTACGTCACCGCTGACCGAAGCCGCCAAGGCGGCACTGGTCACCGATCTCCTCACCGAGCAGAACATTCCGCTGTATCGGTGCGAGGTCGCGGCGTCGGGCACCGGCTCGTGGCCTGCCTGGCTCGCCGAGTGGAGCGCCGAGCGCACCCGGCATGCTGCAGCCGTCACCGACTATCTGGTCGCCACGCGCAGTGTCGATCCGACGGCACTCGGTCGAGCTCGCGCACAGTGCAAGACGGTGGGATTCGACTCCCCGATGAACGGCGCTCACCTCCTTCGTTCTCTGGCGCAGGTGACCCTCGACGAAACGATCAGTAGCGTCTGCCATACGAATACCGCGCACCAGTGCCACGATCCGGTTGCCGATCGCTTGCTCGGCCGGATAGTCGGCGACCAGAAACTGCACGTCACCTTCTTTGCGAATCTGGTGTCGGCAGCGCTCGACGTCGCCCCCGCTCCGACCGTCACGGCAATCACCGAAGTAGTCATGAACGCGCAGTTGCCGGGTACCAACCTGCCCGGCTTCGGTCGGAGCGCCATGCTCATCGAGCGGGACGGGATCTTCGATCTTCGACGTCATCTCGACGAGGTGCTGCTGCCGACGCTCACGCGGTGGCGCGTCTTCGAGCGGACCGACCTGGGCGTCGGTGTCCGCAGCCGCGACCAATTGGCCGACTACCTGGTCCATCTCGACACCCGGGCCGCGGCAGCCGAGGCGAACCGCACCCGAACTCAGGGGTACGCAGACGCGCTGCGCGCCAGCTGACGTGAGTGCATCACGCCTCCGGTGACCGTTCATCGACTAGCCTGAACCCCTGTTCGTCATTCACCGAGCCAGCGGGCTCGGGGCTACTACCGGAGGCCGGCACGTGACAGGGCATCGACCGATCATCGTCGGCATCGACGGTTCCGCTGCGGCCGACAAGGCTGTGATCTGGGCGGCCCTGTGCGCTCGGCGACGGGATCGGCGGTTGCACATCGTGACGGCCGTCGACATGCCGGGCGTTGTCGATCTGAGCGAATTTGCAGGCGAGGCAACGGAATTCGTCGCCACTGCAAAGTCGCGGCTCGCGGCCGCGGAAACGCTGGCCGTGTCGGTCGTCGACGACCCGACGTTCGAGGTGACCTCGAGTGCCGTCGAGGGCGGCGTGATGGACGTACTCATCGGCGTATCGGCCCAAGCCGAGCTCTTGGTGATCGGAGCGAGCGAAACGGGCGCTGTCACACTCTCTCTGGCCGCCCACAGTGTGTCACCCGTCGCCGTCGTACGCGGCCGGGACATCGACGGCCGTCCCGTCGCCGAGGGCCCGGTCGTCGTCGGCGTGGACGGATCCGACGTCAATCAGGCAGCGGTCGAGTGGGCGTTCGTCGAGGCCTCGGCACGTGATGCACCGTTGATCGCGGTACACGTGTGGTCCGACGTGGATCTGACGCGCTCGTTCGGTCGCGCGCCCGCGGATTGGCAGGCCATCGCCGACACCGAGGAAGCGTTGCTGGCGGAAAGTCTCGCCGGGTGGCAAGAGCGATTCCCGGAGGTCGACGTCCAACGCGTCGTCGCCCAGGATCGCCCCGTTCGAGTGCTCAGCGGACTGTCCGAAACGGCAGCCGTGATCGTGGTGGGTAACCGGGGGCGCGGCGGATTCGGGGGAATGCTGCTGGGGTCGACGAGCTTCGCTCTGGTCAACACCGCAGATTGCCCGGTGTTGGTCGTCAGGAAAGCGGTCACATAGCGACGGTCAGCAAGAAGCTGACGTCTTCGAGCGCCTCGACGCTGTGCCGTGCGTCGGGGATGACGAGGAGATCGCCGGTCGAGCCCTTCCAGGTCTTCTCACCGCTGATCAGCTCCAACTTGCCGCTGAGGACGAGGACGGTCGACTCACCGCTGAGATCGTGTTCGGCCAGCTTGTTACCCGCGGCCAGCGCCACGACGGTCTGCCTCAATTTGCGACTGTGGCCGCCGTACACCGTCTGCGAACTGCGGCCACTCGACGCGCCGACTGCGAGCTTGAGTTGCTGACGGGCAAGTGCGGTGAGTGACTTCTTGTCCATAGCCGCCAGTATGACGCACCACCCGCAGCCGCGATGGGGGAATCATGAACGCGCTCAAACAGTTTGGGTAGGCTTCCCGTACTCCACATATCTGAACTGCCTACCGTCCACTCTGCTGGTGAGCCAGTCGCCCGTCTTCTTGATCCAATCGCCTTCCACCGTTGGCGCATCCGTATCGCCCGGTACCTCGACATCGATCTCGGTCACATGCAGGGTTGTGGCGAATGGCATTGCCGATCGGTAGATTTCACCGCCGCCGATGATCCACGCGGTCTCGCCTCCGGCCAGCGCCAGGGCTTCGTCCACCCCGCCGCAGGTCTCGGCGCCGGGTGCGTCGAACGAGCGATTGCGAGTGACCACAATATTGCGTCGGCCCGGGAGCGGTCGAAATCTTTCGGGCAGAGACTCCCAGGTTTTGCGTCCCATGATGACCGGATGGTTCATCGTCGCGGCTTTGAACCGGGCCATGTCCTCCGGTACTTCCCACGGAATCCTGCCGGCTTCGCCGATTTTGAGGTTGGAACTCTGCGCCCAGATCAGGCCGACCTCTCTCGATGCACTCACACCGCTACCGGGGCCTTGATTGCAGGGTGGTGCTGATAGTCGACGATCTCGACGTCGTCGAAGGTGTAGTCGAAGATCGAATCCCGCTGTGCCAGTTTCAGAGTCGGGTAGGGGTACGCCTCGCGGGAGAGCTGCTCGGCAACCTGGTCGCGGTGGTTGTCGTAGATGTGGCAGTCGCCCCCGGTCCACACGAACTCGCCGACGTCGAGGCCGGTCTGTGCGGCGACCATGTGGGTGAGCAGTGCGTAACTCGCGATGTTGAAGGGGACGCCGAGGAACATGTCTGCGCTGCGTTGATACAGCTGGCACGAGAGCTTGCCGTCGGCGACATAGAACTGGAAGAACGCATGGCACGGCGGCAGGGCCATCTGCGGGATTTCGCCGACGTTCCACGCCGAGACGATCATTCGCCGCGAATCCGGATCGGTCTTCAGAGTCTCGATGACCTGGCTGATCTGGTCGATGTGCTCGCCCGACGGGGTCGGCCACGAACGCCACTGCACTCCGTAGACGGGGCCGAGTTCGCCGTCCGGCGCTGCCCACTCGTCCCAGATGCTGACGCCGTGTTCCTGCAGCCACGTGACATTGGAGTCTCCGCGCAGAAACCACAGCAATTCGTAGACGATCGACTTGAGATGGACCTTCTTGGTGGTGATCAACGGGAAGCCCGCGGCCAGATCGAAGCGCATCTGATGCCCGAACAAGCTGGTCGTCCCGGTTCCCGTCCGGTCGGATTTGGCTGTACCGGTGTCGAGGATGCGGCGCAGCAGATCTTCGTACGGAGTCGGAACCATCACGACGGCTATCGTAGCTGCATACTGGACGCATGCCGGAATTACCCGAGGTGGAGGCCCTTGCCGGCTTCTTGCGCGAGCATGCCGTCGGTGCCGTGATAGGCCGCATCGACATCGCGGCGCTCAGCGTTCTCAAGACCTTCGATCCGCCGATCACCGATCTGCAGGGTCGCGACGTCACCGATGCCGCGCGGTTCGGAAAGCATCTGGCGCTGCAGGCGGGTGACCTGTGGCTGATCACCCACCTGTCGCGAGGGGGTTGGCTGCGATGGGTGGACAATCCCAGTGTTGCTCCGCCGAAACCGGGCAAGGGGCCGCTGGCGCTGCGGATCCACTTCTTCACTCCCGAGGGCGCAACCCCGGCCATCGACCTGACCGAAGCCGGTACCAAAAAGCGATTGGCGGTCTGGGTGGTCCGTGATCCTCAGCAGGTTGCGAGCATCGCCCGGCTGGGGCCGGACGCGATGACGATCACCGAGCTCGAATTCGCCGAGATACTCGGCAGCACCACAGCTCGTCTGAAGACCTCGTTGGTGGACCAATCGTTGCTCGCCGGAATCGGCAACGCCTACTCGGACGAGATTCTGCACGTCGCCAAGCTCTCGCCGTTCGCATCGTCCAGCAAGCTCGACGCGGAAGCCGTTTCGGTTCTCTATGCCGCGATGCGCTCGGTCCTGTCCGACGCGGTGGACCGCTCGGCCGGGCAGGATGCGGCGCGCCTGAAGGGGGAGAAGCGATCCGGCATGCGGGTGCACGCCAGAACCGGGCTACCGTGCCCGGTCTGCGGAGATCCGGTGCGCGAGGTCGCCTACGTGGACCGCTCTTTTCAGTACTGCGCGACGTGCCAGACGGCCGGCAAGATTCTTGCCGACCGCCGGATGTCACGGTTGCTCAAGTAGCGGGTTCGAGCGTCTGGCTGGCGTAGCCGCGATAGCCTTCCCACGCTTTGCGGCGATCGCTGCGCGGATCTCTCTGCACCCGGGTGCGCGTGTCGAAGATCAGCGTCTTGCGCTCGGCTTCGTCGTAGGCCGGCCACGATTCCAACGGCTTTCCGTTGGTGGCGAACGCAATCCAGTGTGACTGCACCTGCTCGGTGACCTCCGCGAACGACTTTCGTCCCCCTGTCGCGGTCAAGGCCTTGCCGAACAACGTCTCGTTGATGCCGAAGACTGCGAACAACTCGAACCCGTGAGTGGCGTCGAGGCCCAACAACTTCATCGACCGAGGGGCGAAGTCGAAGCGATAGAAGTACGTCGGTGCGTGACGCGAATGTCCTTCGGCCACTTCGAGAGACGGCTTCCAGAACGTGAAATCCCCGCCGAAGTCGATGGCGGCCCGCTCGCTCGGGTATCCACGGTATCCGCCGGTGACAACCGGTTCCGCCGCGGGATCGGTGAGGGAGAAGAGTTTGGAAATGCGTTCGGGGTTGGTGGGCAACGCGTCCAGAAACTTCGGAAACAGTGTTCCCTCACGGGCGTTGGTGCCGATGATCAGCGGCACATTGTGTGCGGTGCCGTTCGCGTACGCCTCGACCGGATCGACAGGAAGGAAGTCACCGTCGATCACCGGGCCGAAGGGGAGCAGGCCGGGAGTGCGGTGCAGCGTGGTGAGTCCGAGCTTGGTGCCTGCTCGGCCGAGTGCAAGTACCTCGGCGTTCTCCAGGGTTTCCACCGCGGTCTCGGCGGTGCCTCCGAGGTACCCGACGTACTCGCTCGCCCACTGGTCCGCCCGGTGCTTGGCGGTCGTCATGCCCGGTGCTGAGCTTTCGGCAATTGCCTGGGCGAAAAGGCCTTTCGCGGCGGGCACTGTCATCAGGGTGGTGACGGCATTGCCGCCTGCGGACTCGCCGAAGACGGTGACGTTGTCGGGATCTCCGCCGAACTCGGCGATGTTGCGCTTTACCCACTCCAATGCCGCCACCTGGTCGCGTAGTCCCAGGTTGGAATCGAACGGCCGCTCGGGGGTCGAGAATCGCGACATGTCGAGGTAGCCCAAAGCGCCGAGTCGGTAGTTGACCGACACGTAGATGATGCCGTCGCCGTCCTGCAGCGAGCGCCGGACCAGCGAACCTCCGCCGTACAGCGGGGTGGCCGACGTGCCGAGGGTGTACGCACCGCCGTGGATGAACACCATGACCGGTCTGGGTGTCGTGCTCGGCGTGCTCGGTGCCAGGACGTTGAGTGTCAGGCAGTCCTCGCTCGACGGTTGGTACTTGCCGATTGCGAGCATCGTGCCCCGCTTGTGCTGAACGGATGCGTTGCCCCACTCGGTCGCGTCGCGCACGCCCTGCCACGGCTGGGTGGGTTGAGGTGCGCGAAACCGAAGCGGACCGACGGGAGGGGCGGCGTAGGGAATGCCCCGCCAGGTGGTGAGATTGCCGACCGGCTTTCCCTCGATCATGCCGTCCGTAGTGGTCACGCGTGTTTTCACAGCCATTTCGCGATACTACCGGGCGCTTCTTACCCGGTGGTAAGAACCGGCAGGGTCGGGTACCGGGCAGACTCGAAAGCATGCCTTTCGAGTATCGAGCCGAGATAGTGGAGCTGCTGCGAGCGCCCTCGCACGCGTACTTCGGGAGATCCAAGGACGGCCCGGCCGAGGTGCCGACCGAATTGCCGGACAGCGTCGAGATCGTCGCCCACAAGGGCATCCGCGGCGATCGCTTCTTCGGGGTCAAGGCTCATACCGAGGCAGCGGTGAGCTTTCTGGCACTCGAAGCCTGGGACGCCGTCGGCGAGGTACTGGGCTTCGACGTTCCCGACCCGGCCGTGGCCAGACGAAACGTTGTGGTCCGCGGGTTGGAACTCGACCCACTGCGCGGACTGGAATTCGAGCTCGATTCCGGTGACGGCTGGATTCGCTTCCGGGGCGGCCGACCTGCCCATCCGTGCGCGTGGATGGACCGCATGGTGGTCGACGGCGCTCGCAAGGCACTGATCGGTCGCGGTGGATTGCGGGTCGAGCCGCTCTCGGACGGAATCCTGCGAGTCGGGCCGCTGTCGGTGCGTTCCCCGGTCGAACTGGATGCCTCGCGAGCTGCGCTGTCGATTCGGCGCGCACAGCCCATCTGACGCAAAGCTGGGGGTCACTCTTGCTCACAAAGTAAATCTGTGCCCATAATGTGAGCAATGGTGCGACGCATCACACCGGCCCGTCATGCATGGCGGCGGTCACTCTCTGGTGGAAAGACCTACCGATGTCCGATTTGTGGATCGTGATCAACACCGTCGTCGCAGTACTGGCGGTGGTGGTCTTCATCGTTCGTTTCCATTTCAACCCGGTGATCTCGCTGGTGCTCGGGGCTGCGTACCTGGGCCTGGCGACCAAGCTGGGAGTGTCGACCTCTGTCGACACGATCACCGGCGGATTCGGCGAGATCATGGCCGAGGTCGGATTGCTCATCGCGTTCGGCGTCCTGATGGGTTCGGTGCTGCAGGAGATGAGCGCCATCCAGCGTCTCGTCGGCACTTTGCTGAGAGCCTTCGGCCCCAAGCGGCTCCCGTACGCGCTGTCGCTGACCATCGCGACTCTTTTGCAGTCCATCTTCCTCGACGTGTTGCTCGTGATCTCCGCACCGCTCGCTCGCAACCTCGCACCCAAGATCGGCAAGTACGGCACGGCGAGGATGGCGACGGCGCTGGCCATCGCTCTGGAATGCGGCATCGTCTTCATGGTCCCCGGAGTCGCGACGCTGGCGTTGGCCGGACTGCTCGGCGTGCCGTTGGGCAAGATGATGATCTACGGACTGATCCTCATCGTTCCTGTCGTCGTGCTGTCGGTGGCCATCATGTCGTTCGTTTTCCGGCACGGTTGGTGGAACGAGGAGAAGGACGAGCAACAGATCATCGCGGTGTCGGAGCCGGTGGTCTCGGAGCCTGTCGAGTCCGACGACGAGCCCCTCGGCGCCGGCGGCGGCGTGGCCCAAAAGGTGCGCACCGAGAAGCAGACCTCGCTGCTGGTGTTGCTCTCGCCGTTGCTGCTCGCGCTCGTCCTGATCGCCATCGGTGCCGTTCTCGAAGTCGCCGAGATCTCGGTTCCGGTAGTCGAATTCATCGCCAGCCCGGTCATCGCGCTGCTCCTCGGACTGGTCGGGACGTGCCTCATCGGCCGTTACCACGTCGGCGAGGAGCGGGTGGAGAAAGCTCTCGCTCGTGGATTCGCCGAGAGCGGTCAGATCCTCATTCTCACCGGTGTCGGTGGATCGCTTGCAGCCGTCATCAACGAGGCGGGTCTCGGCGACATACTGGGCCAGTACTTCACGGCCAGTACCGCGGCTCCACTGTTGATGGTGTGGGTCATTGCGGCCGCGTTGCACATCGCGGTCGGATCGGTGACGATCTCCGCCATCACCTCGGCCGGCATCCTCGCGCCTGTCGCGCCGCTGATCGGTCTCGACCCGGTGTTCATCGCGCTCGCCGCCGGTGCCGGATCACTGTTCGCCGTGCACGTCACCAGTAACACTTTCTGGCTGCTGCAGTCCTTGATGGGCCAGTCGACGAGGGGCACACTCAAGACGTGCTCGGTGGGTGTGTCGGTGGCATCGGTCATTGCCATTGCCTTGATCGTGCCGATGAGCTGGATCCTGTGACCTCTTCCGCGAATATCGAAAGGAACACAATGGCATTGCCGCTCAGTGGAGTTCGAGTTCTCGAACTCGGCAACTACATCGCCGCACCCACGGCGGCCAGGATGCTCGCCGATTTCGGTGCCGAGGTGATCAAGGTCGAAAGGCCGGGTACCGGTGACGAATTGCGCAATTGGCGGCTGTATTCCGGTACGACGTCGATGCTGTACCGCACGATCAACCGGAACAAGAAATCGATCGTGCTGGACCTGCGCACCGAGCAGGGACGCAAAGATGTGGTCGACCTCGCCGCGCACTGCGACATCGTGCTCGAGAACTTCCGGCCCGGCACACTCGAGAAGTGGGGGATCTCGCCCGAGGTTCTCAGTGCCGCCAACCCGGAGCTGATCATCACGCGTATCTCGGCATTCGGGCAAACCGGTCCGATGTCGCAGCGACCCGGATTTGCCGCTGTGGCAGAGGCGTACGGCGGCTTCCGCAACCTCGTCGGTGATCCGGACAGGCCGCCCGTGCGGGTCGGTGTGTCGATCGGCGACTCGATCGCCGGTCTCTATGCGGCGTTCGGATGTGTCATGGCGTTGTTCCAACGACAGACGCAGCGTGCAGCAGAGAAATCGGACCCGTTGTCGCTCGAACTGCGCTCCATCGACGTGGCCTTGAACGAATCCATTCTGTCGATGATGGAGTCGCTGATTCCGGATTATCTGGCGTACGGCGTCGAACGCGAACGGACGGGCGGCCGAATGGAGGGCATCGCGCCCTCGAATGCGTACCCGTGCAACGACGGTCACTCGATCATCATCGCCGGTAACGGTGACGCCATCTTCCAGCGCTACATGGAGACCATCGACCGTCCCGATCTAGGAGCCGATCCTGATCTTGCGTCCAACGCCGGCCGGTGGCGTCGCCGGGACGAGCTGGACGCCGCTATCTCGGCCTGGACCGGATTGCGTTCGCGCGCCGAGGCATTGAAGATCCTCGATGCCGCGGGGGTGCCGTCGGGTCCGATCTACACCGCCGCGGATATCGTCGCCGACGAACAGTACGCGGCCCGCAACATGATTCAGCACTTTCCGGTCGACACCGGCCAGGAAGAGCCCACCGACGTCGGGTTCGTCGGAGTCGTCCCGGTGATCGGTGACGCATCCCTGCCGATCCGTTCGGTCGGGCCGGATCTGGGCGAGCACACCAGAGAAGTACTGTCGACGCTGCTCGGCCGCACCGACGAAGAGATGGGCCTGTAGATGTACCGATTCACCCCCACCGCGGAGCTACGCGACGTCACGATGCGCGACGGGCTACAGCTCACCGGCAAGATGCTCCCCACCGAACGCAAACTCGAGATCATCAGGGCCCTCATCGAACTCGGCGTGCCGGCACTCGAGGTCGGCTCGATGGCACGCGGCGACAAAGTGCCGCCCATGGCCAACACCCTCGAGGTCATCGGCGAGCTGACCGCCGAGGAACTCGAGCGATGCTGGGTGTGGGTCGCCACTCCACGCCACGTCGAGAAGGCCGCTGCTGCAGGGGCTCGCAACTTCCAGTACTGCTTCTCCGCGTCGGACTCACACAACCAGGCCAACATCGGGCGCACCACCGAGGTGTCGCTGGCCGCGATGCCCGATGCCGTCGACATCACCCGCTCGGTGGGCGGACAGATCGAGCTGTGTATCGCAACGTCGTTCACCTGTCCTTTCGAGGGACAGGTACCGCCGGATCGGGTCATCGAGATCGCCAACGACGAACGAGCCACGGGCGCAACGGATATTGTCATCTGCGACACCCTCGGACAGGCAGTACCGGTTCAGGTGTCGTCGCTGATCTCACGGGTGCGCGCGGAAACTCCGGACCGCCGGGTGGTGTTCCACGGTCACGACACCTGGGGTCTGGGCGTCGCGAACACTCTCGCCGCCATCTCGGCCGGAGCCGCGATGGTCGACGGTTCGCTCGGCGGACTGGGCGGCTGCCCCTTCGCCCCCGGTGCCAGTGGCAACACCTCGTCCGAGGACATTCTCTTCGCGACGAGGCCGGATTGGTTCGAGCCGAAGACGCTGGCACGCATGGTCTCTCTGTCGGAGGGCCTGCTGGTCGAACTGGAGGAGCCCATGCGATCGAAAACCGTGCAGGGTGCCAGGTCCGAGGCGCACGTGTTCGAGTGGGTCGTATGAGCCGCATTCTCGTCACGTCGGAAATCCCGGCTCCCGGCATGGACATTCTGCGGGCCGCCGGCGAGGTCGACCTCCGCGAGTTGGACCACGAGCAGTTGGTCGAGGCATGCGCCTCGGGGGATTACTCCGTCGTGGTCTCCCAGCTACGCGACCGGTTCGATGCGAAGCTGCTGGCCTCGGCATCACTCGTCGGGATATCCAACTATGCCGTCGGATTCGACAACATCGACATCGCGGCCGCCACACGCTACGGAATCACCGCCGCGAACACTCCAGGTGTGCTGACGGATTCGACCGCAGACATCGCGATGCTCCTCATCCTGTCCACGGCCCGCCGTGCCGTCGAGGCCGATGCCTTCGTTCGGTCCGGATCCTTCACCGGGTGGGAGCCCGAACTGCTGCTGGGCAGCGATGTCTCGGGCCGTGTGCTCGGCCTTGCCGGTTTCGGTCGTATCGCTCGGGCCACCGCTCGGCGGGCACTGGGTTTCGGCATGACGGTGAAGTTCTGCCCCCGGCCGCCCGGCGACCGCGAGGTCTCCGACGACGAACTCGGTGAGTTCGCCGGCCGCGTCGAACAGGCGGCGTGGGACGACATCGTCGCAACGAGTGACTTTCTGTCGCTGCACGTCCCGTTGTCGGACTCCACCCGGCATCTGGTCGATGCTGCCGTGTTCGAGGCCATGAAGCCGTCGGCGATTCTGATCAATACCGCGCGAGGGCCAGTGGTCGACGAGGCAGCGCTGGTGATTGCTCTACGTGAGAAATCGATCGCTGCAGCAGGATTGGACGTCTACGAACGCGAACCTGCGCTCGAACCGGGCCTGGCCGAACTGTCCAATACCGTGCTCCTACCGCACGTGGGCAGCGCGACGGTCTCGGTGCGCTCGGAGATGGCGCGCCTGTGCGCCACCAATGCCGTGGCGATGCTGCGCGGTGAGCTCCCGCCGCACCCGGTCAATCCCGAGGCCTGGGGTCACGCGGGGTAGCGGCCGCCGAGGGTCCGGGTGATCTGTTCGGCATGCGAGATCAGCAGGTCCACCCAGGCCTCGCACTGCGACTGCGGCATCCGTAATGTCGGGCCGCTGATGGTGACGGCACCGACGATGTCCGAGGCCGAATCGAACACCGGAGCGGACAGCCCCGATGCGCCGGTTTCGCGCTCACCGGTGGTGATCGCGTAGCCGTCGGACCTTGTCTGCGCCAACAGTTCCCGCATCGTCTCGGCCTCGGTCACCGTCTGCTCGGTCAACGATTCGAGTTCGCGGGACAGAACACGCTCGGCCAGGTCCGAGTCCCAGGCCAGTAGGACACGGCTGGCCGATCCTGCGCTGAGCGGAATGACCTTGCCGACGTACATGTCTCGTCGCAACGCATGCCGCGTCTCGGCAATGGCCACGCACACGCGGTAGTTCTGCTCGGGCCGAAAGAAGCACGCTGTCTCGGTCGTCAGATCGCGAATGTCCTTGAGGATCGGATTGACGACCGACAACACGTCGAGATCCTTGGTCGCCGTCGCGGCCCAGTACGCCATCCGCACCCCGATGCGGATGCGATCGCCGCCTCGATCCAGAAAGCCCTGTTGAACCAGGTTGGTGACCAGACGCTGCACCGTCGAGGTGGGCAGCCCGGTGCTCTGCTGAATCTCGCCCAGCGTCATGGCCGGGCGATCGAACGAGAACGCATCGAGAATCTCGGTGATCTTGCCCAGCACGAGAAGCGGCTGCTGCTTCGGCGAATTCTCGGTCACTCGACCAATCTACTCGGCAACGCGGGAGACGACCCGAGTGATCGCGTTCGGTGTCAGCATTGTGCTCCCAGTACGGGTAGCGTCCCAACGATGTCCGAGCGACGTACTCTGACCACCGGGCGAGTAGTATTTCTGGTGGTTGCTGCCGCAGCACCGATGGCGGCCATGATCGGTAATGTGCCACTGGCATTGATTCGCGGAAACGGGGCGGGATTGCCTGCCGCCTACGCGATCAGTGCCGTTGTGTTGCTGTGTTTCTCGGTGGGTTTCGCGGCGATCGCACAGCAGGTGTACAGCACCGGGGCGTTCTACACCTACATCGGTCTCGCGTTGGGTAAACCGCCCGGAATTGCTGCCGCATATGTCGCAGTTGTCGCATATACGTCACTTGCATGCGGGCTTTCGGGCGCATTCGGCTACTTCACCCATTTGGTCTTCGCCGATTCGGGCATCGATATTCCGTGGTACGTCTTCACCGGCGTTGCCGTGGTGATCGTGGCAATTCTCGGGTTTCGAAATGCCGACCTCTCGGCCAAGGTCTTGGGGACATTGATGGTGCTGGAGTTCGCTTTTCTGGTGGTGTTCGACGGCTTGGTCGTCGTGCAGAAGGGTGCTGCCGCAGTGCCACTGGAGTCGTTCACACCCACTCAGGTGTTCTCCGGTTCGCTCGGTATCGCCATGATGTTCGCCTTCTCGAGCTTCATCGGGTTCGAATCCGCAGCGTTGTACGGGGAGGAGACCAAGGACCCGCGGCGAAGTATCCCGCGTGCGACGTTCATTGCGGTGTCGATCATCGCGGTCTTCTACGTCACGACGAGCTGGATCGTCGTCGGTGCGGCAGGCGGCGTCGACGCTCCGGCGCTGGCCCAGACCGAACTGGGCAACCTACTGTTCACGCTGGCGCGTGAGTACGGCGGAACAGTGCTGTACGACGGAACCGCAGTGCTGCTGTGCACCAGCGTGCTCGCGTCGTATCTTGCGGTGCACAACGCCGCCAGTCGTTATCTGTTCGCGCTGGGGCGTGAGCGTGTACTTCCGGTGTGGCTCGGCCGAATTCACCCGCGGCACGCGAGCCCGCATATCGGTAGCATCACCGCATCGGTGGTGGCAGCGGTATCGCTGACGGGCTTCGCGGTGGCCGGTGCCGACCCCTACCTGAGTTATGCGGCCGGTGCCATCGGCCTCGGCACTCTGGGTGTCATTGCGCTGCAGGCCGCCGCGGCACTGTCGGTGGTCGTGTTCTTCATCGGCCATCCAGATCGATCCGTGTGGCGCACCGCGATTGCCCCGGGCATCGGATTTCTCGGGTTCACGACCGGATTGATCCTCGCCGGAACGCATTACAGCGTGCTCACCGGATCCGATTCTGCCGTCGTCAACGCGGTACCGGTGGTGCTCATCCTCGCAGCGATCCTCGGGGTCCTGGTTGCTCTACGCCTGAGGCGAACCGACCCGACAACTTACGCAGGCATAGCTGCGGCATATGCGCGGAGCTGAACCTGTCACCGGCGCGATTCGAGTAGCCGGAGCCAGATTTCGCTGACCGTCGGATACGACGGCACCGCATGCCACAGATCGTCGAGCGATACCTTCCCGACCACGGCAACGGTGGCCGCGTGCACCAATTCCGCCACCCCCGGCCCGACGAAGGTCGCCCCGACGAGAGTGTCGGTGGCCCTGTCGATCACCAACTGCGCACGACCCGAATAGTCGTCCTGCTGTAGGGAGGAACCCGCGACGGCGATGTCCTGGGCCGCGATCTCGACGTCGATACCGGCTTCGCGCGCCTTGGCCTCGGTGAGCCCGACCGAGGCGACCTCGAGGGGCGTGAAGACGACCTGGGGAATCTGTCCGTGATCAGCGGTGGCGCGAAACTTCTTGTGATCGAGCGGCTTTCCTTCGGCCCGGGCGGCGATGACGTCACCGGCCACCCGTCCCTGATATTTACCCATGTGCGTCAACGGTGCCCGGCCGTTGAGATCGCCGACGGCATAGAGCCAGTCGTGGTCTCCCACAGTGAGGTGGTCGTCGACGTCGACGTATCTGCCGTCGGGAAGACCGACGGAGGACAGTCCCAGATCCGAGCTCGTCGGGGAGCGGCCCGCCGCGACCAGCACCTCGTCCACGACGAGGTCCTCGCCGCCGACCGTGAGAGTGACCGGACCACCGTGGATTCGGCCGACGCCGGTGTCGGCGGGATCTTGCCGCGACACAGCCGTCAGGGACGCGTCGAGCATGATCGTTGCGCCGCGTTGTTTCAGTGCATCGGCGACGAGTTGTCCGGCGAACGGCTCGGAGCCGGCCAGCAGGGACGAGCCGCGCACGATCATCGTGACTTTCGCCCCCAGGGACAGCAGCCACGTCGCTGCCTCGCTCGCCACGACACCGCCGCCGATGATGGCCACGTGGCCGGGGGTCTCGTGAATGTTCGTGGCGTCGCGGGAGATCCACGGCCGGGCGTCGCGAAGACCAGGCGTGTTCGGTACCGACGCGGTCGTGCCGGTAGCCAGCACCACTGCGTGCCGAGCTGTGAGCGTTCTGCCGTCGACCTCGACGGTCTTGACCCCGCTGAGCCGTCCGTGGCCACGGATTACCGAGATGCCCGCGGACTCGGCCCACGACACCTGCGACGAGTCGTCGAGGCCGTGCGTGAAGGATTCGCGTCGGGCCAATACGGCGTCGGCGTCGAGGGGTTGGTCGCCGACCAGTTCTTTCACACCCGGCATGTTTCGGGCGGTATCGAGCACCTCGCTCGGCCGCAGGAGCGCCTTGCTGGGCATGCATGCCCAGTACGAGCATTCGCCGCCGACGAGTTCGTGTTCGACGATGGCGGCGGTGCGGCTGCTCCCTTGTATCGCGTACTGCGCGGCATTCTCACCGACGGGTCCTCCGCCGATGACGATCACATCGAATTCCGAGCTCTCTGGGGCCATTGCTCCACAGTGACATAGGCTCCCCGCTTATGGCGACCACTCGGAGCAAGATTCTGATCACCGGCGCGAGTTCAGGACTGGGCGAGGAGATGGCGCGCCGCTTCGCGGGCATGGGCCGGGATCTCGCACTCTGTGCGCGACGGGTCGAGCGGCTCGACGAGCTCCGCTCCGAACTCATGACGCAGCATCCCGGGATCACCGTGGCGGTGCGCGCACTCGACGTCACCGATCACGATGCCGTGGTGACGGTGTTCGGCGAACTGCGCGACGAGTTGGGCGGCCTGGATCGAGTTGTCGTCAATGCCGGACTCGGCAAGGGTGCGAAGATCGGATCCGGTCGCGCGGACGCCAATCTGCAGACCGCACGCACCAATTTCGTCGGTGCGCTGTCGCAGGCCGAGGCTGCGTTGGCGATATTCCGGGCCCAGAAGCACGGGCACCTGGTGTTCGTCTCGTCCATCAGCGCCGATCGGGGTCTGCCCGGTGCCAAGGCGACCTACTCGGCCAGCAAAGCGGCGGTGGCCTCTCTGGGAGAATCGTTGGCCACTGAGCTGGCTCGCACCGACATCGTCGTCACGACGCTGCTGCCGGGCTTCATCGCCACCGACATGTCGGCCGGCGCAGGTGACAGTGCTGCTCTCACAGCCACTCTGGACGAGGGCGTCACCGCGATGGTCCGGGCCATCGAAAGCGAAACGCGCCGCGCCGCGCTGCCCGGCCTGAAATGGCGAGGCATCGACGCGGCGCTGCGGTTCCTGCCGAACGTGCTGACGGATCGAATGGTCTGAGCGCAGGACTGGAGCTTGGGGAATGACCCGGTTACTGCAGGAGTGGAGCCTGCGGAATGACCCGGTTACTGCAGGAGTGGAGCCTGCGGAATGGCCGGACGTTACTGCAGGTATCCCTCGACCTGGTTGACGCTGTTGGCCGTCGCGGAGTCGGGGTCCTTGCCTGCGTCGATGCGTGCGCGGCGCTGCCGGAGCAGGTCCCAGCACTGATCGAGAGCGTGTTCGAGTGACGCGAGCTGCGCCTTTTCGGTGTCGGGGTCGATCTCCCCGGCCTGGGTGTCGGTGCGCAGCTTGTGCTCGGTGGCGATCAGCTGCTGAATCTTGGTGTGGATATCGTGCTCGTTCATGGCTGCAACGGTAGACCTACCAGGGTGTACCGGCCAGGTTTCGCCGCGCCAGAGCGCGGTGCACCGCTGCGGTGAGCTCTGCCGCCGATCCGACCAGCGCGTCGTCGGTGCACACCAGGGAGAGTGTGTAGCGCCCGTCCATCCGGGACAGGTAGGTCGACAGCCTGATCGTCGACAGCGGGATCGGTCCCGTCGGTGCGGGGTGGATCGCGCGGGTGGCCAGACCGCAGGATCGATGTGACCCGAGGGTCGTCAGCGCATGCGGAATGTCGCCGATGTTGGAGCACAACACTTCTCCGCGCCCCGGCGTCGAGGTCAACTTCGCCGCGAGGCGGTGGGGGAGCAGTTGGACGACCTCGGGCGGGTACCCCGCGGGGGCTCCGACGGGCGCGGCGAAGGCAGCTTTGCACGCCGCGCGCACTGCCGTCGGCGAATCGTCTCCGCGAACGTCGACGGTGGCCATCCCGATCGAGTTCGCGTCGCCGGATCCGGTGCGGAAGGGGATGTCGACGGTCACCGTGGGTGAGCCGAGTTCTGCCATGGTCGCGGCGACGACGCACACGAACAACGAATTGGGTGAGCCGCCACCGAGCTCGGCAGCCGAATCCCACTGCGCTGCATCGACGTCCACGACCACAGAGGAGGCCCGTCGAACACGGTGGGGGCGTGTGCGATTCGAGTCGGATGCCGTGAATGCGCGCAGCTCGGCCCGAGCCTTCGCACTCACCCACAGTCGAGCGGTCGCGACGATCGACCGCACGAGCACGGTGACGATCATGCGCAGAGCGTCCGCTGCGTCCGAACCGGGGGAGGCGATCGGTTCGGTTTCTACCGAGCCCGAAAACGACTGTGCAGCAGCGTCGATGAGCCCACGGGCATCGGCGAGCGCATGCGAGCACACCAGCGATACGACGGTGCCGCCGCCGGCCAGCGGAGCTGCCGTCAACCGCCACCCCGGTCCGTATTGCGGATCCAACTGCACATCGGCCTGGTGGTCGGCCCACTCGATGGCGTCGTCGACCGGCTCGGAGGCGACCGTCAGCGGCAGCGACGTGGAACAGACGTCCCATCGGAGCCGGGCACCGGGGATGCGAGGCACGCCGACCTGTCGACCCAGCTGCCCGCGTGCGAGCGCAGCGTGTACCCGTTCGAGTTCGTCCTGGGTCACCGACTCGGCAGCACGCCAAATACCCTGCAGTGCAATCGGTGTGCCGTACCCGCGATGTGTGCGGAGAAAGATCTCGTCGATCACCGACAGGCGGGTCGAGATCACGGACTGGGGGTACCGTGTCGCCCCGCGCCCGAGGCGAACCGACTCGCTCCGGTGAGCGCGTCGGCGGTGATCGAGATGGCACCGTGCCGAAACTCGTTCTTCAGCGCGGCTTCCTCGTCGAGGCCGTCCTGCTCGAGGACGGACAGCCGGTCCTCGCGCATGCAGGTCTGGGGCAGCAACGCCAGTTCGGCGGCCAGCGCCTCGGCCTCGGATCGGGCACGACCGACCGGAACCACCCGGGTGATCAGACCGATGTCCAACGCCTCCTGGGCGGCCACGGCGCGTCCGGTGAGAATCATGTCCATCGCTCGTCCGGTGCCGATGATGCGCGGCAATCGCACTGTGCCGCCGTCGATCAAAGGCACGCCCCAGCGCCGACAGAACACGCCGAACGTGGCGTCGTCCTCCGCGATGCGTAGGTCGCACCACAGGGCGAGTTCGAGCCCACCCGCGACGGCGTATCCCGACACCGCGGCGATGACCGGCTTGGACAACCGCATTCGCGTCGGGCCCATCGGACCGTCGCCGTGTTCGGTCGCGTGGTTCGACCTGGGTGTGCCGAGCGCCTTCAGATCGGCACCCGAGCAGAAGGTTCCGCCTTCGCCCCACAACACGGCAACCGACGCGGATTCGTCGGCATCGAATTCCTCGAAGGCCTGGGTGAGTTCCTGAGCAGTGGGCCCGTCGACGGCGTTGCGTGCCTCCGGGCGTGAGAGGACCACGGTGGTGACGGGGCCTGATCGTTCGATCCGTACCGGCATGGTTACGAACCTACTCGAGTCCCCTTGCGTGAAGCACTGAATCAGTGCTTCAATCCTTCAATGCCCTACCGGCGAACACCCGCAGTGCAGGCCCGGCTCGATGCCGGCCGAACGAAACTGCTTGCTGCCGCCGTCGAGGTCCTGTCCACCAAGGGATACGCGGGCCTGTCGGTGGCCTCGGTCGCCGCGGCCGCCGGCGTGTCCGCGGGCAGCGTCTACACGCACTTCGACGGCAAATCCGACCTGGTCGTCGAGATCTTCCGGCAGGTCTGCACCCGAGAAGTGGCTGCGGTGGTCGCCGTCGCCGCACACGGCAGCACATCCGAGCGAGTCGCCGCGGTGGTGCAAACCTTCGCCGGGCGGGCCCTGAAGAACCGCACGATGGCCTACGCGCTGCTCGCCGAACCGGTCGATCCAGCAGTGGACGCCGAGCGGTTGGTGTTCCGGCGCAAATTCACCGCTGCGTTCGCCGACGCGATCGTGGCAGGAATTGCGGCCGGGGAAATTCCCGATCAGGACGCGGCGATCTCGGCCGCCGGCCTCGTGGGTGCCGTCGGCGAAGTGCTGGTCGGTCCGTTGTCCTCGCACGAGTCCGTGGACGTGGTTCCCGGTCTCGTCGCTTATTCGTTGCGTGCGTTAGGAGTTCGAGATGAACACACATGAGGTCTTCAATCAGGCGACCGACCTGACGCCCTACGACGTGTCCGACGACGCCTCGCTGCTGGACGGTCTCGACCGAACCGGCGGCGGCTGGGCGCGCGACGAGGTGCGTCAATTGGGCGCTCTCGCAGGCGGAGTCGAGGTCCAGGAGTGGGGCAGGCTCGCGAACGAGAACCCACCGGTGCTCAGGACTCACGATCGGTACGGCCATCGCGTCGACGAGGTCGAATTCCATCCGCACTGGCATGATCTGATGACCGTCGCGGTGCAGCACGGACTGCACGCCAGCCCGTGGACGGACGATCGAGTGGGTGCGCACGTGGCCCGCGCCGCGAAATTCTACGTATGGGGACAGGCCGAAGCAGGCCACATGTGCCCGATCTCGATGACCTACGCCGTCGTACCGGCGTTGCGGCACAACCCCTCTCTCGCCGCGCAGTTCGAGCCTCTGCTCGCGTCCCGGGAGTACGACTTCGGGCTGCGCGAGCCGTCGAGCAAACGCGGCTTGATCGCCGGTATGTCGATGACGGAGAAGCAAGGCGGCTCGGACGTTCGCGCCAACACCACCACCGCTACCCCGTCGTCGGACGGCACCTATTCGATCGTCGGCCACAAGTGGTTCACCTCGGCACCGATGTCTGACATGTTCCTCACCTTGGCCCAGGCACCGGGCGGGCTGTCGTGCTTCATGTTGCCGCGGGTGCTGCCCGACGGCACCCGTAACCGAATGATGCTGCAGCGCCTGAAGGACAAGCTCGGCAACAAGTCCAACGCCTCGGGAGAACTGGAATACGACGGTGCGACCGGCTGGCTCGTCGGCGAGGAGGGCCGCGGGGTGCGCACCATCATCGAGATGGTGAACATGACCAGATTGGACTGCGTCATCGGCTCTGCTGCCGGTATTCGCAACGCCACTGTCCGCGCGGTGCACCACGCACGTCACCGAGCCGCGTTCGGAGCTGCGCTCGTCGATCAGCCGCTGATGCGAAACGTATTGGCAGACTTGACCATCGAATCCGAAGCGGCGACCGCCGCCATGATCCGGTTGGCACAGGCCACCGACGGTTCCGCTCGCGGCGACGAGCAGGAGAGCGCCCTACGCCGAATTGCGTTGGCCGTCACCAAGTACTGGGTGTGCAAACGAGCGCCGGCCCACGCCGCCGAAGCACTCGAATGCCTGGGCGGCAACGGCTACGTCGAAGAATCGGGCATGCCTCGGTTGTTCCGCGAATCGCCGCTGATGTCGATCTGGGAGGGCTCGGGCAACGTCGCCGCACTCGACTCGCTCCGCGCACTGGCCCGTCAACCCGACAGCGTCGAGGCGTTCTTCGGTGAGATCGGCAAGGCGTCGGGTGTGGACTCTCGCCTCGACGACGCCATCGCCCGCGTCGGGAAAGAACTCTCCGACACCTCCGACATGGAATACCGCGCCCGCCGCGTCGTCGAACTGATGGCACTGACCTTCCAAGGTGCGCAACTGGTGATGCACGGAAACCCCGCAGTGGCCGACGCCTTCTGCGCGAGCCGACTCGATCGAGACTGGGGCATCGCCTTCGGCACCCTGCCCGTCGGAGTCGATACCTCAGCTGTGTTGGCGCGGGTGTGACGATTTGGCTCCTGTCCTGCGGATCAGCTCCCCACATTCGTAAATGTGACGCCGATCGGAGTCGGTTATCCAAAACTGGGGAGCTGATCCGCCGCCATCCGCTGGTCGCCGAACCATCCGCTGGGTGCCGGTAGCGCAGCTGCGCGGGCGAAGGCCTGCTCGAAGCGGCGAAGCAGTGCTCGGGGATCGTCGAGTTCACGCCAGTTCCACCGCACGATGACCCAACCCAGTTCGCGAAGTCGGTCCTCGCGATACTTCTCATCCAACAGAAAGCGTTTCGAGTCGTACTTCGATTCGCCGTCGAATTCGCCGATGACACCCAGCTCCCAGAACAGGAAGTCGACTCTTCCCACGAAGCGGCCGGCTCCGTCGTGCACCCATTGGTTGAGCAGAGGTGTGGGGAGCGGGAGGGTTTCGAACAGCACTCGGCTGCGCGATTCGCCGACGCTCTCACTACGCCCGTTCATAAGAGACACCGCGCGGCGGGCGGCTGCGATGCCGGTTCGGAATCGTGCGGATTCGACCGCGTGGGCCAGCGCGTCCGAGTCCGTGTGGCCGGATCTCAGTGCACTGTCGCCGACGCATACCGATCGATCCACACTGCTGGTGCGAGCGATGTCCACGACCGTTCGAGCCGCGGTGGTGACCGGGTAGCCGTTGACGGTTGTGCGTTCGGCGGGGTCCAATGTAGTCCCGTGGAGAATTCGGAGCGGGCGACGCTTGCTCGCGTAATCGAGACCGTGTGTCATGTGTACCTTGTCGAGCGGCAGCTTCCAGACGTCGAAGCCCCAGGCGATGGCCGCCGAGACGTGGCTGAGCACTTCGTCCGCCGGTGCGGACATCAGATACGACCGCGTCAGCAGGAAATGACGTTCGGTCGGGCTGGCCTCGTGCATCAGCGTGGTGGGCACATAGAAGCCCGGTCGCAGCACCGACAATTCACCGGCGCGGCGCAGCCTTTTCAGGTCGTCGTCGGTCAACCCGAAAGTAAGTGCGTCAGCTCTGGTGAACAGGTCGGTGTGAGGTAGGTCCATGGATGCTTGGACGCGCCGACCGTCGATTCGGATCCGTATGCAGCGAAAAAGCTCCCCAGTTTCGGATATCCGACGCCGATCGGAGGCATAAATCCGAAACTGGGGAGCTGATCTGCGTCCCGGCCGGGCCCGACCGACCTCAGGCCGACCAACCTCAGACCGAACGACCCCGCTGCGATCGGTACCAGCGCACCAGGGCGTCGGTGGATGAATCCGATTGCACGGCAGGGGCTTCGGCGTCGGTGAGTACCGGTGTCAGTTCGAGTGCCTGGGTCTTACCGAGTTCGACGCCCCACTGGTCGTAGGAGTCGACGCCCCAGATGACGCCTTCGACGAAGACCTGGTGTTCGTACAGGGCGATCAATTGTCCGACGACGGACGGGGTGAGTTTGGGGGCGAGGATCGAGGTGGACGGTCGATTGCCCGGCATCACCTTGTGCGGCACCACATCTGCGGGTGTGTCCTCGGCGGCGATTTCCTCGGCGGTCTTGCCGAAGGCGAGCACCTTGGTCTGGGCGAAGAAGTTGCTCATCAGCAGGTCGTGCATCGAGCCGGTGCCGTCACGGGTGGGCAGGTCGTCGGTGGGCTCGGCGAAACCGATGAAGTCCGCAGGCACCAAACGTGTTCCCTGGTGCAGCAATTGGTAGAAGGCATGCTGTCCGTTGGTGCCCGGTTCGCCCCAGAAGATTTCGCCGGTGGAGGTGGTGACGGGGGAGCCGTCGGCCTTGACGGACTTGCCGTTCGACTCCATCGTCAACTGCTGCAAGTACGCGGCGAAGCGGGAGAGATCATTCGAATACGGCAGCACTGCACGGGTTTCCGCGCCGAAGAAGTTGCTGTACCAGAGGCCGATGAGGCCGAGCAGAACTGGTGCGTTCTCGGCGAGCGGTGTCGACCGGAAGTGCTCGTCGATCCGATGAAAACCGTCGAGGAATTCGGCGAATGCCTCTTTGCCGACAACGGCCATGACCGACAGCCCGATTGCCGAGTCCACGGAATAACGTCCGCCCACCCAGTCCCAAAAGCCGAACATGTTGTCGGTGTCGATGCCGAAGTCCGCGACGCGTTCGGCGTTGGTGGACACGGCGACGAAATGCTTGGCGACGGCGTCCTCACCGAGTGCGTCGACGAGCCAGCGCCGGGCTGCGGTGGCGTTGGTCAGCGTCTCGAGGGTGGAGAAGGTCTTGGAGGCGATGATGAACAGCGTCGACGCCGGGTCGAGTCCGGCGAGCGCGCCGACGAGATCGGCGGGGTCGACGTTGGAGACGAATTTCGCCGAGATCCCCGCGTCGGCGTAGTGACGGAGTGCGTTGTAGACCATGACCGGGCCCAGATCGGATCCACCGATACCGATGTTGACAACGGTGGAGATCTTCTCGCCGGTGGCACCGACCCATTCGCCCGAACGCACGCGATCGGTGAATTCGCCCATGGCCGTGAGGACTTCGTGTACATCGGCGACGACGTCCTGGCCGTCGACGGTCAACGACGCGTCGGCCGGTAGACGCAGCGCGGTGTGCAGAACAGCGCGATCCTCGGAGGTGTTGATGTGGTCGCCTGCGAACATGGCGTCGCGCTTGCCTTCGACGTCGGCGGTGCGGGCCAGTTCGATCAGCAGGGCGAGAGTCTCGCTGGTGACGCGATGCTTGCTGTAGTCGATGTGAAGATCCGCGGCGGCGAGGGTGAAGGTGCGCCCTCGGTCGGCGTCATCGGCGAACAGAGTTCGGAGATGAGTATCGGCAATCTCGGAGTGGTGATCGGTCAGTTTCTGCCAGGCATCCGTGCCGGTGATATCGACGCTCATACGAACCAACAGTAATCCGGTGCCGAGTCATGCGCGCGTCGTTTGTCGTTTGCATCGGGCGCTGCGGAGGCATCATGGACGGTATGGACCAACGTGCATTGATCGAATCGATTCCGGCAAAACTGTGGATCGGCGGCAAGGCCGTCGACGCCGAGGGCGGTAAGACGTTCGCGGTGAACGATCCGGCGACCGGCAAGCCCCTGACGGAGGTGGCGGACGCATCCCCGGCCGACGCGATGAAGGCCCTCGACGCGGCTGCTGCGGCGCAGAAGAGCTGGGCGGCAACACCTGCCCGCGAACGCAGTGAAATTCTTCGAGCGGCGTTCGAGAAGGTCACCGAACGTGCCGACGACATCGCGCTGCTGATGACCCTGGAGATGGGCAAGGCCCTCGCGGAGTCGAAGGCCGAGGTGAAATACGGTGCGGAGTTCTTCCGGTGGTTCGCCGAGGAAGCGGTGCGCATCGGTGGTCGCTACACCCCGGCCCCGGCGGGCAACGGCCGCATTCTCGTGACCAAGGCTCCGGTCGGCCCGGTACTGGCGATCACCCCGTGGAATTTCCCGTTGGCGATGGGCACCAGGAAGATCGGCCCTGCCCTGGCCGCCGGCTGCACAATCGTGGTCAAGCCGGCACGAGAGACCCCGCTGACGATGCTGCTGCTCGCGCAGATCTTCGACGAGGTGGGTCTACCGGAGGGCGTGCTCTCGGTGCTGACGACCTCGAAGTCCGGCGACGTCACCGGGCCGCTGCTCGAAGACCCGAGGCTCCGCAAACTCACCTTCACCGGATCCACCGGCGTCGGCAAATCGCTCGTCGAGAAGTCCGCGACGAGGTTGCTGCGGACGTCGATGGAACTCGGTGGCAATGCCCCGTTCGTGGTGTTCGACGACGCGAACATCGACGACGCGGTGGACGGCGCGATGCTGGCGAAGATGCGCAACGGCGGCGAGGCCTGCACGGCGGCGAACCGTCTGCACGTGCACAACAGCGTGCGTGAGGAATTCACCACCAAGTTGGTGGCGAAGATGTCCGAGATGAAGCTCGGACCCGGCGTCGACCCCGACACCAAGCTCGGACCGCTGATCAACGCAGACCAGCTCGAGACCGTGCAGGAGCTCGTCGACGATGCAGTGGAGAAGGGTGCGACGGTAGCGCTCGGCGGTAGCGCACCGGGTGGCGACGGCTACTTCTACCCGGCGACCGTGCTCACCGACATGCCGACGTCGGCCCGCATTCTGAAGGAAGAAGTGTTCGGCCCGGTGGCCCCGATCGTCGGATTCGATACCGAACAGGAAGGAATCGACGCAGCCAACGCCACCGAGTACGGCTTGGCGTCGTACATCTACACCGAGAGCCTGGATCGCGCGCTACGAGTGGCCGACGCGATCGACAGCGGCATGGTGGGTGTCAACCGCGGAGTGATCTCGGACGCGGCAGCACCGTTCGGTGGAGTCAAAGAATCCGGATTCGGCCGTGAGGGCGGATCCGAGGGAATCGAGGAATACCTCGAGACCAAGTACATCGCACTGAAGTAGAGCATCGGTTGGGCGTGCATCCTGCGCGCCCAACCGGGGTTCGGTCAGTGGCCGAGGCGACCGCGGCCGAGGCGGAGCAGGAGCATGGCCAGTGTGTGGCCTTCCTGACCGAGGCTGCTGAAGCGCTCGAGAACTTTCATCTCACGGCTGTGCACGAGGCGCGGGCCGCCGGACGCCATGCGGGTGCGTCCGATGATCTGCGAGACCTCGGAGCGACGCCGCACTGCCGCGAGGATTTCGGCGTCGAGACGGTCGATCTCCTGACGCAGGTCGTTGATCTCGGCTTCGCTGGAAGGCAATGCAGTCTCTGAATCGATCTTCGTCGTCATAGCCATCGTCTCTCCTCGGGTCACATCTTGGATCGTTGCGTCGTCCGGCACCGTTACGCCTTTCGTATTCGGAACTGCAGCGGCTGTCGGCTGGGTTTCGTCTCGAAGGACCGAGATCGACGAGATTCCCGCCGGGAAAGCTGGGGCGTTACGACTGTCGACAGGCTCCCGCTCGTCCGGCTGCGCAGTGGCCGATCCGACGCAAGCGATGACGCACGACTTTTTCGATCACCGATCCAGTGTGCCACGGGGTAACCGTCCTGAAAAGTCGGAGATGACGCCGACGACCACGGGATGTGGGTTTGTCGGTACGCGCCGGTAGCCTGGCCAGACGATGAACACATTCCTCCAGGGCCTCGAGTCCCGTAAGAACACCTCGTCCGACGCGCTGCTGGAGGGGCTCAATCCTCAGCAGCGCGAGGCCGTCGTGCACACGGGATCGCCGCTGCTCATCGTGGCCGGTGCAGGCTCGGGCAAGACAGCGGTGCTGACGCGTCGCATCGCGTATCTGCTCGCGGAGCGGGGGGTGTCGCCGGGGCAGGTCCTGGCGATCACGTTCACCAACAAGGCCGCCGCCGAGATGCGCGAGCGAGTGGCAGGTCTGGTGGGGCCGCGGGCGAACGCCATGTGGGTGTCGACGTTCCACTCCAGCTGCGTGCGCATCCTGCGCGCCCAGGCGGCATTGTTGCCGGGATTGAACTCCAACTTCTCGATCTACGACGCGGACGACTCACGCCGGCTGCTGACAATGATCTCCAAAGACCTGCAGATCGACACCAAGAAGTTCTCGGCTCGTCTGCTCTCGACGGCGATCTCCAACCTCAAGAACGAGCTGATCGGCCCGGACAAGGCCGCCGAGGACGCCGACGGCGACCCTGCTGAGCTGCCCCGACTCGTCGCGAAGGTCTACCGCATCTATCAGCAGCGTCTGCGCGCGGCCAACGCCATGGACTTCGACGACCTCATCGGCGAAACGGTGGGAATTCTGCAGGCCTTCCCGCAGGTGGCGCAGTACTACCGACGCCGGTTCCGGCACGTACTGGTCGACGAGTACCAGGACACCAACCACGCCCAGTACATGCTGGTTCGCGAACTCGTCGGCACGCCCGATGCAGACGGCGCGCTCGAGGGCACCGTCGCGCCGGGTGAACTCTGCGTGGTGGGTGACGCCGATCAGTCGATCTACGCATTCCGCGGCGCGACCATTCGCAACATCGAGGAGTTCGAGCGCGACTACCCCGACGCTCGCACCATTTTGCTCGAGCAGAACTACCGATCGACGCAGAACATTCTGTCGGCGGCCAATGCCGTCATCTCGCGCAACATCGGACGGCGCGAGAAGAAGTTGTGGACCGACACCGGTGAAGGCGAACTGATCGTCGGGTACGTCGCCGACAACGAGCACGACGAGGCGTCGTTCGTCGCGTCGGAGATCGATCGTCTCGTCGACAGCGGGGATGTGCGTTTCGACGAGGTGGCGGTGTTCTACCGGACCAACAACTCCTCGCGCGCGCTCGAAGAGATCTTCATTCGTCTGGGTCTGCCGTACAAAGTCGTCGGCGGCGTCCGGTTCTACGAGCGCAAGGAGGTCCGTGATCTCGTTGCGTACCTGCGCGTGCTGTCCAACGAAGACGACACCGTCAGTATGCGGCGCATCCTCAATACCCCCCGCCGCGGCATCGGAGACCGCGCCGAGGCGTGTGTGGCCGTGCACGCCGAGCAACGCGACATCAGCTTCTCGCGAGCGCTGCACGACGCGGCCGCGGGCAAGGTGGCGTTGCTCAACTCGCGGCAGCAGAAGTTGATCGCTCAGTTCATGGAACTGCTCGACGAGTTGCGTGCCGTCCTGACGGCCACCGACGGAGACGGCAACGACATCGCCGATATCGGCGACGTGGTCGAAGCAGTACTGGACCGCACCGGCTACCGCGCCGAGCTCGAGGCCAGTAGCGACCCGCAGGACGGTGCTCGCCTGGACAACCTCAACGAATTGGTCAGCGTCGCACGGGAGTTCACGTCCGAGGCGCGTAACCAGGCCGCAGTGGCGGAAGAGGCGCTCGAAACAGGTGACGATCGGAACGACGACGACGGTGGTGTCGACGGTCTGGCCGAGCCCGGTTCGTTGGCCGCTTTCCTCGAACGAGTTTCTCTGGTTGCCGATACCGATCAGATCCCCGACTCGGGCACCGGCGTCGTGACGTTGATGACGCTGCACACCGCCAAAGGGCTGGAATTTCCGGTCGTCTTCGTCACCGGGTGGGAGGACGGCCAGTTCCCGCACATGCGTGCGCTCGGTGATCCGAACGAGCTGTCCGAGGAACGACGGCTGGCGTACGTGGGCATCACTCGCGCGCGGCAACGGCTCTATCTCACGCGCGCGATCATGAGGTCGGCGTGGGGTCAGCCCATCGCCAACCCGGAATCACGCTTCCTGCAAGAGGTTCCCCAACATCTGATCGACTGGCGTCGCGAAGACCCGGGCACCGGCGGCGGCCGCGCAATCGGCGGCGGTAGATCCGGCAGCTACGGATCGAACAGTTACGGCTCGGGCGGCGGTTACGGCTCGGGCAACTACGGCTCCGGTAGCTACGGCGGGTCGTCGAGTCGTGGCCAGAGTTCGTCTCCGAGCTTCGGTGCCGCGAAGGGCCGAAACTCCAATCTGGTTCTGGCTGTGGGTGATCGAGTCAGCCACGACAAGTATGGACTGGGTACGGTGCTCGAATCCACGGGTGCCGGAGTCAAGGCTATGGTGCTGATCGATTTCGGCTCGGCAGGTCGCGTCAAGATGATGCTCATCGGCGGCGTCCCGATGACCAAGCTGTAGAAGTCCCGACAACGCGAAAGCCGGGCCCTGCGAAAGCGGGGTCCGGCTTTGTTGTGAAGCGATGGAGAAGGACTCAGTCCATTTCGGGTCCGAGGGAGATTCCTCGGGACGCGAGCCAGGGGAGGGGATCGATCTTGACCTCACCCGGGAGATGAACCTCGAAGTGCAGGTGCGGGCCGGTGGAGAAGCCGCGGTTGCCCATGGTTGCGATCTGGTCGCCGGCCATGACGTTCTGGCCCACAGTGACTGTCGAGGTGTCGATGTGGCCGTAAACCGTGATCGTGCCGTCGGCGTGCTGCAGGCGAACCCACATTCCGAAGCCCGACGCGGGACCGGAATCGATCACCTTGCCGTCGGCGACGGCGTAGATGGGGGTTCCGATGGCATTGGCGACGTCGACGCCGGCATGCAGGACGCCCCATCGAGTGCCGAAGTTGGAGGTGTACGTGCCCTGAGCCGGGAGGGAGAACAGCGGCCGACGGGCCGCGGCCTCGCGTGCGGCCCGCTCTTCGCTGAAACGCTGGCCCTTGGCAAGCAGGTCGTTGAACTGGCTGAGGTCGACCGGTGCGGCGACGCTGAGGATCTGCGGTGCCTGCGAGGGAGTTGCGCTCGAAGCGTCGGCTACCGGCTCGTCGGCCTGCGGTGCGGTGGTGGCTGCGAGTGCTGCGGCGGCCGGTGCTTCACCCGCGGCGAGTGCGTACTCGGAGGTGGCGACTGCAGTGGGCGCATCGTCGTTGATGACGGCTTGCCCTGCGGCAACGACGGCACCGGCGGCCACGGCCAGCACGGCGGCGCGACCCTTCAGTGCGGTCGGAGGAACGGGGATGCGATGCGCTCCGCCGCGACGAGCCACGGGTGCGGCGTCTGCGGTGGTTGCGTAGGTCGTGACGACGGTCGGTGTCTCGTCGGCTGCTACTGCACCGGCGAAATCGGCTTCGACGTACTCGTACGTGGGGTAGGAATAGGCCTCGTATGCACTCGGCTCGGTGGTGGGCTCGTAGCTGTACACCGTGGTCGCGTCGTCCGCCGTCGGGCGAGAGAATCGGCTGGAAGTAAAGGACGCGCGGTGCTGCTGCAAGACCTACAACCTCCGATATCTGTGACCTGGCCGTTACTGAAAGACTCGGCAGACGGTAACGAAATGGTTGCGGCGCGCGCAAGTTAACAGCCGAAACCAGTGCAATATGTGAGATGGCTCACAGGGTGACCAGGGTTTATGTAGTGACACGCCACATCCGTATTCGGACACGAATGCGGCACGCACCGTGACCGACGGCTGGGGACGCGACCGAGCCGATACCGTCCTACGGGTGCCGACCCCCACCTTCGACGACTCGTCCGCCCACGGCTCCGACCGAGCCGAACCGCAACGTATCGCGCCGCAGGACGCCCGCGGCGGCGTGGAGGATCATTCGCCCACGTCGCGCATCGTCGTCGCCGTCGTGCTCGCTGTCGTCGCCGCACTGTGTGCCGCTGCAGCTCCGTTGATCGGCGTCGTCCAGGCCGTCGACGGTTCGCCGGTGGGCGGCGGAGTCTCGTCGGCCGCTGTGCTGGCCGTTTCGCTCCCGGTCGTGGTGGCGGTTGCCGCCGCCGTCAGTGCTGCGATGCGACGCGTCGAATTCGGTGCCGCTCTGCTCTCAGGCTTCGGCGCGGTGACGCTCGGAATCGCGATCCTCGATCTCGCTGTGCTGTCCGATCCGATCGATGCGAACCGGCTCGAGCTGTTCCGTCCCCTGAGCGCCGCGATGCTCGACGCCACCCTCGGCTCTCATGTTCTGCTCGCCGGTCACGCTGCGTCGGTTCTGGCGGGTGCGGCGGGGTGGTCGGCAGTGCATCGTGCAGCGCTCGGTGACGGGTACGGACATTCGGTCTACTCGGAGCACGTGGGACGAGCGACAGCGGGCCGGGTGGGTCCGCTGTTGTCGATCCTGCTCGGAGCGTTCGGTGTCGTGGCCGCCGCAGCGGCGTTCGCCTCGCTGTACCGGTCGGCCGATCCGGTGGTGATCGTCTCGGCGGTGGTGGAGTCGCCGGTGTTCGTGGCGGTGGGGTCCGCGCTGGTCGGAATCGGCGCACTCGTGGTCACGGCCTCGGCGTTGGCGTCGCTCTCGCCGGTGGTCGCGTCCGGTGCCGCCGTCGGCGCGGGTCTCGGGGTCCTCTCGTTCGCGGGTGTCGGTCTGCTCGCTGGAGTGGCTACCGGTGCTCGGATCGAGGCCGGCCTCGGGGCATACCTCGGCACCGTTGCCGGGCTCGGATTGACCGTCGGAGGCGCTGTACTCGCACCTGTTGCCTCCGGCCGTGATCGCCGCGCTCTGGCGGCGGCGCGATCCGTCGCCGAGGGTGGTCGGGGTCCGCGCGGGGTCGCCGGGCCCGGCACCACGAGGTGGCATGCGGCAGCAGGCAGTGCGGGCGTACTTGCCGGCGTACTGCTGGTGGTGGGGTCGCTGTTGCCGATTCTCGAGACCGACGCCGCGGGAACTGCGCCCACGATCCTGGCGACCCGCGTGGTGCTCATAGCGGGCTTCGTCTCGATTCTGGCCTCGGTGCCGCTGCTGTTCTCCGAGTTCGCTGCGGCGGCTCGTCCGTTCTTGTCCGTCTTCTGGCTCGCCGCGGTGTCGGCCGCGGCGGCCGTGTTGCAGTCGGTGGTGCTGGCCGAGGACCTCGCGGGCGTCGATACCGGGACGGGTGCCCTGCTGATCATCGCGGGAGTCGTGTTCGCGGCCGTCACCGGACTGCTGGCCCTGTTCGCCGGATCGGCCGAGCGTGACGACGTCGACACGTCCGAGGATGCGGCCACCTACTTCCCGGTGCTGGGAACTGCGCTCGTCGGGGCCCTTCTACTGGCAGTCGGATTGGCCCTGCCCCTGTATCGAGGCAGCGATCTGACCGCGGCGACCATCACCGAGTTTCCGTGGGGTTGGGACACCTGGGGGCAGCTGCTGCTCGCTGTCGGCGTCGTCGTCGCCGCCCTCGTTGCCGCCCGGGCCCGCCCCGCGCGTGGCAGCGTTCTGCTCGTCGGTGCGGCCGTCGCGGGCGTCGTTCATCTCGCGTCGTGGCCACTGACGTCCGCTCGCGCAGCCGACCCGGAGATGGGACCCGGTGTGGTGCCATCGGTCGCCGGAATCGTCGTTCTCGGTGTCGCGGCGGCACTTTCGGCTCGTCGCACCGATCGGTGACGCCGGTTTCACTGCGGCCACAGCGGTGAGATAGACCACATAGCATCCATGCGCCCGATGCGCCGTCGGGGCACCTGGATAAAGTCCATGCTCAGACCCGCTCACACCCCTGGAGCGGGCGTCAACGTAGACGAGACGGTGAGCTGATGGATCTCTTCGAATACCAGGCGAAGGAATTGTTCGCCAAGCATGGCGTACCCACCTCCGCCGGTCGTGTCACCGACACGGTCGCCGGAGCAACACAGATTGCCGAAGAAATCGGCAAGCCAGTAATGGTCAAGGCGCAGGTCAAGGTCGGCGGCCGCGGCAAGGCCGGCGGCGTCAAGTACTCCAAGGACGTCGCAGCAGCAACCGAGAACGCCGAAGCGATTCTCGGACTCGACATCAAGGGCCATGTCGTCAAGAAGCTTCTCGTCGCAGAAGCCTCCGACATCGCCGAGGAGTACTACATCTCCTTCCTGCTCGATCGCACCAACCGCACCTACCTCGCGATGTGTTCGGTCGAAGGTGGAGTCGAGATCGAGGTGACGGCGGAGGAGAACCCCGACGCACTCGCACGTATCCCCGTCGACGCAGTCAAGGGCGTCGACCTCGCGTTCGCTCGTGAGATCGCCGAGAAGGGCAAGCTGCCCGCCGAGGTGCTCGACGCCGCTGCGGTGACCATCCAGAAGCTGTGGGAGGTCTTCATCAACGAAGACGCTCTCCTGGTCGAGGTCAACCCGCTGGTTCGCACCCCCGACGATCAGATCCTCGCCCTCGACGGCAAGGTCACGCTCGACGCCAATGCAGACTTCCGCCAGCCCGGCCACGCCGAGTTCGAGGACAAGGACGCAGCCGATCCCCTCGAGGCCAAGGCCAAGGAGAACGACCTCAACTACGTCAAGCTCGACGGACAGGTCGGCATCATCGGAAACGGTGCCGGACTGGTCATGTCGACCCTCGACGTGGTGGCATACGCAGGCGAGGCACACGGCGGCGTCAAGCCGGCCAACTTCCTCGACATCGGCGGCGGCGCTTCGGCCGAGGTCATGGCCGCAGGCCTCGACGTCATCCTCGGTGACGAGCAGGTCAAGAGCGTGTTCGTCAACGTCTTCGGTGGCATCACCGCGTGTGACGCAGTCGCCAACGGCATCGTCGGCGCGCTGAAGAAGCTGGGCGACGACGCCAACAAGCCGCTGGTCGTCCGTCTCGACGGCAACAAGGTCGAAGAGGGCCGCAAGATTCTCGCCGACGCCGCGCACCCGCTGGTGACGCTCGCCGGAACCATGGACGAGGGCGCCGACAAGGCCGCCGAGCTGGCAGCGAAGTAGAGGAAACAATGTCTATCTTTCTGAACAAGGACAACAAGGTCATCGTCCAGGGCATCACCGGCGGCGAAGGCACCAAGCACACCGCCCTGATGCTCAAGGCCGGCACCCAGGTCGTCGGCGGCGTCAACGCACGTAAGGCCGGAACCACGGTCAAGCACGTCGACGCGCAGGGCAACGACATCGAATTGCCGGTGTTCGCTTCGGTTTCCGAGGCCATGGAGAAGACCGGAGCCGACGTGTCCATCGCGTTCGTGCCGCCGGCATTCTCCAAGGACGCCATCGTCGAAGCGATCGACGCGGAGATTCCGCTGCTCGTCGTCATCACCGAGGGCATCCCCGTGCAGGATTCCGCATACGCGTGGGCCTACAACGTGGAGAAGGGCAAGAAGACCCGCATCATCGGGCCGAACTGCCCCGGAATCATCACTCCCGGTGAGGCATTGGTCGGCATCACGCCCGCCAACATCTCGGGAACCGGCCCCATCGGCCTGGTCTCCAAGAGTGGCACCCTGACCTACCAGATGATGTTCGAGCTCCGCGACTTCGGATTCTCGACGGCCATCGGCATCGGCGGCGACCCCGTCATCGGAACCACCCACATCGACGCCATCGAGGCGTTCGAGGCGGACCCCGACACCAAGATCATCGTCATGATCGGCGAGATCGGTGGCGACGCCGAAGAGCGTGCAGCCGACTACATCAAGGCCAACGTGACCAAGCCGGTCGTCGGCTACGTCGCAGGCTTCACCGCTCCCGAGGGCAAGACCATGGGCCACGCCGGCGCCATCGTCTCCGGCTCGCTGGGAACGGCACAGGCGAAGAAGGACGCACTCGAGGCCGCAGGCGTCAAGGTCGGCAAGACGCCGTCCGAGACCGCTGCCCTCGCGCGCGAAATCCTGGAATCGCTGTCCGTGAAGTAGGACTCGCTTCTGAAAGAGCCCGCCACCGATTCGGTGGCGGGCTTTTTCGTGCCCCAATCCCTTGTGCGCGTTTTGCGTACCTGAAGGTACGCAAAACGCGCACGACGTATGGGCAGCGCTATTCGGTCTCGAACTTGTCCACTCGCCACAGGACGAACACTGTCATCGCTCCGAACAGCGCCGCCGCGAGTGCGTAGTAGAGCGATTCGAAAGTTCCTGCAGCCCAAGCCAGGACGATTGCGGACATCAGAAACAGCGCGACTTTGAAGTACTCGAACCTCTTGCGTGTCATGTCTTGCCCTCCCGTTCGGCGATGTCGCTGCCCATTCTTCCTGAAAAGTGTTGTGTTGCATAGTAATTGAAATGCACAATGAAGGTAAAGGGGGGTCAATAGCTAAAGTAACGACACTGTGCAACAATCTCAGCGACACCGTTCGGGGAGGGCTGATGTCGGAATTTCTGCACCGTCTGTATCGACAGGGGTGGCACGCGGACCCCGCTGTACGACCGGTCGGCCGGTTGATGATCGCGGCCATGGTGGTGTCGTGCCTGTATGCACTCGCCTCGGTGGCGCTGGCGAAGTCGCTGGCGGATTTCCAGATGCATCGACAGGGCATGGACGACGGCTCCCTACCGGCCTCGGCGAAAGCGATCGTCTACGGGGCCTACTCGCTGCGGGTGATCACCGTGGTCAGCCTGATCTTCGGCTACTCGTATCTTGTCCAGCGACTCTCCAGGCGCAGTCCATCCGAACATCGGCTCTTGTTGAGCTGGAGCATCTTCGGAGTTGCTGCCTACTCCTACCTGATCTTCACCCCGAATCTTCCGTGGACCCACGTGGTGCAAGCGATTCAAGTGGTCATCCTGCTGGCGGTCGCAGTGCTGCTGTTCACGCCTCGTGTGCGGGCCTACTTCGCGGGCGCGTCGGTGGACTAGATTGGCTCCGTGCACAACATCTTCACCACCGCCTTCGTGACGGTCCATCGGCTCTACATCAACAAGGTGGAGCGAAAGGGCCGCACCGAAGCGGAGGTCGACGAGATCGTCCGGTGGTTCACCGGGTTCGATCAAGCGACACTGAAAAAACACCTCGAGGCGGAGACGACATTCGAGGACTTCTTCGCGGCGGCGAACCTGAACCCGAACGCGACACTGATCACCGGAGTGGTCTGCGGCATCCGCGTCGAGAATGTCGAAGATCCCCTGATGAAGAAAATCCGATTGCTGGACAAGCTGATCGACGAGCTGGCCAAGGGCAAGAAGATGGAGAGAATTCTGCGTGGGTGATCCCGTTAGAATCACGCTGAATCGAACTGTGGTCATTGCTTCGACGCGGGACTTCACTGTGCGTCATGACAACTACCGAAAATCGTGCACTCGCCAAGAACTGGCCCGACGCTCCGACCACTGCCGCCGGATGGGTTTCTCGCGCAGGTGAGGTAGCGCAGCTTCTCGCTGTCGACGCCGTTGCTCGCGACAAGGGTCGTGAGCTTCCGTCCGCCGAGGTTCAGTTGCTCAAGGACGCCGGGCTCGTCACGCTGCTCGGTCCCGTCGAGCACGGTGGCGGCGGCCAGGATTGGCCCACGGCCTACCAGGTGATTCGCACCGTCTCGAAGGCCGACGGCTCGATCGGTCAGCTGCTGGGCTACCACCTTCTCTGGTTCTGGGCCGCGCGTCTGGTCGGTACTCCCGAGCAGATCGAGGCCGTCGAGGCCGATGCCACGAAGAACAAGTGGTTCTTCGGCGGTGCCGTCAATCCACGCGACAACGACGTGTCGGTCACCGACGAGGGCGACACCATCGTGTTCGACGGTTCCAAGACGTTCTCCACCGGCAGTCGTGTCTCGGACGTGACCGTGCTCGAGGGTGCGCTCGAGGGCAGTACCGATCACGTGTTCGCTATCGTGCCGTCGAACATCGAGGGTCTGTCCTTCCACGACGACTGGGACAACATCGGCCAGCGTCAGACCGAAAGTGGCAGCGTCACGATCGACAAGGTTCGCGTCGAGTGGGCAAGTGCAGCGGGGTTCGTGGACAAGGTGTTTCAGCCACGCGTCTACAACACCCTCAACGTGCCGACCATTCAGTTGGTGTTCGTCAACTTCTACCTCGGGATCGCGAGGGGTGCTCTCGAGGAGGCCGCGTCGTACACCAAGGACAAGACTCGCGCGTGGCTGCACAGCACGGTGGACAAAGCAGTCGACGAGCCGTACATCATCGACATCTACGGCGATCTGACTGCCAAACTGTGGGCCGTCGAAGCTCTGGCCGACGCAGTTGCGTTGGAAGGACAGAAGATTCACGACAACGCGTGGAACGTCACCGCCGAGGAGCGTGGTGACCACGAGGTGCGGGTGGCCGCAGTCAAGGCTCGCGCCACCGACGTCTCGCTCGAGATCACCTCGACCGTGTTCGAGGCCCTCGGTGCCCGCGCCACGGCCAGCAAGTATGGGTTCGATCGCTTCTGGCGCAACGTCCGTACCCACACCCTGCACGATCCGGTTGCCTACAAGCGACGCGAAGTCGGCCGCTGGGTGCTCACCGGAGAGCTGCCCGAGCCCACCTGGTACTCGTAGTCCCAAATTTCCGGCCCCGATCCGACCCCCGATTTCCGGATGAATGTGCCATCCACGCCATCTGAGTGCGTGGATGGCGCATTCATCCGATGAAGGATGACGCACACATGAGCACCGAAAAGATCGCCGACGCAATCAAGTTCGCGTACTGGGTTCCCAATGTCTCGGGTGGCCTGGTCACCAGCACCATCGAGCAACGGACCAGTTGGGACTACGAGTACAACAAGAAGCTGGCGCAGACCGCCGAGAACAACGGCTTCGAGTACGCGCTCAGTCAGGTCCGTTACGAGGCGAGCTACGGGGCCGAGTTCCAGCACGAGTCGACGAGCTTCTCGCTCGCGTTGCTGTTGGCCACCGAACGTCTGAAAGTCATTGCCGCCGTGCATCCCGGGCTCTGGCAGCCTGCCGTGTTGGCCAAGCTGGGAGCGACGGCTGACCACCTCTCGAACGGCCGTTTTGCGGTCAACGTCGTCAGTGGCTGGTTCAAGGACGAATTCACCCACCTCGGTGAGCCGTGGCTCGAGCACGACGAAAGATACCGTCGCAGTGCCGAATTCCTGCAGGTGCTGCGCAAGATCTGGACCGAGGACGACGTGGATTTCCGGGGCGATTTCTATCGGATCCACGATTTCACGCTCAAGCCGAAGCCGCTCAACACCCCGGAACGGCCCAATCCTGAACTCTTCCAGGGTGGTAACTCGTCCGCCGCGCAGGAGAATGCCGGCCGGTACTCCGATTGGTACTTCAGCAACGGCAAGGATTTCGACGGCGTCACCGAGCAGCTCGACAACCTGCGTCGAGTCGCGCGCGATCACCGGCGTGAGGTCAAGTTCGGGCTCAACGGCTTCATCATCGCGCGAGACAGCGAGAAGGAAGCGCGAGATACGTTGCGAGAGATCATCGACAAGGCCAACAAGCCTGCCGTCGAGGGTTTCAGAGGTGCGGTGCAGCAGGCGGGCAATTCGACGGCCGACAAGAAGGGGATGTGGGCCGACTCGACGTTCGAGGACCTCGTTCAGTACAACGACGGGTTCAAGACGCAGTTGATCGGCACCCCGGAGCAGGTTGCCGAACGCATCGTCGCCTACCGACGCCTCGGCGTCGACCTCGTTCTCGGAGGCTTCCTGCACTTTCAGGAGGAAATCGAATACTTCGGAGCGAAGGTGCTGCCGCTGGTGCGGGAGCTCGAAGCGGCCGAATCGAACGACCACGAGTTGGTCACGTCCCACTGACCTGGAGTTCCTCGAGCGGTCGGGTCCGTGCAGTAGCGTGAGATCTCGGACCCGACCGACCTGGGTACGGCACTATCAGGATGAGGAGACGCGATGACCTACTCGCCCGGCAGCCCTGACAACGGGGGCTCCAACTCTGGTGGCTACGGCGGAGGCGGACCGTCCTACGGCCCCCCGTCCACGCCGAATCAGTCCACGCCCAATCAGCCGAATCAGCCGTCGTCGGGTGCCTATCCCCAGTCGGGTCAGAACCAGGCGTTCCACCAGCCGTCGGTATCCAACCCGTTCGGCCCGCCCGTGCCAGGAACCTCCGCTCCGAGCGGGTCCGCGCCGGGCACGTCCGGGCACTCGACGAAGTCGTCCGGTGCCGGGCTCGCGCAACTGCCGAAGATCCTGACCTTCGTGGTGCTCGGTCTCGGTATCGTCAACTTCCTGCTCGGCCTGCTCGATTTCGTCACCGCCGAAGTGTCGTCGTCCGAGCAACTGCCCAGCGGCATCCAGACCTCGTTCAGCACCAACTTCTTCGAGTCCGGCGGAAGTGCGGCGTCGATCGCGTTTCTGCTCGCCGCCGGTCTGATCGCAGGTGCGTCGCTGCTGCAGAAGGATGCCCGGAACCAGGCCGTGATCGCGGCACTGGCCATCGCCGGATTCCTGGTGCTGGTCTTCCAATCGTTCAGCCTGCCCAGTGCCGAGGGCAACGAGTTCGCCAGCACCAGCAGTTCGCTCGGAATCGGCGCGATCCTGGTACTCGTGTTGGGCTTCGTGCAGGCAGCGGCCGCTGTGGTTGCGCTGCTGCTCGATGCAGGCATCGTCAAGGCCCCGGCACCCAAGCAGTCCGGCTTCGGGAACCAGGGTCAGCAGTCCGGTTACGGCCAACAGAATCCCTACAACGCGCCGACGACGTCGTTCGGTGGACCGTCCGGACCGCAGAACTACAGCAACCCGCCGGCCTACGGTCAGGCCCCGTCGAACACGACAGGCTCGTCGAACTTTGGGCAAGCACCGAGTGGACAGGCTTCCGGCCAGCATTCCTACGGTCCCGGCGCACAGTCGCCGTACGGCAATCAGCCTGCGCCGAACACCGGACCGCAGGGTGGCTATTCGCCGCCGCCCTACACCGGTCCGAGCGGTCCGCCCGCAGGGCAGGCCTACCCGCCGAACCAGTACCCGTACGGTGGCCAGCCGTCCGGTTACGGTCAGCCGTCGAGCACACCCGACGAGTCCGAGTCGGGCTCACAGTCGACGCCGTACGGCGCACCGACTCAGTCGTTCGGTGCGACTCCCGCCGACGACGACAACAAGCGCGACTGATTTCGCACGTCACACTCGACTTCGCGGCGCGCCTGACCGGCGTGCCGCGTCGTTGATGCGAATCTCGTAGTGATGAGCGATCTATTGAACCGAGATACTCGACGCGCGGCCGCACGCAGTTCCCGTGTGAGCACCGGGCCTACGCCCGATCAGTCACGAACGCTCGCTGCAGTGGCCTTCAAAACCTCCGGGCTGGTGGTGGTCATCGCCACGACTCTGGTCCTGATCACCCTTGTCTCGGTCAACAGCGATCTCACCGGAACCCTTGGTGCCATCGCCGGTTCCTGGTTCGCGGTGCACCTGGTGCCGCTGAGTATCGGTGGCACGTCGATGGGCGTCGCCCCGATGCTTCCCACCCTCGTCGTCGCCTGGTCCGTCGCACGCACGGTTCACCACGCGGTGGACGAGACCACCGACCGCCGCATGGTCAGGTGGGTGTTCGCCGCGTCGATGGCCGGACCCCTCGCTTTCACGGCCATCGCTCTGGCCGTCGCCAAGGATGCGTCGACGGTCATCGGACTGTCGAGCCCCAACGCACTCGTCGCCTTCTCGTGGGTGGCCGGAGTGCACGCAGCGGCCTCGGGCACCGGCCTGATCCACGCTCGCTGGGATGCCCTGGTGATCGATCGACATCTTCCAGATTGGGTACGCGCACTCGTTGCGCCGCTCGTGCGGTCCGTTGCGGTGCTGACGGCAGGCGGTGCCGCCATCGTGCTGTTTGCGCTGCTCGCCTCCTGGGACACCGCCGGTTCGCTGCTCGACAACGGACGCACCCTCGTCGGCATGCTGGGACTGACCGTGCTGTCGGTGCTGTACCTGCCGAACATCGTCCTCGGTGCCCTCGCCGTCGCGACGGGGTCCTCGGCGAGCTTCGGAGACGCAACGGTCAGCCTGTTCTCGACGACGGGCGGGCCGCTCCCGCCGCTTCCGATCCTCGCCGTCCTCCCCGAGGGCTCCGCGCAGACGATCTGGATCGTCATGCTCGTCGTTCCCATCGCAGCCGGGCTACTTCTGGGACGCGACTGCGCGATCCGAAGCGTGGACGTCCAGGTCGCGGTCTCCTCGGTGTGGGCGGTAGCCGCCGTCACCGGAGCCCTCGCCGCGGTGTTCGGCTATGCCGCAGGCGGGAACCTCGGCACGTTCGGAACAGTCGAAGTCACCGTGTGGAGCTTCGCACTGTTGACCTTCGCCTGGCTCGGCGTCGTCGGATCCGTTTCGGCGGCCATCGTCGTGTGGCGTCGAGCAGACCCGGAACCCGACCACGAACCCCACGACCGATCCGGTACCGAGCAGCCCGTGCCGGCGACCGTGCCCGCAGTAGACCTGGCCATTCGAGCGCCTGCGTCGGAGCCGGACGAGGCTGTCGCGGACACCGTCGTCGAGGCCGAGGTCGTCGACGAGAAGCCGGTCGTGACAGTGGAAGCAGACGATCCGATCGCGGCAGACGCCGAATCCGAGGAACCGCTCGAGGCCGAGATCGTCGCTCCGCCCCCGGCCCAGGACGACGCGTCGAGCACTGCGGAGGACGGACCTGCCCGGTAGGGGCGCGGGTCGGAGCGACTAGGCTTTCTGCTGGCTCGAACGATCCCCTCGATACCTCAGGAGTAGTGCGCTGACTGCCTTGCGTGAGACACCCGCGCGGGTCGTCGTCCTCGCGTCGGGGACCGGCTCGCTCCTGCAGTCGCTCGTCGCCGCGACAACTGCCGAGGACTACCCGGCACGCATCGTGGCCGTCGGAGTCGATCGAGAGTGCGCGGCCGCTAGTCATGCCGACGATGCCGCGATCCCACATTTTCGTATCGGCTTGCGAGACTTCGCCGATCGGTCTGCCTGGGATGAGGCGCTCACCGACGCTGCACTGGGGTTCGAGCCCGATCTGATCGTCACCGCAGGGTTCATGAAGATCCTCGGTCCTCGATTTCTCGACGCGTTCGCCGGCCGAATCGTCAACACGCACCCCGCGCTGCTGCCGTCGTTCCCCGGTGCGCACGCCGTTCGAGACGCGCTGGACCACGGCGTGAAACTGACCGGTTCGACGGTGCATCTGGTCGATTCCGGTGTCGACACCGGGCCGATCCTGGCTCAGGAAGCCGTGCCCGTTCTCGACGGCGACGACGAAGCGGCATTGCACGAACGCATCAAGACTGTGGAACGACGGTTGCTGGTCGACGTGATCGCAGCGGTCGCAGCCAAAGGTGTCACCTCCGATGGACGAAAGGCTCAGATAATCCGATGAGTGAACGTAAAGCGGTGCGCCGCGCACTGGTCAGTGTCTACGACAAGACCGGACTGATCGAACTTGCGACCGGTTTGCATGCCGCGGGCGTCGCTCTGGTGTCCACCGGATCGACGGCGAGCAAGATCGCCGACGCCGGAATCCCGGTCACCAAGGTCGAGGACCTCACCGGATTCCCCGAAACCCTCGAGGGTCGCGTCAAGACGCTGCATCCTCGCGTCCATGCCGGGGTCCTTGCCGACACCCGCAAGCCCGAGCACCTGGCTCAGCTGGACGAGCTGGGCATCGAGGCGTTCGAGCTCGTCGTGGTCAACCTGTACCCGTTCACCGAGACCGTCGCCAGCGGTGCGACGCCCGACGAATGCGTCGAGCAGATCGATATCGGCGGCCCGTCGATGGTGCGCGCCGCGGCCAAGAATCACCCGTCGGTCGCGGTTGTCGTCGACCCGAGCCGGTACGACGACGTACTCACCGCTGTCTCCGGTGGTGGATTCACGCTCGCCGAGCGCACATCTCTTGCCGCGCAAGCGTTTCAGCACACCGCGGCCTACGACGTCGCAGTGGCGTCGTGGATGTCGAGCGTCCTGACTCCCGACACCGAGACTGTGTTTCCCGAGTGGATCGGTGGCACATGGGACCGCTCCGCAGTACTTCGGTACGGCGAGAACCCGCACCAGAAGGCTGCCCTGTACGTCGACTCCTCCGCTGCTGCCGGCATCGCTCAGGCCGAGCAGCTGCACGGAAAAGAGATGTCGTACAACAACTTCACCGATTCGGATGCGGCCTGGCGGGCAGCGTTCGATCACTCGGAGCCCACCGTCGCGATCATCAAGCACGCCAATCCGTGCGGAATCGCCGTCGGCACCGACATTGCCGAGGCGCACCGAAAGGCGCATGCGTGCGATCCGGTGAGCGCCTACGGCGGCGTCATCGCGGCCAACCGTGAGGTCACCGTCGAGATGGCCGAGCAGGTCGCCGAGATCTTCACCGAGGTGATCATCGCGCCGTCCTACGCCGACGGTGCACTGGGAGTGCTGCAGCGCAAGAAGAACATTCGAGTTCTGCTCGCAGAAGCGCCGCCCACGTCGGGGGTCGAACTCAAGCCGATCTCCGGCGGGGCACTGCTGCAGCAGAGAGACGTCATCGACGCCGACGGCGACGATCCGGCCAACTGGACCCTGGCCGCCGGCGAACCCGCCGATGAGCAGACCCTCAAGGATCTCGAATTCGCCTGGCGTGCAGGACGAGCCGTGAAATCCAACGCAATTCTGCTCGCCCATGACGGCGCGTCGGTCGGCGTCGGAATGGGCCAGGTCAACCGCGTCGACGCCGCCCACCTCGCAGTCCAGCGTGCCGGGGATCGCGTCGTCGGTTCGGTCGCATCCTCCGATGCCTTCTTCCCGTTCCCCGACGGCTTGCAGGTCCTCATGACGGCGGGCGTCAAAGCCGTTGTGCAGCCCGGTGGTTCGGTCCGCGACAACGAAGTGATCGCTGCTGCCCAGGACGCGGGCGTGACGCTGTATCTGACGGGTTCGCGGCACTTCGCCCACTAGCTGCTCCGTCGAGATCGCAGTTGTGCAGCCTTTTACACCATTTCCGCTCGCGTAATTGCGATCTCGACGATCTGTGGATGAACGAAACCATAATCCACAGATTGGCCTGCTGGCCGTTTCGAGGGGCTCGACCCTGCCAGGGTTGAGCGATGGGGATCGAGTCAGGACCGTTTCGTGGGTCGGTTGCAGTGCAGTCGGGAGCATTGAGTCGTCACCGACTGAGCCGCGACTATGTACGAGTGTTCCGTGACACCTATGTGCCCGCGAGAACCACCCTGGATGCGCGGACCCTGGCTGTGGCGGCATCTGTGTGCGTCGGCAACAGCGCAATTGTCGCGGGTACTTCGGCGGCCGCCATACATGGCGCGCGATGGGTCGACGCCTCGGTGCCGCCTACCGTGCTTGCGCGCGAAAAATCACATCGAATACCAGGGCTGATCCTCCGGCGCGACTCGATCGAGCCCGCCGATGTGCTCGTTGTCGGCGGGGTGGCGGTGACCACCCCGGTGCGGACCGCGTTCGATATCGGGCGATGGGTTCCGCCACCGCAGTCCGTGATCTTCCTCGATTCACTCATGGCCGCGACCGGCCTCGAGCGGGATGCGGTGAGTGCATTCGCGTCACTGCGTCCGGGGTGTCGGGGTATCCGGGTGCTGCTCGACGCCCTCGGTCGGGTGGATGGAGGCGCGGAATCGCCGCAGGAGACGCGCACCCGACTGTTGCTGATCGACGCTGGACTTCCGAAACCCACCACCCAGATCGACATTCGAGATGCGCGTGGTCGATTTGTCGCGCGGATCGACATGGGGTGGGAGAGGTGGCGTGTCGGGGTGGAATACGAGGGCGTGCAGCACTGGCTCGACGAGCGTCAGCGACTCGAGACATCGAAAGGTACGAGGACTTGCAGCAGTGCGATTGGCATATCGTTCGAGTCAATTCCGAACAACTCCGCCGTCGTCCCGACGAAGTGGTCCGCCGAGTTCGGGCCAAGCTCCGTGAGGCAGGAGCACCGGTCTAGCGAGATCGCAGTTGTGCAGGGGATTTGTCCAGTTCGGGTGGCATAAGTGCGAACTCGGCGGAACCACAACGGACCACTAGATGGCAGCAATCGTCAAACGCTCGTAGCGTGGAGAAGTGACCTCCACCAAACCTGGCATCTCCACTCTCGGCGAACTCAAGGCATCCGGACATCGGCAGCGGTCGATCAAGGAAGAGCTCCGCGAAAATCTTTTGACGGCGTTGCGTGACGGCGAAGATCCGTGGCCGGGGATCGTCGGCTTCGGGTCGACGGTGCTGCCGCAATTCGAGCGCGCGATTCTGGCCGGTCATGACGTCGTTCTGCTGGGTGAGCGTGGGCAGGGCAAGACGCGTCTGCTGCGTACCCTCAATCTGCTGCTCGACGAGTGGGTGCCGGTGATCGCCGGTGCCGAACTGGGCGAGCACCCGTACGAGCCCATCACCCCTGCGAGCATTCGTAGAGCGAAGGAACTGGGCGACGACCTGCCCATCGAGTGGCGGCACCGCAGCGAGCGGTACGCAGAGAAGCTCGCGACCCCGGATACCTCGGTGGCCGACCTCGTCGGCGATGTCGATCCGGTGAAGGTCGCCGAGGGCCGCAGCCTGGGCGACCCGGAGACCATTCACTTCGGTCTGGTTCCGCGGAGTCACCGCGGCATCGTGGCGATCAACGAGCTTCCCGACCTCGCCGAGCGCATCCAGGTGTCGCTGCTCAACGTCATGGAGGAGCGCGACATTCAGGTCCGCGGGTACACCCTGCGGCTCCCGCTCGACGTCATGTTGGTGGCCAGCGCCAACCCCGAGGACTACACCAATCGCGGACGCATCATCACCCCGCTCAAGGACCGCTTCGGTGCCGAGATCAGAACGCACTACCCGCTCGAGCTGGACGACGAGGTAGCCGTCATCGATCAGGAAGCGGACCTGCAGGCCGAGGTCCCGGCATACCTGCTCGAGGTGCTCGCTCGATTCACTCGGCTGCTGCGCGAATCGCCGTCGGTCGACCAGCGCTCCGGCGTCTCGGCGCGATTCGCGATCGCCGCAGCCGAAACGATCGCTGCCGCAGCGGTTCACCGCGCCGCAATACTCGGCGAAGCAGACGCCGTGGCGCGGCCGGTGGACCTGGGAACGATCATCGAGGTGCTGCGCGGCAAGGTCGAGTTCGAGTCGGGCGAAGAAGGCCGCGAAATCGAGGTCCTCGAACACATGCTGCGACGCGCGACGGCCGATACCGTCCGGGCACACTTGGGTGGCCTGAACCTCGCGGCGTTGGTGACGGCCGTCGAGACCGGCGACCCGATCGTCACCGGCGATCGCATCACCGCAAAGGCTCTGCTCGACGAGCTGCCCGACGTGGCCGTGATCGGGGACATCACCGAGCGGTTGAAGGCGACCTCGGACGGCGAGAAAGCAGCCGCCGTCGAACTGGCGCTCGAAGGTCTCTACCTCGCGCGGCGAATCTCCAAGGATCCCGACGACGACGGCCAGACGGTGTACAGCTGATGCGTCGCTCCAGGTACGGGCGCTATCACGAGGGCCCGGATCCACTGGCTCCTCCCGTCGATCTGCGGGAGGCGTTGGATGCGATCGGCGAGGACGTCCTCGAGGGGGCGTCGCCTCGCCGGGCGTTGCAGGAGATGCTGCGGCGCGGAACGAAGAACATGCGCGGGCTCGACGACCTCGCGGCCCAGGCTGCCAAGCGTCGCCGAGATCTGTTGAAGCAGAACAACCTCGATGGCACGTTGCAGGAAGTGCGTGAGCTGCTGGACGAGGCGGTGCTCGAGGAGCGTAAGGCGTTGGCGCGTGCCCTCGACGACGATGCGCGGTTCCAGGAGATGCAGATCGGCGATCTGTCTCCGTCGACCGCCCAAGCGGTGCAGGAGCTCTCGGATTACGACTGGCGTTCGTCGGAGGGGCGCGAGAACTACGAGAAGATCAAGGATCTGCTCGGCCGCGAGATGCTCGATCAGCGATTCGCCGGCATGAAGCAGGCTCTCGAAGGTGCCACCGAGCAGGATCGCCAGGCCATCAGCGAGATGCTGAAGGACCTCAACGAACTGCTCGACGCCCACAACAAGGGCGAGAACACCGACGAGCAGTTCGACGAGTTCATGAACAAGCACGGTCAGCATTTTCCGGAGAATCCGAAGAATGTCGACGAGCTACTCGATTCACTGGCGGAAAGGGCTGCCGCCGCGCAGCGACTACGCAACTCTCTGACTAGCGAGCAGCGAGCCGAGTTGGATGCGTTGGCCCAGCAGGCCTTCGGTGATTCGAACCTGCTGGATCAGCTCGATCAACTGGATCAGAATCTGCAGCAGGCCCGGCCCGGTGAGGACTGGGACGGTTCGCAGAACTTCCGCGGCGAGAACGGAATGGGCCTCGGTGACGGTACCGGGGCACTGCAGGACATTGCCGATCTCGAGAATCTGGGCAATCAGCTCTCGCAGCAGTACAACGGGGCGGCGCTGGACGATATCGACGCCGATGCCCTGCTGAAACAGCTCGGACCGGAGGCTGCTGCCGACGCCCGGATGCTCTCGGAGCTCGAAAAGGCGCTGCAGCAGCAAGGTTTCATGGACAAGGGTGCTGACGGTCAGTGGCGTCTGTCGCCCAAGGCCATGCGCCAATTGGGGCAGTCGGCGCTGAAGGATGTCGCTGGAAAGCTGTCTCGACGCGGCGGCGAGCGAGATACTCGTAAGGCCGGCGCGATGGGTGAGCCGACGGGAGCGTCGCGCACCTGGGAATTCGGCGACACCGAACCGTGGGACGTGACCCGCACGGTCAACAATGCCGTCTTGCGTACGGCTGCACAGGGATCGGGCTTTCCGGTGCAGCTACAGGTGACAGATGTGGAGATCAGCGAGACCGAAACCCGGACGCAGGCTGCGGTGGCGTTGTTGGTCGACACGTCGTTCTCGATGGTGATGGACGGCCGCTGGGTGCCGATGAAGCGCACCGCACTGGCTCTGAATCATCTGGTGAGTACTCGTTTTCGCGGTGACGATCTGCAGCTGATCGGATTCGGCAGGCATGCACAGACTTTGACGGCCTCGGAGCTCGCCGGCCTGGACGGTGCCTACGATCAGGGCACCAATCTGCATCACGCGTTGATGCTCGCAGTGCGGCATCTGCGTCGTCATCCCAATGCGCAGCCGGTGGTCTTGATCGTCACAGACGGTGAACCGACGGCTCATCTGGAGCCGGACGGCCATGCGTATTTCGATTACCCGCCGTCGTCGAAGACGTTGGGGTTGACGGTGCGTGAGCTCGATACCGTCGCGAAACTCGGTGCGCAGGTGACGATTTTCCGTCTCGGCGACGATCCCGGTCTGGCCCGGGTGGTCGACAAGATGGCCGAGCGGGTCGGCGGCCGGGTGATCGCGCCGGATCTGGACGGATTGGGTGCTGCGGTGGTGAGCGACTACCTCAAGCGTCGGCGATCGTAGTCATTTCTCAGCTGCCTTGATGTCCACCGAGACTCCGCCCCAGAAGGCGAGTCCGGTGATCACCACTCGGGGCGCACCGGGGTGAGTGGCGCTGACGTGCTCGAATCCGCCCATGATTCCGGTGCCGCGGACCTCGACGCCGATGCCGGGCGGCACGGTGATCTCGGTGCCGCCCATGATCGCGACGCAGTTGATCGTGGTTTCCTGGGCCGAGAACGTCGCTCGGCGTAGGTCGAGTTGCACTCCGCCCCAGAAGGCGAGGGCGTCGATGCGTGCGGCGACGGTCCATTCGCCTTTGCGTACCGATCCGCTCATGATCGCGATGGCCCGATCGGTCTGGGGCGCACCGGTCTGCGTCGTCTGCGGAGGTGGGGTGAGGGCCAGATCGTCGGTCAACAGGTCCAAGTCGCCGTAAGTCTTCGCTCGGTACGCCGCGGCCGTCCGCTCGTCGTACTCGGTAACGGTCAGTTGACCGTTGGCGAACGCGTCGCTCAGCAGCTGCGCCACGAGGTTGCGATCGGCATCGGCAGCGCGCACCGTACTTCGATTTCGGTCGGGTAGTTGGTCGCTCACCGGTCGGACATTACCGGCGACCGGGTCAGGCCGCATTCAGGATTGCGCGATGACCCAGCGGCGACGCCAGCGTGATCTGCATGGTGGCGTAGACGGCAACCATGATGCAGGACTTGTCCTCGGCGTCCGGTCTGGTCCCGGTCCGCAGTTCGATCGTGACGGCCGTATCGGTCTCGGTCACCGTCGCGTCGGCTCCGTAGCACTCGGGCGTGCCGGTGACGAAGTGCACCGCGATGGTGTTGGGGGAGACCTGGCTCCACGACTCGAACGGAGTGGTCGTCGCGCGGATCAGATCCGGGGTCGACTCGAACATCGTGCCGACGTCGCCGACGGGAACTTCGTGGGGGACGGGCGGCGCGCTCGGTTGCTGGACGAACCCGATGGGGGTGGTGGAGTTCGTTGTCGGTGTCGTCTCGTCGTCGTCACCGGCGGCGGTGCTACAGCCGGCCAAGAGCAGGCACAGCATGACACCTGCAGCGAGAAACCTCATGAACCCAAAGTAGCGCTGGGAGCTGAGGAGAACCTTTGCGTTCGTCTCATGCCAGCAGCACCGTGACGAGTGCGATGACGGGAATCGAGACCAGGGTCGTGACGAATGCCGTGTCACGGGCCAGAACGACCCCTCGCTGGTAACGGCTCGCGAAGACGAAGACGTTCTGCGCCGTGGGCAGTGCCGAGACGACGACGATGGCGAACAGGTCGTGCCCGTCGAGGCCGAAGACGAATCGGGCCATCAGATACCCGAGCAGGGGCTGCAGCGCCATCTTGAACAGGGTCGCCAGAGCCACGTCTCGTCGCGGGCTGATGCCCTTCTGCAGCACCCGCGCGCCGTACAGCGACAGTCCGAACGCGAGCAGTGCACCCGGAACGGACAGGTTGCCGACGAGTTGGAACGGCTGCATGAGCGCCTCGGGGAGCTCGAATCCGGTGATCGACAGTACGAGACCCGCGGCCCCGGCCAGCACGATCGGGTTTCGGAACGGCGTCGTGACCGTCTTGAACAGAGAGACCTCGTCGATTTTGGTGGAGATGTCGAGGACGGTCACCGCGATCGGCGTGTAGATCATGATCTGGAACAGCAGCAGGGGAGCGACGAAGTTGGCGTCGCCCAGAACGAACACGGCGATCGGGATACCGAGGTTCGCGGCATTGACGTAGGAGCTCGCGAGGGCGCCGACGGTCGCGTCGGGCACGGCGCGTTTCAGCGCGAGCTTCGCGATGACGAAGTAGATGGCCCCGACGAGCAGCGCTGTGGAACCGGCGACGGCAAGAACGGGGGACAGGATGACCGACAGGTCCGAATTGGCCAACGTGACGAACAGCAGCGACGGTGTCGCCACGAAGAAGACCAAACGGCTCAGAACAAACTGGCCGTGTTCGCCGAGGACTTTCAGATGGGCGAGCAGGTAGCCCAGTGCGATGACGACGAAGATGACGGTGAAGCCTTCGAGAACGCCGGACATCGTAGAACTGCTCGTTTCTTGCTGGGAACGACAGAAAGGCCACGTAGCCCCAGGGCTACGTGGCCTTTCTCGAAAGCTGATTCAGCGGCTGGTGAACGGCAGCAATGCCATTTCACGAGCGTTCTTCACTGCAACAGCGACCTGGCGCTGCTGCTGCGGGGTGAGCCCGGTGACCCGGCGGCTACGGATCTTGCCGCGGTCGGAAATGAACTGACGAAGAAGGTTGATGTCCTTGTAGTCCACCGTGGTGACCTTGGCGGCATTCAACGGGTTCTTCTTCGGTCGACGACCCGCCTCTGCGCGGACCTTCTTCGACGGTGCTCTCTTGACTGCCATCTCTACCTTTTCCCTTACCAGCTCGACTTGTGGACGCCTGGCAGCTCCCCGCGGTGAGCCATCTCGCGCATCTTCACGCGGGACAGCCCGAATTTCCGTAGGTAACCGCGCGGACGTCCATCCGCAGCGTCACGATTGCGCAATCGTACCGGACTCGAATCGCGTGGCAGACGCTGCAGTGCCGCCTGGGCCTTCGCGCGCTCGGAATCGCTGCTCGAGGGCTTGCGAATGATCTCTTTGAGCTCGGCGCGACGCGTTGCCCAGCGGGCGACGACGACCTTGCGTTGCTCGTTCTTCGCGATCTTCGATTTCTTGGCCACCGGTCAGCGCTCCTCTCGGAAATCGACGTGCTTGCGGACGACCGGGTCGTACTTCTTCATCACCAGTCGGTCGGGATCGTTGCGACGGTTCTTGCGGGTGACGTAGGTGTAGCCGGTACCCGCGGTCGACTTGAGTTTGACGATGGGGCGGACGTCGGTGCTCTTGCCCATCAGATCTTCTCCCCACGTGCGCGGATCTTGGCCACCACGGCGTCGATTCCGTCGCGGTCGATGGTCTTGATGCCCTTGGCCGAGAGCGTGAGGGTGACGCGGCGTCCGAGGCTGGGGGCGTAGTAGGTCTTGCGCTGAATGTTGGGATCCCACCTGCGGCTGGTGCGCACGTGGGAGTGCGAGACCGACTTTCCGAAGCTGGGGGTGCGGCCGGTGACTTGGCAGTGCGCTGACATGAGCACTCCTTTCTTGCCGTTATGACAATCGTTTTCGACAAAGCGTTCAAGCGAATGTAGCGTGCATCCTCAGAGAATGACAATCGTTGTCGAGAAGAAAGGCGCTCGTGAACACATCACCGGACGATCGAACCCCGATGGTCCTCGTCTCCGGCTGGACCGGAGCCATGGACGCTGTCGTGACATCGCTGCTCGCGCCGGGAACTGTCGCAGTCCGCCACGACCTGAGCCGCGTCACCGAGGGCGTCGTACGCCGAACGTTGTTCGTCCTGGGTGAGAACCCGCGCGAGACGATCTTGGAACTGGCGCACGGCTGTGTCTCCTGCACGCTGCGCGAGGACCTGCTGCCGCTGCTACGTGCACTGTCGAGCCGCAGCAGTGTTGATCGCATCGTGCTCGTTCTGGACCCTGCGCTCGAGCCCGAGGCGTTGTGCTGGGCGGTGGACAACGTCATCGTCGCCGACGTGGTGGGGCAGATCGACGGACCGGCCTCGAGGGACGTACGTATCGAGGCCGTGATCGGCTGCCTCGACGCGGCAACCTGGTTGGCCGACGCCACCGGCGACGACACCTTGGCCGACCGCGGCATCGTCGCCAGCGGTGACGACGATCGAACCGTCGCGCAGCTGGTAGTAGGCCAGGTCGACTACTCCGACGCGCTCGTCGTCACCGCAGGTCCCGAAATCGACGCGTGGGAGCGCGCCAGGCTCGCGGCTGTCCTCGCGCGGTTGGCACCGAACGCACCCGTCGTCTGGGTTTCGCAGGACTCGATGGTCGACGGCCCAGCAGTTCTCGCGGCCGTTCCCTTCGATGCCCGGCGCGGTGAGATCACGGACGCCCACTCTCCGCTGTTGCGCGGCCAGCCGCCCTTGTCCGTCGACTGCGGAGTCGCACTCGTGGAGTTCACCGCAACTCGGCCGTTCCATCCCGAACGACTGCACGAGGCCATCGACGTGTTGCTCGACGGCGTCGTCACCGCCCGTGGACGGGCGTGGGTGGCCACGCAACCCGACGAAGCGCTGTGGATCGAATCGGCCGGCGGCGGACTACGGGTGGCGAGCGCCGGAAAGTGGCTTGCGGCAATGTCTCCAGTGGAACAGGATCGCGTCGACACCACCAGGCGAGCGATGGCTGCGCTGCGGTGGGACGAGCAATTCGGTGATCGAGACACGTCATTGGTGATCTTGGTACATCAGGCCGACCCCACCGAGATCGACCGAACTCTGCAGTGGGCGTTGGTGTCCGACGACGAGATGACCGATCCCGCTCAGTGGACCACGTGGACCGACCCGTTCGGCCAGTGGCACGAAGACCCCTGCGAGAGCAGTGAATCCCCCTACGCAGACCAGTCACGAGAGGCAACAGAATGAAGCCAGGCATCCACCCCGATTACCACCCGGTGGTGTTCCAGGACTCGAGCACCGGGAACAAGTTCCTCACTCGATCCACCGTCACGTCAACCCGCGAAACCGAGTGGGAAGACGGCAACACCTACCCCCTGATCGTCGTCGACGTCTCGTCCGAATCGCACCCCTTCTGGACCGGGGCGACACGCGTCATGGATACCCAGGGACGCGTCGAGAAGTTCGAGAAGCGCTACGGCCGTCGAAGCCGAAAGGAGGCGTGAGACATGGCTGTTCCGAAGAGAAAGATGTCGCGTTCCAACACGCGTAGCCGACGGGCACAGTGGAAGGCCGTCGCCCCGGATCTGGTGACGGTGCGTTTACAGGGTCGAGAGTTCAGAGTGCCGCGCAGGTTGGTCAAAGCAGTTCAGGCCGGCGTCTACGACCCGAGCTGACTGCCCCCTCGTGCGCGTTGTGCGCCCTTCCAGGTACACCAACGCGCACGAGGGCGGAGCCCGGTACGTTTGCTCGATGGACGGAACGGAACCCTCGTCGAAGGACGTCAAGCGATGGCGGCAGTACCTCGCCGACGAGCGGGCCGAGGCCGCCGTCTATCGCGACCTGGCAGGTAGGCGCAACGGCGAGGAACGCGACATTCTGCTCGAGTTGGCCGACGCGGAAGGTCGCCACGAACAGCATTGGCGCAATCTGCTCGGCGATCGCGTCGGGATGCCGCTCAAAGGCGACATTCGTACCCGGATCCTCGGTGTGCTGGCGCGCCGCTTCGGATCGGTGTTCGTGCTCGCCCTCGCGCAACGCGCCGAGACCCGCTCGCCCTACGCGACCGACGCGGATGCGACCGACGCGATGACGGCCGACGAGCAAATTCACGCCGAGGTGATCCGGGCACTGGCCGCCCGTGGCCGCAATCGACTCTCCGGCACGTTCCGCGCCGCGGTGTTCGGTGCCAACGACGGATTGGTGAGCAACCTCGCCCTGGTGCTCGGCATCAGCGGATCCGGGGTGTCCAACCAGATCGTGTTGGTCACCGGACTCGCCGGCCTGCTTGCCGGTGCGCTGTCGATGGGAGCAGGCGAATACGTCTCGGTGCGCTCGCAACGCGAACTACTCGAGGCATCGTCGCCCGACAGCGCCGCGAATGAGGCCGTTCAACACCTCGACGTCGACGCCAACGAACTCGCCCTCGTCTACCGCGCTCGCGGAATGACCCACGAGGAAGCCGACGCGAAGGCCGCGGACGTCATTCGAATGCTGCCCGCCGTCGAAGAGCCGGCCACCGCCATCGACGAGCACGAATCCATCGGAACCGGACTCGGTGCCGCCGCAGCGAGCTTCTGCTTCTTCGCCTCCGGTGCCGTCATCCCGGTGTTGCCGTACCTATTCGGTCTCGAAGGCTATGTGGCCCTTGCCGTTGCCGCAGTACTCGTCGGACTGGCGCTGATCTGTACGGGCCTGATCGTCGGACTGCTCAGCGGCGGTCCGCCCGTCAAACGCGCACTGCGCCAACTCGCCATCGGATACGGCGCGGCCGGGGCGACGTATCTACTGGGACTCGCATTCGGTGGGGGAGTGTAGGTTCCGCGCTGCGTTCTGGGCAGGAATGCACAAATGCGACGCACATCGACGGGATCCCGTCCGAGCGGCGCACTACTGTGCATTCTGTCCCGTCTGCCATCCTCGCGTTCGAATTAATTAGTTCGCGTCGGAGTCTTTTCGCTCGATAGGGTCGTCGCCATGCGCGCCACTTGTCTGCCTTGTGCCGCTCTCTACGCGAGAGCCGGTCTGGGCATTGTGCTGCGCGCATATTCATCTGAGCTGCGTGCTGCTCTCACCGGTAAACAGCGACCCATCGAATAGCTCTCTCTCGCCGAGGGGGCAGAAAGGAACATCATGCCCCCGAACAAGGTGGGCTTACGCCTGCTCAATTGGGCGTCACAACTCGAGGACAAGACACTCGAGCAGGCCCGTGAAACAGCATCCATGCCGTTCGTGCATCCGCACGTCGCTCTGATGCCCGACGCACACAGTGGAATGGGAAGTGCTGTGGGGACGGTCATTCCGACTCTTAATGCGGTGATTCCCGCCGCCGTCGGAGTCGTTATCGGCTGCGGAATGATCGGTGTCCGAACGGAATTCACGCTGGGTGACCTAGGCGGACGTAACCTGACGGATTTGCGTCTGGCGCTCGAGGCGAGCATTCCGCTGTCGCCGGGCAACTACAACGTCGGCGTCGATCGGTGGAATTTCACCGCGTCGAAACTGCTCGAGCTCGAGGAATTGGCGGTTCGTGATGACGTCGAGCTGAATCACTCGCCGCAGTGGCGTGAGCAGCTCGGTTCGTTAGGCGGCGGCAATCATTTCGTCGAATTGTGCCTGGACGAGAAGGATCGAGTCTGGTTGTTTCTGCACAGCGGGTCGAGGGGCGTGGGAAACAAGATCGCAAAGAAACACATCGCGATCGCGCAGCGTCTGTGTGCGCAGTGGTGGATCTCGTTGCCCAACAAGGACTTGGCGTACCTGCCCGAGAGCTCTCGTGAATTCGGGCAGTACATCCGAGAACTGAGCTGGGCGCAGCGGTTCGCGTACCTGAACCGGGCCGAGATGATGGACCGATTCGGCGCGGTGTTCGCCGAATGGATGGGAACGGACAACCACCGCGAGGTCGAGCGGATCAACTGCCACCACAACTACACGGTGAAGGAAACGCATTTCGATAGGGAAGTGTGGCTCACTCGTAAAGGTGCAGTCGATGCACACGAGGGTGTGAAGGCGATCATTCCCGGATCAATGGGAACGCGCTCGTACGTGGTGGTCGGAAAGGGTTCCAAGGCCGGCCTGTGCTCGGCACCCCACGGTGCCGGTCGACAGTTCTCTCGGACCGAGGCCAGGAAGCGGTTCACCCACGAGAACCTGCAGGAGCGGATGAAGGGGATCGAGTTTCGCGACAGTGCCGACTTCATCGACGAGATTCCCGACGCCTACAAGTCCATCGATGTCGTGATGGAGGACGCCCGCGACCTGGTGAGGGTCGAGCACGAGCTACGCCAGATTCTCAACGTCAAGGGGACCTGACGGATCCGGGCCTGAACCTGTTGAACGACGAAGGACGCGCACCGAGATCACTCTCGATGCGCGTCCTGCGTGTCGTTCAGGGGAGGAGAAGACTCACTCCTCTTCGGGGCACGAGAAGGTGATGGTCACGTTGCTGCGGTCGATGGGCGCGAAGTACACCGAGCGTAGGGCCGTTGCTGTGCGATCTGCGAGTGCGCAATCGTTGATGGGGCCGTCGAGCTTGACCAGCATCAGGTTGCCGCTGTCCTTGATGATTGCTCGCGCGGCGGAGATCGACTTGCCCTCGATCTTGTCCTTGAAATCGGGCACATCGGCGGCCTGCGCCAGCGGGGCGAATCCGACCGCACAGGCAATGGACAGTGCAGCTACGGTCAACGACTTCTTCAGCATGACATCTCCTCGGTTTTCAACTGTTGGCTCCCGTTGACTGGCTGCAGCCACAGGGGCGCGTGCAATCACCGGAGGTGTATAACTCACGTCGAACTTCAGCCAACGGGCGCTGACCTCAAGTTTCGTGAACAGAGTAACAGCGGATCCCGCGGGCGGCGGGGCAGTTGGCCCCGAACTGATCGTGTTCGAGGCCGCGTATGTCCGTTTCGGTTGGACGGGCACACCGACATGGGCTCGATTGCTTGTGTTTCGCCCAATCTTTTTCCGTGGTCGGCCCCGATACCCGCACCACCGCTCGATGGCCGGCGCGGGGCTTTCCTCCCCGACGGGATTGTCCACGTTCGTCCCGTTGTGCATCGGTGTTCTCCACTTGTTCACCTGAAGTGCTCCGTTCCGTTCAGCGCCCGAGGGGCCTTCACGGTCACCATCGATTCATGACGCTCAATCCCGCAGGCGAGACCGTCGCGACCGGTATTCCGGGGACGCTCGCCGAGAACATGACGATGGCCGAGCAGCACGACTGGCATCGGTCGTTCCTGCGACGGCACCCGGTGAGTCGACGCAACTTTCTGGTCGGTGCCGCAGCGACGGCAGCCGCGGTGGGCGTCGGGAATTCGGTGTTCGCGCGCACCGCCTATGCGCAGGACGCGCCGCTGGCGGTGGCCGGTCGACACATGGGCTTCGGCAACGACCCGGCGACGCAGTTGCGATTCTCCGCTCAGCTTTCCCGTAATCCCGGCATCACCGGTGTCTTTCTCGATCACGGCCCGACGCCTGCGCTGGGTGCGACGACCTCCGCCGAGGTGCGCAACCTCGTCAGCCAAGTCCCGCAGACCGATGGCGGCATTCTGTCGGCTGAGCAGTACTACGTGCACGTGCCCGTCGACAATCTGACGCCCAAGCTGCCGCACTATTACCGATGGCGTACCGCGGACGGTTTCGTCAGCGACATTCGCAGTGCATCTCCCGCGCTGCCGACCGGACGCATTGCTCCGTTCCGTTTCACCATGATGGGGGACCAGGGCGTCGACGAAACACCCTCGCAGCCAGCGGGTCTGGTGGCCGGCGACTACGACGACCTGTACTACAAGGCCGACAACGAACCGTCGGTCAAACACGCGCGCAACATCAATCGCCAGATCGAGGCGTCGCGTCCGGACTTCCATATACTTGCCGGCGATATCGCCTACGCGGACCCGTCGGGTGCCGGTCTGCCACCGCAGTTCGCGGGCCACGGCAAGACGCCACCGAAGGGGTTCGACAAGTTCAATCCCTTCGTCTGGGACGGCTATTTTCAGGCCATCGAGGCCAGCGCATCGACGGCACCGTGGTTGTTCGCCACCGGTAATCATGACATGGAGGCGCTGTACAGCCCCAACGGATACGGCGGCCACGCTGCACGTCTCGATCAGCCCAGCACTGGCCCGAAGGGGTGCCCGTCGGCGTATTCGTTCGTGTACGGCAACACCGCGGTGCTCTCGCTCGACGCGAACGACGTCAGCTACGAGATCAAGGCCAACACCGGCTACAGCGGCGGAGCCCAGAACACCTGGGTCGAGCAGACTCTCGCCAAGTATCGGGCAGACCCGAACATCGACTTCATCGTCTGCTTCTTTCATCACTGCGCCTACTCGACCACGTCGACGCACGCGAGCGACGGCGGCGTACGTGACGCGTGGGTATCGCTGTTCGACAAGTACGAGGTCGATGTGGTGCTCCAGGCGCACAACCACGTGTTCGAGCGCACCGATCCGATCCGCTCCAACCGTGCGACGCGGGTCGCCGGCGACAACGCCACGGTTCGCGGAAAGACCGACGGCACCGTGTATTACACCGTCGGCGGGGGTGGCCGTCCGCGTTACACCTTCCAGGACGGCGAGGGCGTCAGCTATCGTGGCCACGAATTGCCCGACACGGCAGTTCCGAACAGCTACGTCTGGGCACCCGACGGCACCAAGTCGGCGGAGTCGATCACCTGGTCGCGAGTGAGATTCCTGAACTACTCGTTCGTCAGAGTCGATGTGGTGCCGGGTATTCCGGGTATCAAGGCCAGCACGATGTCCATCGGAGCGATCGACGAATACGGCAACGAATTCGATCGCCTCACCTTCGAGCGTGACATCCCGGTGGGCCCGATCTTCGGTTCCTCCTGAGTGCCCATGTGAGTGGAACTTCGTAGCAGGCTACGTGTTCAGTCTGGGGACATATGAGACACGAGATGTCCACGGACATGTGACACACGGGCTGTGATGATGCTGCGGGGCACTGTGACCGGCTATGGAGTAATCCATGGCCAGATCGGATGCCCGGATGCGGACGGCTCGAACACCTGCGCGGCTCCGCACTCGGGTTCCGCAACCTGACCAACTACATCGCCCGAAGCCTGCTCGAGACCGGCGGATTCAGACCCCAACTCCTACACCCCCGATTGGGATGAGCCGCTTTCCCGTCGGGGCCGCGAGTCAACCGTTCGCCCTCACGCCAGGCAAGACCGAAACCAACCACAACGGGACTGCGCGAACGACCGGGTGTTTGTCGGTCCAAAGAATACTGATGTTCGTTCGAGCCAGTGGGCCGAGGTGTCGGATGTGTTGTACAACGTCGGTTTACAACTACCGTATTTGGGTGGAGTTGGGTCTCGGTGTCACGAGCGTGTCACATGTTGGTACCTACGAGAGTGGATTCGGATGGTCCCGCTTGGACGGTCGATGCAGGTCAGCAGCTCCATGGTGGTTCCATGCGGACGTATCTGGTTGTCTCGCAACATACTTGTAAGCGAGCGGTCAACGGTTCAATCCCGTTAGGAGGCTCTCTTGGCTCCGATTCCGTCCCTGGGATCGGAGTTTTTGCGTTTCGTCGCGGATCGACTCCTCGGTTTCGGATACCCGACGCCGATGGGAGTCGGATATCCGAAACGTGGGAGCTGATCGAGCGGACGGCCCGCATCTACGCCCTTCGTCGGAATCCACACCCTTCGTAGGAGGTGTCGATTCCGATTGGGGGCGTGAATTCAAGTCATCGCTGCGCGACCGCGGGCCCACCACATCGCCACGGGTCGGAATACGACGAGCCGAGTCGTCGTTGACTCCATCGACGGTGTTCGATCCCAATGCCCCGGGTACCAACCATCAGCCGCTACGAGCGGCCACCTGCCGAGAGGCGCACTGGCGAACACCGTCACCCAATACTGATCAGAGCCGCGCACCCAGAGGTGCGCGGCTCTGTTCGTTCCACAAGCCCGGTATCACTGCTTGTCTTGCTTCTCTGCGGAAGCCATCGAACCCATTTCGGCGGCGAATTCTGTCGCCATGGCCTTCGAGAGTGCCTGCGCAGCCGACAGCGGACGCACCATCACGGTGAAATTGTCGATCAGGCCGTCGGAGTTCAGGTGGAGGATGTCGCAACCGTGGACGGTCACGTCGTCGATGCGGGTCTCGAAGAACAGGACGTGATCACGGCCGCCGATGTCTTCGACGGTTTTCACGTAGCGAAGGTCCTCGAAGACGCGGGTGACGGCGCGCAGAATAGCCGCGGTCGTTTGCTTGCCGCGGTACGGCTTGAATGCGACGGGGGAGCTGAAGACGACGTCGTTGGCCAGGGTGGCGGCCATGGCGTCGTGGTCGTTGGCCTCGACGGCCTGTCGGAACTGCTGCACGCGTCATCTCCTGGGTGGGGCCAGGGCCTGAGGCGCCCTCGGCTGGTGACCGAAGACTACACAACTTTGCGACTATGAAAGGGTGTTCGGCGGGATCATCCGCGTTCAGCGCGGGTGTCGAGTACTTCGAGGACGCGGGCACCCCAGCGAAGCGATTCCTCCTCGAACATCCGTCCGCGCATCAGGGTGAGATACGGGCCGATGCGATCGGCGGTGGCCAGGAACTCGGTCTCGGTACGTCCGTCGAGCAGGCGGTGCGCCATCCGGTCGTACCGAGCCAGCTTGTCTCGTGAGAGCTGCATTCGTTCTCGGATCGCATCGGTCATCGGCTCGAGGTCCCCGGCTTCGAGAGCGTGGATAGCCACCAGGTGCTCGTCGCGAATGGCCGGAAGCTTCGGTTGCCGATGGCTCACCTGGCGCAGCGCTGCACGTCCCTTGTCGGTGAGGCTGAACAGGCGTTTGTTGGGTCGACCGTCCTGTTCGACCAGTCGCGCCGAGATCACCTCGTCCTGGTCCATTCGGTCGAGTTCGCGATAGAGCTGTTGGGGAGTGGCAGTCCAGAAGTTGGCGACGGTTGCGTCGAACGCCTTGGACAGGTCGTAACCCGACATCTCCCCGTCGACCAGTGCGGCGAGCACAGCATCACGTAGCGACATGATCAAGGACAGTACCCGTCGCGAGGTGGCGGGCAGGCCAGATATTAGACAATTTGTTGTATATTGACGTCAAGTGAAAGAACGGTGGACGTGGTGGATCGGACGAAACAATTGCGATACGTAGCCCTGGGCGACAGCCAGACGGAAGGGCTGAACGACGGCAACGACGACACGGGCTTTCGTGGTTGGGCCGATCGGCTCGCCGAGCACATGGCCGAGAGTGCAGACGAGGTCGTCTACGCCAACCTCGCGGTACGTGGTCGTAAGGCTGCGCAGGTCAAGGCCGAGCAGTTGCCGGCTGCGTTGGCGTTGAAGCCGACGGTCGCGTCCGTCGCTGCCGGTGTCAACGACATCTTGCGTCCGCAGTTCGATGCGCGGACCGTGGCAGGTGAAGTGGGCGCAATATTCGCCGCGCTCCGAGCGGCCGACTGCACCGTGATCACCATGACGTTTCCCCGCCTCGCTCACCCGGTCCCCGGAAGGACCGTCATCGCCAGGCGTATGACCGAGCTCAACGCCGAGATTCGCAGAGTCGCAGCCGAATCCGATGTCGTGGTGATCGACCTCGAGAAGCACGACGTGGCCTCCGATCCTCGGCTATGGAGTTGGGACCGACTGCATCTGAACGAGACGGGACATGCGCGACTCGCTGCGGCCGCCGCCTACGCCCTCGGTCTACCGGGCGCTACCGACGCATGGAATCTCCCGTTGGCACCGCTCGCCAGCCCGCGCCTGCACTCCCGAGTTCGCGCCGACCTCACCTGGGCCGGAATGTTTCTCGCGCCGTGGTTGACTCGTCGAATCCGCAGACGATCCTCGGGCGACCGTCGTATGGCGAAGCGGCCGGAGCTGACCTCGGTACTCGGGTAGAGCCGGGCGAACCGACGCGAGCAGACCTGGTGAATCAGAATCCCGGGCCGAGATCTGCAGTGTTATCGACCAGGCTGCGCCGCATCCAGCTGTACACCCTCTCGTCGTTGAGGAGGGTGAAATGGTGAGCACTGTAGATCGCGAGACCGTCGTCCGGTCGAAGTCCTATGTTGCGGAGCTTGTTTCGACCTCCGGCGCTGTCGGTACGGACCAGACCGTCGCCCACGAAGACTCCGACCGGGTTGCGTGGACTTCCGGTGACGACCGCGGACGCGTGATGATGACGCACCCGTTCCGGAACCGAGATGTCCATGGCTGCACCGATATCGAAGCTGTCGGTGTAACGAGCATGACCGTCCTCGTCGGTGATCGCTCCGTGGATCAGATCACGGATTCCGGCACTTCGACGCGCCAGTAGGTTCGCGAACGGCCGGGTCTCGGGTACGAGTGCCATTGCGGCCGCGGCGACGTGGACGCCGTGAGCAAGTGGCGCGCCCAGATGTGGTGTCCCCAGAGTGAATACGTCCGTCAGCAGATCCACCCATCGTCGACCGCCTTCGGCAGCGTGGTGAGCAGCGCTGCGTGAGACCAGCCCGCCCATGGAATGTCCGACCAACGTGATCCGGTGTACCCGGACGGGCCATGCCGGTACGAGCTGCTCCAACAAGTCCGACAGGTCGACGCCATTCGACGCAATTCGCCGTCCGGTGTTGTAGCGCAAAAAGATCGAGGTCGTCCCGGCTTCGGCGTCCAGCCGCTCTCCGTATGTGGGCCGCCCACCGAGCCGCCATGCGTATTCCGTTTCGACCAGCCCATGGACGAACACCACGAGGTGCGCTCCCGCAGTGGGAAACCCGGCGGCCAAGGCTCGGTACTCCGGGGGTACAGGGCGTCCGTCGACTCGAATCGACATCGGATGGGCCAGTACCCGGGCTGTTCTCTCCATGTCGTCGCCGATGAGACCGTTCAGAACGGCGATGGTTTGCGCGCCACGGCTGGTGTGCGACGGTGACGGCCGCGAGTCGTCCTCGGCCACGTCGTCGCCGTCGGTCAGGGAGCCGTCAGCCAGGGAGCCGTCGGTCAAGGAGCCGACGATCTTGGCTGCGCCGGTGCAGGCGGCCGCGATGCTCGCGTACGTGCCGGCGGCGATCGCGTCGTGCATCAGTTGTGTCGGCAGGGCGGCGGGACCGATACCGAGCTTTACGGCAGCAAACGTGCGTCGTGCAATTGCCGAGTGGACCGCGCGAACGCCACCCGCAGCCGACGCCAACTCGCGAAGTGTGAGCTCGCCGAGCTCACCCCACTCCTGTGTGCGCCGAGATTTCTTCCCCGGTCCAGGTTTCGTCCCCACCGGATTCAGTGTACGCACGTCCACTGAAACTGCTGGCCCCGCAGAATCGGCGTCTCAGTCCCGGCGGCCGACCACCGGGTTGAGCTCGGAGTTCGCGAGGCCACCGGGCTCGATGCCGGGGAGGAATTCGCGCCAGGTGCCGCTGATCAGGGTCGGCGACTCGACGACGCGGGTGCCGTCGGCGAAGTAGGTGGTGGCCAGTGCGCGACGCGGCTGTGTCGTCCGGTTCGGGCCTGCGGTGTGGAAGCACAGCGCGGAGTGGAACGATACGTCTCCCACGGCGAACGGCTCGGACTCCACCGCAACGTTGCGCGTGCGGAAGCGCTGGGTGACGGCCTCGTCGTAGGAGGTGCCGACCTTGTCGAATTTGAGGTCTGCGACTTCGCCGAGAACGTCGCGTCCGCGCGCGAACGACAGTGGACCCATCGGGCCCGGAATGGCCGACATCGGCATCCAGGCGGTGACGGCGTCGGTGGTCTGCAACGGGAAGTGCTCGGCGTCGTGGTGCCACGGTGTGCGTCCGCAGCCGGGCTCCTTGGACAGCGCATTGTCGTGGTACAGCCGAACGCCGGGCACGTCGAGCAGTGCCGCGGCCAGGCCGCCGATCCGGGGTGACAGTGCTACGGCACGCATCAGGTCGTCGTGGAGCCACATCTGCTCGAGCGCGGTGAACCGGCCCGCAACGTCGTCGCCGTGCTCGGCTCGCAGTAACTCCTCGAGCCGCTCGGCGAGGCGTCGTACGACGGCAGGCGAGAACACCGCGGGCAGCCGCACGAAGGCGTGTCGCGCGAATGCGTCGACGGCCGCCGGGTCGAGATCGTAGGGCTCGGCGAGTTCGTGCTCGACTTGTTCGTCCGTGGCGGCCTCGACATCCGGCAGTCCAGGGCCATCGACGAGTTCTGCGGGTGCGGCGTCGTTGGCGGCCAGCGTGACGTACCAGTCCCACCAGTCCTGATCGTTGCCCGCCCAGTCCTGGTCGATACCGCCCTCGCGATTGCGTTCGGGCAGAAGCTCGTTGGTGGCAGGGTTGTTCAGAGCCACAGCAGGGCCGCCTCGTGCGAGAAGGTGTAGGAACCGGACGCGTCGCGACACGAAGCGAGGTAGTCACCGAGCACGGGGGCCGCCTCCATCTCGTCGAGGGACACGGAGTCGTCGAAGGCACACCGCTGCAGAAAGCCCTCGGCGACAGCGCGATCGGACGTTCCGGTGGTGTAAGAGACGCGCTGATCACGCACGTCCGCACCCGCGCGGATCAGCGCGTCACGCACCTGCTCGGCCGTCGTGTACGGCGTCGCTTCGCGCACGCCGGCGCGGAAGGCATCGTAGAAGGCGATGTAGTGGGAGGCTTCCGTTGCCTGCGCGACCAGACCGAGACCACCGGGAGCCAGTGCGGCAACGAATCTTTCGGCTGCGGCATCCAACTCGGCGGGCGGAAGGGCGTAGAGCGCGTGAGTGGCCCACACGACGTCGTAGCCTGCGTGATCGGCGGGCAGATCCTGCAGCGTCATCACCAGATCGTGCCGCGCGACGAAAGGCGCGGCCAGAGCTCCACGTGCCTCGGCCACCGAGAATTCGGATGGGTCGAGCAGGTCGTAGGCGACCTCGGGTACCGCGGACAGGTCGGTGTAACGACGGAGCGCAGTGGGGAACTTACCGCTGCCGCAGGCCACGTCGAGTAGCGACCAACCCTCGTGAGCCCGGCCGGCGAGCAGCGTCGGCCAATCGGCTGCCAACGCCAGCTGGTGATAGTCCTCGGTGGCCAGAGCGTAGAACGCCTCCATACCCGTGCGGCCCGCCTCGCTCCAGTGCTCGAGACTGCGTTCGGCTGTGTCTCCGCTGCTCACGAGATTCCTCCTAGGAAGCCAACTACGACGCACCGGCCGGGGCGTCATGGTTGACTCGGTCCAATGTCCAACATAGCTCCGAATTCGCCGACCGACACTGCCGTCGTGCTCATCGACGGATTGCGGGCGATGCGGCGCGGGGCCGAGGCGCTGGCGGGCCTGCCGCCCGAGTCCTACGCCGAGCACCACGCCGCCTTCGAGATGCTCTCCGATCAGCGCGGTCTGATCGCCCAGCACTTCGCAGATCGGCTGGCCGGGATGGGGAACGGACCGCTATCGGTGCTGTCGGTGGGCTGCGGGGACGGTTCGCTCGATGCCAGGCTTGCAGCGGGCCTGGTGCTGCGGGCACCCGGCCGTACGGTCCGGTACGTCGGCATCGACCCCTGGATCGGCAGTACCGAGCTCTTCGCCGCCACGATGGCGGCGCTCGAGGCCGCCGAACTCGACGCCCACGCGTACGTTGCATCGTTCGACGACGCACCCGTCGACGAGACTTTCGACGTCGTGATGTTCGTGCACTCGATGTACTACGTCGCAGACTTACGAGCAACGTTGCGTGCCGCGCTCGCCCTGCTGCGACCCGGCGGCGAACTGTGGGTGGCGATTGCGCCGACGGCCGCGCTCAACGCACTCGTCGAAGTCCTCGCCCCTCCACTCGAGGGCCATCGGCAGTGGTTCAGCGCCGACGTCGAGAAAGCATTCGTCGACGCCGAGATCGTCCTCGACGACACGGTGACTCTCGATGCGCTGGTCGATCTTTCCGCCGCGAGCGACGACGTGCTGGACTTCGCGGTGCAAGCCCGGTTGACGCCCGAGCTGCACGAGCCGGTGCGGGCCTACCTCGCGGCGGTATCGGTTCCGGATGCGGTTGGCGGGCTTCGAGTTCCGCATCCGGTCGACGTGTTCAGCGCGACCCGTCACTGAATGCCTCGACGCCACTGAACGCGCCGATTCGAGAAAGGTGGACGGAGGTCAGGTCCAGGCCATGCGGGAGCGGTTGTCCCAGTAGCTCTGCGGCGACTCGGCAATGTCCAGGTCGGCAATGTTCAGGTCGCCGGCCGCGATCACGTCGTGGTCGATGGAGAGCGCAGCGATGTTCTGTTCGAGTTGCGCCACCGTGGCGGCACCGGAGAGCACCACATCGGCCCACGGTTGCGCGAGGGCGACGGCCAGTGCGAGCGCGTCGCGTCCGACTCCGGCCGAGTCGGCGAGCGCGGAGAGTTCGGAGTTCTCGGCGACGAGTCGGCCGTTCGCCATCGCCTCTTTGACGACGACGAACCAGCCGGCCTCGTGCGCCTCCGCCAGGGCGGGGGCGACGGACGGTTCGAGGGGGTTCCACGTCGACTGCACCGAGCCGAACACCCCGGTAGCGAGCGCGGCACGCACGACTTCGGCCTGGTGCGGCCCGCTGGTGCTGATGCCGATGCGCGTGCCACCGGCTGCCAGCGCGCGTAGATCGTCGAGCAGGGCTGCGTCGCGAAGGGCAGGGCTGTCCGGGGTGACGCTGTGAATCAGGTAGTGGTCGGGCTTTCCGCCGAGGTCGCGCACGGTAAGCGGCCACTGCTCGGCCAGACGTGCAACCGAGTGTTCCTTGACCTCGTGTACCTCCGCGCCCCGCTGGAAGTCGGCGACATAGGCATATCCCCACTTCGAGCCGATCACGAGTTCCTCGCGCCGGTTCGGACGGGCAGACAACCAGCTGCCGAGGAACTGCTCGGCCAGACCGTAGGAGCGGGCGACGTCGAAGTGCCGAATGCCACTGTCCCAGGCGGCGTCCAGTACTGCGTGGCAATGTTGCTCGAGCGCAGCCGGGTCGAACCGCCCGTCCACCGCACACGAATGCCCGATGGTCAGATACTCCGGGCGTCCGAGTGCGGCAAGTCCGAGACCGAGTTGCGTCATGCCCTGAATACTCTCATCACTGCCGCCCTCGGAGCCTCGCCGCGAAACCGAGGAGCCGATTCGCCCTTACCAGCCGGTGGTCAGGACTCTGTTCAACGAGTCGACGAAGTAGTCGACCGATTCCTTCGAGACGCACAGGGGCGGTTTGATCTTGAGCACGTTCTGGTGGTCGCCGGTGGGTTGCATGACGACTCCCAGTTCGAGGAGCCGGTTGCAGATGGCCTCGGTTTCCTCGGTCGCAGGCTCGAGGGTGGTGTGGTCACGGATGAATTCGAGTCCCAGGTACAGACCCGATCCGTGCACGGTACCCACGATCGGATCCTCAGCCGCGAGCGCTTGCAATCGAGACTTCAGGTGCCCACCGACGACGCGCGCGTTCTCCTGCAACCCCTCTTGTTGGATGACGTCGAGCACGGCGAGGCCGATCATCGACGACACCGGGGACCCGCCCGTCGACGAGAAGAAGTAACCACCGGTGCGGTAGCGGTCGGCGATCCTCCGGGAGGTCACCACAACGCCGACGGGTTGGCCGCTGCCGATCGATTTCGCGACCGCCACGACGTCGGGAATCGCCTGCTGTTGCTGGAAGCCCCAGAACCATTCGCCGAGTCGGCCGTAACCGACCTGCACCTCGTCGGAGATCGCAAGGCCACCGTGCCTGCGGACGGCGGCGTACACCTGCTGGAGGTAGCCGTCGGGAAGTGCGACACCTCCGGCGTTGCCGAAATAGGACTCGGCGATGAACCCGGCGGGGAGAGTCCCTGCAGCGGCCAGGTCGTCGATGAACTGCACGGCCTCGGGGGCGTAGCGGGCCGCATCGTCACCGCGGTGCTTTCCTCGGTAGGAGTTCGCGGCGTCGACGGTGTGTACCCAGTCCGGCCGGGTGGCAAGGGCATTGGGATTGTCGGCTATCGAGGTCGAGACGGCGTCGCTGGCGAAGGTCCACCCGTGGTAGGCCTCTTTCATGGCCACGATGTCGGTACGTCCGGTCGCGGCCATCGCGATGCGGATGGCGAGATCGGTGGCCTCGGAACCGGAGTTGACGAAGAACACGGTGTCGAGTTCGTCGGGGAGGGTCGCGGTGATGCGTTCTGCGAATTCCGTGATCGCACGATAGTTGAAGCGCGAGTTGGTGTTCAGCAGTTGCATCTGCCGATGGGCGGCCGCCACCACCTTCGGGTGGGCATGGCCGACGGACGCGACGTTGTTGACCATGTCGAGGTAGACCCGGCCGTCGACATCGGCCAGGTACTCACGCCACCCCCGCTCGATGCGGGGCGGCTCCGCGTAGTAGTGCTCCTGGACCTCGGCGAGCAGCCGTTCGCGGCGCTCGAGGGTGTCGTCCTCGGGGGCGACGACGGTAGGGGGCAGCCCGAGTGCCGGCGCTGGGTCTCCGGCGAGTACCGACCAACCGTGGGAATACGAGGGCTCGACGCGCAGAGGTATCGGCCCCGAGTCCGCGCGCGTGAGCTGAACGTCGATCGGTGTACGCGCCGGCAGCACAGGGGTATTCGGCGAGTTCTGCACTCCGACGAAGTGGACGGCGTCGTCACCGAACGTGACGGTGATGCCGTCGTCGGTGTGCGTGGTGTAGCAGTCTGCAGGCACGTCGAGCGTGGTGTCCTGGGCGAGCCAGATGGTCAGCGCAGTGGAGATCGTGGCCGGCTCTGTGGGAGTGCGGCTGGGTCCACCGGTGAGTCGAGCAGACCACGCAGGTACCACTGCGGCGGGAGCGCCTGCATCGAGTGCGGCAAGCGCGGCGGCCGTCAGGGTGTGTCGGTCGAGCCAGCGCCCTTCGTCGTTGACGGTCGACGTGGTGCCCGCGTCGATGGTCACGGCGTCGGACATACCGGCGACCAACGGTTCGCCCTGCCAGGTCGGTCGCGGCCGGGCGTCCAAACCCAGTGCCCGACGGATGGTTTCGGTCATCACGGCGCAGGGCACCGATGCTGCTTGGGTGAGGATGCGGAATTCGCGATCCAGCGCGGAGTCGGCGTACGAGTTCCCGGCGTCGAGGCGTACCTGCTGACGGCCGCTGAGTACGAGTACCACTCCGCGCAGGGTGACCAATGGCCACAGTGCCTCGATCTCGTTCTCGCTCAGCGGACGTGCGGCATGGAAGGCGCGGATGGCGGGCAGTGCGTCGACCGGCGCGAAGCCGTCGTGGTGCAGCAGCGAGGACAAGGTCACCGCAATTTCGTTGACCGCCCACGATCGACTGACATCGCCGAAGTCGATGACGGCGTCGGGGAGCGACCCGGGTGCAGTCGGCGCGAGAACGTTGTCGTCGGTGATGTCGAAGTGACCGAGTTGAAGGGGCAGGTCGGCCGACACCGAATGCAACTGATGCATGGACGATGCGGTGACGTCGGTGATGAAATCGCTGACATCCTGGTCCGGCTCGTCGGGCAACAGCGTCGCGATGACGCGATCGGCATGGCGCAGATCCCATTGCAGCACCCGGCCCGACGCCGGGTGGTCGACATCGGAGAGTGCGACGCTCACCTTTCCTGCGAGTTCACCCATCCGCGCGGTCGTGGCGGGGGAGAGATAGTTCGAGCCCATCAGCGTTGTCCCCGAGATGAATTCGATGACCCGGCCGTGGATGCGCCCCTGCGACGAGTTCCACCATGCGGACATCGGTCCGCGCGGGCCGACGACCACCTTGGGGGTACGCAGCGTCGGCTCTCGCTCGGCAACGATGCTGGCGGCGAGGTCCTGCAACTCGATCTCGGACTCGCTGAACACCGGGTTGCTGAGCTTGAGGACGCCGACCGGGGCACCACTGTCGATGTCGCGAACCACGAAGTTCTGGTCCTGTTGGCTGCCCAGTTCGGTGAGGGTGCATGCCAATCCGAAGTTTAGTTCCATCAGCCTACGAACCTCGTCGGACTCGAGGGTCGGCGTCGGTAGCTCGGGCTGGGCGAAGAAGTCGAACACGGTGTCAGACATGGGTATCCTCGGTCTCTTTCTCGAACACGGTCTTGCCGCCGACGATGGTGCGCACGACCGACACAGCCAACAGAGTGCCTCCGTCGAGTACGTCACCGTCCAGTACGACGAGGTCGGCGTACATACCGGGTTGCACTCGACCGACCCGCGAATCGGCACCGAAGGACGCGGCGGAGTCGAATGTCGCGTGGCGTAGGGCGGCGTCGAGCGGCACCGCGAACTGCGGCTCGTTCGGTGGCAGCGAGTGGTCGGTGGCCGAGCGTCTCGTCGTGGCGATGTACAAATTCGCCAGCGCCTCGTGGGGCGCGGTCGGGGCATCGGTGCCGAATGCCAGGCGGGCCCCCGCAGCGGTGAACAACGTCCACGGGTAGCCGCGTTCGACGCGGTCGTCGCCCAACTGTGCGCGCCAGTTCGGTTGGATCGCAGGGTCGGAGTGCACCGGCTGTACCGATGCCGTGATGCCCAGCCGAGCCATTCGGTCGGGTGTCCGATCGCTGACGATTTCGAGGTGCTCGAGCCGCGGTCGCCGATCCCACGGCGCATTGACGTCGATCATCTCCTCGAGAACATCGAGGGCCATGTCGCTGGCCAGATCGCCGATGGCATGGATGGCCAGACGCAGTTGTGCAGCATCCGCGGCGACGACGACGGGTAGAAGGGCCTCGGCGCTCCACAACAGGTCTCCGTTGGTGCCGTTGGCGTACGGGTAGTTCAACGCTGCGGTACACGCGTCGATGACACCGTCGAGTACGAGCTTGATACCGACGAGCTCGAGCCACGGTGTCGGGTCGTTCCGCAGCTCGAGAACACGGTTCACCTGGTCCAGATTGCGCTGCGCGTCACCGGTATCGACGACGAGCCAATGCGCCGAGACACGGACCGGTAGCCGGCCTCCCGAGCGCTGCGCGACACCGCACAGCGCGCGCCAGCCGTCTTCGTCCATCCCCATGTCGACGACCGAGGTGACACCGGCGGCCGCGAACGCGTCGAGCGCAAGCCCTATGTGTCGCTCTCGATCCTGGTTCGAGGTGACCGAAGACAGGTAGGCCCAACCCAATTCGTGCGCGGCGCGTTCGTACATCATCCCGGCGGGTGAGCCGTCGGGAAGACGCGAGATCCGGCCACCGGCCGGATCCGTTGTCGTCGCGTCGATTCCCATCGCTTCGAGTGCGGCGGTGTTGACCCAGATCGAGTGCATGTCGTTGGAGTCGAGGAACACCGGAATGTCCGAGACGACCTCGTCGAGCATGGCTGCGGTGGGTTCACCGTCGATGGCATCGAAGAGCCATCCGCGGCCGCGCAGCATGGTCGCCTCGGAGCCGAGGGATTCTCGTGCGTCGACCAGCCGGCGTCGAATCTCCGCGAGATCGCCTGCGTCGGTGAGGGCTACGCTGCTGAGCCCGGCACCGAGCCACAACAGGTGTACGTGCGAGTCGACGAATCCGGGGAGGACGAATCGGCCTTCGAGGTCCACCGTGACGTCGGCGGACGCCGCGTGCGTGGTGCCGGGCAGGTGCACCTCGGCGATGTGGTCGCCGTCGATCACCACACGATCGGCCTCGGCCAAGCTACCGTCGGCGACGGCCTCCAGAGTGCCGGAGGAACTGAGGATCCTGCCGTTCACCAGTGCGGTCCGGGTGGTCGGGGTTGTCATCGAGATGTCTCCTGCGGTAGCGAATCCGATTGCCGTGCTTGGTTTTCTGCCTGTTCGACGCGGGTGGACAAGCGTGCGACGAGAACGACCGGTACGACCAACAACCAACTGGTCACGCCTACGACCCAGCCGAATGTGCTGTAGCCGAACGACTCCACGAGCCAACCACCGAACGCTGGAGCGAAACTGGTACCCACGAGATACACGCCGAGCGAGGGACCCGAGAATCTGCCGTTGGCATCCAGTGCGGCCGCGGTGGCGATGAAGAACAGGAAGGCCGCCAGGTACACCGAGTTCCACGCGACGAGGAGCACGCCGTACACCGTGGGATCGGTGGCGAGGGACGTACCGAGTTTCAGGGCACCACCGACGATCAGTAGGACCGCCATCGGAAGTGCGCGGCCCACCCGGTCGCCGAGCAGGATGAGCACGAGGGCGGCGAAGAATCCCCCTGCGCTGGATGCGCTGAGAACTACACCGAGTGCTGCGTCGCTCAGCTGCGCATTGTCTGCGCCCATGGTGCCTGCGATCGCCCAGAGTGAATCCTCGCTGATCGCCCACACCGCGTACATCACCAGCAGGGACACTCCGGCAACTGTGATGCGCCGCGTGCCGACCGAGGCCGGCGGCTCCACAGCCCGTCGCACCGGGTCGGGTGAGTCGAGTACGGGTGCGGCGGGCAACCAACCCGACGTCACCAGGAGAACGACCGCCAGAGCCGCGACGAATCCGTAGACACTGCCCAGGCCGACCCCGACCAGCGGGATCACCGCGAGGACGAGGGTCACGACGGCTCGGTTGACGAGTCCGTTGGCGGCCGACATCCGGTTGGGATTGCGCAGTGCCGCCAGAGCTGCACCGCTCGCGGCCAGTGCGCCGCCGGCTCCCGCACCTCCGACGATGACGCCGACGACAGTGACGGTGGCACCGAGCGGGAACGCAGCGACACCGAATCCGAGTGCGGTCACCACGAGACCGACTCGGGCTACCGCGATCCGCCGCGACCCCTCGGCCAGTCGGGTGACCGCGATACAGGCCAGCGCGGTGGCGAGCAGCGAGCCCGTCATGATGGTCCCCGCCTCGGCGACGCTGACGCCGAGGGAGTCCTGGAGTGCGATCACCATGAACGGCAACAGGTTTGCGGTCAGCAGGCCGAGTACGGACATGCCGAATGTCGACGTCGCTCGTCGAGTGTTCAGTGGAAGCCGGGTGGCGTCGGGCGTCAGTGGAATGGTCATGATCAGAGAGGCGATCCGTCGGTGGTCGCCATGGCACCGGCGACACCACCGTCTGCGCAGCGGGCGACGGCGACGACGAGGGGACCGTACGGTGCCCGCCACTCACTGTGCAGGGTGTCGTACGAACCCGGCGGAATCGACACTGTCCCGGTGACGGCGCTGCCCGTCGTGTGGAGCGGCACCCGCACTCCGTCGACGAAAGCCTGTACGTCGTCGATGGAACCGCCGTCGATCCGGACGGCGAAGGTGAGTTCGTCGCCCGCGGATCCCGGCCGAATCTGCACGTCGGTCACTGCGATGGAGGCATCCGAGTCACCGGCACCGACGATGCCGTCGAACACGTGCTCGTCGGTCAGTGCCGGGGTGCGTGCGGGAGCCACTCGTCGTGCCCCGAGGGCGTCGACGGAACGGGCGAGACGCAGCAGGGTCGAATCGGAGTAGGCCGCACCGGCCAGGGTCAAGCCGACCGGCATCGACGTGTCGCTCATCGACCCCATGGGAACGGTGACGGTGGGTATGCCGAGGTGGCGGGGCACGAGATTGCCGTTGGCCACCCAGACTCCGTTGCGCCAGGCGATATCGGCGGACGCGACGTCGACATCGGCGTCGGCGGGACCGACATCGGCGACGGCAGGAAAGACGACTGCGTCGAACCGGTTGTCCTGCAACCACTTCTCGAAGTCGACGCGGCGGACCTCTTCCAATCCGCGCATGCCGGCCTCCACAGACGGAATGCGATCGAACGGCGTCACCCCTGCCTTCGCCATGGGAACGTAGTCCGCCAGATCGTAGGCCGTGTCGAACGGCAGAATGCCGTAGCGATCGGGTAGCGCGCCCGTGGGATGCGGGAAGATGCGCGCCCCGTCGGTCTCGGCCAGGCCGCGCAGACCGGGCTGCCCGTTCGAGGCCAGGAAGCTGTCGAACGCCCACACCGAGAGCTCTTCCAGCTCGCGGTCGAGGAACTCGGCGGGAACGAGACCGCGGTCGACCATGGTCTGCGAGTTCGGGTGCAGGCCTTCGTAGTTCTCCACGACGGGGAAGTCGGTTTCGATCACTTCTGCGCCTGCAGCCACCAGATCGTCGCGCATGGAGTGCCACAGGGTCATCACCGAATCGCGGGTGTGGATCGGATATGCGCTGTCGGGATCGCCGTTGACGTACAGGCGAGGTACGGCGAGCCGGAGCCCCTGCAACGGCAGTGGCGGCAATTCGGTGAAGGACGCGGGCCGAACATCCGAGGCCGGGGGGATCGACACCCACTCCTGCATGCGCCACAGGTCGCCCTCGGTGACCGCGTCCTCGGCCACGACCACGTCCAGTAGGTGCAGTAGGTCGTCGACCGTACGGGCATGCGGCACAACGACATCCATCGTGGGCACCAACGGCCAGTTGCCCCGCACCGAGATCACCCCGCGAGAGGGCGTGTAGGCGACGAGCGCATTGTTCGACGCGGGTGCGCGGCCCGAGGACCAGGTTTCCTCGGCGAGTCCGAAGGCAGCGAAACTCGCAGCTGTCGCCGTACCCGAGCCGTTGGATGATCCCGAGCCGAACGCCGAGGTGAGAAATTCTGCGGAGTAGGGACTTTCGGCGCGTCCGTAGAGTCCGCGCTGCATTCCACCCGCTGCCATCGGCGGCATGTTGGTCAGGCCCAGGCAAATGGCACCTGCCGCTCGCAGCTGGGCCACGGCGAAGGCGTCGTCGGTCGCGACGAGGGTCTCGAATGCGGGCGAGCCGGCCGTCACCGGGAGGCCGCGCACCTTGTAGCTGGACTTGGCGGTGTAGGGGATTCCGTCCATCGGGCCGAGGGTCTGCCCAGCGCTCCGGCGCCGGTCGGCTGCGCGGGCTTCCTCGAACGCGTCGGGGTTCAGTACCGGGACGGCGTTGAGACTGATGCCGGTGCGGTCGTAGTGCCCGATTCGATTGAGGTAACGCGCTACCAGTTCGACGCTCGTCACAGTGCCCTCGGCGAGCGCGGCGGAAACGCCGGCGACATCGGCCTCGACCACGGTGAAGGAAGAAGAAGTCATGACAGAACTAAAACACACACTGTCGGTTTTGGGAACGGGTGAATCGAAAAAAATCCCGACATGCAAGGCTGTCCGTACTCGACGACCGCCCGAGAGGAGGCGACCATGGCACGACCACCTCGCGCCATTCTCAGCCGTGACCTGATCGCCCGCACCGCATTGGCCCTGGTCGATCGGCACGGAGCCGACGGTGCGAGCATGCGGGGCGTGGCGCTGAAATTGGGCGTGAACCCTACTTCCCTCTACAACCACGTCGCCGACCGCGCGGCGATGATCGAAGACGTCCGAGCTCTGGTCTCGGCCCGAATCGACTCGGCACCGCTACGCGAATTGCCCTGGGAGGAGGGCCTCGTCGAATGGGCGAGGTCCTATCGATTGGCGTTCGCGGAGCATCACCGCGCCGTTCCCCTCCTCATGACCACACGCGCATCGACCCCGGTGCTGTTGGCGGAGTACGAGGATTTCTCTGTTGCCGCAGAGGCGGTGGGCTGGGCGAGCAGGGACGTGTTGCCTCTGCTGACCGCGTTCGAATCGTTCATCCTCGGCAGTGTCCTCGACATGTCCGGCCCGAGTGTCGTATTCGATCCTGCCGGCCAGGAGGAGGCTTTCCCGCGGTTGGCCGCGGCCTACGAGACCGTCCAACACGAGGATGCCGACGATCCCATTGCCACCCGCGCCTTCGAGATGGGTCTGGCGATGCTCGTCGCATCGGCGCGCCCCCGGCGGTGAGATCGAGGCCCGTGTTCGACGTGCTCAGCGTTGTCGCGCTGCGCTGTCACGGGACAGCAGCAGTGCCGTGTGCTCGGCGTCGGCGGGCCGACCCAGCAGAAATCCTTGCACCAGATTGCATCCCGCTGCGGTGAGAGCGTCGAGTTGAGCCTGCGTCTCGACGCCTTCGCCCACGACTGTCACGCCGTAGGCTTTCGCCAGTGACACGATGGCGGTCAACACTTCTCGTCCTCGCTCGGTGTCGAGAGCGTCGATGTACGTTCGGTCGATCTTGAAGCTGCCGATCACCGGGAATCGTTCGAGGTAGGCCAGGCTGCTGTAGCCCTTCCCGACATCGTCGAGTGACAACGCAACTCCCATCTCGTGGAGTCTCGCCAAGTTCGATGCAACGGTGCCGGTGTCGGCGAGCCATTCCGTCTCGGTGAGTTCGAGAACGACGCCGTCAGCGTGCGCACCGGTGGTGAGCAGGGCGGCAGCCACTCGATCGGGAAAGGCCGGGTCGCGCAGTTGCAGCGCGCTGATGTTGACGCGCATGCCGACGCAGCCCAGCCCGCGCCAGTCGACGAGTTGTCGACAGGCGGTGGTGAGGGCCCAATCGTCGAGAAGCGTTGCCACACCCGTGCGTTCGGCCACGGCAACGAATTCGGACGGTTCGATGGGACCGAGGTTGGGGTGCTGCCAACGCGCCAGAGCTTCGACGGAAACGATGTGTCCGGTCTCGACGTCGATCACGGGCTGGTAGTCCAGTGTCAGGTCGCCGGAGGCCACGGCGCGGCGCAGGTCCACCGACATGGAGCGCACCCGGTCGGCGTCGTAGAGGTCGCTCGAGTCGAAGACGGCGTGCCCGGCCCTGGTGTCCTTGGCGCGGTACATCGCCAGGTCGGCCGATCGAAGGAGCTCGCGTCGGGTCGAGCCCGCAGTGGACACCGCAACTCCGATGCTGGCGCTCACCGGAATCGGGTCGTCGCCCTCGTCTTCCGCGGTAGGGGCGGCGAGAGCGGAACGGATGCACTCGGCGACGCGTTCGGCATGTGCGACGTCGTCGATGTGATTGCAGATCATCAGGAATTCGTCACCGCCGAGCCTGGCCACGGTATCGCCGGGTCTCGCGGTCGCGGCCAGGCGGCGTGAGAAGTGCACGAGTGCGCGGTCTCCGACGTCGTGGCCGAGGCTGTCGTTGATGATCTTGAAATCGTCGACGTCGAGCAACAGCAGGGCCACTCGGCCGCCGGTGTCCGCGACCTGTGCGAGCGCAGTGTCGATCGCGTCGTACGCCACCGCCCGATTCGGTAGTTCGGTCAAGGGATCGTGCGCGCTGCGCCAGCGCAGCTCGCGGTCGAGTTCCACTCGTTCGAGTGCAGCGGAGAGCACTCCGGCGACTGCGGAGACGAATGCGATATCTCCGTCGCCGAAAACGTGTGGTTCTCGGCCGAACAGGATCAGTACGCCCCACAGCCCGGCACCGATGGTGATCGGAACGGCGGCACCGCTGCGAAAGCCCAGGGCAGCCATGGGCGAGGTGTCGAATCGTGTTTCGGATTCGACGTCGGAACACACGGTGATCGCCCTTCGCGCCAGGGCGTAACCGGTCAACGACCCGTCGCCGGTGGCAAGCACGAAATCGTGTGGGAGCGTGCGGGTGATCGCGTCGACGGACAGAAGCGGGTCGGTCGAGTCCTCCGAACGTCGGGCCAGGGCCGCAGACTCGACGCCCACCAACTTGGCCGCCGTGCTCGTGGCCGCAGTCAGCACAGTATCGAAATCCGCAGTGACGGCAAGTGCGCTCAATTCGGCCAGTGCCCGTTGCTCGACTGCGATTCTCTCCGCCGATGCAGCCGCGGCAAGCAGGTCCAGATCGCGCTGGTGTCCACGGGTGCGGTCACGGACGATCGTGGCGATCAGGTCGGGTTCTAGCCCGGAACGTCGGACGACGAACGTGGACAGGGCAACGGGAATGCCCGCGCCGGAGACGAAGTGGCGTAATTCGGTACGGCCCTGCCAGTGACCGGTCGTCTGCAATGCATGTTCGACGTCACCGGAGACTTCGAGCCCGCGGGCCGTGAAGAAATCTGCGGTGGTCAGACCCGTCGACGGCAGTTCCTCCAGGCCGACCAGGCGGAGGCCGACCGGATTGACGTCGATCACGCTGCCGGAGAACGCGGACAGGGCCACCATGTCGGGGGATTCGTCGAACAGGGCGCGGAGAACGAGCGGATCGAAGCCGGGATCGTTCATCGATGTCCGTTTCGCACTCGTCGCAGCGACGAGTCGGTGGGCGACGCCACCGACCGATCGCAGAAGTCAGCGGAGTTGCTGTTCCCTGCACACAGCATGGCGGTGCACGCCCGAGATGACAAACACGCCGTTTGTCATCACGCATGTACTACGTCCGGGTCCGCACTGGCGATGTGCGGACCCGGACGCGAACGCGAATCGGGCGGTCTTCTCGAGGTGAGGAGAGCCGGCCTCTATTTCGCCAGAGCCTCGGCGATGGTGACGACGCGCGTGGCCATGTGGGTCAGCGCTGCGCTGGTTGCGTCGTCGAGTTCGTTCTTGTTCTCGGGTCCGGTGACGTGGCTGACGCCGTAGGGGTTGCCGTCGGCGAACTTCAGTCCGTCGGTGTATCCGGGCGGAACCAGGATGCCGCCGAAGTGCATCAGCGAGGTGTAGAGACCGATGAGCGTGGTCTCCTGGCCGCCGTGCGCGGTCTGGCTCGAGGTGAAGGCGGCGTATGCCTTGTTCGCAAGTTCACCCTTGGCCCAGTAGCCGCCGAGCGAGTCCATGAAGTTCTGGAACGGTGCTGCGGTGCTACCGAAACGCGTCGGTGATCCGAGGATGACGCCATCGGCCCAGACGATGTCGTCGCCGCTGGCAGCGGGAAGATCCTTGGTTGCCTCGTAGTTGGCGGACCAGGCGGGGTTCTCGGCGAAGGTGCTGGGGTCGCGCGTCTCCGCGATGTGCCGCACGCGTACTTCGGCTCCAGCCGCCGTCGCTGCGTCGGCGAGCTTGTTCGCCATCGTGGATCCGTGGCCGGTTGCGGAGTAGTAGATGATTGCGATCTTCGTCATCGATGAGACCTTTCGTCGGGTGGACATCCGAAGTAGTTGCGATGTCAACTGTATTCGATGGTACTCAATATGATTGTTGTGTCAACTACTCGCGGCTGTCGGTTGTCCGATCCGTGGGCAGCGTCGATAGTGGTGCCATGACCGTGCGCAATGCCGAGGTACCCGACGACGTCTTCGCGGACGTGAAGAAGCAGGTCTCCCAGTTCGTCCGATCGCGGGTGGTTCCGCGTGAACTCGAGATCATGAACGCCGATTCGATTCCCGACGATCTCCGGAGACAGTCCGCCGAGATGGGGTTGTTCGGATACGCGATTCCGCAAGAGTTCGGTGGTCTCGGCCTGGACTTGGTTCAGGATGTCGAGATTGCCATGGAGCTCGGCTACACCACACTGTCGTTGCGGTCGATGTTCGGCACCAACAACGGAATCGCGGGCCAAGTGCTCGTCGGGTTCGGCACCGACGAGCAGAAGGCAACGTGGTTGCCCGGCATGGCGGCCGGCGACGTCGTTGCGTCGTTCGCGTTGACCGAGGACGGTGCCGGCTCGAACCCGGCAGGGTTGAGAACGACTGCAGTAGTGGACGGTACGGGCTGGATCATCAGCGGAAGCAAGCGCTACATCACCAATGCGCCCATCGCGGACCTGTTCGTCGTGTTCGCGCGAGTGGACCCGAAGCCGAACAGCGGCAACGGGATCGCGGTGTTTCTGGTCCCCGCCGACGCTGCGGGTGTCGAGGTCGGTGACAAGGACGCGAAGATGGGTCAGCAGGGAGCAGGAACCGCGGATGTGACGTTCACCGACGTCGAGGTCGACGCCGACGCCCTGGTGGGCGGCAACGGTGACATCGGATACCGGGCGGCGATGACGTCGTTGGCGCGCGGCCGCGTCCACATCGCAGCTCTCGCCGTCGGTCAAGCGCAGCGTGCCCTGGACGAATCCGTCTCCTACGCTGCGTCTTCCACGCAGGGTGGCGAGCCCATCGGCAATCATCAACTCGTCCAGGCGATGATCGCCGACCAGCAGACGGGAGTCATGGCAGGCCGGGCCATGGTGCGTGAGGCTGCCCGGGCCTGGGTGGAGGACACCGATCGACGGATCGCGCCATCGGCGGTGAAGCTGTTCTGCACCGAGATGGTCGGCACGGTCGCTGACCTCGCGGTCCAAATCCACGGCGGCGCAGGGTATATGCGCGGCGTTCCGGTCGAGCGAATCTATCGAGATGTCCGTCTTCTCCGCCTGTACGAGGGCACCAGCGAAATTCAGCGGCTGATCGTCGGCGGCGGTCTGATCCGTGCCGAGCAGAAGCGGATCCGCTGACCACACTCGTCGAGTGTGGTTACTACAGGTCAGGTGAGCACGCGCTGCGCGGCGACCCGGTCTGCGACAGTGCTACCGACAGTGGCGATCTCGATGGCGAGTTCCTCGCGACTCCTGGTGTCCGACCCGTATACGAAGTTCGTGGAGCCCACTGTGGCACCGCAGTATTCGATTATTCCGCGCTCGATCTGCGTTCGAATGGCCTGATGGACGCCATGGCGCTCGAAGCTGTCTGCATCGTCTCCCGCGACGACGACCAGATGGATGGTGAGTCGGTCCAGCTTCTTCACGAATACTCTGTCCCCGTATTCGTAGGCCCAGCCCTCGACGAACACGCGGTCGATCCAGCCTTTCAGTAGTGCGGGCATCGACCACCAGTACATCGGGAAGACGAGAACCAGGTGTTCGGCGCGGTCGATCCGTGCCTGCTCCTCGGCTACATCGGACGGTGTACTCCCGTTTCCGCGATACAGGCTCAGATCCGCAGCCGAAAATCGTGGATCGAAGCTCTCCGCGGCGAGATCTGCGGTCTCCACGGTGGTGCCGGTGGATCGGATGGCCTCGACTACGGAGTGAGCGACCTGATGGGTCAGAGAGTGCGGGTCGGGATGGGAGACTACGACGAGCGTGTTCATGGCTGTTCCTTCGGCTGGGGAAGATCGGCTATGTACGAACAGTAGGTTACTATTAGTACATAAGCAAGGAGGTGGCGGAATGGCACGGACGAGGCTGTCGCGCTCCGATCGAAACGCCCAGTTGATCGAGGTGTCCTGGGCTCTCGTACGCGCCGAAGGAGCCGACGCGTTGACTCTCGGACGGCTCGCAGAGCATGCCGGTGTCGCGAAACCGGTGGTGTACAGCCACTTCGCTTCCCGCGCCGAACTTCTTGCCGCTCTGTTCACCGAATTCGATGCCAGGCAGGCGGCGATGCTGGAGGAATCTCTCGACTCGGCACCCATGACGGTCCGCGGTCGGGCGCAGGCCATTGCCGACTCCTACGTGGGGTGCACATTGGCCCAGGGGAGGGAATTGACGGGTGTGCTTGCGGCACTCGAAGGTTCGCCCGAACTCGAACAGGTCAAGCGCACCGCCGAGCGCGCCTACTTCGAGCGGTGTCGGGAGATTCTGCGTCCGTTCACCGATGCCGACGGCATGTCCACGCCATCTCTGACCGCGGTCTTCGGGGCCGCAGACGCGTTGTCCCACGGTGCCGTATCCGGGTCAGTCACACCGGCCGAAGCGATCGGGGAGTTGACCGATCTGATCGTCGCCGCGGTCGATCGGTCCTGAATTCGGCCCGTCGGACCTGTCAGACGGTGGCGGCCGCCGATGCGGGGGCACGACGGTGGAATGCCGTCTCGGCTTCGAATGCATGTGCCACCCGAAGCAGCAGGTGATCGGCGCGATCGGCGGTGACGATCTGCAATCCAACCGGAAGGCCGGATGAGCTGAAGCCGCCGGGCATCGACAGTGACGGTAGGCCTGTCGCCGAGATCAGCGAAGCGGCCCGCATCCAGTCGAGGTAGTTGTTCATCGGGGTGCCGTCGACGACGGCGGGGTACTCCTCGTCCGCGGGGAACGGAAGTACCTGAACGGCAGGCGCGATCAATACGTCGTATCGCGAGAAGAACTGTCGCACTGCAGTATCGAGATTCTTGCGAGCGGTGTTGGCGGAGATCATGTCTCGTGTCGTGAGCGCCATTCCCTTGTCGACGTTCCACTGCACGGCGCTCTTCATGCGGTGCCGGTGTTCGTCCAACAGTTGCCCGTAGGCGGTGGCGAAGTCGAAGGCACGCGTCGTCTGGAACACCTCGTCCGCGTCGGACAGGTCCGGGCAATCGACGTCCACACTGGCACCGAGTTGCTCGAACACGTGCAGTCGGCGGCTCAGGACGTCGATCACCTCACGGTCGACGGGTACGCCGAGACCGAAATCCGTTGTCCACGCGACTTTCAGCCCACGCAGCGAGCCGGCTTCCTCCGAGCGGTACGAGTCGTCCAGCGGGAGACCACGAGGACTGGACGAATCCGGACCGGCGAGTGCGCGCATCAGAAAGCGCACGTCCTCGATGTCGTGCGCGAGCACGCCCTGCCGAGCGATCCAGGCCCACGGGTTCTTGGCGGGCAGCATCGGAATTCGGCCCAACGACGGCCGGTATCCGACGAGGTTGCAGAACGATCCCGGAGTGCGCAGCGACCCGCCCATGTCCGACCCGTCGCCCGCCGGTTGTATCCCGGCGGCGATGGCGGCGGCGGCACCGCCACTGCTGCCGCCGGCACTGCGAGTCGGATCGTACGGATTGGTGGTGGTACCGAACAGCGGATTGAAAGTGTGTGAGCCTGCAGCGAATTCGGGAACGTTGGATTTGCCGGTGGTGTTGACACCTGCGCGCTTGAGGCGGGCGATGATGCCCGAGTCCTCGGTGGGGACGTTGTCGGCCAGAATCGGCGAGCCGAAAGTCGTGCGCAGACCGGCGGTCAGGTGGTTGTCCTTGTGCGTCATCGGGACGCCGTGCAGAACGGGCAGTGCCTCGCCGGACACCGTTGCGCGGTCCGCTGCACTCGCACGTTCGGTCGCCCCATCGATGTCGAAGGTCACGATCGCGTTGACGACAGGGTTGACGTCGTCGATGCGAGCCAGATGCGAGTCGAGCGCCTCGCGGGCCGAGATCTCGCGATCGCGGATGTGTGCCGCGAGCGCGCGCAGGGACAGTGACTGAATGTCGCCGGTCATGAAACTCCTCGCTTCGATCCGGATCGGCCGGAGTTGTTGTCGGAAGCCTGTTTCAAGACTGCACCACCGCGCGGAGCCCACCGGGCTATCGTCGTCCATTGAGCGTCTTCGCCGTTGGATTGGCGGTTTCGCTCAGACGGCCGAAAATTTCACACATGCAACATATCGGCAACGTGAACCGACTTGAGTGAGCAGGACATCCGAGCCCGGGGCTCGGTCGCAATCCGACGGTATGCGAAAGAGAGTCAATCATGTCCAGTCAGATCGACGGTCCACCGGCAACTGCGGATGCGCCCGAAACACGAATGCCCTGGGGACTGAAGACACTGTTCCGTCTCGTGTCCAGCATCGAACGCGTCGGCAACAAACTGCCGCACCCCTTCCTGCTGTTCTGGCTTCTGGCCGCAGTGCTGGCAGTGGTCAGCGCGATCCTGGCCGCACTGGGCACCGGGGTGGTGCTACCCAGCACCGGTGAGGTGTCGATGGTTCGCAGCCTGCTCAGCAGTGACGGCGTAGCCATGATCTTCGGGACGGCACTGGACAACTTCGCGGGGTTCGCGCCGCTCCCCATCATCGTGACCGTCATCCTCGGCGTGTCCGTCGCCGAGCATTCCGGTGTGCTCACCACGCTGCTGCGCGCCACCATCGTGAAGCTGCCCGCCAAGTGGGTGACGTTCTCGGTTGCCTTCGCCGGGACCATGTCTCACGTCATGTTCGACGCGGCATTCATCGTCGTCCTTCCGCTGGCGGCAATGGCGTTCAAGGCAGCGGGCCGAAGTCCTGTGCTGGGCATGATGGTGGCGTTCGTCGCCATCGCCGGTGGCTACAACGCGTCACCGTTGATCACGCCCAGCGATGCCATCATGTCGTCGTTGACGACCTCCGCCGCTCAGATCGTCGATGCCGATTACAGCGTGACCCCGGTGGACAATTACTTCTTCAGTCTCGCGTCGTCCCTGGTGATTTCGATCTTCATCACCCTGGTGGTGGAGTTGGTGATGGCCAAGCACATGAATCTCGATGCCGACGAGGGCGTCGAGGACGGCGCAGAAAAGCTGGCACTCGATCTCGAGCCGATCGAGAAGAAGGGAATGCGCCGCGCCGGAGCAGCTTTGGCGGTGTACGTGGCCGTCGTCGTCGCGGCACTGCTTCCTCCCTCGTCGCCGCTGCGTGGTGAGGACGGCGGGTTCGTACAGTCGATCGTGCTGCAGAACATCGCGTTCTTCGTCGCGATCGCCTTCGTCCTGGTCGGATGGGTGTACGGACGCACTACCGGCAGTCTTCGGCAGCTCCGTGAGATTCCGGAATCGATGGCCGTCGGCATCGAGACCCTTGCTCCGATCCTGGTGCTGTTCTTCGCGATTTCGCAGTTCCTCGCCTACTTCAAGTGGACCGGCATCGGCAACGTCGTTGCGGTCGAGGGCGCGGAACTGCTGAAAGCCGGGGGATTACACCCCCTCGTGGTGTTCGCCATGATGCTGGTGCTGATCTTGGTGATGAACCTGCTCGGCACCAGTGGTTCGGCCATGTGGTCGATGCTGGCCCCGGTTCTCGTGCCGATGCTCATGTACATCGACGTCAACCCCGAAACCACCCAGGCCGTCTACCGAATCGCCGATTCCTGCACCAACGCGATGACCCGATGTCGGCCTACTTCGTGCTCACCCTCGGACTCATCCAGCGCTACAAGAAGAATGCAGGCATCGGTACCCTCGCCTCGTTCACCATCCCTGTCGCGCTGGGCATGCTGATCGTGTGGGCGGCGTTGTTCGCAGTCTGGTACATGCTCGGCATCCCGCTCGGCCCCGGCGCACCGATCCGTTGACCGCAGTGACTGCCGCGTCGTACCGGATCAATACAGGTACGACGCGGAGTCCGCGGCCAGCAGACGGTTGCCGCTGCGTTTGGTGGCCCGCAGAATCGACACCACCGAGATCGCGTCGGCCAGGGTGGCCCAGTCCGACGCAGTTGTCATGCGATGCAACGCCATTCGGTCCGGGCACGCGAGGTTGACGAGCAGACTGTCCGAGCCCGCGAGGGCCACCGCATATCGAACCTCCGAATGTGCGAGCAATAGCTCGACCAGTGCTTCGTGGTGTCGAGGCGGAACCTTGACCCAGGCAAGGGCTTCCGCCGAATACCCCAGCAGCGCCGGCTCGACGACCACCCGCAGTCGGGATTTGTTGGTCTGCTCCAGCGTGTCCATGTGGCGTCGGACAGTGTTCTCGGTAGCGCCGACGACGCGCGCGATGTCCGAGGTGGGCGTCCGGGCATCCTCGGCCAGGACGCGCAGAATGCTGCGGTGCAGGGTCGAGATCTCCGGTCCCACACGGCCGTCCGGTTGGTAGCCCTCGTGTACGGGAGGCGTCAGGGCCGCGATCTGGTGCGAATTGAGAATCGCCGGCCGCCACTCGCGGACCGAGCGATAGACCCGCGTGATGGGATCGACCCTGATGCGTCTGATCCCGGTGATGCCGGGTAGGTCGTCGAGCATCAGATCCGCCAGATGGGCATCGTCGACCAGGACTTCGGCGACGCATTCCTCGTGCCCCGACGTGGCGTACACGAACATCGTGTCGTCGCGGCGCGCCAACCCGACTGCAACGGCACGTGCCATACCGACGTGACATCGAGCTCGCAGAACGACCGCGCCTGTCGCGCCGATGACGCCGACCACGCGCACGTCCCCGGAATCGAGTAGTTCCTTGCCGCGTCGGGTGACGGTGCGTTCGGGTTCACCGAGCGCCTCGGCGATGCTGACCCAGGACGCCCGGGGATTGACCTGCAGCGCCGCCGTGATTCGGCAACTCAGCGAGTCCAACTCGTCGGAGCGCTGCCTCATGCGTACACCTTCGCTCGTCGTGCCGACTCGGGTCGGCCGGTGCAGAAACAGGTTCGGTGCCCGAGGATCACCTGTCGATCCTCGGGCACCGGTACCGCGAAGTCCAGCTCAGAAGATTCCGCTGTACGCGTTGAGGGCGGGCTGACCACCTAGGTGCGCGTAGAGAACGGTGGAGTCCTTGCCGATATCGCCCTGCTGAACCAGATCGATCAGTCCGGCCATGGACTTGCCCTCGTACACCGGGTCGATGATCACGCCTTCGAGACGGCCGGTGAGCTTGATTGCCTCGATCGTGGAGTCGACGGGAATTCCGTAGTAGTCGCCGGCCCAGCCTTCGAGGACGGTGATCTCGTCGTCGCGAAGCTCGCGTCCCAGTTCGATGAGTTCTGCAGTGTTACGGGCGATTCGGGCCACCTGATCGCGGGTCTGGGCGATCTTGGCGGACGCATCGATGCCGATCACTCGACGTGGCCGTTCCTGTCCGGCGAACCCGGCGATCATGCCGGCATGCGTCGACCCGGTCACGCTGCACACGACGATCGTGTCGAAGAAGACGCCGAGCTCCTCTTCCTGCTTCTGTACTTCGTACGCCCAGTTGGCGAAGCCCAGTCCGCCGAGCTTGTGGTCGGAGCCGCCTGCGGGAATGGCGTAGGGCTTGCCGCCCGCTCGCTCGACGTCCTCGATGGCCTTCTGCCAGCTGTCCTTGAATTCGATTCCGAAGCCCGACGGATCGAGGCGGACATCTGCACCCATGATGCGGGAGAGCAGGATATTGCCAACCTTGTCGTTGACCGAATCCGGCCAATCGACCCACTTCTCCTGCACGAGAACGGCTTTGAGTCCGAGCTTTGCGGCGACCGCCGCCACCTGCCGCGTGTGGTTGGACTGCACGCCACCGATCGAGACCAATGTGTCGGCACCCTGGACGAGAGCGTCCGGGACGATGTACTCGAGCTTGCGAGTCTTGTTGCCGCCGTAGGCCAATCCTGCGTTGACGTCTTCTCGCTTGGCCCAGATCTTGGCCCCGCCGAGGTGCGCGCTCAGTCGTTCCATCGGGTGAATCGGGCTCGGGCCGAAGGTGAGGGGATAACGCTCGAAGTCCGCGATCGCCACGTGGTTCTCCTTTGATCGGTGTGTCATGCAGGATGCAATATATCGCATACTGTACGTGGGATGCCTCGCCAGCGAAAGCGGTGGGCTACGATATTTTGCATGCCGGTCCCCGTCGAGCTCGGAAAACACAAGCGCTCGCTGCTACGTGACAACGCCTATGTCTCGATTCGCGACGCCATCGTCGACGGCACCTTCGCGCCCGGCGAGCGGCTGCGGGATGCCGAACTCGAGCAGTGGCTCGGAGTGTCGCGTACACCTATTCGCGACGCCATGGCCAGGCTGGAACTGGCGGGCCTCGTACACACCCAGCCCGGGCGTTCGACCATCGTGTCGACCATCGAACGCAAGGCGGTGTTGGACGCGCAGGCGGTCGCGGCATCGATGCATGCCCTCGCGGTCCGGACGGCTGTACCGCTGATGAACAAGCGCGACATCGCCGCGATGCGTCGCGCCAACAAGGATTTCGCCGCCGCATTCACCCGAGGCGATGTGGACCTCGCGCTGGCCGGTGACGACGCGTTCCACGCAGTCGCCGTCGAAGCGAGTCAGAATCAGGTCGTGGTCACGGTTCTCGAGCAGGTGACGCCGACCCTGCGCCGGCTCGAACGACTACGGTTCGCCTCGCTGGTGGGCCGCGATTCGATAGCCCAACACGAACGAATCATCACGCTGTGCAGTGGGGGTGACGCGGACGGCGCGGCCGCTGCCGTGCAGGAGAATTGGGAGTCGTTGTCTTTGCTCGTCGATCACGAGGACGGAATACCGGGAAGCTGACACCGTCGAACGCCGGCGAAAAGCGGAGTGGCCGCGCCGCATCGGCGGCATAATCGGCCCATGGCCGACTTCAACGAGATCATCATCGACGAGTTCCGAAGCAACAATGGCCACGTGTCCACGGCCGGCTTCGGTGATTCGCTCGTCGTTCTGCACACGATCGGTGCCAAGAGCGGTGCGGTGCGGCTCAACCCGCTCATGGCGATTCCGGAGGGAGAGAGCTGGTTGGTGGTCGGCTCGGCTGCCGGGTCACCGAAAGATCCAGCGTGGGTGCACAATCTGCGCGCCCATCCGGCCATCGACATCGAGACACCCGGGGACGGAGGCATTCGCACCGTTGCCGTCGACGCCGACGAGATTCCGGAATCCGAGTGGGACCGGCAGTGGCAGAAATTCCTCGATGCCTCGGACGGATTCGCGAAATACACGGAGACGGCCGAGGGCAGGCGGTTTCCGATCTTCCGTCTGACCCCGACCGCCCAGTGAATCAGTTCTGCGTGTCGTCCTCGGGCGGGTGTGGGACGTTCTCTTCGTCGACGTGAGCACCGACTGCAGCCTCGTCGGAAGATTCTTTGCGCGGACCGTCGTTGCTGCCCTCGGATGGGATCTCTGCACCTGCATCGGTCGGCATGGTCATGAGCACTCCTGATCGTCGGTCGGTTGGTTGCTGTGCTCTGCATGCCCCGCTTCCGGTGGACTCAACCGTCGAGCGGTCGATTCCTGTTGACTAGCATCGTCAGGTATGGGACCCGATCGATCGATGACAGCTCGCGACCTCACACAGGCGATTGCCGAAGCGACGAGGTCATTTTTCGCACCGTCCAGTCTCGACGAGACTCTGCGCGGCGTGACGGAGAGCGCCCGATCTCTGATACCCGCGGTCGATTGCGCCGACATTCTCGTGGTGGCGGGGCCGAAGAAGTACCAGTCGCACGCCGCGACCAGTGAGCTGCCGGTGCGCCTGGACGCAATGCAGGAACGCCTCGACGAGGGGCCGTGCATCGATGCCGCACGAAGCGAGCTGTTCGTGCGGTGCAACGACTTCCGCTCCGATTCCCGCTGGCCACGTTTCGGTCCGGAGGCGGTGGGAGCAGGGGTTCTCAGCAGCCTGTCCTTCCGCCTTTACACCAACGAGGACACCATCGGGGCGCTCAATCTGTTCGCACTGACCAGTGATGCGTTCAGCGACGAGGACGAGGAACTCGGTCGCGTGCTCGCAACCCACGCTGCGGTGGCGTTGTATGCAGCGAACAAGACCGAGCAATTCAAGTCCGGCTTGGCTTCACGGGACATCATCGGCCAAGCCAAGGGCATGTTGATGGAGCGGTACGGAATCGATGCGGTACAGGCGTTCGACTTGATTTCACGGCTGTCGCAAACCCAGAACGTCCCGGTGGCCACCTTGGCCGCAGAACTCGTCGACCTCGGTTCCGAATCGAACAAGGAACGCTCGTCCAGATAGGCTCGCCGGCTGTTCACACCGTGTGCCGACGAGAGGGTGCAGTCGGCGGCACCGGATGGTCGTGAGTCGAGCCGGCTTGCTGGGTCGACCCGGCGTTCACTGTCGACCCGGTCTGTGCGGTTGCCTCGTAGACGCGTGAAGTGTCCTCGGCGATGCGGTCCCACGAGAAGCGAGATTGCGCACGGTCGGAGCCGGACACTCCCAGCTCGAAACGCCTGGACTCGTTGCGTAGCAGCAGGGCCAGCTCTCGTGCCAAGCGACGACGGTCGCCCGGCCTGATCGAGCGGCCGGTGACCCCGTCGATCACCAACTCTCCGGCGTAGCCCACTCCGTATGCGACGACGGGAAGTCCGCACGCCATGGCTTCGAGGGTGGCGATCCCTGCCGATTCGGTCGGGGACAGGCAGACGAACACGTCGGCCGACCTCAACAGCGACGACATGTGGCGATGGCGGACCGGGCCGGTGAACACCGTGCGCCCGGCCATGCCGTGTGCTGCGGCGACCGTGCGTAGCTGCGCCACGCCGCTGGATTCGCGTGGCTCGCCGCCGACAACGACCAATTCGGTGTCGTCGAGTTTTCCGAGCAGTTCGATGATCGTCGATACCTCGGCGTCCGACCCGACGGTCGCCACCCGACACGCAGCACCGCTGCGTGGTGCAGTCGGTCCGGATGGATCGAAGTCACTCAGATCCACCCCGGTCGGGACGATGGACACCTTGGCTCTGGCGACGCCCATCCGCGTCAACATGTCGGCCTCGTCGGGACATGACGCGATGATGCGGCTCGTCGATCGAGCGATCTTCTTCTCCATAGCCGCCCGGGGAACCACCGAATAGGTGCCTGCCGTCGGGGGCCCGGATCGGTCGGTCGCGGCGAGACCGTGGAACGACATCACCGTGGGGACGCCCGTCGCGCCGGCGGCCAGTACGGTTGCCAGCCCCGACACCCATGAATGTGCATGTGCTACATCGGGTTTCGTTCGGAGCAAGTGATCGCGGAGCGAGGAGGCGAACGCACTTGTGTGAGGTATCGATTCCTCTTCGGTCATCGGGACAGCAGGCCCCGCAGACAGGTTGACCACCCGGTAACCGTCGGGGGTGAGCAGCTCGTCCTCGTGATCCGGGTTCTGCTTCCTGGTGTACACATCGACTCGGGTGCCGGCGCGGGCCAGCGACGAGGCCAGCCGATCGAGCTGGGCAGCCGATTGTTCTGCCTCGATGCCGGCCGCATCATTTATCGGACTCACGTGTTCGGAGACAAGCGCAACGTGCATATCGATTCGATCCCTGATGGGTTCGCACGGCCCCTTTCGGGCGCATAGCCCGGCACCGGTGAAGGGTGTGGGATATGCCGACCCGATTTTGGAGTCAGCGTGCTCGAGACGCGGCCAGAACGGTCATCGCAACTGGGCGTCGAACAACACCCTATTACGTGCAGCCGCGTTGCGAAACCTCACACGAGGGAGTTGCCATCGCTGGAACGCTCACAACGGGCCGAACCGACGTGCCTTGCGGCCGAAGCGGGGAGCGTGTTCGCTACGGCTACCGCGCACTGGATTGCGGTCGGTTCAACCGTCAACCGCCGACAATCGAAGCAGCGTAGCGGGTTTCGCCGGACGCAATTGTGTATACACTGTCTGCACGCGGTTGAGGAGAAGCCCCGTAGTCAGGAAGTAGCGACTGCGAGATGTGCCCGACCGCGCTCTTCGACACCCGATAGTCCGAGACTCGTTTTCTCGAGAACTGGTGTCAGAGGCAGCCGACAGTCTCCGGTCGCGAGCCGGTGGAGGTGGGCAATGGTGTTTCTACGGTCGGTGCACAGTGATCCGGAATCGATTCGATTGTCGTTCTGCGGGCCGGACAATCCCGAGGACGGCGCATTCGCGCTGTCCGTGGACGAACTCGTCGGCGGACCGGTCGTCATCCGCATCGTCGGGTCGATCGACAGATCGGCAATTCCGGTCATAGGCGAATGCGTGTCGGAGGCCATCGTGTGCGGGCGGTCGCTGGTCGTGGATCTGCTCGATGTCGAATTCGTCGACCCCGCAGTGGTTCCCGTCCTCTCGGCAGCTGCCTCGCGGCTCGCTGCGCACCGGTGTCGCGCGATCGTCGCCTGTACACCCGAGCTGCAGCGACAACTCGATCCGAGTGGTGTCCACCTCGGTACGGAGTGCGTCCGCAGCGTCGCGGACGCCGTTCGAAGTGCGGTGAAACCGGCGAGATCCGAAGAGGTTCCGCATTCCTGCACAGGCGAGACGCCTGCGCGGTCGGCGTGACCGGCAGTTCCGCACCGCGCACGATCGTCGCCGCGGTGTATCTCGCGGTGGTCGTCGGCGATCACCCGGGCGACAGCGCCCGATGAGTGCAGGGGCAGTCCCCACGGTTGGAGTGGAGGAGGAGTTCTTTCTCGCCGACATCGACATGCTGCGTCCGGTGGCGGTCGGCCCCGGTGTCGTCGCGCATGCCCGAGCTGCGGGAATCGATGCCGTCTCGGAGCTGACCGAGGTGCAGGTGGAGGCCAATTCGCCTCCGCTGCAGTGTCTTCGCGAGTTGCGGGAGAACGTGATCTCCACCCGCGCCACGCTGTCGGCGGTGGCCTTGGCGCAGGGTGCCCACTTACTGGCGGCAGGTGTCTCGCCGGTTGCGCCTGCTGATCGTGGCCGCCTGCCCATCTCGGACGGCTCCCGCTATCGGCGTCTTGCCGAGACCTACGGGGCACTGGCAGAGAGCGTTGCCACGTGTGGGGGTCACATTCATGTCGAGGTGCCGGACAAGGAGACGGCGATCGGGGTATGCAATGTCGTGCGGCCCTGGCTCCCCACGCTTCTGGCGTTGACGTCCAACAGCGCGATACACGACGGCGTCGACACTCGGCACTCGAGTTGGCGTTCGACGGTGTGGGGCAGGTGGCCGACGGCTGGTCCGCCCCCTCACCTGAGTTCGACGGCGGAGTACGACGACCTGGTCGGCTCGATGATCGAGACCGGGATGATTCTCGACGAAGCATCGCTCTACTGGGATGTACGGCCCAGCTCCCACCAGCCGACGGTCGAGGTGCGGGTCGGCGACGTACCTGCCGTCGCCGAGGAGGTGGTGTTGTCCGCTGCACTGGTCCGCGGTCTCGTCGTCACGGCCCTTCGGTCCATCGACCGCGGCGAGCCGGCACTCGTCGTGGCCGGCAATCACCTCGCAGCGGCATACCACCGTGCCCGCATGGATGGATTGACCGGCGTCGCAGTGGATCCGAGCACCGGGAGACCGGTGTCGGCATCGAGTCTGCTCCGATCGCTCGTCCGCTACGTGGAACCGGCGCTGACCAGCGCAGGCGACCTCCGCTGCGTGCAGACTTCTCTCGAACGGTTGACGCACCTCGGGAACGGCGCGCAACGCCAACGCCGGATTTTCTCGCTTAATGCAGACGCTGCCGCCGTCGCTGCTCACGCAGCCCGTTTCACTACTGCCGAGTGGAACTCGCCGGTGGCACGGGACGCGGGTTGATCGCGGTGGCCGGCCTCGTCTGCAGGCGGCCGTGCCCGCGCCGCGACAATCGACCGATTCCAGGAAACGATCGACGATGCGACCGAAGGTGGTTATCGTGAAAGCCATGGCAAGCACTTCCGCCAGCATGCTTCGTGACGCCGGACTGAGGGTGACGCGTCCCCGAGAGTTGGTTCTCGATATCGTTGATGCACAACCGCATTCCGATACCGACACCATCTTGCGACTGGCGCGCGCCACCCTGCCCACGGTCTCGAAGCAGGCCGTGTACGACGTGCTCGATGCGTTGACTGCATCGGGTTTGGTTCGTCGTATCCGCCTCGCGGGTCACTCCGCACGTTACGAAACCAGGGTGGCAGACAATCATCACCACATCGTCTGCCGTTCCTGTGGTTTCATCGTCGACGCCGACTGCGCCACCGGTGAGCCACCGTGTGCACGACCCGCCCGAGATCACGGTTTCGTCCTCGACGAGGCCGAGGTGACCTACTGGGGAACGTGCCCCAGTTGTGCATCCGACCGATCGATCGCAGCCCGCGATCGTCCATCCACAATGCCCATCGGAAAGGACAATTCGTGACCTCCGACGCACGCTCACCCCACTCCGCCACCGAGACCGCCAGCACCAGCGAGAGCGAGAATCCGGTCATCGAGTCGCCGAAGCCCAAGGCGCACGCACCGCTGACGAACAAGGACTGGTGGCCGGAGCAGATGGACCTGTCCATCCTGCATGCGCATACCTCCAAATCGAACCCGTTCGGCGAAAAGCTCGACTACAAAGCGGAATTCGAGAAGCTCGACGTGGACGAGCTCAAAGCCGACGTCGTCTCGGTGATGACCACTTCGAAAGATTGGTGGCCGGCCGACTACGGCCACTACGGCGGACTCTTCATTCGTATGAGCTGGCACGCCGCCGGCACCTACCGCACGTTCGACGGACGAGGCGGTGGGGGTCAGGGCGCGCAACGCTTTGCGCCACTGAACAGTTGGCCGGACAACGCCAACCTGGACAAGGCGCGTCGGTTGCTGTGGCCGGTCAAGCAGAAGTACGGCAACAAGATTTCGTGGGCCGATCTGCTGGTGTTCGCCGGTAACGCGGCGCTCGAGTCCATGGGGTTCGAAACGTTCGGATTCGGCTTCGGTCGGGAGGACATCTGGGAACCGGAAGAGGTCTTCTGGGGTCCCGAGGATCAGTGGCTGGGCACCGACAAGCGATTACCGACATCTCCATGCGGGCAGATCCGGCGTACGAGAAGATCACTCGGAGGTGGTTGGATCACCCCGAGGAGCTCTCGCTCGCGTTCGCCAAGGCGTGGTACAAGTTGCTGCACCGCGATATGGGACCGGTGTCCCGGTACCTCGGGCCGTGGGTTCCCGAACCTCAGCTGTGGCAGGACCCGGTTCCATCGCCGCACGGTGACCTGATCGACGAGGCGGACGCATCTGCGTTGAAGTCGGCGATCCTCGACTCGGGCTCGACGATCGCTCAGCTCATCGGTGTCGCGTGGTCGTCGGTCAGCAGCTTCCGAGTCACCGATTACCGCGGCGGTGCCAACGGCGCTCGGGTTCGGCTCGAGCCACAGAAGAGTTGGGAGGCAAACGAACCCGAGGTCCTCCGCGAGGTGCTCGCAATCTTGGACGGTATACGCGAAAAGTTCGAGGGCTCAGCGGCCGGTGACAAGAAGGTCTCGCTCGCCGACGTCATCGTGCTGGCCGGCAATGCGGCCGTCGAGAAGGCCGCACGCGACGCCGGTTACGAGGTGACCGTCCCGTTCCGGCCGGGTCGCACCGACGCGACGCAGGAGCAGACCGACGTCGAATCGTTCTCGGTACTCGAGCCACGAGCCGACGGGTTCCGCAACTACGTGGCTGCAGGGGAGAGCACTCCCGAGCAGGTGTTGTTCCTCGATCGCGCCTACATGCTGAATCTGACTGCGCCCGAGATGACGGTTCTTCTCGGCGGTCTTCGAGCCTTGGGGGCCAACCACGGTGGTTCGAGCCATGGAGTGTTCACCGATCGCCCCGGAGTTCTGAGCAACGATTTCTTCGTCAATCTGCTCGACTCCGACACCGAATGGGCGACGAGTGAGGACGGCACCTACGTCGGCACGGATCGTGGCTCCGGCAGCCAGAAGTGGACAGCGACATCGATCGACCTGGTGTTCGGGTCCCATTCACAACTGCGAGCGCTGTCGGAGGTGTACGCCCAGGCCGACAACGGTGGCAAGTTCGTCGACGACTTCGTGGCCGCGTGGGCGAAGCTGGCAGACAACGATCGATTCGACATCCGGTAGCGCGGAGCCGATCACCGGGTGAGCCAGATGCGCCTTCTGGCAATGGCTTTGATTCGCGTCACCATGACAGGGCTGAGGCCGAACTCGCCGAACACGCTGCCGGGGTCGCGGTCGAGGATCTCCAACACGGTGCGGTAGTAGTCCTGAGTCGACATCGCGAAGGCGGACCGGATTTCGTCGTCCGGTCCGCCTCCGTGGTTGACCCATCTCAGGGCGAAGTCGATCATGGCGCGGTCTGTGTCGGAGTAGAACGCTACCGGTCGCTCTGCCCCCGCAGAGATACGTCGATTCGGCATAACACACCTCCTGGAACTGACTGTCGATCCGAAATTAGCACTGCTCGCGAACACGTGCCAAGGGTCCGGTATCTGCGATAAGGACCCGAATATCGGTCGTAAGCCCCGTGTTTGGACTGCCGTCGTGCGTGGAAGTCGATACACAGCTCGGCGTACGCGCCCGGGCCGTGCGGTCGAGCCAGGGGCCGGAGGTTCAACCCCTGCAGCCTCCGGCCCCGCGCCCACAGAACCAGTCGCTGAAACAATCCGGCGAACACCTTCGACGAATCAGGTACGGAGAGTGTGTGATGGACACCGATGCAGAACAGCGTCTAGCGACCGAGGCCGACGCCTCCTCGGTATGTAGGAAGATTGCCGACCTGGCACAGACGTACGACATCGCGATCGGCACCGCCGAATCGCTGACCGCCGGAAATCTCGCGGCCATGCTCGGCAAGGCACCGTCCTCGGGGCAGTGGTACCGCGGCGGAATCGTCGCGTACCACGAGAGCGTGAAGCACACTCTGCTCGAGGTCCCCGACGGCCCGGTCGTCAGCGAACAGGCCGCGACGGCGATGGCTCGATCGACGGCGTCGCTGGTCGGCGCACATCTGACGATCGCCGTCACCGGCGAAGCCGGGCCGCAGAGCCAGGAAGACCAACCACCGGGGACGGTGTGGGCAGCGGTGTACGACCGTGGCGACGTGAGCACCGAATGCAAGCACTTCGACGGTGAACCGGAAGAAGTTCTGGCCCGGACCATGGCGTTTTCCCTCGATACCCTGCTGCGCCACGCGCGGAAACGGGCCCACGGGTAGCTGACGCCGGGGGAGTGCAGACAACTGTTCGTCAACGAGATCGGAGCGCAGTATGAGTACCGATTCCAGTATCCGAAGCCGTATTCAGCACGAGCTGGGTGTTCGGCCGTCGATCGATCCCGACGAGGAAATCCGCCGCCGGGTCGGTTTCCTCGCCGATTATTTGAGGGTCAGTGGCACAGCGGGTTTCGTGCTCGGCATCAGCGGGGGACAGGACAGCACCCTGGCCGGAAAGCTCGCTCGGCTGGCCGTTCGCGAGGCCGCGGAACTCGGTAACCAGGCCACATTCGTCGCGGTGCGTCTGCCGTACGGAACTCAGGCGGACGAAGCCGACGCCGTCGTCGCACTCGACTTCATCGAGCCGGACCGGACGGTCACTGTCGATATCCGCGACGCCGTCGACGCCTCGGCGCGCTCGGCCGCCTCGGCGCTGGATACTCCGCGTATCGCGGACTTCGTACGGGGCAACATCAAGGCGCGCGAACGCATGATCGCGCAGTACACGATCGCCGGCCAGGAGAATCTTCTGGTGGTGGGTACCGATCACGCGGCCGAGGCGGTGACGGGCTTCTTCACCAAATACGGTGACGGAGGCGCGGACGTCACTCCGCTGAGCGGTCTCACCAAAAGCCAAGGTGCGCAGCTCTTGCGGCACCTGAACGCACCGGAATCGACGTGGCGCAAAGTGCCGACAGCAGACCTGGAGGACGACCGTCCCGCGCTCCCGGACGAACAAGCACTCGGCGTCACCTACGCACAGATCGACGCATACCTGCAGGGCGGACCCGTCGACGACGATGCGGTGGACACCATCGAGCGCTGGTTCGACAAGACCCGGCACAAGCGCGCCATGCCGGTGGGGCCGGACGATCGGTGGTGGCGCACGGCCGTCGACTGCCGGCCCTGAGGCACCGTCGACGAGACGTTATCGACGGCGGTGGATCCGGGGCAGTAGGAACCAGAACGCGACGGCGGTCGACGCCACGACAGCGGCCGCGGGGGCTGCGGCGCGCACACCGAGCACTATCTCGAACGTCAGGGCGGCAGCACCCACCAGTGTCACTCCCAACATGGCGAGACCGCTGATGGCGAGTATGTTGCCGACGCGCACTATGACCCCTATTGCACGCTGCCGGAACAGGAGTCGGTGCATGCTGACGGGAGCCACCAACAGGATCGTCGCAAGCATCGACGCCGACACCGTCGTCAGATACACCACGTGGCCGGCCGTGGACAGCCCGTCGAAGCGGGCCTGGAACGGCAAGGTCATCAAGAACCCGGTCAGAAGTTGTACACCGGTCTGTACGACACGGAGTTCCTGTAGCAACGACGACCAATTGCGATCCAACTGCTGAGTGGGAGTTTCGTTGCGCGCTTTGTCGTTCCACGCACGGTGGTCCTCGTCCTCGTCCTCGTCACCCGTCGTCATCGACCAAGACTAGTGCGATCTCGACGGGTAGGCGGTGGAAATCTTACCGGTTCACGCAGTGTGTACATCCGCGGTCGACGTGCCGGTCGCACACTCTGGACACCCGGCACCGGACTCGGACGAGCCCGATGCTCCGGTTACGGACTTCGTCAGCGACGAACCGACGGACTCGAGGGCCGAATCGATATCGGTGAAAATCGGAATCGCAGCATCGAGTCCGACCAGATGCATCGGCCGCCCCGTGGTCGGCCCGGATGCGACCACCACCAACGAGGTTGAGCAGCATGCCTTTCGGCGAGCTGCGAGAAGCACGCTCATGCCGACGGAGGCCAGGAAGGACACCCCCGAAAGATCGACGATCACGGCTGCCGGCGCTGCCGTGACCGCTTGTTCGATGTGGTGGGCGAGATCGGACGCGGTCGCGAGATCCACTTCTCCGTTGACCCGCAGAACAATTGCGTTGTCATGGTGTTCGCTGGCGATGCCGAGCCCGAGCAACTCGTTGTGTTTCATAGGGGGTCACCGTCCTTACCCTGTGCAGTGGCATGTCCGTCGAACAGCGCACTGCGGCGTAACCGAGACCGGCAAGGATTGCAGAACCGAGGCGAACCCGGTGCGAGCGGCGCTGTCGACTGCGGGCAGGGGCTACACCACGCTGTCCGAATCATACCCACTGTTCGTTTCTTCGTGCAGGCCGGTTCGAGAGTTCGAATGTTCGGCAACCGACTCGATCATCGCCGACGCAATCTCGCTGACCTTGATGTTTCTGTTCTGCGACTGCTCGGACAGCAGGGCGAACGCGTCGTCGGCGGAGATTCCGCGCATCGCCATGATGATTCCTTTCGCCTGGTCGATGTCAGCTCTCGTTTTCATCGCTGTCCGCAGGCCGGTGATTTCTCGTTCGGCCGACCGGGCGCGCTCGGTGATCGCGATGACGGTCTCGATCGAGGTGGCGAGCAGGGCCACCGAGACCTCGTCGAGTGGGTCGAAGCCGTCGGCACCCGTCCCGTAGATGTTCAGCGACCCGTGGCGGTGCTCGTCGGGCGTCAGCGGGGCCGACAAATAGCTGTGGACGCCCAGATCGGCCACTGCGGCAGCGAAGCGAGGCCAGCGAGCTACTGCCTCGTGCGCCTGTGCGCGAACCATACGTCCGCTGCGGATGGCGTGCAGGCAGGGGCCTTGACCAGCGCGATACTGGTCGGAATCGATGTCGTGCACAGCGGGGTCGGTGGACGCCACGGTTCGCGGTCGGCCGGTGTCGTCGAGCATGGTGATGCCGACGAGATCCGCGTCGGGAACCACGGCTGCGACCTCGGAGCACACGGCTTGAAGAACGGCATCGACGTCGGCACCGGTCAGGATCTTCCCCTTGATTCGGCGCAACGCTTGGATGTATTGCCCGATCCGGGCGAACGCCGAACCCGAGGCGTCCGGTGCGTCGTGAAGACGGTCGTCTTCGATGGAAAAGTCACTCATCTGGTGGGCTCGTTTCGGTCGGGCCCCCGCATGGACAGCAGGCAGCCACTCGTCAACTCCCGGCCCCGACTCGACCGAACGGGGTCATAATATACAGAGCCTCGCGGGTGCATTCGCACCTGTCCCGAGCGCACGCCCGCGGCCCCGCCGAACGCAGGGGTGGTCGCATCCAGGCCCGAGTCGGGGTATCCTACACGGTGATTGGGTGGAGACCACGCCCGCAGAATCGACTGCGGTACGAACCACGATCTTCCCCTGCCACAGTCTTCGATCTGTGGAGGTCAATGCCCATGATTCCCGAATCCTCGTCGTTTTCGATGTCCGTCGACCGCGGAGACGACGGCCCCATCGTCGTCTCGGTGCAGGGCGCACTCGAGATCCCCGGCAATACCCGCCTGTTGGCAGACTGCCTGGCGGGGTCCGTGCTCGCCTACCGACCGATGGTGGTCGACCTGGTCGGTGTCACCGAGATCGGTGATGCCGCAACCACGTACATCGTCGACGCGGCCCATCGGCTGTTGTGCCGTGGGTTTCGCCTCACCGTCGTCCTGGCCTCCTCCGCTGCCGACCGTAATGTGCGACGGCTCAGCGAACGTGTGCACGTCGAGCGTGCCGGCTCGCTCGGTCGGGTCGTCGGCGCGGCGACGACGCCTTCGCGACCTCGAGTCGCTGCAGTGGACGCACTGCAGGGGACTTACCTGTAGGTCGATAGCACCGCGGCCCTCGTGCGGACGGTGCTGCGGAAAGCCGTGTGTACCCGGATGTTCCGCCGGTGTCCGTCGTCGAGGCGTGAAGAAGTCGCGGTCCCGGCCTGTGTATCGAGTTCTAAACCCTTGCAGTGCAATGTGTTTGCTGCGAATTTCGGCGGGTAGCCGGATCGAGTCACCTGCTCGAACTTCGACCCGAACTGGAGTCCCTATGTTCCGACACACCGACTACCTACAATTCGATGCCAAGCCCGAGAAGCCGGATCCTGTGTACGCACACAAGCTTCAGGAGCTCATCGGTGGTGCATTCGGCGAGATGACCGTGACCATGCAGTATCTGTTCCAAGGCTGGAACTGTCGCATGGAGGGCAAGTACAAGGACCTGATCATGGACATCGCGACCGAAGAAATGGGTCACGTGGAGATGCTGGCCACCATGGTCGCTCGTCTGCTCGAAGGTGCACCGGCCACCGAGTCGACCAAAGCCGCTGCTACCGATCCCGTGGTAGCGGCAGTGATGGGCGGCATGGACCCGCAGCAGGCGATCGTGTCCGGCGGCGGTGCGCTCCCGGCGGATTCCAACGGCTATCCGTGGAACGGTCGGTACATCATCGCCAGTGGCAACCTGCTCGCAGATTTTCGTGCGAACGTTGCCGCCGAGGCGCAGGGGCGGCTGCAGACCGCGCGTCTGTACAACATGACCGACGACCCGGGCGTCAAGGCCATGCTGCAGTTCAATCTCGCTCGCGATACGCACCATCAGAACCTGTGGCTCGCTGCCATCGAAGAGCTGCAAGCCGACGGACTCGAGGACGTCGTAGCACCGAGTGCACTTCTCGACGAGGAGGCATCCGAGCACGCAACCGATCTGTGGCACCTCTCGGACGGTGAGTTCTCCTCGACCGGTGGCTGGGCGAATCGGCTTGCGCCCGACGGCAAACGGCAGATGGGGTTCCTCGCCGATCCGCAGCCTCTGGGCGGGAAGGCAGCCGCGCCTGCACCCGATCCGAAGTTGTACGCGACGTACGACGGGGCCAAGGGAGATCCCGCGTCGGCCGCACTGGGTACCGAGAAGGGCGTCATGGGGAAGATCAAGGACGCCCTGGATCCCGACGAGAAGTAGGCCCGAACTCCCTGTGCCGCACAGCAGTTGCGACGCGAATATCGCGTCGCAACTGCTGCGGTCAGCTGACTACGTCCCGCAGAACGTTCGGAACCCTGCGCTGAAGTCGACGGGCGCGGGTCCGGCGTACTGCGACAGCTCATCCCGACCGTCGAACGGATTCGTCACGACCGACAACAAGCGGTCGAAGGGCGCGAGGTCGCCCTCGGTCGCTGCTGCCAGCGCCGCGTCGACCATGTGGTTTCGAGGAATGTACGCGGGGTTCACTCGGTCCATGGCGTCCGAGACGGACCGGAGGTCGTGGCCCCGCTCGAGCACCGCTGCGCGCCATCGTTCGAGCCACGGTGCAGCTGCCTCGTGCGGTACGAGTGACGCAAAATCTGCGTCGTTGCCCCGCAGATTTTCCGCCAACGCGCGGAAGGTCAGGGTCCAGTCGGCACGATGATCCCGCAGAAGCACGTGCAGTTCGTCGAGGAGACTGCCGTCCGGTTCGATCGCATCGAGGCCGAGCTTGGCGGCCATCAGGTTCTCGTAGTGCTGTCGGTAGCGATCACCGTAGGAGTCCAACACCGTCGTCAGCGCGCTGATGGCGCGGTCCGGAACCGAATCGACCAGCGGCAGTAGTGTTTCGCCGAATCGTGCCAGGTTCCAACCCAGGACGGCGGGTTGGTTGCCGTACGCGTAGCGGCCGCCGTGATCGATCGAGCTGAAGACCGTTGCAGGATCGTAGGCGTCGATGAACGCGCACGGCCCGTAGTCGATCGTCTCACCGGAGATCGTCGTGTTGTCGGTGTTCATGACGCCGTGCACGAAGCCGACGGACATCCACTGCGCCACCAACTGCGCTTGCTTGTCGACGACGGCCTCGAAGAATGCGAGGTATCGACTCTCCGCGCCCTCTGCCGGGAGTTCGGCAAGCTCGGGATAATGACGCGCGATGGCGTAGTCGGCCAGGCTGTGTGCGAGGCCCTCGCGGCGGGCCGCGAACTCGAAGGTACCTACGCGCAGGTGGCTCGAGGCAACCCGAGCCAGCACTGCGCCGGGCTGCGGACCTGCCTCTCGAACCACCTGCTCACCCGTCGTGACGACGGCCAACGACCGAGTGGTCGGGATGTGCAGAGCGTGCATGGCCTCGCTGATCAGGTACTCGCGCAGCATCGCACTCACCACCGCGCGCCCGTCTCCGCCGCGGGAGAACGGCGTGGCACCGGAGCCCTTGAGATGCAGATCGACTCGTCGGCCGTGTTCGTCGTGCAGCTCGCCCACAAGTAGTGCTCGACCGTCGCCCAGCAACGGCACGAATCCGCCGAACTGATGACCGGCGTACGCCATCGCCGAGGGGGTCGAATCGGCCGGTGCGAGAGCCCCGGACAACACGCCTGCGCCCTGCTCGGAGCGCAGCATCGACGGGTCGAGCCCCAGTGACCTGGCGAGGTTCTCGTTGAGGATCAGCACCCGCGGATCCGGTGCAGGTGCGCCCTGCCACGGCACCGTGAAGCCGGGAACGTCGTCCACCAACGTTGACTCCAGTCCCCATGACGATGGGACCGATGAAGGCGGGTTGTCGGACGCAGCTACCGGTCCCGTCGCGAATTCACTCATACTCCAGGGGTACCACGAGATCGGGTAATCACACCGATCTGCGTGGAATCACGACTCGGCACCTGCCCCGCGTCCACTCAGTCCGTCTGAGCCTGTGGCCGGTTCTGTGTGATGCAGTGAATTCCGCCCCCGCGGGCGAAGAGTGGCCGAGCGTCGACGGTGACGACGGTGCGGCCCGGGTATGCCGCCGACAGAATGGCAGCAGCCTCTTCGTCCGCGGGATCGCCGTAGCTGCAGGCGATCACACCGTCGTTGACGACGTAGTGGTTGATGTAGCTGTAATCGACGAAGCCCTCCTCGTCGCGGAGAATCTCCGGTGCCGGAACTTTCACGATGGTCCATTTCTCACCGCGTGCGTCTGTGCTGTTCTCGAAGATCTCGAACACGGCCTTGCTGATATCGTGATCGGGGTGTTCGGGATTGCGTTGGTCGTGCACCAGAACGACGCCGGGCGAGGGGATGGCAGCGACGATGTCGACGTGGCCTCGGGTTCCGAACTCGTCCGCGTCACGGGTGAGTCCACGAGGAAGCCAGATCACCGTGGTGGCGCCGATCGTGCGGGCAAGTTCGGCCTCGACATCGGCCTTCGACAGCGTGGGATTGCGACCGGGATCGAGTTGTACCGTCTCGGTGACGAGAACCGTTCCCAGTCCGTCCACCTGAATACCGCCGCCCTCGTTGACGATCGGTGAATCGATCATCTCGGCACCGGACTTCTCGACGACGAGCGCGCCGATCTTCGAGTCCTTGTCCCAGCGCGCCCAGTCCTGCGCGCCCCAGCCGTTGAACACCCAGTCGACGCCGCCGACACGGCCGTCCTCGGACAGCACGAACGTGGGCCCGATGTCGCGCATCCAGGCGTCGTTCAACGGTGCCTCGAGGATGTCGATGGGGAAAGCGCTCTCGAAAGTCAGATACGTGCGTGCGACGGCACTTTCGGCGGGGTCGACGACGACGGTGACCGGCTCGAATCGTGCGACGGCTCGCGCGACCTCGGCCCACGTGGTGCGAGCCTCGTGGTGCTCCTCGGGCGTGTCACCGAGCGAATACCCCTCGCACGGATAGGCCATCCACGTCCGTTCGTGCCGAGCGCCTTCCGCTGGCATCCGCCACTGCATCACTGCCTCCCACACGCAGCGGCGGGCATGTCGTGGCCGATTGTCGACACGATGTCCGCGGCGGTGCGGTGACCCATGCGGATTGCGCCGTCGACGTGTTGGTAGCCCTCCGCGGCGATGTCGGAGCAGGAGAAGTGAATCGGGCCGACGGGGGTGCGGCTGTCCTTGCCGTAGCGGTGCAGACCCCCCAGATCGAAGCTGGCCGCGTACGCACCACGGGTCCATTCTTCCGAACCCCAGTCCGACTCGTAGTAGACGACCGGCTCGGTTGCCTTGGGCCCCAGGTAATGTGCGATCGATTCGAGGATCTTCGCGCGGCGCTCCTGCTCGTCGAGCTCGAACATCGCGTCGGCCTTGGCGTCGGACACGAAGCCGACCAGTGTTCCGCGGCTGTCCTGATGGTTGGTGTTGTCGTACACCTCCTGCACGATCTCGGAGGCACCGAAGCCGGTCCCCGACAGCCCGTCCTCGCGCCAGAACGGGGTGTCGTAGACGGCATGGACTTTGATCACCAGTCCGAGGGACTGATGCTGGTGCATCTGATGCTGGCGACGCGGGAGTGGCGGGTCGTAGGAGATACGCAAGTACAGGTTCGGCGGAACGGCGAGAACGACCCGCTTGGCGTGTACCTCGATGTCGCCGTCGGCGAATACTGTTGCGCCGTCGGAGTTCCACCGCACCGTTCGCACCGGCGCGGCGAGGATGACGTCGTCGCCGAGGGCGGCCGCCATGCGGATCGACACCCGCTGCATGCCACCGACGACGCGCTTGTCGAGGATGAAGTTCTCGTCTACCAAGTGCGAGAACGATCCCGCCGATGCGGCCATCAAGACTGCTTGCAGTGCCGAGAACGCGTGCGCAGGTTTGGTGAGCATGCCACCGGCGATGAACATGCCGATGTTTCCTCGTGCCTCGGCATCGTCGGACTCACGAATCAGCCACTGCTCGAACGAGATCGTGTCCAGTTCACGCGCCAGCGGGTGCGCCCACGGCTCCTCGGGGCCGACCTGGGCGGCCAAGTCGTCGAGCAGTGCGACGAGTCGGTCCATCTCTTTCTCGGTCGTCTCGTCGACGGGGAACGAGTCACCCGAGTAACGGGTGCGCTCGCCCGCGGCGGAGATGTAGACGGACTCGCCCTCGCGGTATCGGTCGAACGTCTCGAGGCCGAGCTCACCGATCAGCGCGATGAGAGATTCCTGATCGGGTGAGACCCACTGACCGCCGATTTCGAGGCTCGCACCGTCGATGGTGTTCGTCCAGGTACGTCCTCCGACGCGGTCACGCGCTTCCAGCACGGCGACGGACAATCCTGCTTTGCGGAGCTCGGTTGCTGCGGCCAGGCCGGAAGGGCCGGCCCCGACGATAGCGACGTCGCGTTCCAGAGTGGGCACTGTCGGGCTCCTTTGGTTGCATTACTGCTGATTCGGCCGTGCGATCTCGATTCTGTCCGGGATCGGCCCGAAAGCACACGCGACGAATTGGCTACTCCCGCGAGATCGCACGCTACATTTCGGCCAACAGGTCCTGTGCTCTCCGTCGTCGCGACGGCACCCCGGTGACCCGGCCTAGGGCTGGGCTTTGCTGAATTCTTCGGACCCGGCTTTTTCCGCGCGTGACCGTTCTGCGCTGTGCTGGCGCCGGAGCATTTCTCGGTGGCCGTACGTAGCGTTGAGGATGTCGCTGCGATCGGACACCGACGAGCCCACTGCTCCAGCGACCGTGCCCAACGACGCCGCCAACCAGGCCAGTGACAGGTAGTCCGCCGTATTTGCTTCTCGCCCGATCTGAGCGGTGAGGAACTCGGGCGAGATCACCACGGCAGCAGAGAGCAACACGACCGCGAACAGAACGGCATACATACACAGCACGCCGGCCACGACGGTGCCGAGAGTGGCAGAGTTGTATATCCAGCGATCGGTGGTCGAGGAGCGGAACCGTCGGTGCTCCCAGAGGCCGTGCGGAAAGATCAGCCACACCGTGATGGCCACGATGGCGGCGACGCCGATCAGTGTGAGCCGGGCAGGTGTCATCGAGGCCGCCATCTGCCAGATGCTCGCGTAGAACACACCGAACGCCGACGCGGCGCTCGCGGCCGCGAGCACGCTCGACAGTGCGGGGACGAGACGCCACGGCCGATTGCAGCGAATCATGCCCATGATCATGCGTGTTCGGCCGAACATGCCGGGAGTGAGCAGGATTCGCTCGCCGCCACCGTCGGGGTCGGGGCCCGGAGCCCACTTGGACATCGACCGTCGCAGGTGTGGCCGCGAGGCAGTATCGCTGCGGAGGAGATCGTGCACGATGGCGATGGCCACCGCCACAGCGCGACGCCGTACTCCTATGGTGCCGAACGAGGGTACGTACAAAGCACCGGTCGAACCGTCACGCAATTCGGCGACGACGGGGCTGGCCCCGACGCGTCGCGGAACCTCGGAGATGCAGAGCACCAGGTCGAATGTGTTGGTGGCCTGAATGGCCTCCAGCCACTGACCCAACGGCGCAGAACCTGCCTCGGTGGGAGGCAGCGTGACTGCGGGCCGGGCCGTGTCCAGTCGGGCATCGGTTCCGTCGATCGTGATGGTGGGCGGAAGTTCCTGTTCGATGGCGGCCGCTATCGTCGACGCGAATCCCTCGTCGGCCACCAACCCGATCGTGATCGTTCGTTGTCCTTCGCTTTCGGCCCCCGAGCCGTTGTCTGTCTTGTCGAAAACCATCTTGTCGCGGTACCCCGGACCAGGCGCCCTCACACACCGAGCCGACGTCAGCACACGGGTTCGGGTTCACCATTCGAGATCTGGAAGCGGCTGTGCAGTGCGTCCAGTTGGCGGTGCAATTCGTACAGCGCCTGCTTCTGAGCGCGGGCCTCGTCGGTGTGCCACTTCGCGCTGCGGGGGTCGCCCACCCTGAAGGCCTTGTGGGCGTAGTTCTCGGAGACCTCGATTCGGCTCGATGTCGACGCAATTTCGGCCGCGAGCATGTTGGCGAACACACGGGCCTGAGCCACATCCGAACTGTCCGGCACGGCAATCCTCTCTGAACGTGGCGTGATACCCGCGATCACCATAACGGACCTGAAAAAGACCGCTGGATCGGTTTTCGCGTACAAACCATGCGACAGAAGCAAGACGTCACTGTGTCTACCGAAACGGGTAGTAGTCTGCTGTTCGTGCCCGCGACCCCGGACGGATCCGCAGCCCTGCGCGGGTCTGCCGTCGGCGCTCTGACGGCAACGATCACCGCCACCGCGCACGCGGTCGGCGGCGGTATGTTTCCCTCCGACGCCGCGTTCGTCCTGTTGGCTCTGGTGTGCGCGGGACTCGGTTACGCTGCCGCCGCCGTGCCGATCGTCATCGCGCCTCGCCTGCAGCTGATGGCGACGCTGGCCGCTGCGCAGACGATCGGACACGTGCTGCTGACGATCGTCGACGGCGATCACCACGGTTCGGTGCTGACACAGCAGATGCTTGCGGCCCACGCGATCGCGATCGTCGTCGGCGCGGTGATCGTGCACGGGGCCGAGCGTGGGATCTCGCACGCAGCCACCGTTGTTCGTCGAATACTCCCGATACTGGCAATTCTCGTCGTCGACGACTCGCAGAGTGCCGCCCCGCTTCCGCTGTATCGCACACCCGGCGTCCACCGGCTCCTCGATCTCTCGGGCTCCGGGAACCGCGGACCGCCTGCCGTGTCGTACTGACCGCAGCCTCCCATCACGACCGCTCCTGCACCGCGGGGGCGAGCAGAGCTGCGGCAATTTCTTCACGCGCACAGCACGATTCGCTCGACGTCGAGTCGACCCGTGCCCACGGCGCGCGCCCACCCCTGCCCTCACGAAACGAGCTCTCATGTCCACACCGGAAAAGGAACGCGTCGCCGATCCTTCCCCGCCCACCCGTTCGGCCGGCCCTCGCAGCTGGCGTCCGCTGATTCTTCGTCTGCACTTCTACGCGGGCATACTCATCGCACCGTTCATCCTGATCGCCACCGTGAGCGGCGGCCTCTACGCCGTCGCCCCGACCATCGAACAACTCGTCTACCGCGACTATCTGCACGTCGACTCCACCGGACCGGCTGTCCCGGTCGCCCAACAGATCCGAGCCGCTCAGGCCGAGAGGCCGGATCTGACCGTGTCGGCCGTGCGACCCGCTGCCGACATCGGCGACACCACCCGAGTGCTGTTCACCGACCCGACCCTCGGCGAATCGCGACGACTGGCCGTCTTCGTCGATCCAGCCACGGCGTCACCGGTGGGTGAACTTGCCGTCTACGGCTCCTCGAGCGCCTTGCCGGTCAGAACGTGGATCTCCGAACTGCACCGACACCTGCACCTCGGTGAACCGGGCCGGATCTACAGCGAACTGGCCGCATCCTGGTTGTGGGTGATCGCGCTCGGCGGCCTGTACCTGTGGATCGATCGCTACCGACGCAACCGAGACCGGGCGACACTGCTCACCTTCGATCGTGAATCGAAGGGTCGCAACCGATCCTTGAACTGGCATGGCGTAGCCGGTATCTGGATCGCTGTAGGTCTGATCTTCCTCTCCGCCACCGGACTCACGTGGTCCACCTACGCGGGCGCGAACGTCACCGACCTCCGCGCGGCGCTGAGCTGGACGACCCCTGCCGTCGCCACGACCATCGGTTCCTCCGACACGGCGACCATGGGGGATCACTCGGGGGATCACTCGGGCCACGGTGGGCATTCGATGGACATGTCGGCCGATGCGTCGGCGACAGACAGCAATGTCGGCCGCATCGATTCGGTAATCGATACTGCCGCAGCGAACGGCATCGACGGAGCGGTGGAGGCGTCGATCCCGGCGTCGGACGACGTGGCGTTCGTCGTCGCCGAAACCCGTCAGCCCTGGGTGATGTCGAACAACTCGATCTCGATCGACGGCAGCACCGGCGCGGTGATCGACACCCAGTACTTCGCCGACTGGCCGGTGGCAGCCAAGCTGGCGGCCTGGGGAATTCAGTTGCACATGGGCACGCTGTTCGGTGTGGCCAATCAGATTGCCCTGGTTGGGCTTTCACTCGCCTTGGCATCGGTCATCATGCGCGGCTACATGATGTGGTGGAAGCGTCGCCCCACGAAGAGCGCTGGACTCACCGCAGGCCGGCCGCCTCTGCGTGGGGGACTGCGCCGCATCTCGCCGATCTCCGCGGTGCTCCTCGCCACGGCTGCCGTGGCCGTCGGCTGGTTCCTGCCCTTGTTGGGGCTGAGCCTGGTCGCCTTCCTGGCGGTCGACTTCATGGTCGGATACGTCAGGCGGCCCGCGCACTGACGCGAGGAGGACGACGCGCTCTCGCCGGTCGGTCCGATTGCTTCTGCCGCCCTCGGGATACTCGGAGACCATGCCCGAAGGAGACACCGTCCATGCGCTCGCCGCGCGATTGCGGCGAGCGCTGGACGGCGTCACGCTACGGGCAGGGCGACTGAACGTGCCCGCACACGCCGTCGAGAATCTCGCCGGGCGAACCGTCGTCGCGCACCGGACGCACGGCAAGCATCTGTTCACCGATTTCGACGACGACACCACGCTGCACACCCACCTCCGCATGACGGGATCGTGGACGGTGGTGCGAGCCGGCCGCTCGATACCGCGGCGGGTGCAGCCCGACGTCCGCGTGCGGCTGGCCGCGGTGGACGGGCCGGCCGCGTACGGAATCCTGTTGCCGGTCGTCGACTACGGGTACAAGGCCTCGATGAATGCGCTGGTCGCGCATCTGGGACCGGACCCATTACACGCCGAGTTCGACACCGATCGTGCGGCATCGAACATCCTCGCGCAGGGGTCTCGGCCGATCGTCTCTACCCTCCTGGACCAGCGGGTCATCGCGGGACCCGGGAATCTATGGGCGAACGAGCTGTGTTTTCTGCGTGGACTGTGGCCCTGGGCTCCGTCGGCAGGCGTCGACGCGGAGAAATTGGTGACTCTGCTCGAGCGGGCGATGCGGCATTCGGCGAGCACCCCCGGGGCCATGCAGGTCACCACCGGCGACACCCGTCGCGGCCGGACGCACTGGGTCGCCGGACGAGCAGGTAAGCCGTGTCTGCGGTGCGCGACCGTCATTCGTGTCGAGGCCGACGTGCCGAACGACCCCGATCGACGTCGAACATGGTGGTGTCCGCACTGCCAACCGGAGCCAGGGCGTTGACCGCGGGCAGGGTCAGAACGTCGAGTTCGTCGGGTGGTCGGCGTCGACGAGATCGCGAGCGACGGTGTGCAGGGGAAGGTTCTGTTGCTGCGATAGTTTCGCCAGTAGGTCGAACGCCTGTACTGCGTCGAGGTCGTAGCGTTCCATGATCATGCCTTTTGCCTGGCCGATGATGTCCCGGCTGGCCAAGCCGGTCCGGAATTGCTCGGTGTCGCGGGCACTGAGCATTGCGATGGCAGCATGCGCAGACAAGGCCTCCCCGATCGCTACCGCATCGGCGTCGAACGCTCCGGTGACGTCGCTGTACAACACCAGGGCCCCGAGGTCATCGGCGTTGCTGTAGAGCTGAAAGGCCGAGAGCGACTTGAAACCGGCCTCGATGGCCATCGCAGCGAACTGCGGCCATCGCGGTTCGGTTGCCAGATCGTAGGACACTACGACGTCGAGGTGACGGACCTCGGTGGGAATCGGACCTTCGTCGAGTTCGTACTGCAACCGACACAGCTTCTCGGCGATCGGGTCCGTCGATGCGACGACAGTGCGCTCACCCTTGTTCACCGTGGTGATGCATCCGGTGGTTGCGCCCGGAATGAGCCGAATCGCCATTCGGAGAATCTCACTCAGCGTCTGCGGCATCGACCGATGCGTGTCGCGCAGCGATCGAGCGAACTGCGCGAGCGACAGTGCTTCGGACGTTCGAGACGTGTCTTGCTCGGCCGGTGAATCAGTCATTCACACGATCCTCTCGCGCGGTGGACCGTCGACGTCGTCGCGTCGGCGAGATCCTCGATCGTGCGCCTGCTTCTGGACGCCCTGTCCCGACCTCGAGGCCGGATCAATGGATTTTATACGGTTCGCGATGCGGTGGTCCGGTGAGTATCGCGGCGCATCATCGCGGGATGCACGAAGGGCCGCCGATCATTCGATCGACGACCCTTCCGGGGCTGCTGGTTACTTGAAGGTGTCCTTGATGTTCTCGCCGACCTTCTTGACGCCGGCCGAACCCTGATCCTTCTTGCCCTCGGCCTCGAGGTCCTTGTTGTTGGTTGCGTCGCCGACAACTTCCTTCGCCTTGCCGATGGCGTCCTCTGCTGCGTTCTTGGCCTTGTCGATGAAGCTCATGGCGAGTTCCTTTCTCGGTTCGGGTTGTTCTCGAAGGGTTGGTCGGAGCTCGACCGACGAAGCGCACGTCCAGACTGTGAGAGCTGGGTCACACCTAAAGCCGGAGCGTCGACGTTTCCGCAGGCTCGTCGCTGGCTACATTCGACCGATGATGGTCGCGAAGGTGGACAACTTCCAGCGCAGGCACCCCTCGGCAGGTTTCCCGCTGGCGGTGCTCTACAAATTCATGGACGACCGGGGCGGCTACCTCGCGGCATTGATCGCCTACTACTCGTTCCTGTCGCTGTTTCCCCTTCTGCTGCTGTTCACCACGCTGCTGGGCATCGTGCTGGCCGGAGACCCGGAGCTGCAGACCCGCATCATCGACTCGGCGATGAGTCAGATCCCGGTCATCGGTGACCAGCTCGGTCAACCGGATCGCCTCAGTGGCGGAACCACGGCCATCGTCATCGGCGTCGTCGGGTCGCTGTACGGCGGACTCGGAGTGTCGCTGGCCGTGCAGTACGCGATGAACACCGCGTGGTCGGTGCCGCGCAACGAGCAACCGGACCCCATCAAGGGTCGGCTGCGCGGATTGTTGCTGCTCAGCACTGTCGGCACGGCGATCATCGGACTGACGGTGCTGAACGGCGTCGCGTCCTCGGGCGTGTTCGGATTCGCCGGTGGTGCGCTCGCACTCGTCGGAGCGGTGGTGGTCAACGCCGCCGTCTTCACCGCGGCCTTCCGAATCGGCACCGCGCGGGACCTGAGCGTGCGCGACGTACTCCCCGGCGCAGCGATCGCGGCGGTCGTCTGGCAGGCGCTGCAGTCGTTCGGCGGCATCTACATCCGCTACGTCGTGGGCAACGCGAGTGCAAGCAACGGCATCTTCGCCATCGTCCTCGGTCTGCTCGGTTTCCTGTACGTCGCGTCGGTGCTGATCGTGCTGTGTATCGAAATCAACGCCGTGCGCGTCGACCACCTGCATCCCCGGGCTCTGTTGACGCCGTTCACCGACAACGTCGAACTCACCGAGGGTGACAAGAACTCCTACACCGGTCAAGCAGAAGCGCAGCGTAACAAGGGATTCCAAGACATCACCGTCACGTACGACGAGCCGAATTCGGTGGTGGACGAGGACTCGTCGAGCACGCGAGGCGACTGATCAGCTCCGCAAACGCGCGCGCGTTTGCGGAGCTGATCAGTCGCCTCGCGTG